>JBDSKN010000066.1:0-12223 GCA_039916865.1 Ilumatobacteraceae bacterium
GCAACCGCGGTGTCCGTGGCAATTACTGGATTGACTCAGGGCACGACATATTACTTCCGGATCGTGGCGGTAAATTCCGGTGGTACCACAAATGGACCGATTTTTTCGATCGTTGCGCCGCCGACGATCACCCTGATCTCGCCGAACGGTGGTTTGCCTGCGGGCGGCACGACGGTGACGATCACCGGCGCCAGTTTGGCCGGCACGACCTCGGTGAAATTTGATGGCACGGAAGGAACAACACTAACCAATGTCAATGGCACGTCGATCACAGTCGTCACACCGGCGCATGTGGCCGGTGCGGTCGATGTGGTGCTAACCGCCGCGGGCGGAAGTGTCACATCCAGTGGTGGCTTTACGTATCGCGCGGCCCCGGCGGTCACCGCCGTTTCGCCGAACGGCGGTTTGCCCGCTGGCGGGACCGTCGTAACGATCTCTGGAACCGGATTTGCTACCGGCGCGACCGTGAAGTTTGATGGAGATTTGGCAACAAGTGTGACCGTAAATTCGGACACCTCGATCACGGCGACGACTCCAGCGCATGTGGTAGGCGCGGTGGCAGTGGTTGTAACGAACAGCGACACTCAAACCGGGACTTTGGCTAGTGGATTTACTTATCGCGCGGCACCAACGGTCATTTCGGTAACTCCTTCGAGTGGTCCTGTTGCCGACGGGACCGTCGTAACGATCTCGGGAACCGGATTTGTTTCCCCTGCAACCGTGAAGTTTGGTGTAACTGACGCAACAGGTGTGACCGTCAATTCAGGTTCGTCGATCACAGCGAGAGCCCCTGCCGGCACAGGGACAGTGAACGTGGTGGTAACGAATCCCGACACGCAGGTCGGGACCCTCACCAACGGCTACACGTATGTTGCTGCGCCGACGATCACCACTGTCGCCCCATCTAGCGGACCGGCGGCGGGATCGACATCGGTGACGATCACGGGAACCAATTTGAGCGGCACGACGAGTGTCACCTTTGGTGGCACGGCTGGTACAGCGGTGACCGTGGTGAACGCAACTTCGGTGACGGTGGTTACCCCGGCACATGCTGCAGGTCTAGTTGATGTGGTGTTGACCACCGTCGGCGGTGAAGCTACGGCCATTGGCAGTTACACATTTGTGGCCGCCCCGACGATCACTACTGTCGCCCCATCTAGCGGTCCGGCCGCCGGAGGCACGACCGTGACAATCACAGGAACCAATTTGACCGGCACGACGAGTGTCACCTTTGGTGGCACGGCTGGTACAGCGGTGACGGTGGTGAACGCGACTTCTGTAACGGCCGTTACTCCAGTACACGCTGCCGGGGCAGTGAATGTGATTTTGACCACGGTTGGTGGTGCGGATACGAAAACAAATGGCTTCACGTTTGTCGCGGCACCGACAATTACATCGCTTTCACCAACTAACGGCCCGATCGGTGGTGGTACAAGCGTCGTAATCACCGGTACCAACCTAACGAGTACGGTTTCTGTGACATTTGGTGGTACGGCGGCAACTTCGTTTACAAATGTCAGCGCGACATCGGTGACTGCAGTTACACCGGCGAATTCTGCTGGCGCGGTCGCCGTGATATTGACGACGGCTGGGGGCTCGGATACTTCAACATTCACATACTTCGCAGTGCCGACTATTTCTGTGATCTCGCCGTCAAACGGACCAAGTACCGGATCGACAACGGTGACGATCACAGGAACAAATTTGACGGGCACAACCGGCGTGACCTTTGGCGGCACGGCTGGCACAGCGGTGACAGTGTTGAGCCCAACATCGGTGACAGTTGTGACACCGGCGCATGCGGCCGGTGCATTTGATGTAGTACTGACCACCCCTGGCGGCGAAGCAACAAGCCCAACCCAATACACCTACGTTGCCACGCCGACAATTACGAGTATTTCGCCGGTGAGTGGCCCAATCGCAGGTGGCACGACGGTGACGATTACCGGTACCAATTTGAATGGGACGACGTTGGTGACATTTGGTGCCAGGGATGGCACTTCTCTTGTCAATGTGAGCGCAACTTCGATCACAGTAGTTAATCCGTCTCATGCCGCGGGCTTTGAAGCCCCCGTGATCGTGACGACACCTGGCGGCTCGTCGAATAGTTTGACGTACACGTATGTGGCTGCTCCGACAATTACGAGTCTCTCGCAGATAAGTGGTCCGGCTGCCGGATCGACAACCTTGACAATCACCGGCACTAATTTGACCGGTACGACTGCAGTGACATTTGGTGGCACGGCGGGCACTTTGGGTACCGTGACAAGTACATCTGTGATTGTCGCAACACCGGCACATGTTGCCGGCCAATTTGATGTCGTATTGACCACCCCGGGCGGCCCGGCAACAAGCCCAGGCGGCTACACCTTCGTGGCCGCGCCGACAATTACAAGTGTTACGCCGTCAAGTGGCCTGGCTGTCGGCGGTACAAGCGTGACAATCACCGGCACCAACCTAACGAGTACGACCGCTGTGACATTTGGTGATACGGCGGCAGTTTCGTTTACAAATGTCAGCGCAACATCGGTGACTGCAGTTTCGCCAGCGAAGACTGCTGGCGCGGTAGCCGTGATATTGACGACGGCTGGGGGCTCGGATACTTCGACGTTTACATACATCGGCATCCCGACAATTTCTGCGATCTCGCCTTCAAGTGGTCCGGCTGACGGTGGCACGACCGTAACAATTACCGGCACCAATTTGTCGGGTACCACCAGTGTGACGTTTGGTGGCACCGCCGGAACGTCGATTTCTAATGTCAGTGCCACCTCGGTCACAGTCGTGACTCCAACTAAAGCGGCCGGCGCAGTTGATGTGATATTGATCACCCCGGGTGGCACAGCCACCAGCCCGAGCAACTACACCTTCGTAGCCGCGCCGACGATTACCGGTTTCTCGTCGTCAAGTGGCCCGGCTGCTGGCGGGACGACCGTAACAATTACCGGCACCAATTTGTCGGGTACCACCAGTGTGACGTTTGATGGCACCGCCGGAACGTCGATCTCCAATGTCAGTGCCACCTCGGTCACAGTCATTACACCGGCCCATGCGGCTGGCCCAGTAAATGTCGTACTGTCAACGGTTGGCGGCACCGCCACCGCTACTAACGGGTTCACGTTTATTGCGCCACCGACAATTACAACGGTTGCGCCGTCGTCTGGTTCAACTAATGGTGGCACGACCGTGACGATCACGGGTACGAACTTGACGGGCACATCATCGGTGACATTTGGTGGATTGGCTGGGACATCGGTCACGGTAGTCAGCGCCACCTCGGTCACCGTCATTACTCCGGCGGGAACAGTCGGTGCGCAAGACATTGTTCTGACGACCCCAATTGGTGGTTCGGCAACAAGCACTGGTGGGTTCATCTATGTAGGCGCACCGACAATTACCGGTATATCGCCCGCAACTGGCACTACTGGCGGCGGCACGACGGTGACGATCACGGGAACCAATTTGACGGGTACGAGTGGTGTCACATTTGGTGGCACCGCCGGAACACCGATTGTTAATTCAAGCGCAACGTCGATCACAGTCGTCACACCGGCCCACGCGGCCGGCGCAGTCGATGTCGTCCTGACCACCCCAATTGGCGGTTCGGCAACAAGCACCGGTGGCTTCACGTTCGGTACACCACCTTCGGCAACAACAGTTACCCCAGCAACATCGATAGGGACGACGACGGCAACTCTTGGCGGGTCGGCAAATGCGAATGGTACTTCCACCACCGTTTCGTTCGAGTACGGAACGGCAGCCAATCTGAGTGGATCAACTACGGTCAGCGCGACTCCATCGACTGTTTCAGGTTCCATAGATACGTCTGTGTCGGTTGCGCTCAGCGGTCTGAACCCAGGCACTACCTATTTCTTCCGTGTTGTGGCTTCAAGTGTCTACGGGACGGCGACTGGTTCAATTGTCTCGTTCACTACAGGTGTCGTTGCTGCGACCGGTTCTCTAAGCGTTGTCGCCGGCGACGGATTGCTGGTAGGTACGGTCTCCGTGCAGACCAACGGTGCCGTCGTCAACGCAATTGATTACCAGGTGGACGGCGGCGCATTTGTCACCACGGGCCTCACCGCCAGCGGCACCTTCACGATAACCGGGCTGACCAACGGGACAAGCTATTCGATAGTGATCCGAGTGACCAGTAGCGGGGTTGGTAGCCCGAAGTTGTCGAGCGCCGTAAGTGGAACTCCCGCAGTGGCGCCGACAACTACCACCTCCACGACGACGACGATTCCGGTGACGACGACTACTACAACCAGTCCGCCGGCGCCATCTGCGGCGAGCGCCTCGGTGGGCCTGGTTTCAGGCGACGGAGTTCTAGTAGGCACGGTATCTTCGGTGGAGACCAATGGCTCAACGGTCAGCGGGATTGGTTATCGAATCAACGGCGGCGATTGGATTGACACGGGTCTTACCGGCGTCGGTACCTTCACGATTGGTTCGCTGGTAAACGACACAACCTATTCCATTGAGATTCGCATCCTGAGCAATGGTGTGGGTAGCCCGATCGTATTAAGTGCAATTGTCGGAACTCCTGCAGCGTCGACTTCTCCGTCGACCACGATCCCATCGCCACCGAATGCCTCACCATCGACGACGACTACTACGATCCCGTCGCCAACAACAACGGTTCCACGCTCGACGACGACTACGACGATTCCGCAACCGGTGCCTGCTACCTCAACAACTGTTCCAACTCCGACAACGACAACGACAATTGCTCCACTATTTGATGCCCCAACCACCATCACCGCGAGCGATGGTGCAACCATCATGCAAATGGACATCCCGCAGACAAGTGGATCGCCTGACTCCGCTCCGATCATCATCGCCGTAGTCGTTCCACCGGCGGCAAACACTGAGAACCTGGTGTGGAACATGATGATGAGTGATCGCGTGCAGCAGTCGACGATCAATGAGGGTTACATGACGATCGAAGTCACCGCCAACATGCAGTCAGGTGACAGCGTCACGTCGCTAGACGCTCCAATTGCAATAATGCTGCCTGCACCGCCACTAGACGGTGTGCTGGCCTTCTCTCGAGACGGGATCACGTGGACCTTGATTCCACAACTCCTCGTGGCGACGCTGCCAGAGGGCCAGGAAGACGGATACTTCGTCGAGGCCGACGGTTCGATTACGCTCCTGACCCGGCACTTGACCGGGTTTGGCATTCGCAAGCCACAGGCTCCTCTCGAACTGGTCGTTGCCGAGGTAGACATTGTCAGCGGCTCGGTATCGAGGGCTACCGCGACCGGTGGAACGAGCGAAGACCCTGTTCGATATGAAACTATGAGTGACCCAAGCATTTGCAAGGTCACCGACTCGGGTCTCATTTATGGTCTGAATGCCGGCACATGCACGGTATTTGCCACCCGCGGCGGCGGATCGATTTATCTGAATACAAGTTCTTCCACCTTTAGCACCACGGTGGTGAGTTCAATCACACCGCTTGTACCGTCGGTGGCGAATATGCCGCTCATTTTGCAAATTGTGGCACTTATTGCGCTGTGTGTGCTGTTGGGCATTCTTGGCAATCGCGCACGGCTTACAATTAGTGGCTATCGATCGAACAGCACGAAATTGTAATCCGGTGCGATGACAGCGCCGGACGAGGCACTTCTAAACAACCGACCTATTAATAGGGATCGAGGCGTTTGGCCAACTTCCGGTCCAATAGCGGGGGGAACCACCGTAACCGTCACCGGTTCGGACCTGACCGGCACCTCTGCGGTGACCTTTGGTGGGATACCTGGCACGTCGATCACGGTCGTTAACCCAACAACGGTTTCGGTTGTTAGTCCGGCAAAGTCCGCGGGAGTGGTCGATGTGGTGCTGACCACCCCAGGTGGATCGGTGAGCGCCGCCGAGGCCTACACATTTGTGGCAGCCCCAACTGTGATTTCCGTGTTGACATCGACAGGGCTATCGTCCGGTCCGGTTATTGGCGGCACGATGGTGACAATTACTGGAACCAATCTGACAGACATTTCAACGCTGACATTTGGTGGCACGCCAGGAACCTCGATCACAAATGTGAGCGCGACATCCGTGACTGTAATTACGCCGGCCAAGTCCGCGGGGGTGTTGGATGTTGCGCTGACCACACCAGGCGGATCCGTGAGCGCGATTGGCGCGTACACATATGTCGATGCTCCGACCATGGTCCGAGTGTCCCCATCGTCGGGCCCGGTTTCCGGCAAATCAACGGTGACGATTAGCGGGACAAATTTGACGGGCACCTCAACAGTGACTTTTGGTGGATCGCAAGGAAAGTCAATCACCGTGGCGAGCGCAACTTCGGTCACCGTCGCAACTCCGGCAAAAAAGGCCGGAGTCGTAGATGTGGTGTTGACTACGCTGGCAGGTGGGTCTGCGACGCTTGCCGGAACGTACACGTTTGTCGAATTGCCGACAATTTCCAAGATAGAGCCAGTGGCCGGTCCCGTTGCCGGTGGCACGACGGTGACGTTTACCGGCACCAATCTCACTAATGCCTCGGCAATCACATTTGGGGGAGCGGCCGCTTCATCCATCACTGTGAATAGTCCAACAACTGTCACCGTAGTTACACCAACAAACATGGCAGGTTCGGTGAATGTCGAACTGTTCACTCCTGGCGGATCGGTAGTTGCTCAAGACGAATTCACATTTGTCGGTGCGCCGACCATCTCTCGAGTTGTAAAGGCGGCCGGTCCGGTTGCTGGCGGAACTGTTGTGACGATTAGTGGAGCAAACCTGTCGAACACTTCCCAGGTGACATTTGGCGGCGTTGCCGGAACTTCACTTAAAGTTGCCAGTCCAACATCTGTGACGGTCGTTACTCCAGTAATGACCGCGGGTGCCGTGGATGTGGTCTTGACCACGCCGGCCGGAGGAACCGTGACGTCAACCGATGCCTTCACGTTCGTCAACGCACCGACGATCACCAAGGTTTCTCCTTCGGCCGGTCGAACTATTGGACAGGGCACCGTGACCATCACCGGAATTAGCCTCACCGATACCGCCTCGGTAACTTTCGGAGGAGTTGCCGGAACGGCACTCAATGTTGTGAATGCAAATTCGGTAACCGTTGTTGCTCCCGCACATGCCGCTGGTGCCGTGGATGTCGAATTGACTACCCCGGCCGGTGGAGCGGTAACTCTCGTCGGTGGCTACACGTATGTCGATACTCCGACAATTTCAAAGGTTGCACCATCTGCGGGTCCAGTTGCCGGTGGAACCTTGGTGACCATAACCGGCACGACGCTGACCGCAGCGTCTGAGGTGACATTTGGTGGAACGCCTGGGACAGCGCTGACCGTGGTGAGCCCGACTTCGGTTATCGTTCTGACTCCGGCACGAGCGTCCGCCGTTGTCAAGGTGATGCTGACAACTCCGGCTGGTGGATCGGTAACCGTGGCCGGAGCCTTCCAGTTTGTCGACCTCCCGATAATCTCGGCGATCTCGAGTTTGTCGGGGCCCGCATCCGGACGAGCCATGTTGACGATCACCGGCAAAAATCTCACGGATACATCGGCAATAACTTTTGGCGGAACACCCGCAGCATCGATCACTAACGTGAGCGATACCTCGGTGACCGTCGTAACCTCGGAAAATTTCGCGGGAACAGTGGATATTGTGCTGACTACGCGTGACGGAGGTTCGGTCACTGCTTCTGAGGCGTACACGTTTGTCGACGCTCCGACTATCACCGGGGTGTCACGATCGTCCGGTCCAGTCGCCGGTAAGTCCACACTGACGATCACCGGTACCAATTTGGAAGACGTGTCGACTGTATCTTTTAGCGGTAGGGACGCGGCCTCGTTCACCGTGATGAGTCCGACATCGGTGTCCGTGGTGACTCCGGCCAAATCCGCTGGAGCCGTTGATGTGATATTGACTACGCCAGGCGGATCGGCAACTTTGTTGGCGGCGTACACATTCGTCGATGCGCCGACAATTTCAACGGTGGCCCCATCTTCCGGCCCGGTTGCGGGTGGGACGATAGTGACAATCGCTGGAACAACGCTGACCGACACATCGGCGGTGACCTTTGGCGGTACCACCGCAACATCCATCACAAACGTAAGCGCTAATTCGATAACTGTTGTTGCCCCGGCCAAGCTGGCCGGCGCAGTGGACGTGGTCTTGACCACCCCCGGTGGAGGATCAGTAAATGTGTCGGCAGCGTACAGGTTTGTCAATGCTCCGACTATCTCAGAAGTTTCGCCACTTCTTGGTCCAAGTGTTGGTCGCTCGAAAGTGACCATTAGTGGATCGAATCTGACGGATGCTTCATCCGTGACATTTGGTGGCACCCCAGGAACATCGTTGACCGTCGAGAGCGATTCGTCGGTAACCGTTATTTCTCCATCTAAGACGGCTGGCGCGGCGGATGTAGCTATCACGACGCCCGCAGGCGGATCGGCAACCTTGATTGGCGCTTACATGTTTGTTAATGCACCAACAATTTCGCGAGTCGCACCGTCGGCCGGACCAGTCGCCGGCGGCGCAAAAGTGACGATTACTGGGACAAATCTTACGGGTACCTCGTTAGTGACATTTGGCGGGACTGCAGGGACATCGATAGCGGTAGTAAGCGCGACCTCGGTAACAGTCGCGTCGCCGGCGAAACCAGCGGGCATAGTCGATGTCGTCTTAGTCACCCCAGGTGGCTCGATTTCCTCAGCGGATGCCTACACATTTGTCAAAGCACCAACGATTGCCGGTCCACCGTCGGAAATACCTGCGATAGTCGAAACCCCAATTGTTTTACCTCCAGACATAGAGGAGCCAATCTCCAACGAAGCGCCGGTCGTATCCGAAATTGTTGAACCGACAGTTGTCGTTGAACCGACAGTTGTCGTTGAAGTGCCGCGGATGGTGGTTGAACAAGCCAAAGCAGAGACTGTACGAGATATACATTCGATCCTCGAAAAGGTTTCAGTAGTGCCGTTAGCGCCAGTTGTGCCGATCGTGGTTCCCAAAGCCGTGGTTCCCAAAGTCGCGGAGCCTGAAGTCGAAAAACCAGTTGAGTCAACGCCGAAGCAGGCTCAGGAACTCGCCAAAAAAGTTCGCGGCACCTTAGGTCGGCTAATTCAGCCACCAAAAATTGAGAAATTGCCAGAGGCAAATCGTGAGTTCGTACTTTTGGTACACGCTCTGGAATCAAAAACACCCACGGTTGAGCCGGTCGCGTCGACTATTCCCAAGACAAAGGACAGCGTCAAGGAGTCGCCAGTTTCGGATTTTGTAGGCAAAGGTCGAAATGCAATCGGTAGGTGGGCAAGAAATTTGAAATTGGACACCAGTTCCGCTCATGTTGATTGGGTTCCCGAGGTGTCGCCGCTCGACGAAATTCCACCAATACCCGTCGTCGAAATTGATTTGCCAGCACCAGAAATTATGACGTCGCCCACCCCCGCTCCAAAGAATGGAATTACGGCGATGGATTATAAAGGTGCCAAGACACCCTTCAAGCCAAACTTCTTTACTCTGGCCACTGTTCTTGAACTTGTCGAAAAGACCCGTGACTCAATCAAAAGGCGAGTCGGCAAACCAAGGCCAGCCATCAATCCCGCAGTCCCTGTCGCGCAAAGTGTCCTGTCGACAATTGATGAGTATGCAGCGACCAAACCGACCGAACCAAATTTTTTCGCGCTTGCTGCTATTCACGAAAGCGTGGACAAGGCCCGAGACACAATTGGTCGACGAGTTCGCAAGTCAGTGATTGCAGTTATTGGGCTACTCGTCATCGTGGCATCGATTGACGGCTATGCCGTGTCAGTGGTGACACGGCAGTCAAACCGCCTTGAGTCCGAGTATCGAGAAATGAGTGCCGCCAATGAAAGTGTCTTAGTAAGTGTCGTGGCCGCCGACTTGGCGATCCGTTCATTTCTCTTGTCCGGTGATCGTTCCTTCATTGACAAGTTTGAGGTGGTAAGGCCCCAGTTGGTGGACGCAATCGCCGATCTTCAAAGCGTCGCGGTCAAGGTGGGCGATCAAGGCCTGTTGCAACTGGCGGACAATAGTTCGGTCATCGTGGAACTTTGGCTGCGCACATTCGTGGACCGTACAATGGTCATTGCCTCGGCCGACACCCCGCGCGGCGACCAACTTGCCGGAGCGGAGTTGATTAATAATTTGCGGGGCGCGAGCATCAGCATTGCCGACTACATCGCTGATGTCAACGATAAAGCGGTAGTTGTCGCCAATCGAGTTCGACGTCAAACAATTGCCATTGCCGCAATTGTGCTTGTTGTTGCATTTTTAGTGATTGCTGTCCTACTAGTTCTTGGTGGATCGGATATTTCCTTTCCACTTATCAACTTGAGTCATGTGGTTAACCGGATTTATCGCGGCGAAAATAAAGCCCGGGCCGACGACACCGCAGGTCCGGCAGAAATCCGTGCCGTGTCGCGCGCCGTCAACGAACTTGCGTATCAGCAAGAGACCGCGCACGAGTGGGTGACACAATTCAATTTGTCTAAATTAAATTTCCTTAACACGGTTAATCACGAACTTCGCACGCCGCTCACGTCGATCACCGGGTACTCGGAACTCTTAGGAGAAGACAGTGAACTTACCCACACCGAACGCAATCGAATGGCTACTGTTATCAACCGCAACGCATTCCGACTAAATGACTTGATCGACAACATGCTCACGGTGTTGAGGATCGATTCAATGGAAGTTCGGTTCAAAATGTCCACGTTTGACATTCGTAGTGTTATTAACGAATCCATTGAAAGCTTTCGCGCGTTGGCGGATACTCGGGAACAGGCAATTGTTGCCGATCTTGGCGATGAACCGTTTACGGTTTGGGCAGATGAAAATGAGATTCTTCGGGTTATTAGCAATCTCATTTCTAACGCACTGAAATTCAGTAATTCTGGCGGTCAAATAAAAGTATCGGCGCGATCGGTGCAGGCAAACTCTGGCAAACAGGAGGTTGCGGTGACCGTGTCTGACACTGGAATCGGAATCGTTGAGGAAGAACTTCAGCATGTGGGTAGTCGTTTCTACCGATCCAGTAACGCCATTGCCGCGGCGATTCCAGGGACAGGAATCGGCCTCATGATCGTTGGATTCATCGTTCATGAACATGGTGGGTCTTGGTCGTTGGCCTCAACGGAGAACGGTGGTACACGAGCAGAGATTCGACTTCCGCTGGCCCATGCTTCGGTTTCGTCGACCCATGCCGTTGGGCCATTGCCCGTCGTTGGCAACTAGGGTTTAGCGATGCCCGATGTGGTGCACCCGGGCCCGAGGAATGACGATTTTTCCTATAGCCGAGGCCAACAGATTGCCATCGGCTTACTTGTTGTTGCCATTGTCGCGCTCGCAATTATTTTGTTCGCTGAAGTACAGGCGGATGCAGGTCAACACTCTGCCCTGTTGACTTCGTTGGGGTTCATTGTGGTCCTGAACAGTTACCTTCTGTATTCACGAATTCGCGATTTCCGACGTGTTCGTATTCGATTGGATAATGAGCATAAGAAGCTCGCCGAGGCGACGCTGACCCTCCAGAAGTTTGACGATGACTTGCAGACTCGTTTGGAATATGAGCGCACGGCGCAGCGAGATCGTGAGTGGCTTGCGAAGGCGATTCGATCGATTACGGCTCAGTTCACGGGCACCTTGGCATCGGACAGGATTACCGAACTGGCAGCAGAAGGACTTGGTAGAGAATTACAGGTCGACGGCGTGATCTGTAATACATTCGATGAATCGACGTGGCCCGGATTTGTCAAGCAGTGGAATCGGGAGCCCGATTTTTTACTTGACGAAGCAATAATTCTAAAATTTGAAGAAGAACTCTCCGTGTTGGTTCAGGATTTATGGAAGCGGAACAGCGTGCTGAAGGTGAACGACTCACATCTGCTTGACACCTCAACGCGACCTATCCCAGGTGCCGCATCAATTGCTAAAGAATTAGCTCGCAGTTGGGTTTTAGTGCCGGTTGCAGACGGGTCAACGGTACTCGGCTTTATAGCCGTGATGATGAGGGAAGTGCCCCGCGATTGGTCCGAGATCGAGATATCGCTGATGAAGAGAGTTGCTTCGGAAGCCGCCAGCGTCAGCGTTCATGGGCGAATATTTAGTCAGTCGATGGAGATTGCGGCTAATGATGCTGAGGTTGAGCGTCTTGTGGAGTTGGGGAAGGTGAAGAATAGTTTTATTGAGAATATGAATCATGAGTTGCGGACTCCGTTGACGTCGATTATTG
>JBDSKN010000067.1:0-4716 GCA_039916865.1 Ilumatobacteraceae bacterium
TTCGGTATCGCTCATCTTGGTGTCGAAGCGCGGTAATTCCGTATTCATGAGACCTACAAACTACCCAGCACGATGAGCCCGACGACGCCGAGCAGGGTGCCGGTGAGTGCGCCGGCCAATACATCGCTGGCATGGTGAATTCTTGCCCCGACGCGACTTACGGCAATGACAACAGCCAGCAGATAAAAACAAACCATCCACGGCCATGAGACCCAGTGAGTGAGTACGAGTGCGGAGAAAAACGCAGACGATGCGTGCCCACTTGGAAAACTTGAAGTGCTCGGTGTCCGCACCGCGATGCGAACATCGCCCTGTTCGGTCGGTCGGGTTCGGCCAAAGAATCGCTTGATACCTTGATTGAGCAGAAGGCTCTCGATTCCAATCATCGAAGAGAACACGAGCGCATCGTAGAAGCGATCCATGCTTCCGATGGCTCGAATTAGACCAATTGCATGCCAGACCAATCCAAAGTCACCGACGGCACTGGCGACCATCAAGATCAAGACGGCAGCTCGCACATTTCGAATTGGTTCGACGAGGCGATCGATGCGAGCGTCGAAACTGGCGAACGGAGCTGCCTCGCTCATCGGGTTGGCGCGTCAGGATGTAGTTGCGGTGCTTCGGTTTCAGCCTTAGTCGGGTCGCCTCCAAACTCGGGACACCACTTTCTGAAGTTGCAGAAGTTGCACAGTCCGCTCTTTCGAGTTGGAAATTCGCCGGTGTTACATGCCCGCTCAATTGCCTTATAAATTGCCGAGGTCCGCGTGACAACGAATTGCATCGACTGTTCGTTTGGTGACTTCGTCAGCCTTAACCCGTCCTTGATGTACAAGAGTTGCAATGTTGCGGGCAGTTCTCCTCGCATCGCCCGAATCATGTAGGCATACATCTCCAGCTGGCGCATCTTGCCGTCGACATCACCGGCGCGGGGTGATTTGCCCGTCTTGTAATCGGTGATCACGAGATTGCCCTGCGCATCTCGTTCGAGTCGGTCAATGTAACCGCGGATCGCAAAACCATCTAGAGGTGCTTCCACCCACAGTTCAATTTCAATACGGTTGACGCCTCGAGGATCTTCCATTCGTAGGTATCCTTCGATTAGCCCCGAACACTCCTGCCAGAATTTAACGGCCTGGATGTGAGTCAGTTTTAGCCCGGTGAAGTCATACATTGCTTCGTATTCGTGTTTTGCCTCGGCCATGAATTCGTGGGCGGCAGTACTAGAACGCTCTTCGGGGTCAAGAGCCAGCAACAGTTCCAATGCACGGTGAACGACGTTTCCCTTTACGGCATGAATGCCGGGGGGTTGCGGCAAGTTCTGGATACTGGCAAATCGAAACTGCAGCGCGCAGTCCTGAAAGCTGCTCACCCGCGACGGCGACATGGTGACTGGAACGGGGTATGCGGGGCTCATAGCGACTTGATTGATAGTAGGTGATGCATCAAATTGGCGATGCGAAGTCGCCTCTGATCAATTGGTCTATATCTGGCGGACTATTGCCACGAATCGTGCTGGGTCCTGCATCGGTCCAAGGTGTCCGAGATCATCGAACTTAATGAAGTGTGAACCTGGAATCGCGGCGGCAATGAGCGGTGCAATTGTCGACGGAGTATCGAATTTAATGGTCTGTGGACCCGGGATGGCGGCGGCGGTTTGCGGTGCAATTGAAGATGGTCCCTGGCTCTGGTCGGCGCCAGATAATACCCATGTTGGAATCGTCAGATGTGCAAGCTGTTCCCAAGTCTCGTGCAAGGCCCCAGTTTCGTAAGTGCGGGCCTCGTGTTCGGGTGAGCATTTGAGAGCGACACTGCCATCTGGTTGGCGACTAAAGCCAAAGTTGACATACGCGGACAGCGCTTCGGGGTGGAGCACACCGAGTAGCGGTTTTGAGGCGTAGTTGGCAAGTGCGTCATCAAAAGATGCAAAGGTGCTGCGGCGCTTACGGGCTCCCTCGGCCATATGGTTTGGGCCGCTTGTCTGTTCGGACGGACGCGGTGGAAAAATAATTGGCTCGAAGAGGATGAGTGCTCGAAACAGTTGTGGCGCGCGAAGCGCCGCCATGACCAGAGCCGCCCCTCCCATCGAATGGCCGACGCCAATGACAGGTCCATTTCTCGCCGCATACCGAGCCGCGACCAGCGCATCGTCGCCGTAGGCCGACCACCGCACATACCAGTCGCTCGGAAGTGTCGAGTCTCCGTTACCGCGATAGTCGAAGGTGATGCAATGGTGAGTATCAATCAACTCCTTGGCGATTGGATCGAACACGCGACCATGAAAACCAGTTGCATGAGAAAATAGGACGGTAGGCGAGAGTAATTCCGGGTTGTAGTCATGCAACGAGAGTGAAACACCGTCAGTCGATGCGAGTCGGTTATCGCTAGGCATGCAGTGACACTACGCTTTTACCGGTGCGGCTTGAAATTTCTGAAGATGACCCACGACGAACTTCGGTTCGATCTTGGCTAGCCGAACATGCGACTCCATCCGGTCGCGAACTCGCCGAAGCCGGATACGTGGCGCCGCATTGGCCCGCGCCGTGGGGACTGGATGCCGATCCGATTCATCAGCTGATCGTCGATGACGAACTGGCGCGGGCGAATATCCGTCGACCAACGAATCCAATTGGTATTGGTTGGGCCGGCCCAACAATTTTGCACGCTGGTACGGGTGAGCAAAAGGCGCGGTACCTGTTGCCGTTGCTCTCGGGGGAGGAGTACTGGTGTCAATTATTTTCCGAACCCGGCAGCGGAAGCGATTTAGCCAGCCTCTCGACACATACGGTGCGAGACGGCGACGAGTGGATTGTGAACGGACAAAAAGTGTGGACATCGGGTGCCAAACACGCGCAATTTGGAATCCTTATTGCTCGCACAAACCCCGACGTATCTAAGCACAAAGGCATTACATATTTCATTTGCCCGATGGATTTGCCGGGAATCGAAATTCGCCCGATTCGCGAAATGACCGGCGGGCAGACTTTCAACGAAGTGTTCTTCACCGATGTGCGGATACCGCATGCCAATGTCGTGGGTGACGTCAACGATGGATGGCGCCTGGCCAAGGTGACATTGGGAAACGAACGCGTATCGCTGTCAACGGGTGGTGTGTTATGGGGTTTTGGCCCAACTGCAATGGACGTGCTCGAAGAGGTTCGCAGCGGAGGCGGATGCGCCGATCCTGTGATGCGTCAGCGTTTGGCCAAGGTGTACACCGAGCATGTTTTGTTGGAACTTATTCGCGAGCGCACACTGGCTGCCCGTGTCCGGGGCGATCAGCCGGGTCCAGAGGCAAGCGTGCGTAAAATTCTGGCTGATGAACATGGCCAACACGTTGTTGGCCTTGCGCGCGACCTGACCGGCGCGGCGGCCATGATTGCCGATCAGTCGGGCGGAAGTTTGTCGAGCCCGAGTTGGTATTACGCGTTTCTCTTTGCTCCGGCACTGACAATCGGCGGCGGAACGGGCGAAGTGCAGCGCAACATAATTGGCGAACGGGCCCTCGGACTACCACGTGAACCGTCGGTGACCAGCAATTAGTTATCGAGAACTGTTCGGCGAGTAGTTTTGTGCCTATGGGGAGTGAAATCACAAACATCGCCGGCATCGTTCGTGTTCATGGACGGGAACGAGCGAACAAAGATGCGCTAGTGCTTGGCGACAAGAAAATGACGTGGGGCGCGTTGTACGCGAGGTCTTGTCAAATGTCGCAGGCGCTTTGGGCGGCCGACATCGGACCCCGAGACCGCGTCGCATTTCTAGATAAAAATTCGATCGAGCACTTTGAAGTATTTTATGGTTGCGCTCTTCTCAACGCGGTGAGTGTGGATATCAATTGGCGCCTGGCGCCACCCGAGGTCGCTTACATCGTCAACGACACGGAAGCCAAGGTGTTCATAGTTGGACCCGACTTCATACCAATTCTTGATGCGATTGCCGATCAACTTACTTTCGCCAAAAGGATCATCGTCATCGGCGGCCACGAAGCATATGAAGACTACGAATCGTTCATCAGTCAGAAAGATGCAATTGACCCGGGTGTCGAGGCCGGCCCAGATGATGTCGCCTTTCAGTTGTATTCAAGTGGTACCACCGGACGCCCCAAGGGGGTCATGCTCACGTCGAATAATTTTTTCGCCTTACTACCGATGGCCAAGGACGCCTGGTATCTCGACTCCGATTCTGTGAATTTGGTGGCGATGCCGCTTTTTCACATTGGCGGTGGAGGATGGGCAACGGCCGGTCAATATGTTGGCGCATCGTCAATCATTGTGCGCGATATCGATCCTGTTGCCTTGGTCAAATTAATTGGTGAACAACGGATCACGCACGGGTTCGTCGTTCCTGCGCTATTGCAATTCACGCTGATGGTCCCCGGTATCGCCGATGCTGACTTTTCGACCCTTAAGTTGATCGTGTACGGGGCTTCACCAATCTCGGACGAAGTGCTTGCCAGTTCAATTAAGGCATACAAGTGCAAGTTCATGCAGGTGTATGGGCTCACCGAAACCACCGGTGTTGTCACGATGTTGCTGCCAGAAGACCATGAGGTCAATGGGCCGAACAAGCACCGTCTGCGTTCGTGCGGTCGACCGTCGCCGGGCGTCGAATTGCGAATTGTGGATGCAGAGACGAAAGCGGATGTAGAACTTGGCGAGGTCGGTGAAATCTGGCTGCGAACGCCCCAAATTATGAAGGGTTACTGGAAAATGCCCG
>JBDSKN010000068.1:0-9974 GCA_039916865.1 Ilumatobacteraceae bacterium
GCCGCTATCGCGATGTCCCTCTCGGCATCGCTACGCGGATACAAACGTCCCATTATTTCTCCACCCATCGCCTTTAGTGCCGCCGCCGCAATGACCCCTTCCGGAGTACCGCCTATTCCCATCAAGATGTCCACGCCAACTTCGGGCGATGCCGCCGCGATTGCGGCAAAAATATCACCGTCGCTGATCAGACGGATGCGGGCCCCCGAGGCGCGGACCTCGGCGATGAGTTCGTCGTGCCGGTCACGCTCCAGAATCATCACCGTCAATTCGTGCAAGGTTTTCTTCATCGCCCTGGCAACCTCTTTGAGATTCTGTGTCGGTGTGGCATTGAGATCAATCGCCGTGGCTGCCTCTGCACCGACTGCAATCTTTTCCATATATACGCACGGCCCTGGATTGAACATCGAGTCGCGCTCGGCTACCGCAATGACCGACAGCGCGTTTCCCCGGCCGAGAACGGTGAGTGTTGTACCGTCAATGGGGTCAACGGCAACATCGGCTTTTGGCGCGGTGCCGTTGCCGACCTTCTCGCCGTTGTACAACATTGGGGCCTCGTCTTTTTCGCCCTCTCCGATGACCACGATGCCATCCATGTTCACCGTGTCGAGCACGTTGCGCATCGCGTCTACCGCGGCGCCGTCGGCGGATAATTTGTTGCCGCGACCGACCCACCTGGCGGCGGCCAGTGCGGCAGATTCGGTGACCCGAACCAATTCCATCGCTAGGTTGCGGTCCGGGCGCTCGCGCAATGTCATCGCCCATGAATCTAGTCGCCCCCTTCTCAACCCCTAACGCCGTGGCAGGCTTTGCGTTTCGCCACCAAGAAGTAGCGTTTCGCATATGAGCGAGTGGAACCCACGCGACCCAGATACCGAGTCTGTACGTTACGACCTGTCGGAGTGGTCAATTAACCAGCGCGCCGATATTGCCGCAATGCTCGCGGACGCCACAATCTCCCATTCCTGGGATGACGACGAACTACTAATTCCGGTCGATGACGAAGACAGGGTGGATGCAATTCTTGACGAAATCGAAACGCCGACTTCGGGTTCCGATTCACCGCCAACGCTGCAGGGTGATGAGCAACTTACAGAGTACGAGCTCGATGAGTGGAGTCCATCCGAGCGCGAAAAATTGTCCCAGATGCTCAACGAGTTCAACGTTGTGTATCGGTGGGAAGGTGATGTGCTGTTGGTACCAACGAGCTCCGAAGATGAGGTGGATGAGTGTCTCGACTCGCTGGAAAAGGGTGGAGTGGTCTTTGTCGATGACGAATCGACCCCACAGGCAAGTACCGAAACTCTGCGGACGCTATTTAATGTTGCGCAGCGTTTACAACGCAACCCTCTAGACGCGGATGGCCTGACTCTGTTGGCGATTCTGCTGGAGGATATTGAATCGCACCGATCACCACACGACGTGCCGCCGTCAGTATGGCGGCAGGCAACCGATATTGCCGACCAACTCGCGGCCGCGTTAGCCGATGAAAGCCAACCCGATGAGTTGACGGCGATCGATCTCGCCGGTCGACTCCATGCGTTGTTGCGCCCACACGTATAACCGTGTCCGGCGAGATCCTGGCCGAACTGGAAATTTGGCACTCGCGGCCGATCACTCCGACGCGACGGATTTCGCTTGGGAATCTCGTGCTGCCCACAGAGCCGGCACCGGGATTTGGCGGGTTATTACTCGGAGCGGTGATGTCGGCGCACATTGTCGATGTTGATGACGAACTTGTTCCAGATGTGCACCGCCTGATCACCCAAATTAAAAATGATGATCGAGTCGTGCAACCCCGCCTGCGACATCGCTACCAGGTCGACCGTCACGGCCTGTCACGAAGTGTGCACCGACTGAGTGGCCATGAAGACGAATTGCAATTTCACTTCGATTCAACGGGGACACCGTTGCAACAAGTTCTCGGCTCGGTCTATGCGCTCGAACGACTGGCGCTTGCAGCGAGAGAGCAACTTGCTCCGCTGCTGCACAAGTCAATGAAATGGCGCGGACCAATTGGCCCGTCATTCATTTCCTTCATTGCCGGCAGCGGGGCCACCTCGTTGTCAGCGTTGGCCGACCCGCGCGCATGGGCGCTTGAATTGTTGGGATTTCCGCCCGGCACCATTAAGCCAAGCAAGAAGGAGATCCAGGTGCGTTTCCGTGAGACGCTTCGCCAAGTACATCCCGATCATGGCGGCACGCACGAAACCGCCGCCCACAGCATCAGTGAACTCGGTGAGGCCCGACGCGTGCTGATGTACATGTGAGTATTCGCGGGCTGGTGTTATTTCCCGGGGCCGGAAGTTCGAGCGAGCAATCCACGCTGCAAGCAATCGAGCGGGCCGTATTACCACTGCCTACCTTTCGCCGTGACTTTCCCTATCGTCGCGCCGGACGCAAAATTCCCGATCGCGCGCCGGTGCTGGTCCAGTACGTCATCGACGAGGTTTGCGCGGTTGCCGAACAACTTCAATGCGCAACGACTGATTTAGTTATTGGCGGCCGATCGATGGGCGGGCGTATGTGCACGATGGCGGTCGCTAACGAACGAAGCGGCTTCTCGGTCCACGGAGTGATCTGTGTGTCGTATCCACTCCACCCCCCAAAAAGGCCAAGTCAACTACGAGTCGAGCATTTTCCTCGAATGCGTGTCGCCAGTCTGTTTGTCAGCGGCACCCGAGACGAGTTCGGATCACCCGAAGAACTGGCCGCCGAACTTGCGGCAATACCTATTGCACCAACGATCGAGTTCATCGAAGGCGGTCGCCACGATCTTAAGGGACAAGACGACCGGGTCGGCACGATAGTAAATGAGTGGCTATTGGCGTTGCAGTAATTCATCCGCGGGGTTGAGTTCCTCTAATTCGCGGTGAGCAGTTTCGGGATACATGACAAACACGAGAACCGAAACAATGACGGGGCCAATGGCAAGGACGGACATCACCGCGCCGTAACTGGCCCCTCGATTAATCAATGTGCCGCAGGCGAGTAGACCGATACTTCCACCGATGAGAGACGCGGTGGTGATAAACGCCGACGCGATGTTGCGATGTGCGGTTGGGAATAGTTCGCTGCGAAAAACGGACATCGCCGGATAGGCAAGGGCAAACGAAATTGCACCTCCGAGTGCGGCAACCCACATGCCTACTCCGTGCACGCTGAACGACACCGCAATAAGTACGGCCCCGATTGGGATCGTGATCGCCGCCAGTGTCTTGCGACCGAGACGATCGGCAACACGTCCGCCGATCAGTAAACCGATCGAGGCCGGGCCGGTCGTGGCGACGGTGAAGAGGGCCACGAATGTCGCCGAGTATCCGCGCACATCCTTGAGGTAGCGAATCTGAAACACCGATGCCGCGGCGACGAAAATATTCACAAGTACCGCAACCGCAATCTGCAGGATCAGCCGTTGCGGCACAATGTGGGCGTGCACGGCCGGGTCGTCGTTCGACGACGAGTCAAGCGATCGTTCGTGTAGCGACTCAAATCGCTGCGTCTCCGGCAAGCGACGAGTGATAATGGCCGCCACAAATACCCAGATCAAGCCAATGGCGTAGATGTATCGCCAAGATGTCAATGAGATTCCGGCCAGTGGAATTGCGGATACTGCGGTTCCGGCACCGAACCCGGCAGATACGGCGATCACGCTGAGCGCAAATGCGCGAGTGTCGTTGGACATTTCCTCGGTGGCAAAAACGATGATGAATATATTGAGGGCGAGCCCGAGCGGCCGACCGATTGCCTGGGTAATGACGAGAAACGTAAAGTTGGGCGACAGCGCGCCCAGCGATGTAATCAACGGCGCCACCCACAACATGATCAGAATCATTCGACGTCGACCGATGCGGTCGGCTAGAGCCGCACATGGCAACACGATAATTACTCCCCAGCGCACGATCGCGGCGGCAAAACCCTGGCCCTGCGCAGAGATGTGAAACTCGTCGCTGGCGTAGGCAACCGTTTGGGTAAACACGGTGTTTGTGAAGGCCGCGGGAATCGAGGCTAGGGCAAGCAACACGAGCACACTCTTTTGCCGCGCCGTCAGGGAAACCGGGCTCAGAAAACCGCGCAATCTTGCAAATTGTGAGGGTCGGACTGTGAGCGAGGCCACGGCGGGAGCATACTGAGATGCAATGCGCATCGTTGTTCAACCATCCGGTCCGCTAACCGGTGAAGTGCAAGTCCCAGGAGCAAAAAATTCGGTTCTCAAGTTGATGGCCGCCACACTGCTTGCCGAGGGCGACTATGAATTCACCAACGTGCCCGCAATCAATGATGTTGACACGATGGGCGATTTGATCGGCGCACTTGGTGTCTCGGCGGTTCGCTCGGGAAAGCATGGCCTTACCCTGTGCAATCACGGCGGCATCACCCCAGTTGCCCCCTTTGAACAGGTAGATCGGATTCGATCCTCGATCAATGTGCTGGGGCCGCTGCTGGCCAGATTTGGGCGCGCCGAAATCGCCATGCCCGGTGGCGATAATTTCGGTTCGCGACCGATCAACTGGCACATCAGTGGTCTCGAGGCCATGGGCGCCACGTTTGAAATCACCGAATCGGGGGTGACGGCAACCGCCCCGCGACTTCACGGCGCGGCGATCACGCTCAGTTTTCCAAGTGTCGGCGCCACGGAAAATATTCTCACGGCGGCCGTCCTGGCCGACGGTGTGACGACAATCGAAAATGCAGCCCGCGAACCCGAAATTGTTGATCTCTGTGCGATGTTGACGGCGATGGGAGCCCAAATTTCTGGCGCGGGCACGGCGACCATTGTGATCAACGGTGTCAAGCCCGGATCGTTGCGGGCGGTGCACCACGAGGTAATGAATGATCGAGTGCAGGCCGCCACGTTCATTTCTGCCGTCGCGGTGTGCGGTGGAGACGTGTTCGTCCGTGGAGCACGAGCCGAGCACATGGAGATGCTGCTCAATCGTTTCGCCGAGATGGGGGTGAGTATCACGCCGCAGTCGGATGGCTTGCGAGTGGTCGGAACTTCACACTTGCATTCGATTAACTTTGCGACCTTGCCTTATCCTGGAATCGCCACCGACTACAAACCGCTCCTCGTGGCGATGTTGGCTATCGCCGATGGCGTGGGTATCGCCACCGAGAATCTGTATCCGGGCCGTTTTCGCTATATCGAAGAGTTATCCAAGTTGGGCGCCGATATTCGCATCGACGGCCATCATGCGGCGATTCGGGGAGTTGAAAGGCTTACCGGGGCGAAGGTCTGCGCCCCCGATATTCGGGCCGGTGCTGCTTTAGTAGTGGCGGGATTAATCGCCGATGGCGTCACCGAGATCAGTGATATTCATCACATCGATCGAGGTTACGACGACTTAGTCGGTCGCCTCGCCGGAATTGGAGCCAACATCACGAGGTGTTGATGCGCGTGTCGCGGCGCTTCGCCGTTCAACACGAAGTGTTGCCCGCCACAATGCCAGCACAATCAATGCAATGGGAACGGAAACGAACAACATTTCGTCCCAACCGCCTTGATGAGCAAGCATCCCCGTATCGTAGAGGAGTACACATTTTGTCGCTGTTTGTATTGGAGTAATTCGTGTCGATGCGCACCCAAGTAGAAGAGACGATTGAAGTCATTCGGCCCGCCCTGCAGGCCGACGGCGGCGACATTGTCCTCCAAGAAGTCGACGAATCAACGGGCATAATCACGGTCACTCTTGTCGGGGCGTGCGGAACATGTCCAGCCTCCGATCAAACACTGAAGGCCGGAATCGAACGGATCATGCGCGACCGTGTAGACGGCGTCACCGAGGTTGTGGCGG
This sequence comes from Ilumatobacteraceae bacterium, assembly GCA_039916865.1. Taxonomy (GTDB): domain Bacteria; phylum Actinomycetota; class Acidimicrobiia; order Acidimicrobiales; family Ilumatobacteraceae; genus UBA3006. Next base: position 5,796 of record JBDSKN010000068.1, read on the forward strand.
TCTAAACCTTGTCGGCGCGATTGAGCGATCCACGGCAGCTGTTCGCGGCCGCCGCAGGCGGAGACCGGGGGTCGCTGGCACGGTTGCTGTCGCTCGTCGAGCGAGGTGGCGAAGAGTCCCGTGAAATTGGTCGCTTGTCGTATCCGTTGATCGGTGATGGATATTCGGTCGGTATTACCGGTGCACCCGGTGCGGGCAAGAGCACACTCACCAATGCGCTGATTGCGCACCTGCGCGATGGCACCGCGGCTAACCGAGCCAAAGTCGCCGTGCTAGCCATCGATCCGTCCTCGCCATTTACCGGTGGTGCAATTCTCGGTGATCGAGTTCGAATGCAGGATCACGCCACCGATGAGGGCGTGTTCATTCGTTCGATGGCCACGCGTGGTCATCTTGGCGGATTGTCGTTGGCCACCAGCGAAGCGATGCGGTTGCTCGATGCCGTGAAGTATCCATGGATTCTTGTGGAGACTGTGGGAGTAGGTCAGGTCGAAGTTGAAATTGCCGGCAAGGCGGATTGCACCATCGTGGTCGTAAACCCTGGTTGGGGTGATGCGGTGCAGGCGAACAAGGCCGGGTTGATGGAGATTGCCGATGTGTTTGTGATCAACAAGGCCGACCGAATAGGTGTTGAGGACACGCGTCGAGATCTCGAGCAGATGCTGGAACTTTCCGATCTAGCCTTTGATTCGTGGCGACCGCCAATTGTTGCCACAGTGGCAACCACCGGCGACAACGTCGACGATTTATGGGCGGAGGTGATTCGCCACCAAAAATACATGCAATCAAATGGCGAACTGGTCAATCGCCGAACGAATCGAGTGCGCCAAGAATTACGCGCGATTATCGAAACCAGGCTCGAGCATCGGGCCCGTGCGATTTGCGGTGATCCGAACTGGATTTCCCTCGAGGATCAGGTGCTTGCCCTGAGCATCGACCCGTGGAGCGCCGCCGATCGAATGCTCGAAGGCATCGGGGCGTGATCCGCCGAATTCGGGGACAAATGAGTGCACCGGTGCGTTCGCTCGTGGTTTCAAGTCTGACCCTAAGCGGTGCCGTCGGCGTGTTCGCGGTTTCGTTTGGCGTGCTGTCGGTTAGCGCGGGGGCAAGTGTTGCCCAAACATGTGCGCTGTCGCTGTTTACATTTACCGGCGCCTCTCAGTTGTCGGCGATGAGTGTGATCGCCACAGGTGGCACCGCGAGTGCCGCCCTCGGCGGCGCGCTTCTACTGGCGGCGCGCAACTTTGTCTATGGCTTGGCCCTTGCTCCAATTATCAAAGGCCAATTGAAAACTCGATTACTGGCAGCACACTTCGTGATCGACGAAACAACTGCGATGGCCACCGCACAATCCGATCCACGATTGCGCAAGATCGCATTCTGGACGACGGCCCTAGCGTTATTTTCGCTGTGGAACTTGGGCACCCTCATCGGTGCACTGCTTGGTAACAGCATTGATCCACAAAGGTATGGTCTCGATGTTGCCTTTACCGCGGCTTTCGTGGCGATGCTCGCACCGCACCTGCGTACATCCAAGGGACGTCAAGCCGCAGCGCTTGGTGCACTGATTTGCCTCCTGCTTATTCCGAGCGCGCCGATCGGTGTGCCGATTCTGGCCGCCGGGCTTGCAGTATTCGTCGGACTGAGGCGTTGATGATTGCGGTCGTGCTCACCAACTACATGTCGTGGTGGCTCGTCATTTGGCTTTCGGTCGGCGCACTGGCGTTCAAGGTCGCCGGTTTAGTCATCGTCGGCTCGCGCAAGTTGCCGAGCGCACTCGAGCAGTGCCTGATACTTATTCCCGCGGCGTTGCTCGCAGCTCTCGTGGTCAAGGACTCTTTTTCATCGGCACATGAACTCGTCATCGATGCTCGCTCGGTGGGATTGGCGGTAGCGGTGATTGCCGCCTGGCGCAAGGCGCCGTTTATCGTCGTGGTTGTCCTCGCCGCTGCGGCGACGGCCCTAACTCGTGGGATCGCCTGACTGCTAGCAAGTCTGCGCCTCGACAATCGACTTGAGCGCGCGCAAATTGCGCCGCCAAATTGACTTCAACACCAGTCTGCCGCCAAGGAACTCGCCTACAAATCCACCCAGCCACCATGGAAAGGTAAGTTCTTCCGACCAGCCGAATCGCGTTTGTTGACCATCACCAATTGGTGTCAAGGTGAACCGTCCGGTTCCCGAAACCACCCCCGTATGGCGAACGCCGATGGCGTGTTGTGGAACCCATTCTGTGATCTCCATGCGATCGGTGAGCCGGATCGGACCGACCTTGGTGTCACACAAAAATTGGGTGCCGACGCCTCGCCGCTGGTCGGTCTCGAATCGGATCGCGACGGCATCGGCCATCCACTCGACGTGCGCCTCGATTGGCTCGATCGCCGTCCACACGACGGATGGCCTTGCGTTCAACTCGATGAAGACCTCAATCTTGCTCATCTTCGGCCGTACACACTTATGTGTCGCGAACTCTCGTCGGTGAAGATGTCGCGCCCGTAACTGGACCACCGTTGCTCACACTTCAATCCGGCCACCGACGCCATGTCATCGATATCGGCAACGCTCAAATATCGAATACTCCAAGGATGCGCAACCCGATTGCCATCGTCGAATACCTCGGTTATCACGCCATCAACCCGCTGCTGACCAGCGTGCACTGTCGCTTCGCTCATCACAACCGCATCGGCAATGGTGCGCTGAACATGGGGCACAACAAAACTAGGGAGTTCGTTCGCCGGCACAAAACAATCGACCACCACGTGACCCCCCGGAGCGAGTCGAGACTCGGTCCCGCGCAGGCACTCCAGTTGCTCCTCGGCGCTGAGCAAATTCAACAACGTGTTGTAGGCAAGTAGCACCACGCTGAATTGTCCCTCGGGCATGTCGCGCACCATGTGCCCCTGCACGGCATATACAAGTGCGCCTTGATTTTGCTTTGCCTCAAGTCGCTTCAACATTGCTTCCGACGAGTCGATGCCGATCACCCGCACACCGAACTCGGCGCCTCGCCTAGCAAGCGGTATCGCCACGCGACCTGTACCGACACCCAATTCCAACACAGGTCCACCAGCGGCTAACTGCAACAAAAATTCGGTGCAGTCATCGATGACATCGATGTCGTGATACCACTCGTCATACACATCGGCAAAGGCGTCGCCGTATCCGTTGTCCGTGTACATCACGCCTCTATATCAGCATGTTCTCATCGCCCGCGCCTGCCGTAGCACGGCACCAAGTACCATTCACGGTGATGGTGATATATCTTGACCATGCGGCAACCACGCCGATGCGCCCCGAGGCGATTGAGGCGATGATGCCGTATCTGGATGGCGTGTACGCCAACCCGTCCGGATCGCATCGATTCGCCCGCCAGGCGCGCCAAGCAATCGACGAGGCCCGCGACACGGTTGCCGAGGTGCTCGGATGCAAGGCCGGCGAAGTGATCTTTACCAGCGGCGGTACAGAGGGGGACAACTCTGCGGTACTCGGTGCAGTGCGCAAGCGCGGCGGAAAGGCGCTGTGTTCAGCCGCCGAGCATCATGCGGTTCTGCACTGTGTTGAGCATCTGCACGGACATGTCGTGCGTACGAATGTCTTGGGCTCGATCGACATCGACGCACTGACCGAAACGTTGACCGGCGCAAGCGCCAACGATCCAATATCTGTCGTGTCGGTGATGGCGGTAAATAATGAAGTCGGTACAGTCACACCGTTGCGCGAAGTTGCCAAGATAGTTCGCCAGCATGCTCCCGAAGCCTTACTTCATTCGGACGCGGTGCAGGCGGCCTGTTGGTCAGACTTGCGAGAAATCTCCAAACTTGTCGATGTGATGACACTCTCGGCGCACAAATTTGGCGGCCCAAAGGGGGTCGGCATCATGATGACTCGCTTGGGCAAAGAGCTCGAACCGCTCATCTTGGGCGGCGGCCAGGAACGCGATCGGCGCAGTGGCACGCACAATGTCGCCGGAATCGTGGCCAGCGCAACTGCACTTCGAATCACCGACACCAATCGTCAGGCGGAGGTCGAAAGAGTTGGCAAACTGCGGGATCGCCTAGTCGACGATGTACGCGCGGCCGTACCGGATGTACTCGAAACCGTTCCCCGCGAGCATCGCGTTGCCGGAATCGCACACCTTTGTATTAAAGGTTGCGAGAGTGAGGCATTGCTCTACCTGCT
>JBDSKN010000069.1:0-21983 GCA_039916865.1 Ilumatobacteraceae bacterium
GCGTCCGCGTGTTGAGGGGGTTCGCTGTACTTGCCGCTGCTGGTCTTTTGATTAGCGCTTGTGGTTCGGACAGTGCGTCTACCGATACGTCAGGACCAGACACAACAGCAGCCACAACGGACACAACATGTCCGGATGCGGCATTAGTAGACGCGGCAAATGCCGAAGGACAGGTGAACCTCATTGCGTTGCCAGACAACTGGGCAAACTACAAGGGAATCTTGCAGTCATTCCGCGACAAGTACCCGAGCATTAAAAACCCTGTTGCCAACCCAGATGCCTCGTCGGCAGATGAGTTGACGGCGGTGGAAACGCTTGCCGGTCAACCAGACATGCCAGATACTCTCGACGTCTCGCCTGCAATTTCGCAGGAGGTTGATGCCAAGGGATTGTGGGAGCCATACCAACCATGTGGTTGGGATGAGATTCCTGCCGAGATGAAGGACGCCGACGGAAAATGGGTGGCCGCGTATTACGGCATCATGGCAATCGGAACCAACACAACCATTGTGACTGACGCACCAGATAGCTTCGAGGCACTCAAGGATCCAAAGTACAAGGGTCTTGTGTCGCTAAACGGCGATCCGCGTGAAGCGGGAGCAGCATTCGCAGCCGTGATGGCTGCATCAATTGCCAACGGTGGTTCGTTCGACGACATTATGCCTGGCATTGAATACTTTGCCGAACTGAAGAGTCTTGGCAATCTTTCAGGCACAGATGTCACCGAAGCCGGAGTAGTTTCCGGAGAAACACCAGTATGGCTTGACTGGACATATAACTATCCAGGTTTGGCACCAGCGCTCGCCGAAAACGGAATCACGTATGCAATTCGCGTGCCGACTGACGGTGTTTACGCTGGCTTCTATGCCCAAGGTGTAGTGGCAAATAGCCCACATCCAAACGCAGCGAAGTTGTGGATTAGCCACATCATCTCTGACGAGGGTGCTCTCGGATATCTCGAGGGTGGCGCAATTCCGGCCCGATTCGATGCACTTGTTGCCGCAGGCAAAGTAAGTACCGAGATGATGGTCAATCTGCCAGATCCGGCCTTACTAGCGGGGCTCGCATTTCCGACCCCGGCCCAAATCACTGCAGCCAAGGAAGTCCTCGCCGCCCAGTGGGGTCCACTGGTCGCAGACAAATAGAACTGAATTAATAATCGTTGGTGAGTACAGCACCGATTAGTACAGCTAGTTCGGAAAACTTGAGGGGTCCGTCGTCAAGGCGGACCCCTCAAGAATTTCTTAGATCACTACGCCTCTGGTTACCGGTGGCGCCCTTCGTACTATTCGTCGGTATTTTTCTTTTACTTCCGGCTGTCGTAGTTTTCCAAAAGGCCTTGGTACGGGTGGACGAACCGCGGGCACCGATGATCGAGGCGATCACCGGCCAGTACCGCAAAAGTTTTGTATTTAGCATTCAACTTTCGGCCATCACCGCGGTATTGGGGGTTGTGTTCGGGACGATGGTTGCGGCGTCGATTGTGCGACTCGGTCATCGTCGCGGACTGCGCAACGCACTGACCGGCTATTCGGCGGTGGCCGCCAATCTGGGCGGAATTCCCTTGGCGTTTGCGTTTCTTGCCGCACTCGGCATGCAGGGTCTCGTCACCAAAATCTTGAGGACATCAGGTATCGATCTCGTCGGAATGGGTTTCAGGATCTCCAATTTTTGGGGAATCGTGGTGGTGTATTTGTATTTTCAGATTCCCCTGATGACGCTCGTGATGTTGCCGGCAATTGATGGTTTGAAATCCACCTGGCGGGAGGCGGCGGCAAATCTGGGTGCAGGTGATCGTCAGTACTGGCGTTTCGTTGCGCTGCCTTTACTTTTACCTTCGATTATCGCCGGATTTCTGTTGCTCTTCGCCAATTCATTCGCTGCGTACGCAACCGCATATGCCTTATCCACGGGTTCGTCCAAGTTGGTTCCTGTGCAGATTCGATTTTTTCTGCAGGGAAACACAATTACCGGTAAATCGAATCTTGGCTACGCCCTCGCTGCGTGGATGATCATAATTATGACAGTTTCGATGCTCGGTTTTCTCTTGTTGCGTCGTCGCGCCGAGCGGTGGCGACGATGAAGCGGCGTAACATTCTGGCCAAGTTGACGCTGATTGTTGTCGGGCTGTTTTATGCCCTGCCGATGATTTCGATGGCTCGTTTCGCCTTTCAGCGAATTCCGGTGGCCTTGCTTGGCTCGCATAACTTGTTCGATCGGTGGACGATCAAACCACTGTTCACAATGTTTGGAAAACCGTTGTTTCGGGAGAGCGCATCATTGAGTATTCGACTTGCGCTGCTCAGTGCATTGGTGACTCTGGTAGTCCTCGTGCCCACCGTTGTGTATGTGCATGTGAGCATGATGCGAGCCCGCGCGCTGATTGAAGTGATTTCGATATTGCCGTTCGTGGTGCCAGCAATTGCCCTTGTCGTGGGCATTTCCGGGGCATTCCGGGAATCCGCGCCGTGGTTCATCCGTTCTAATTACTGTCTTGTGCCGTTCTATGTGATTATCTCATTGCCTTATACATTTCGCTCGATCGACAACGGTCTGTCCTCGATTGATGTCAAAACGCTTGTTGATGCCTCTCGTTCGCTGGGTGCGTCGTGGGGTCGCACTTTGTGGTCGGTCATAGTTCCCAACATCCGTGTGGCGGTGCTCTCCGCATCGTTTCTGACGATGACGGTTGTGCTGGGTGAATTCACCATCGCCTCACTGCTATTGAAACGGACTCTTCCTCTCTACTTGTCTCAATCACAGGGACAGGATCCACAGGGTTCGTTTGCCGTTGGACTTGTGTTGTTGCTTGTGACAGCGAGCCTGCTCGGATTTATGAATCGGTTTTCCCGTCGTCGAAACATTGCGCAACCAGTGGCGATGCTGTGATTATGACAAGTCCACCACGAATCAACTACAAACGAACACGGGGACCGCTATGCCCACCGAACTAAATTTTTCCAACATTCGCAAAATATTTGGACCTGTGGTGGCTTTGGATTCCTTTTCGTTAGACATCAAAGAAGGGGAACTTGTCACCTTGCTTGGACCTTCTGGATGCGGCAAGACGACCGCTCTTCGCGTGGCGGCCGGTTTCGAACAGGCCGACGCGGGGTCCATAACGCTCGGTGGAAAGAATGTCACCTCAATGCCGCCCAACAAGCGCAACATGGGAATGGTGTTTCAGAACTACAGCCTGTTTCCGCATCTGAGTGTGCGAGAAAACATTGGCTTTGGGTTGAAGATTCGCAGGCACTCGGCAGATAAACGCAAGACGATGGTCGACGATGTAATTACGCGAGTTCGGCTGGCCGGACTCGCCGATCGCTACCCACACCAGCTATCGGGCGGTCAACAGCAACGCGTCGCTCTTGCCAGGGCGCTTGCGATCACACCTGACGTGTTGTTGCTGGATGAACCATTGAGCGCGTTGGATGCAAAAGTACGCGGTGAACTGCGGGATGAAATTCGGCGGGTACAAAAGGAAACCGGGGTGGCGACTCTATTCGTGACTCATGACCAAGATGAAGCACTGGCGATCTCGGACAAGATTTGCGTCATGCAAGATGGCGCGATCCAACAGGTTGGGGCTCCGAGAGATGTCTATCTTGCGCCGTCAACGCCGTTTGTGGCTCGATTCGTGGGGGCGATGAACGAATTTAGTGGGACGGTGGCGGCCGATGGATCTCTAATTCTCGAGGGGGGAGCCGGAACGCTGCCCGGAAATAAGTTTGGCGTGGTCGGTGAGAAAATTTCATTGCTTGTGCGACCCGACGATGTACTTGTTTGTCCTAGCGGTGAGGCGGGGAGTGTGCGCGCGACGGTGAACACGGTGTTGTTTGGCGGTTCCACCACAGTTGTGCGGGCCGCGCTAACGGGCGATCAAATAGTTAGCGCACTCGTGATGTCCCGAGACGTGCATGTGAAGGCGGGCGATGTCATCGGCTTGCGAATTGACACCGCGCGGAGCGTTGTCGCCAAATAATTACAACGATTGGGCAAAGGTTGGGCGATGGTGCGCCCAGGGTTGCGCTGTTTCCAATTGAGAAGCGAGTCTGAACAGCACATCTTCGCGCCCGTACGCGGCGACAAATTGAATACCGACAGGCAGCCCCGCCGTCGTCCAATGCAGGGGCAACGAAATCGCCGGCTGACCGCTGGTATTGAACGGCGGAGTGAATGGTACGAAATCGCCGGCAACATCCATCGGACGCATCGGGTGCTGCGGGTCGTTGGCGATCGATCCGAGCTTGAGCGGAAGCCGAGCAACGGTTGGTGTAACGAGGATGTCCCAACCGTCGGCCCACCACTGTGCAATGTTGCGTCGATACATTGTGGTCGCATTGACGGCGAGCGCATAGGCGGTGGCCGAGGTGTGTTTGGCAAACTCCATCATCGTCCAGTTCACCAACTCGATGTCGTCGATCGTGGCCTCTCGTCCCAACATCAACGACAGGCCTTCCCTTGCCACCGACATGTTGGTCGACCATAAGGCCGAGAACCGACGCGAGGAATCTGGATCCTCAAGAGCCATCGGCCATGAAAACTCGACTTGGTGACCAAGTGACTCGAGCAATTTCGCCGCTGCATGGACGCCGTCGTGACACTCCGCATCGATCGTGCCGCCCGCCGGGTGGTGATCGAGAATTCCGATTCGAAGGCTTTCTACGTGGGCGCCAACTTCCTTGGCGTATGCCTGCTTAGGGGCCGGCGCAATTACTCGGTCGCCGACGCCCGGACCCTGGGTGGCGTCAAGAAGGGCGGCACAATCTCGAACCGTGCGGGTCACTGCAAACTGGACACTCAGGTTGGATTCGTCGGCAAACGGCGCGGCACTTATTCGACCTTGACTCACTTTCAAACCAACTAGCCCGCAACATGATGCCGGAATACGAATGGAACCGCCGCCATCGCTGGCATGGGCAATCGGCACAAGTCCGGCGGCCACGGCGGCCGCGCATCCGCCACTCGAGCCGCCCGAGGTTCGGCTGAGGTCGTAAGGATTGTGAGTGGCGCCCCAGGCAAGGGGCTCGGTGGTGGGCACACTGCCGAACTCTGGGCTGTTGCCCCGACCGAGCGTGACCAGACCGGCGCGAATAAAACGATTCACCAACTCCGTGTTCTGGGTCGAGATGTAGTTGGCGTTTTTAAGCGCGATGTTGCCGTTCGACATGTGTTGTCCGGCATAGGCGGCCGAGAGATCCTTGAGGACGAATGGAACTCCACGAAACGGCATCGACTGATCGGGTGATTTTTGGGAATCGATCTCCTTAGCAATTTCGCGGGCATGATCGAACCACATGATATTTATTGCGTTGAGTTTGGGATTTATGGATTCGATGCGCTCGACAGCCGCTTCGAGCAACTCAATCGCCGAAACTTTGCCGAGACGAACTAAATCGGCTTGGGCGAGCGCGTCGATCCACTGTGTCTGTTGTGCAATCGGTGCCATCTAAACTTCCTATTCTGCAAATGAATATGAAAAAGAATCTGTGACCGTGTTACCTCATTCGTTAGGGTACTTCAGACGTGAATGACGCGCTGGTGCCCAAGCAACTTACGGCTCGCGATGTATTGCGCTCTAGCTCGGTCCGACGCCTTCTTGGTAGCAGTCTGGCGTTCTACATCGGCGTCATGCTGCAGGCGGCAACTTTGGGTAAGCAAGTGTTTGATATCACGGGTCGAGCCATTGATATTGGGTGGCTAGGCCTGGCCGAGTTTGTGCCGATCGTCGTGTTCGTATTTGTCAGCGGAAGCGTTGCCGATCGCTTCAATCGAAAATATGTTGCCGCGTGCGCGCTTGGTGGTGAATTGATTTGTGCAGTGTCGCTTAGCATTTATGCCTACAGCGAACCGACTGCTGTGTGGCCGATTTTCGTGATCGCCTTACTTTTTGGATCCTCGCGGGCCTTTTTGTCCCCGGCAACGCGCTCGATGGCGCCGATGGTGGCTCCGGTCGGTGGACTTCCGCCGATTGTTGCACTCTCGTCGGGAGTATGGACCTCGGCGATGATTGTCGGTCCAGCGGTGTCTGGACTTCTTTACAGTATTCACCCGGGAGTCGCATATGCGGCGACATCGGTACTCATCGTCATTGGAATTATCGGCATCCTGCGAGTTCAGTTTGTTCGCCCGCCAACGATTCGATCCGGCGAAGACAAACCGACGCTGCATTCGGCCTTCGAGGGCCTTCATTTCATTCGCCGAACGCCAATCTTGCTCGCCGCAATTTCGCTCGATCTCTTTGCCGTTCTGTTCGGTGGCGCGATCGCACTCCTCCCGGCAATTGCCGAGACACAACTTCATGTTGGAGATGTTGCCTATGGCTGGTTACGAGCATCTGCGGGAATCGGTGCGGCCTCCATGGCGGGGTTTTTGGCGATCCGGCCATTGCGGCGAAATGTCGGTCGCTTTTTGCTCGTGGCCGTCGCGGTGTTTGGAGCCGGCACAATTGTGCTTGGCGCCACGACTTCGTATGTCGTCGCGTTTGTGGCGGTGCTGGTGCTCAGCGCCGCAGACATGGTCAGCGTGTTCATTCGCGGTTCGATCGCCCCTCTGGTGACTCCCGACGAGAAACGTGGACGAGTCTCGGCGGTTGAAAACGTGTTTATCGGCGCAACCAACGAACTCGGGGCGTTCGAATCGGGCGTGGCTTCCCAAGTCTTTGGCACCCCGGCGGCGGTAATAGGGGGAGGTATCGCAACTATTGGAATAGTGGGGATTTGGTGGATCGGATTTCCATCTCTGCGGGACATCGACCGATTCAGCGATCTGGAAACACCCGAGAATCCTTCGCCAATGCATGACAAACTAGATCAATGACGACGGTCAGCGAGAGTGTGCATCGGGTGATCACGGTATGCCCGCTGGATTGCCCCGACACTTGCTCGCTAGAAGTTGTCGTCACCAACGGGCGAATTACTGGCATCGACGCGGCGCCGATAGGCGATCAGGCCAACCCGCTCACCGACGGATGGATATGCAAAAAGGTCAAGCATCACGCTCGGCGCGTGTATTCGGCAGAACGAGTTATGACCCCGTTGATCAGAGTTGGTGTTAAGGGATCGGGAGAATTTCGTACCGCATCTTGGGACGAGGCGATCAGCAGTATCGGCATCAAAATCCGCCAGGCAATTGCCACAATCGGTCCGGACAGTATTTTGCCGTATCTATACAATTCGTCGGCCGGAAAGCTGGAAAAAAAATTCCTGACCCCGCATTTATTTGAGCGACTCGGTTGCCCTGAAATCGAGTCCACTATTTGCGCCGGAACAATGACCGCGGCGTGGAACCAAGTATTTGGCAACATGTTGTCAGCCGATCCACTCGATGTCATCCATTCGCGACTGGTCGTTGTGTGGGGGGCAAACCCGGGAATTTCAGGAACCCATTTCTTGCAGCAACTGACCAAGGCTCGGAAATTGGGAGCCGAATTGGTGGTCATCGATCCCCGCCGAACCACAACCGCGGCTCGGGCCAGCCTTCACCTCGCCATTCGTCCGGGCACCGACGTAGTGCTGGCCTACGCACTCGCCAGGTGGCTCGCACACAACAACGGAATCGATTCCGATTTTGTGCAAAGACATGCCACGGGTATCGATGAGTTTCTCGCCGCCGCCAATGGATGGACTATTGAGCGAGCAAGCGAAGTCTGTGGCGTCGACGGCGACGACATCGTGCGTCTTGGGGAACTGATCTCGGCAACACGGCCGGCAATGCTGCGGGTGGGTTGGGGGATGGAACGCAATCGCAACGGTGGAAGCGCACACATTGCGGCCCACGCGGTGTGGATCCTTGCCGGACACTTCGGAGTTCGGGGCAGCGGAATCATTGGCTCGACGTCGTCAGCCTTCCAGGCACAGACTCAGGTGCCGTGGCCAATCGGGCTAGACCGCCCGAAGCGACGAACGATCAATATGAATCATGTCGGACGAATACTCCGCAACGTTCCGGGCGCATGGCATGTGCCGGCCAAGGTACTCGTCGTGCAGGGGTCAAACCCGGCCGTGACTGCTGTTGACCAGCGCGGCATGCTCGAAGGCTTGGGTCGTGACGAGATCTTTACGGTGGTGCACGATCAAGTGATGACCGATACCGCCTTGTATGCCGATGTCGTGCTACCCGCAACCACTCACTTTGAGGTTGACGACATTGTCGGATCGTATGGATCGTTCACCGCGCAACGAAATGTTGCGGTGATCGCCCCGGTCGGTCAATCCAAGAGCAACAATGAATTTGGCGAATTTCTGGCTCGGGAACTGAATTTTCCGCGCGACGAATTTGATGCCTCAACCGAGCGTATTGAAGGGCTCATCGAACAAGGCATAGGTTCGACGCCGGTGTTGCGAGACTCGGATTCGACCGTGCAATTCAGAGATACTTGGCCAACACATCCCAATCGCCAAGCACATCTGTTCACGCCAGAGTCGGAACTTCCTGTGCCCACATTTGTCAGCAATGCATCCGCGCAATATCCGCTGGCGCTTTTGAGTTCGGCAACCGCTCATACCGTGAACTCAATCTTTGGCGACACCGATCCTCCTGCCGCAATCCTCAAGTTGAATCCGGTGGATGCACAATCTCGGGGAGTAGCGAGTGGTGACTTGGTGCGCGTATATAACTTTCTCAGCAGCATCGTTGTTGGAGTTGAAGTTGACGCCACGATGCGAATCGGCGTGTGTCACCTGCCAAAGGGATTATGGAGGCGTAGCATTAGCGGCGGCCTAACGTCTAATTCGTTTGTACCAGATGACCTCTCCGATCTTGCCGGCGGAGCCTGTTTCAATGATGCGCGAGTTGAAGTAGAGAAAGCGAGTCAGTGATGAATATTGAAACTCCACAAAAGAAATTTGGCATAGCCAGAGAATTTCAGCGTTTTATTAATCGCGGGAGTGCGGTCGACCTAGGCGTCGCTTTCGTGATGGGGGCGGCTTTCAAGACCGTCATTGACGCACTTGCCGGAGACGGCAAGACCAATCAGGGCATTCTTGGCGGATTGATAGGTGCAATTTTTGGAGGAGGTAGTCCCAATTTCAATGATCGAGGTGTCACGCTCAATGGAAGTTTTGTGCCTCTTGGCTCCCTGCTAACTGCAGGCGTGAACTTTCTGATGGTGGCCCTTGTGCTTTTCTTTGTGATCAAGGCGTACGGCAGGTTTCGTCCCGATAGTGCCGCCGAATCTACCAACGAACTGCTGGAGTCGATTCGGGACGAGCTGCGCCAACAGCGTTGATAAGTTCTCGCATTGTCCCGAGATCCTCGATAATTCGGAGGATCGTGTTTGGGTGTGCTGCGGTCGTGTTTCTATCCTCATGTGGATCTTTGGATTTTCTCGCTGGCAATGACGGTTTTGTCGATGGAGTCGGTCGGCTTCCGGGTGGGGATTTCGACTCATTGGTGACGTTGCCACCCGGTGTAGAAATTTCATTCCCCGATTTGAACGGAGATGTGATTGGGCCACAGGTTCGTGGCCCTCGGATCCTGATGATTGGTGATTCGATCTTGGCATCAACTTCGAGCCGATACGGAAATGAAATGTGCGACGTTTTGGTTCCACTTGGCTGGCAGGTGGAGATCGAAGCGGAAGCAAGCCGATTTGCCGTTTTTGGAAAACTCGTGTTGGATCAACGATTGGATGCGGGATGGGACTCCGCGCTTGTGTTCCTGGGAACAAACTTCGATGGAAACATTGATGGGTATGAGCGTGATATGCGACACATTTTCGAACGTCTCACCCCACGACCATTCGTGGTGGTCACGACTCCGCGGTTTCGATCCAGCCAAGGCGATGTCAACGAAGTAATTCGAAAATTGGCGGACGAATTTGACCATGTAACCGTCATGGAATGGGAAGAGATTGCCAAGAATCCGGGAGTTCTGCAGAATGATCGCATTCACTTGACTTCCACTGGTCGCGCGGTATTTGCGGCAGCAGTGGCTCGCGCCTTTGGATTTGCTCCACCGGCTACCGGGGCCTGCCTGCCATCCGTGTTTCGCAACGACTCGGCCGGCGCTGGCGTAATGCCAAGTACGACAGTCGATACTTCGGGATCGGACACAACTGTTGCCGCGGAGCCAGCTACAAGTACCACGGTGTCATCGGCGACCACCGCTACTAGCCCGACTACGACCGTCGTGCTCACGACTTTACCGGTCACAACTACATTGCCATAGGGCAGGGTCAGGATTACTGGGGGCTACGGTAGCGAATATGAAAATCGGAATTTTTGGTGGTACCACCGACTTGAGTATCGATGAAATCATTGCCGAAGCCACACAGGTTGAGCGAGACGGATTTGCCAGCTACTGGATGTCGCAGATTTTCGGTCACGATGCGCTGACGGTTCTCGCTCTCATCGGTCGAAAGGTTCCACGCATCGAACTTGGCACCAGTGTCGTTCCAACATATCCGCGTCATCCGATGATGATTGCCCAACAGAGCCACACGGTGAACGCAGCCATTGACGGTCGTCTGTGTCTCGGGATCGGTCTAAGTCACAAGATTGTTATTGAAAATATGATGGGGATGTCATTCGACAAACCAGTGCGACATCTACGCGAGTACTTATCCATTCTTGGTCCGTTATCTAAGTCACAAAAAGTGTCGTTCACCGGCGAGGTGTACTCCACTCATGCCGAACTCGCGATCGCCGGTGCTACCCCGTTCGGTATTGTCGTGGCAGCACTGGGAGAGCAGATGCTGCGAGTCACCGCGGCGATGGCCGACGGCACACTCACCTGGTGTACCGGGCCGGCAACCCTTGCGTCCCACATAGTCCCAACAATCAGGGCCGCGGCCGAAGAATTTGGTCGTCCCGAGCCGCGGGTGATTGCGGCGTTACCCGTGTGTGTGACTACCGATGTCGCTGGCGCCCGTGAGCGTGCGGCGAAAGTGTTCGCAATTTACGGACAGTTGCCGAGCTACCGGGCAATGCTCGATCACGAGGGTGTGGCTGGTCCGGCTGATATTGCCATTTTTGGAACCGCTTCAGAAGTCGGGGATCGCGTATCTGCCCTTGCTGAAATCGGTGTCACGGAATTTGCCGCGGTTGAATTTGGTGCCACTCCAGAAGAAAAAGCCAGCACTCGCGAAGTACTGAAGGCAGTGATACCGCGAAGTTAGCGGACGCCTACCGATTGCCCGGGAAGCGCGTTTAGCGAATCGAAAAAGTCGTTTCCCTTGTCGTCGATAACGATGAAAGCGGGAAAATCTTTGACCTCGATTTTCCATACGGCTTCCATGCCCAACTCAGGAAATTCCAGGACGTCGACTTTGGTGATGCAATCTTGGGCCAGGCGCGCCGCCGGTCCGCCAATTGATCCGAGATAGAACCCGCCGTAGGTTCGGCAGGCGTCGGCGACCTGTCGAGAACGGTTTCCTTTGGCAAGCATGACAAAACTTCCACCAGCGGCCTGAAATTCGGCGACATAGGAATCCATTCGACCGGCGGTAGTCGGACCAAACGAACCCGATACATAACTTTGTGGGGTCTTAGCCGGTCCGGCGTAATACACGCAATGGTCCTTCAAGTACTGGGGGAGACCTTGGCCCGATTCGAGACGTTCCTTGATTTTGGCGTGAGCAATATCGCGGGCCACCACCATTGGACCGCTCAGCATCAGTCGAGTGCGGACCGGGTACTGCGACAGAGTTGCACGAATTTCCGACATCGGACGCCGGAGGTCTATTTCCACCACGTCGCTGGCAAGATTCTCATCGGTAATTTCCGGAAGGAATCGCGCCGGATCAATTTCAAGTTGTTCCAGAAATATGCCGTCCGCGGTGATCTTCCCTCTGGCTTGGCGATCGGCGCTGCACGACACCGCCATTGCCACCGGACAACTTGCCCCGTGTCGCGGAAGGCGAATGACGCGAACGTCATGGCAGAAATATTTGCCGCCAAACTGTGCGCCGATTCCAGTTTGTTGGGCGAGTTGGAGCACCTTAAATTCCAGATCGATGTCCCGGAATCCGTGACCAGCGGGTGTACCTGATGTGGGCAGGTCGTCGAGATAGTGGGTGCTGGCGAGTTTGGCGGTTTCAACGGCGAATTCGGCCGAGGTGCCGCCGATCACCACGGCGAGATGATACGGAGGGCATGCGGCGGTGCCAAGGGTTTTCATTTTCTCAAATAGCCACGGGAGCAATGCCTTTTCGTTGAGCAAAGGCTTGGATTCTTGAAACAGGTAACTCTTATTTGCTGATCCGCCGCCCTTGGCTATAAATAGGAACGAATAGCAGTCGCCGTCGACGGCGAGAATCTTGATTTCGGCGGGAAGATTCGTGTTCGTGTTCACTTCTTCGTATGTTGACAATGGTGCTAACTGGCTATAGCGGAGATCGCTGGAAAGATATGTGTTGTACACCCCGCGAGCAATCGCCTCCTCGTCGCCGCCTCCCGTAAATACAAACTGTCCCTTTTTGCCTTTAATGATCGCGGTTCCGGTGTCTTGGCACATCGGTAACACTCCGCCGGCTGCGATACTCGCATTCTTGAGTAGGTCTAGAGCCACGAATCGGTCGTTGTCGCTTGCCTCCGGATCCTTGAGAATGTCGGCGAGTTGTTGGAGGTGAGCCGGTCGCAATAAATGGGCGATGTCGCGCATGGCGCGCTCGGTAAGCAATGTCAGCGCCGAAGTTTCAACTTTGAGAAAACGACCCTGCGAAGTTGCGAAACTGGAGACGCCTTCTTTAGAGATAAGCGTGTAATCGGTTTCGTCGTCTTCACCGACGGGGAGCATTGCGGAATAAGTAAACGGTGATGGAACCGGTGACGTCATGTTTAAGTTGGGTCTGTTAGGCCAATGCCGAAGATCCTCGAAATGAAACTGGATCGCCCGGCTCGGGAATAAGCGGCATCTTCCACGACACGGTTGTGGCGATTGCATTGGCGACGTCATGCCATGCGCTGGCATCCCATCCTTCGGCCGCACTGGGCACGGTGCCATCCATCCGAATAAATACAAACGCAGGAAGTTCGTTCAGACCAAGCTGTTTGACAATGGTTCGGTTCGGGTCTGTGAACACCAGGAATTCTTTGGCAAACGGTCCGAGAAAGTGCTTGGCATCATCCGCGTTGGAGGTGACAATGAAATTCACCCGAATCGAAGCACCGGCGAACTGACGCAATATTCGTGCCGCAGTTTCAAGGATCCATGCGCTTTCATTTGTATATGGATCGACAATCACCGAGGCAAGATGAAATGTTGTCAACCACTCATGTAATGGACGACCGTCCCCGACCAAAGGTTGGAGCATTGTGTCTCGGGATGGTGTGTTTGCCACAGCAGCGACGGTAGCAAGTCGGCACTATTGTTTCCGATATGCACCCAATTGAGCGCCTGCGATATGTGGCACGCGCCACCGATGCCGATCCGGCGGCGCTTGTCGGCGAAACCGCAATGGCCTTGCGGGACCTCCGGATTGAACCGGCCGGGCTTGTATTGGCGTGTCGACGGATCATTGAGCGGCATCCCACCGTTGGTCCGATGTGGTGGTTGTGTGCGCGACTTTTGTCGTCAACTAATCCATTCGAGTTGGCCGAGGAGTTGGCGTTCGAAATTTCTCATGACGCGACGGCGGCGACTCTCGCCGAAGCACTTTCCCCAGATTCAACGCTTTGTCTTGTCGGCTGGTCGTACGCGGGAATGCAGGCGGCGGTTCAGCGAGGGGATTGCCGCGTACTCGTAATCGATTCACAGGGGGACGGTCAGTCGGCGGTCAATGCGCTCGAGCGCGCCAATGTGGAAGCCGAATATGTTGCTCTGGAAAGTGCAGCCGGCGCAATCTTGAGTTCTGACACGGTGGTGATCGAAGCAATCGCCCGCGGACCTGGAGAGGCGCTTTGTGTTGGGGGATCGCATGGCGTAGCGAGCATCGCCTACTGCATGTTGCGACCGGCCTGGTTGTTATCGGGAGTCGGCACTAAATTGCCCGACATTATGTGGTCGGCGATGAAGGAGCGCACTTTCTTCGGGCGCCAAGCATGGGAAGTAGGAACCGATGTTGTACCCATTGAACTCTTCACTTCGGTGATCGGTCCCGCCGGAATAGTTACCGCCAGTCCGCAAGAGTATTCCGCCGAATGTGAGCCAATGCCCGAGTTACTCCGTCGAAGTGCGATGTAAGCATGGAACCCTGGGTTGGTCCGCGGGTTGGGATCGTTATTGACTGCAATGACATCGAGGCGATGACTAACTTCTGGCGCGCGGCATTGCGCTACGAATTGCGAGGTGACGTTGGTCATTACCGCTCGATCGTCTCGCCCAACCGGGACGAACCACGAATCATCATGCAGCGAGTTGGGGAAAAGCGAATCGGCAAGAACCGGCTCCATATCGACATTCATGTTGATGACATTGAGGGCGAAGCATTGCGGATCGTGGCGCTCGGCGCACGTCGCGTCGTTACCACGCCGATCGACGAAGTTGGCAGTCGTTGGATTCGAATGCTCGATCCCGAAGGAAACGAATTTTGCATTGTTGAAGCCCGCGGCTAACCCGTAGTCCAGTTCGCCAAGACCCTAAACTGACCACTATGTCCGCACGCTCGCGAGAATTGCCCCGTCGTTCATGTCTGTCGATACCGGGGTCGTCCGAAAAAATGATTGGCAAGGGTCCATCGATACCCGCCGACATGGTTTTCCTGGATCTAGAAGATGCGGTGGCACCAAAAGAAAAGGAGGCATCACGCAGCAAAATTGCCGCTGCGATTCGCAACCTTGACTGGGGCGACAAGGTGATGTGCGTGCGCATCAATGATTGGACAACGAAGTGGACGGCATTCGACATCCTCGAGGTAGTCGGCAATTCCGGCCCCCGACTCGATGCAATAATGCTTCCCAAGGTCGAAAGTGCGGCACAGATCGTGGCCACCGACCTGCTTCTCCGTCAGGTTGAAATTGCCAGTTCTCTACCAATTGGTCACATCGGAATCGAAGCGCAGATTGAAACCGCCCGCGGTCTCATCAACGTTGAAGAAATTTGCGCCGCAAGTGAGCGAATTGAAACGATCATCTTTGGCCCGGCCGACTTTGCCGCCAGCATGGAGATGCCGGTGCTCACGGGTGGGGTCTCGATTGCCGAATATCCCGGCGATCATTTCCATTACGTGTTCAGCAAAATCCTGATGGCTGGACGAGCCAATGGTTTGCAGGTAATTGACGGTCCATACCTGCACGTTCGCGACAGCGAGGGGTTACGCGCATACAGTCAGCGCACCAGAACGTTGGGCTACGACGGTAAGTGGGCGCTGCACCCCGATCAGGTAACGGTACTCAACGAGGTATTTTCGCCGACGCAAGAACAGTTTGACAAGGCCTGGACAATTCTCGATGCCTACGAAAAGGCCACCGAAGGAGAGGGCAAGGGTGCGGTCATGTTTGGCGATGAGATGATCGATGAGGCGAGTCGCAAGATGGCGCTCAAGTTTATTTCGCGTGGCGCGCGCGCTGGCCTCAAGCGCTCACCACAAACCGCGTAAATCTGCATAATTTATGTCTGCTCGGTTCGATGCGGTCCTGTTTGATGCCGGTGGCATATTTCTCATTCCCGATCCAATCGTCATCGGCACGGTGATTCGAGAATTCGGCGGAGACAGTTCGGTAGAGAAATTAACTCGCGCCCACTACGCCGGAATGGCCGCCATTGATTCTCGGGTTCCGATTGGCGAAGGAATGTCAATCGAAAAGTACGGCTGGGATTCGTACCGTGAGGGGTACGCACGCTCGGCAGGCGTTTCTGAACAGCATTTGGAAGGCGCGGTAGAGAAGTTACGCAGTCTGTTTTCACCATTTTTATGGCGCTTCCCGCTTCTCGACTCGACTGCCGCGTTGTGGCGGTTGCATCTTAAAAATGTTCCGCTCGGAGTTGTGTCAAATGCCAGCGGACAAATCGAAAAGACATTGGCCTACCAGTGCGTGTGTCAGGTTGGTATTGGGGCCGGAGTGCCGGTTCTGATTGTCACCGATTCACATGTGGTGGGTATTGCCAAACCAAATGCAGGCGTATTTGCCGAGGCGATTCAATTGTTGGCGCAGCGTGGGATACCAAAGGATCGGGTGGCCTATGTCGGTGACTCGCTGATAAATGATGTGTACGGCGCGCTCAATGCCGGGCTCGTACCACTGCTCTTAGATCCGTTTGATGATCACGCCACTGATGACTGCGAGCGAATTCACTCGCTGCACGAACTAGAAGCGTTTGTTTAGCCAGCCGGCGTAGTTATTTTGGCTGGGAGGAGTCCACGAGCCGGCGGGCGATGACCTTGAGGCACAGAGTTTCGTCGGCGCCTTCGAAAATGGACAGCACGCGAGCGTCTACGAACAGCCTGCTAACCGAGTATTCCTCGGCGTAGCCGTATCCACCGTGAATCTGCATCGCCTCGCGGGTCACCCATTCGGCCGCCTTGCACGCATACGCCTTGACCATGCTCGCTTGAAGCGCACCTTCGCCTGTGCCCATTAATTTGGCAACCGTGTAAATGAATTGTCGAGAGGCTTGGATGACGATTGCCATTCGGCCAAGTTTTACCTTGGTCAATGCAAACTCGCCAACGAATTTACCGAATACCATTCGGTTGGACGCATAGTCAAGCGCGGCCTCGTAGGCGGCCTGCATCACCCCAACCGCACGGGCGGCGGTTTGGAGTCGCCCATTTTCAAAACCTTCCATTTGATAATAGAAACCTTGACCAAGGCCATCCGACTCGCCGATTAAGTGATCGGCGGGGACCCACCAATTTTCGAGGGCTACCTCGTACGAATGCATACCGCGATATCCGATTGTGTCGATTGGTCGGCCTTCCAACTTCCCGCCGTTCGCCTGGCTAAATGTGAAGCCGAGGGCCTCGCCGCGAGGTTTCGGAACAATAAATACGCTTAGGCCGCGGTGAGTTTTGCTGCGATCGAGATCCGTTCGGGCCAGCAACATCAAGACATCGGCTCGGGCAGCGAATGTGCACCAAGTCTTTACGCCGTTGATGACGTATCCATCTATGCCGAGTTCATTTTTCCCAGCCGTGGCGGTGGTCGTGATGCCGGCAACATCGCTACCGAAATCCGGTTCCGTTACAGCTACCGCAGCCATTACTTCGCCGGAGGCAAGCTTGGGCAGCCAATGATGCTTCTGCGTCTCGGTGCCACCCTTGACTAATGCGCGGGTGAGAATCTCCGGTCGGGTGATAAGCGAACCTCCGATTCCGAGGGAGGCTCGGGATAGCTCTTCGGTGGCAATGCAGCTGGCCATGTATTCGCCCTCGCCGCCTTCACTAAAACCACCGTAACGAGCGGGAACCGACAAACCGAATGCCCCTATTTCTGCCAGCCCAGCAATTATTTCGTCGGGCACATCCTCGTTGAAGCGGTGAACACGTTCTGCTCGTGGCGCGATCTCCTTCGTGGCGAAGCTGCGAAACGTATCTTGAACCATTTCAAATTCGCCATCCAAGTGACGGGGTCCGGGTGTCAGGCAAAGGTCCGCGACAAACTGTGGATCGCGATATTTGACCAGAAATTCGGAAGCGCCTGAAAGCGGATTATCGCCCAATCCCCAGTATTGCTCGCGACCAATTAGTCGCGCAGATAGGTCGTGGGCAATGTCGGCAACGAAGGCGCATGTTAGGCGCGCTTCCAGTGAACCTTTGGCCCCATAGTCGAGGAGCGACCGCGCAATCTGAACCGCAGCAGCAGAGTGAGCGAGATCGTAAGCGAGAACCTGATTCACGTCGGGCCCGCCGCTAGCAATCAATTGGCGGGCTCCGTCGTCGACTACGCCGCTGGCCAGGTCTACAATTGTTGTAGCCCACTCAAGGTCGGCAGTTTTTTCGGGCGCCATGCGCTAAACGATAGTTATTACGCCTCGGAATGACCTAACTAAAGGTGGATTTGCGGCCGTGTCTACGATAGGACGATGAAGGTGGGACGATGATCTTGCCGTGGGTCGGTCACCTTCGATGACAGTCACTACGCGCCGAGCACAATTTTCTCGAATTCGCGCAACCCTTAAGGCACTCAAGTATGTGTTGATCGCGGCGGTGCTCTATTTCTTTGTGTTGCCGCTCATCCCCGGGTTTCGCAATGCGGTTTCAAAACTGGGTCAAATCAATGTTTGGCTGTTGATGCTTGGGCTGGGGCTCGAGATTGCTGCCTTACTTTGCTACTCGCTTCTCACCCACACCGCCCTTGGTCCCCAAGCGAGCAAGGTTTCGGTGATGCGATTGTTTCGCATTCAACTGAGCACAAAATCGGTGGGCAACATTATCCCCGGCGGAAGTGCGGCGAGTTCGGCGTTGGGATATCGGATGCTTGTGTTATCGGGAATCCCTGGCCCAGACGCCGGCTTCGCGTTGGCTACCGCCGGACTTGGCTCGGCGGTGGTGCTGAATATCATCTTGTGGCTCGGTCTGATTGTCTCGATCCCTCTTCGCGGGGTTAATGCGGTGTATGGCGCGGCGGCAATTGTTGGTGTTGTTGTCATGGGCATTGTCGCGGCGATGATCTTTGGATTGGTGGACGGTCAGGGGAGAGCGGAACGCGCGCTGCGCTGGGTCGCTCGGCGACTGCGGCTCGACGAAGATCGTGTTGGAGAAGTCACTCGTCACTTGGCCAACCGTCTGGAAGGACTTGCGCGCGAACCGGTGTTGGTCGTGCGGGTGTTTGTTTGGGCAACCGCAAACTGGCTGCTGGACATCGCCGCATTGTGGGTATTTCTGCGCGCCTTTGGTGGATCCGTGGCAATCGACGGATTAATCGTTTCATTTGGCATCGCCAACGTGCTCTCAAGCGTGCCGATTACCCCCGGCGGGCTGGGCATTGTCGAAGGTATTTATATTCCGCTCCTCGTTGGATTTGGTTTGGGGCGATCGACGGCAACCGTCGGAGTGTTGACGTATCGCATCGCCCAATACTGGGTGCCGACTTTGGTCGGTGGTATTGCGTACCTCTCGCTGCGAGTCGGTCCATTTGCAATTGCTAGGCGCGGGCGCCTGGCTCCGTTTACCCAGGTTGCGTTGGATCCCAAAATGCATCGAGGCAGTCAGATCGACTGGATCGAAAAGCACGCGCCGCAAGACCGTACGGGTCAATATCCGTTGCCCGAATTTAACGGCAAGGGACTCGATGACGACACCCCGGATAGTTCTTCAATTAAACGTAATGACTAGCGTGATCTGACATGACGACGCATGAACGACCGTTTGGTCGAACATTCGAAGATTTTGTTGTCGGCGACGTCTATCGTCACTGGCCCGGCAAGACAATCACCGAGGCCGATAATCATCTCTTCTGCATGATCACGATGAATCATCATCCGCTACACACCAACGACTGGTTCGCGGCACAGAGCGTGCAGGGGCGCAACGTGGTTGTTGGAAATCTTGTGTACTCGCTTGTGCTGGGAATGAGCGTTCCGGACGTAAGTGGTGCGGCGATTGCAAATCTCGAGGTTGAAACGCTACAGCACAAGTTTCCGACGTTTCATGGCGACACTATTCATGCCGAGACCCGTGTTCTTGATATTCAAGAGTCGAAGTCAAAGAACGATCGTGGGGTCATCACAGTGGAAACGAAGGGCTTCAATCAAGACGGCAAGGAAGTTTGTTACTTTCGCCGTCGAGTGATGGTTTGGAAGCGCGACTTTGTGCCGGTTCGCACCCGCCCGTATGACGGTCACGACGTCTGGAACATCTAGACGACATTGTTGCCCCGTTATTGAAGTGGGGCGGGCCGCAACTGCGGGATTTCCCGTGGCGGCGAACGCGCGAGCGGTGGCCAGTTTTAGTCAGTGAGGTGATGTCGCAACAGACCCAGATCGATCGGGTCGTTGCCAAATTTGGTCCGTTCATCGAGAGATTTCCGACACCGTTGGCGTGCGCCGAGGCGCCGCTTGGAGAATTGCTCGTGTTGTGGCAGGGGCTCGGCTATCCGCGGCGGTGTCGAAACCTGCGTGCCGCTGCACAGGTCATGGTGCGCGACTTTGGCGGCCAAGTGCCGGGGACTCTGGACGAGCTACTTGCACTCCCCGGAGTCGGGCCATACACCGCCCGAGCCGTCCTCGCGTTTGGGTTTGGAGCCGATGTTGGTGTGGTCGATACAAATGTCGCCCGCGTGATTTCGCGTGTGGTGAGTCGCGAGCTTCGCAGCGGTGAGTTGCAGGTGATTGCCGATGAAACCGTGCCGGTCGGGCAGGGTTGGCAATGGAATCAAATTGTGATGGATTTTGGGGCCAAGGTGTGTACCGCCGCAGTACCGAAATGTTCGCTGTGTCCGATTCGCTCGCACTGTGCCTGGCATGGCGGACCAGACCCTGACCCGGCGCCAGGTACGGCGGGGACTAGCAAACCTCAGGCCCGTTTCGAGGGCTCAGACCGCCAGGCGCGGGGAAGATTTATGCGCGCGCTCATCGACGGTGGCGTGAGTTCTTCACGTGCCGCTCATGCCATGGGATTGCTGGAACACCCGGATCGCTCGGAGCGAGTCGTTCAATCGTTGTTGGACGACGGCCTAATTGTGGCTAGCGACTCGATGTATCTTCTGCCGTAACCGAATCTAGAATTTCATCGAACACCAAGTCGGCGTATCCGCGCATCTCTTCGTCGGTGCGGTCTTGAATCGGATGGGGAACAAATACCCGCTTCAGATCGGGCATGCCGAGCGAAGTTGACTGCGCTATGGCCGCCTGAATGAACTCGTGCGACGCCACGAACATGGCCGGAATTCCTCGAGATTCGAGATCAACGATGTCGTGCACACTGCACGACGTACAACTGCCTCAATCGGCGAGGGCCTCGATCACCACGTTGCACGTCGTGGCGATCTCGTGTCGAAGATCAACAGGTGCCGGTTTGGTAAAGGTTGGTTTTTTGAAACGCTTGACTCGCGCGCCGATGTCGACCAGTCGCTTTTCTAAACGATCGAGAAATATATCGCCGCGAGCCTTGGATATATCCAACAATCCAATGGTGAGACCAGAAAGTGATTTTGGGCGCGCCACAAGTTGGCGGGACATTGGCCGCCGCTCATTGGTCGGATCAAAAATTATTGTTGTCATGTGGTGACCACCTTAGTGACAGGGTCGCTACCTTTGGGTCCGTTGGCCCAACCGCCGATGATCGCCGAAAACAGTCCGGCGCCGCCGCCGGCATGGGCAAGCAGGATTCCACCCGGGCGAAACTTCGGCAGCGTTGAATCGCGGAAATGTTCGCGAACTCCCTCGGCCATGCCATGCGCGCCGCGAACAATGTCGACACCTGCAAGTTGTAGTTGCGACTCAAGAAATTCAGTGAGTCGAGCGCGATCCCATTTCGCCTCTGCAAAAACTCGCCCGTGTTCGGGACCAACGACGACTAGTGCGTCAAATGCAAACGGCAATTTCGGGTGCTGCACCGTTAGCAGACAGGCGGCCAGAGTCTTGGCGAGCTGCTCGGGTTCGCGGGCCAGTTGATCCACGACGCAGCGCGGCCCTTCGCCAGCAAACACGGTCACCGCATTTGCGCTTGGGTCGAATCCGCGAGCCGCGGCAAGCGAAGTCCAAGGTGAACCCGCTTCGTCTTCGGCGAAACAGAAACTCAATTTTCCGGGCATGCCGTGTGCCGCACGATCGATCTCGCCGGGGCGCCCGCCACCGACATTTCGAATCGTCAGTTGGACGGCACGACCGATCGTGAGATTGGCGCGGTTGCCTTGACCGAACACGTTGACGCCGCTGTTCATCCCAATTGCCTGAGTTCCCGGGCCGTTGCAGACGATGACCGGCCCAACCGGCATTGTGGTGGCGAGCACCCCGTGCATGTTGAACTCGTCGGTACACACCGCCTCCAGTGCGGCAATCACCCACGGCAAGTACTCGGGTAGGCAGCCGGCCATCACCGCGTTGATTGCTATCTTTTCGACGGTCAACTGCACGAGATCTGGAGGGACGATTGCTACCGTCTCTTGGGGTGCTCGCGAAGTTCCGCTCAGCATCCGCATCACTCGCGCTTCGGTCGG
>JBDSKN010000070.1:0-6843 GCA_039916865.1 Ilumatobacteraceae bacterium
AATTCCGCTGATGATGATTTCTCCGTCGTGCATCGACACCCCCAAATGGCAGACCCATTCCGTCCGAGCGTGGGTGACATCGGTTCGGCGGTGACAACCGCGGCTCTCGGTTCGCACCAATGCCGACATCGCCACAGCGGTCGCCACCGTGAGAATATTTGTGGCCTCAAAATTTCTCCGAGTCGCGGGCACCCGAGTATCGATCTTCTCGGCGATCACATCCATGTCATCAATTGCATGTTGCAGGCCTTCCGGGCTGCGCAACACCCCAACATTGCGCGACATCGTGGTGCGCACGGCGGCCCGCAACGAGTCATCGAGCAATCCAGCACTTGCGGAAGTTTCTTTGACAAGAGATTCGGGTTCGACTCGCTGCGGAAGTTGCCAGGCCAAGTTGCGACCAACCCGAGTTCCGACCACCAGACTCTCGGTCAAACTGTTTGACGCCAATCGGTTTGCACCATGAACCCCGGTGTAAGCAACTTCGCCGACGGCAAACAGTCCTTCAATTTCGGTTGTGCCATCGAGGTTGGATGCAATCCCCCCGCAGGTGTAGTGCGCCGCCGGCGCGACAGGTATTCGTTGAATAAGCGGATCGACTCCAATTGCGTTGCACGCCTTGGTGATAAACGGAAAGCGCTCGGTGAAGCGAGCCCCGATTGGGGTGGCGTCCAGAAACACGTGATCGTCTATTCCCGCCGGCGCCTCCTTCATCCGAGCGCTGATTGCCGCCGCGACGACGTCACGTGGGGCAAGATCTTCCTGCGGATGCACACCTTTCATGATTCGCTCGCCAGCCCCGTCGTACAAAATCGCGCCTTCACCGCGCACAGCCTCACTGATCAGCATTTGCTGGCTCGTCGATGTTGCGTCCTGCCACAGCACGGTCGGATGAAACTGGACAAACTCCAAATCGCGTAGGCACAGGCCGGCGCGCAGGGCTAGCGCGTGGCCGTCCCCAGTGACCGCCGCCGGATTCGATGTCGAGGCAAACACCTGACCGTACCCGCCGGTGGCAATCACCACGGCGCGGGCAGTAATCAATCCGACACTCTTCACGGTTCCATCAATATTCAACAGTGCGACCCGAACACCCGCAATCTGTCGTCGAGTTTCGTTTTCGGAAGCGCCAAATTCCAGATCCAGGGCAAAGGCGTGTTCCAACACATCGACGCCGGCGTTGATCGCGTTCTCATCCAGAGTCCGTTGAATCTCTGCACCCGACTGATCCCCACCGGCGTGCACAATTCGCGAGCGGGAGTGTCCGCCCTCTCGAGTCAGTGCGCGATTGCCGTCAACTCCTGGGTCGAATGCCGCGCCAAGTTTTTCTAGATAGTCGATTGCCATCGGCGCATCGCGGACAAGTGACTCAACCGCCGATGCATCGCACAGACCGGCACCCGCTTCAATCGTGTCGCGCACGTGTTCGGCAAAGGTGTCGGCAGGGTCGAGCACCGCCGCTAATCCGCCTTGAGCCCAAGCGGTGCTTCCCGCATCAAGCGAGTCCTTGGTAATCAACAGTACGTTGCGTACCGGGCGGGCAGCCAGGGCCGCTGCCAAACCTGCAGCACCAGACCCCAGCACCACGACGTCCACATCGCGCCGCCACGAAACGTCCGGTGTGGCCAATCGTGTAGGAAGGGCCACGACGTGTGCTGCGGTGCGGCTCATTGTTGATGACAATTTATGCGCTTATTCAGAGGTTCGCGACGGAGTACCGATGGCGATCATCCGCTCGACCGACAATCGCGCTTTGTCGGCAATATCGCGGGGTACATCCACCACATCCTTGCCCTCTCGTAGCGAGCGGAGAAGTTTCTCTGGCGTAATCATCTTCATGTATTTACACACCGCTGCTCGGTTCACAGGCTCAAAAATGACGAGTGGATTGGCCTTGCGTAGTTGATACAACATTCCCGTTTCAGTTGCCACCAAAACTTTTTTCGCGCTTGTATTTTGAGCCGCCACGATCATCCCCGAGGTGGAAAGTATTTTCGTTCGATCGGCGGGAACCACTCCGCTGCTGGCCAGATACATCGCCGATGTCGCGCAGCCACATTCGGGGTGAATGAATAACTCCGCCTCTGGTTCGGCGGCCACCATCGCCTTGAGATCCGCTCCGTTTATGCCCGCATGAACGTGGCACTCGCCCATCCATATGTGCATGTTGGTACGCCCGGTAAGGCGCTGCACATGGGCGCCAAGAAACTGATCGGGACAAAACAGCACATCGGTGTCTGCCGGTATTGATTGCACGACATCGACGGCATTCGACGACGTGCAGCAAATGTCCGTTTCGGCCTTCACCGCCGCAGTCGTATTTACATAACTGACGACCACCGCTCCCGGATGTTCGGCCTTCCACGCCCGCAACTGATCGGCGTTGATCGTGTCGGCAAGGGAGCATCCGGCCTTCGCATCCGGAATGATCACGGTCTTGTCGTAACTGAGAATCTTTGCCGTCTCGGCCATGAAGTGGACACCGCAAAAGATGATCGTGGACGCCTCGACGGTGGCCGCTACTCGAGACAATCCGAGCGAGTCACCGACATGATCGGCCACGTCTTGAATCTCGGGCACCTGATAGTTGTGCGCGAGTATCACCGCATCGCGCTCCTTGGCCAAACGCTTGACTTCGGCGACCCAACCGTGATCGGTAGTTATCGAACCGGCGATGTCGGCGCGTGCGCTCACACCATCATGCTACGGGCGTATGTCGGGGCTCGTTTGAGTTGGCGTCGGGACTTCGCGTTGCACCACAACCTTTGGATCGAACCACAAATTTGTTACCGCATCGGCCAGCGATCCGCGCGCCGCGCCGGGATCGCAGACGACCTCATCGGGTGAATCAGCAAAACGTAATACCGAGCCGACCCCGTCGTCACATACGGCGACTACCAGCCGCACTCTGCGTCGAGACGGATGCTCGCTCGGCGGTCCGGAGAATTCCGACTGGCAATCCTCGTCGTTTATCGGCGCGGCCCAGCCGCATGTCAGCACGACTGCGGCATCAAACATTCTGGAGATCGCACTTGTTGGTGCATCGAGGAGTTCGTACACATCGCCGTGCTCGGCAAGAAATGTGATCCGCAACGCTCCGTCCACATCGTCGGCGATGCCTTCATGATCGGCGACCGCCACGCCATACAATCGCGCTCGCTTTAAATCGAAACCGTCGAGCGAGGTGTGGAGGCTGCGCTCGACGCAGGTTGCCAAAGCGACCGGAGAAATGCGAGTCATATCGTGTTGGGTAGTCATGCCTGCGATGTGTGCGTAGCGCGGACCTGCGGTTGAATAGAGGTGTGACCGCACCGCTGACGCTCCCGCAAAAGGTGTGGGACCGACATGTGGTCTATTCGGCCGCTGGTGAGCCGGATCTCCTCTATATAGACCTCCACCTGGTGCACGAAGTGACAAGTCCGCAGGCATTTGACGGCCTACGAATCAGTAATCGCCGAGTTCGCCGGCCAGATCTAACCGTGGCCACCGAGGATCACAACGTTCCGACCGAAGATATTCACTTGCCGATTGCCGACCCAATTTCGGCAAAACAGATTGATGTGATGCGTGCCAACGCCAAAGACTTCGGTATCACCCTCTACCCAATGGGCGACGCGCGCCAAGGAATCGTGCACGTCATCGGCCCGGAGCAGGGTCGCACGCTGCCCGGAATGACAATCGTGTGTGGCGATAGCCATACATCAACTCACGGCGCATTTGGCGCACTCGCCTTTGGCATCGGCACCAGCGAGGTCGAACATGTTCTTGCCACCCAAACGATTCCCCAATCACGACCCAAGTGGATGAGTGTCACCGTCGAAGGCGACCTACCCGCAGATGTCAGCGCCAAAGACCTCACCCTGGCGATCATCGGAACCATCGGCACTGGTGGCGGGATCGGTCATGTCATCGAATACCGCGGCTCGGCAATTCGCGCGCTCTCGATGGAGGGCCGGATGACGCTGTGCAATATGTCGATCGAGGCAGGTGCGCGAGCCGGTCTCGTGGCCCCCGATGAAATTACATTCGACTACCTTAAGGGTCGCGAATTCGCTCCTACCGGTGCGGATTGGGATGCTGCGGTTGCCGAGTGGCGCACACTGAAAACCGACGACGGCGCAAAGTGGGACAAGGAAGTGGTAATCGATGCCGCCACGCTGACCCCACAGGTGAGTTGGGGCACGAATCCGGGTCAGGTTGTCGGTATCGACGGCAGCGTTCCGCGCCCCGAAGATATTGCCGATGCCACCGCCCTCGATGCCGTCACCCGCGCACTTACCTACATGGGTCTCGAGCCGGGAACCCCAATTCGCGACATTCCCGTCGACACTGTGTTTATCGGTTCATGCACTAACAGTCGCATCGAAGATCTGCGCGCCGCCGCACACGTACTCAATGGTCGACACATCATTGTGAAGCGCGCGATGGTCGTTCCCGGCAGCCACGCCGTGAAGGCCCAGGCCGAGGCCGAAGGACTAGACCTCATCTTCACGAATGCAGGGATGGAGTGGCGCGAGCCCGGTTGTTCAATGTGCCTGGCGATGAACCCCGACAAGTTGTCGGTTGGCGAACGCGCCGCAAGTACCAGCAACCGCAACTTCGAGGGCCGACAAGGTCGCGGCGGTCGCACCCATCTCGTCTCCCCCGCCGTGGCCGCCGCAACTGCCGTGGCCGGCCATTTTGCAACACCCGCGGATCTGAAATGAAACAGGTTCGGATAATCGCCGGTCGAGGTGTGCCGCTCAAGCGCTCCGACGTCGACACCGATCAGATCATCCCCGCCGAGTGGCTCAAGCGTGTGGAACGCACCGGATTCGAAAAGGGATTGTTCTCCTCCTGGCGCGATGATCGCGATTTTGTTCTCAACGACGAGCGATACATCGGCGCAAGTATTTTGGTCGCCGGACCAGGTTTTGGAATTGGCTCGTCACGCGAACACGCGGTGTGGGCAATTCAGCAAGGCGGATTCGACGCCGTGATCGCCCCAAGTTTCAGCGACATCTTCCGCAACAACTGCGCCAAGAATGGACTTGTCCCAGTCGAACTCGAAGAGTCAATCGTGAAGCGCCTGTGGGAGATAATTGAATCCGATCCGAGCACCGAAATCACCGTCGATTTAGAGCGGCTACAAGTAGAAGTACCAAGTGCCGGAATCACCGCCAAGTTTGCGATGGATCCATCGACGCAGGAACGATTTCTCCACGGACTCGACGACGTAGACATCACACTCACTCACGAAAGCGCGATTGCATCGTTCGAAGCAACGAGGGCTGGCTGGCTCACAACCCGTTGACGCAAAATAGCGCCACTTCGGATTCGATTCGGCTGGTTACAGTTTTCGATTTATTCACTGCCTCGTTCGGCGCCTACATTCAAGCATCGGCCAAGCGCACCTTTCACCGTTAAGGGCCCGCTACCCAACCACCTTTGTTGCGTGGTTTCGAATCCAATCGGTCAATTCTTCAATCGGAACCGAACCTGTCGCCACGCGCAACATCAGTTCAATGGCGTTGCTGTCCTCGAATTCAAGTTCAATTCCATTGATGTCACAGAAGAATCGCATCGACTCCCATGCAAGGCGCTTGTTTCCGTCGAGCAATGGGTGATTTGATGCAATTCGAGCGCACAGCACGGCTGCCTTTGAGTAGATATCTGGATAGGCGTCCTGGTCACCAAAGCTTGCTTGGGGCGCATGCAAAGCAGAGTCAAGTAGGTTGGTTCGCGAAATCCGCCGTAGGGTTGCGGCGTCTATACCGGTCACTGCCTCAGCGAGTACGAATGCTTCAGCGAGAGTGATGTATCTCACTCAGCGAGGCGGTCAAGAATTTCCCGATCTCGCTCTACGAGACGTTTCACACGAGCCATAAAGTCGGCGTCCTTGCGGACGCGATCAATTTCAATTGTGAGTGCATCAACAATGAACTCATTTACGCTCTTGTCTTGCACGCGGGCGACCGCCTCTGCCTTCTCGGCAAGATCATCTGGTAGGCGAACCGTAGTTTGTTTTGTCATGATATCATGATATCATGACATCAAGAGATGTCAAGCCCCAATTGGGGAATCCTTGGGCATTTACGGGGTCAGGAAACTAAATAAATCGCGCAATCGCTCGTCGTTGGAAAACACGGCGATCGGCTCTTGGGGCTCCAGGCGCAACCCACGCTGAATGATTCGACACGTCGTGTGCTGGTTGTATTCGGCCAATGTCACCGCCCACCCATCGCGGCCGGCACGGGCGGTGCGACCCGAGCGGTGCAGATATGTCTTGACATCAAGCGGCGGGACATAGTGCACAACGATGGCCACGTCATCGATGTCGATACCCCGTGCCGCCACATCGGTGGCAACCAAAATATTTAGTTCGTTGTTGGTAAAGCGATTGAGCGCTCGTTCCCGCGCCGCCTGAGGCAGGTCGCCATGAATGGCCATGGCCCTGGCCCCAAGTTTTTGCAACGACTCGGACACCTTGTCGCAGCCGCGCTTGGTATCGCAAAACACGAGAGTCTTGCGGTCGCCCGTGGCCAGCTTGGCGATGACACGATCTTTATCCATGTGGTGCACGCCAAGAAAGAGGTGTCGCATTGTGCCGACCGTGTCGGTTGGAGCATCAATCGATACTTCTCGCGGCGACTTCAAATATCGCTTCACCAGCTGAGCCACCTGGCCATCGAGCGTGGCCGAAAACAACATCGTCTGATGAATAGCCGTGACATGTCGCAACACCCATTCGACCTGGGGCATGAAACCCTCGTCGGCCATCCGATCTGCTTCGTCGACGACCACCACCTGGATCGCGCTCAGATCGCACTCCTTTGACTTCATCAAATCGATGAGTCGAAGCGG
>JBDSKN010000071.1:0-5391 GCA_039916865.1 Ilumatobacteraceae bacterium
ACGTCCGGGACGTTAATGGGAGTGGGGCGTTATTTAAAGGAACAAAACGCAAATGTCAAGATCATCGCCATCGAACCTCCGCTCGGCGAGCGAGTCGAGGGCCTGCGCAATCTAGACGATGGTTACATTCCTCCTATTTTCGAACAATGGCACGGAATCGATGTGCTGGATCGCAAACGGGTAGTCCGTCCGCGCGAAAGTCTTGAGATGACGCGACGACTTGTGCGAGAGTGCGGAATATTTGCCGGGATTTCGTCGGGAGCGTCGTTGGCGGGAGCGCTAAAAGTTGCCGGTGAAATCGAGGAGGGAACAATCGTATTTATCGTTTGCGATGGCGGTTGGAAGTATCTATCCACCGGGGCATACACCGACGACCTCGATATCGCTGAAGCGGCTGCAGAAAAGATTATTTACTTCTAGCCTCCGGACACCAATATCACCATTCCGATCAGCACAATGATCGCCGAGGCAATTCGCCGTCGATGGTCTCCCTCGTTCAACAATCGCCATCCGGCAAAGGCGGCCAACACAACACTCGATTCGCGAAGTGCGGCGACATAGCCCACTGGCGCATATTGAACGGCAATGAGCACCATCGCATAAGCACCGGTGGAGGCAACGGCACCGGCCGTCAGTATTTTCCAGTTTTTGCGCAATGTCGGCAGCATCTCGCTTCTACGAGTTATCGACATCCAACTCGTGGAGATTACCGATTCGATCATCATTAACGCAAGGGTGTAGGGAAGTGCGTCGGAAAGTCGTGCCCCGTGGGAATCGACGAGCGTGTAGGTGCCAATCGAAACGGCAACGGTAAGAGCGGAAATGACCGTTGGTCGACTTCCGGTAGTTGCCAACACGAGCAATCCGGCAACAACCGCAACGATTCCGATCATTGACACCGTCGACAAGCTGTCGTTCAACACGACTACACCGCCGGTGGCTGCTAGAAGTGCGCCGCCGCCACGGGCGATTGGATACGACATGGAGAAATCGCCCAGATCGTATGCCCTGGCGAGAGCCAAAATATATGGCAAATGAATGACGCCACTGATAAACACCCATCTCCACGCGATGGTCGGCATCCCATCGATGAGAATCCACACTGCGAGACTTATTGCCGATAACAATCCGGCAATGAAAAATTGGCCCCAAAGCGACAGTCGCCGATCGGTGCTTTGTTTGACCGCCAGGTTCCACGATGCGTGTAATGCCGCCGCCGCGAGGGCAAGCAAGGTGGCGAGGAGCACGCGATGAGGCTATTGGCTCGGCGTAAACTTGGGCGTGATGCGTTCCGAGTCGAGTCAACCAATAGGAATGTTCGACTCCGGATTCGGTGGCCTCACCGTTGCGCGGGCGGTGATCGATGTTTTGCCGAATGAAAATCTCATCTATATCGGTGATACGGGTCGTTACCCGTATGGAAACAAACCCGCCGCCGAGGTGCGTAGCTACGCCCGCGAATTGGCGTGGAGTTTGGTCACCGACTACCACGCCAAGGTCGTCGTCATCGCCTGCAATACGGCGGCCTCAGTTTCGCTGGATGAACTCGCCGACGAGTTACCTGTGCCCGTAGTTGGAGTTATTGAGCCGGGCGCGCGTGCACTTGTGCGGGTGACAAGAAACAATCGGATTGGGGTGATTGGAACGGTGGGCACGATCACATCCGGTGCGTATGAAAGTGCAATCGTTGCCTCTGGTGCGCGCGTCACACTTACGTCAGCGGCGTGTCCGGGATTTGTCGAATTTGTCGAGCGTGATCAGACCAGTGGTCGGGAAGTCACCGTTTTGGCCGAGCGTCTGCTGGCACCGATCCGGTCGGCCGATGTGGATTCCCTGTTGCTTGGTTGCACTCACTACCCGTACCTTTCGCGAGTCATTGGTGATGTGATGGGACCGGATGTGGTGTTAGTAAGCAGCGCCGATGAAACCGCGTTTGCCGTGCGGGATGTGTTGCGAGAACAAGATGATCTGCGAACAGGTTCCAGCGGCACCCACACATTTTTGTCGTCCGGCGACGTGGCGTGGTTTGCCGATCTTGGCCGGCGGCTACTTGGGCCCGAACTTGTCAGCGCTCATCATTGGTCAATAAATGCAGGGAGACAGACATGACACGACCGGATGGCCGGCAAGCGACCGAATTGCGGGCGATAAGTTTTCAGCGCGACTTCACCGAGATGGCGGCGGGTTCCGTGCTTGTTTCATTTGGCAAGACACAGGTGTTGTGCACCGCATCGGTGGACAACGATGTACCAAGGTGGATGAAGGGAAGCAATAAGGGCTGGGTAACGGCCGAGTACTCGATGCTGCCGGGCTCTTCGCCGGAACGAGTGGATCGCGAGGCCGCCAAGGGAAAACAAAACAGTCGTACCGTTGAGATTCAACGACTAATTGGTCGGGCCTTGCGATCGTCGTGCGACATGCGGCTACTGGGTGAACGGCAGATCCTCATCGATTGCGATGTGTTGCAGGCAGACGGCGGAACTCGCACGGCAAGTATTTGTGGAGCCTTCATAGCCTTACACGACGCGATTACTCGATTGCAGCAAAACAGGATGCTCAGTGCCAACCCGTTGCATTCACTATGTGCGGCAATAAGCGTCGGTATTTGCGATGCCGTTCCGGTGCTCGACTTGCCCTATATCGAAGACAGTACGGCCGAAGTCGATATGAACGTTGTGATGTTAAAGCCAGTCAATGGTGGCGAGGCGCGATTCGTCGAGGTGCAGGGCACCGCCGAAGGTAAGGCATTCACTCGTGGCGAACTCGATGAGTTGCTGGCCCTTGCCGCCGGTGGAATAGATCAGATATTTGCTCTGCAATCCGGACTCTTGGCCACAGCCCCGGCGACTCGTCAAATCGGCCGCTGAACGTGCTGAAGGTCGTCTGTGCATCGGCCAATCCACACAAGTTCGAAGAGATATTTGGATTAGTGAACGGAGTTATCGATCTAGTTGCGCGTCCGATTGATCTCGCCGCTGTTGACGAAAGCGCCGACACTCTTGTTGGCAATGCTCGACTAAAAGCGCGGGCGGTTTCTGCTGCAACGGGCCTTCCGGCACTTGCCGACGACACCGGGCTGGAAGTTGACGCGCTACATGGTGCCCCGGGTGTTCATTCCGCGCGCTACGGCGGAGTTGTTGCCGACGATTTGACGAATCGTCGCAAGTTGCTTAAGGAACTCGCCGGAGTTTCGGCCGAGAACCGGACGGCACGATTTCGTACCGTCGCGCTATTGAGTTGGCCGGGTGGTGACGAAATACTCGCTGAGGGTACTTGCGAGGGGCGAATTGCCGAAAGCGAACGCGGGGGACGCGGCTTTGGCTATGACTCCCTATTTATCGCCAATGAAGGCGATGGGCGGACATTTGCCGAAATGACCTTAAATGAGAAGCATCGCCTGTCTCATCGCGGACGAGCATTTCGAGCGCTGTCGAAATTGTTGTTACCAACCGCGTAAGTCAATTTTCCAGCGATCGACGATTGCATCACCATTGAGGATCCATGCACTTTCGTGCATTGCGATTGTTGGGTCGATGTGTGCCGGCGTCACGCGTACTTGTGATCCAAGTTCCAATTGTGGTCCATCAATTGCCGCGATTGTCGTGTGTTCATCAGAGCAGAACCACACGCTGTGATCCGGCACAGACGGATTGCCATGATCCATGCACAGTGACTTCAATCCGACGTTAATTACAGACCATTTTTGAGTTCGCGAAATCACGGTTCCAAGAATCCACATCGCCTGTTCAAAAGGCAATCCCAATTTTGAATACTGCGAATCCATCAGCGAATATGAACCGGCCTGAACTTCGGTCACACCGGTTGTCTCGTGCAGGTCACAACTTCCCGTGCCACCCCCAGAAATGATGTCGCCGCCAACATCGGCTGCGGCATTTCGAAGAATTGCCATGGCTTCTTCCACTTGTCGACGCTGTTCGGCTCGATCAGTGACCATCATTAAATGTCCCTCGTATCCCATCACGCCGCGCACATTAAGTCCTGCGTGTCGTGCCCGATCCGCAAGAGCGCCCGCCACACTCGGGTCACATCCGCATCGCGGTAATCCAACATTGACATCGATGAGTACGTTTTTGATACCGGCCATGACGATGGCGCGAAGAGTCTCGTCTGAGTCAATGGCAACGGTGACCGTCGCATTATCCTGCGCGCGGGCAAGAAGTTCCAATTTCTCGATGTCCAAGACTTCGTTGGCAAGCAGCAAATCCGTGCCAAGTCCGGCGTCGGCCATACCCACCATTTCCCCAATGGTGGCGCATGTGAAATGGAGGTGTCCGGCTTTGGCTTGGCGACGAGCCAGAACCGTGCATTTGGTCGCTTTCACGTGTGGTCGCAGACTTGTGCCTGGGCGAATCGCACTCATTGCGGCGATGTTGCGATCGAGTGCTTTTAGATCGATGATCAAGGCCGGTGTGGCGAGTTCGTGAATCGTCGCTGGGTTCGCCGACGATTGAAATGTCAGTTGCGTGTCCACGTGCCGACGGAGAGACTCGAACTCTCACTGGCGGCGTCCTAAGCGCCGTGCCTCTGCCATTGGGCTACGTCGGCGGGAATGGTTTTTACTTATCGCCACTGAAAGAGTAGTGGTTCTAGGCTGGACTTTGACAGAATGTTAACTGTGTTAGTTAATCGAGCCGTGCCGTCAGAACAACTCAGCCTCGATTCACAAGCGTTAAGCACTCAACTTGGTCTCGCCGACACGGTTGTCGATGGGTCGGCTATCGAGGAAAGCGTCGCTAGATGTGCCAAGAATAATGTCGTTCTTCCGACATTTGCTCAACTCGCAGATCCATCACTCATTCCCGTCGATATTGCCCGCGGAGTGGACAAAAATGCGCCAGACGCGCGCAACTTGTTTCGGGTTCATTGGTATAACAATTTGCAAGGCGATCGGGTGATTGTTCCCGATCACATTGTTCTTCCGCCCTCGTTAACCGGAGTGTCCAGTCCAATTGTGGTGATGTTCGGAGATCGATTTCCGATGATTACGGCGCACAAGGTACTGGCCGCATATTCGTGTTTGATACCTCGTTTGATCACCGGACAGTTCGATCCTTCCACTCAACGAGCGGTGTGGCCATCGACCGGAAATTATGCCCGAGGCGGAGTGGCAATTAGTCGGATCACAGGTGCGAGGGGAGTGGCGGTGCTGCCGGCCGGTATGTCGCAGGAGCGTTTCGACTGGCTCGACAAATGGGTGACCGACCCCAGCGACATCATTCGGACTCCCGGTACGGAAAGCAATGTCAAAGAGATTTACGACGCATGCAACGAATTGCAGCGGAATCCGGAAAACTTCATTTTCAATCAGTTCTGCGAATTTGGCAATTACGCCGGTCACTACGAGATAACAGGTCGGGCGTTGGCTGCCGT
>JBDSKN010000072.1:0-17846 GCA_039916865.1 Ilumatobacteraceae bacterium
AATTCGCCCATGTTGCTTTCGACCCACCCGAGCGCCCGAGTTCCGTACCATCGGCCCACCAGATACAGGGCTATACCGGCAACAAGTACTCGAACGAAGCCGATTACGAGGTAGGGAAGCAAATCGATGTAC
Organism: Ilumatobacteraceae bacterium; assembly: GCA_039916865.1. GTDB lineage: Bacteria > Actinomycetota > Acidimicrobiia > Acidimicrobiales > Ilumatobacteraceae > UBA3006. The sequence continues at coordinate 133 of JBDSKN010000072.1, forward strand.
GGGACCGATCCGAACAGATTTCGATTTCGCGAACTGAGAATTAGCACCAGGGCTGGGTGTTCATCGACAAGCGCCGGCCCAATGTTGCTCCCGATTGTTCCAATGACGAACAACAGCGATGTCAGCGTCAAGACAGTTTTACGCACGCCGAGCACCGTAGTTGATTACCGGCCTTCGTGGCGAGAGTTGACTATTGCTAACTTGATGCAATACGCAAACTGTTTCTTGGGGAGGGGTAGGCAATGCGAGGTTTGATGCAGGAAACGCCGCTCACGATTGTGCATCTATTTGAGCGAGCCGAGAAATATCACCGCGAAAAGTCAATAATTACGGCTACCGCCACCGGCAGGGAGCGCACTACGTACGGCGAGTGGGCAGGGCGGACCAGACAGTTGGGAGGGGTGCTCAACAATTTGAAAATTTCCGCCGACGGTCGGGTAGCAACTTTTGCATGGAATTCGGCGCGACATTTGGAATTGTATTTTGCCGCTCCGTGCACGGGACGCGTATTGCATACGTTGAACATCCGGCTGTTCCCCGAGCAACTTACATATATTGCTAACCATGCCGCCGACGAGGTGATCTTCGTCGATCGCTCGCTGTTCGCGCTACTGGCACCGTTACTCCCAACCTTCACCACGGTCAGGCACATCGTTGTAATGAACGACGGCAAAGGCGAAGTCCCCGCTTCTGTTTCAGGAATGCAGTTGCACGACTATGAGCAGTTGATCCGAGAAGCACCAAGTGCCGACTTTAAGGTCGCCGACGAAAATTTGGCGGCAAGTATGTGTTACACAAGCGGGACCACGGGCAATCCAAAGGGCGTCGTGTACAGCCATCGATCAACTTTTCTGCACACGATGGGAGCGATGACTGCCAACTCGTTAGGAGTCCGTGAAAGCGACATTATTTTGCCGGTCGTACCGATGTTTCATGCCAATGCATGGGGGCTTGCTCACGCGGCAGTTGCATCTGGGGCAAGTTTGGTGATGCCCGGTCCCGATTTGTCTGGAAAGGCAATCGCTAACTTGATTGTCGAAGAGAAGGTCACCGTTGCCGCAGGTGTGCCGACAATCTGGATGGCCGTGTTGCCCGAACTGCGAGATCGAGACACCTCGGCATTGCGCGCAATTCCATGCGGTGGCTCGGCGGTTCCAAAAGCGCTCAGCGAGGCATATCGCGAAGTGACCGGACTGCCAATATTGCAGGCGTGGGGAATGACTGAAACCAGTCCCATTGCGGCCGTGTGCACTATGTCGGCGGCCGATCAATTACTTCCCGACGATGAGCAGGCAGAACTGCGCACGACCGTCGGCCAAATTAGCTTTGGCGTCGAGTGTCGTGTCGTTGAGCCCGGTACTTCGACACCGGTTCCGTGGGACGGTGAAACTAGCGGCGAGTTGCAATGTGCAGGAAGTTGGATCGCCGCTACCTATTACAACGATGAGCGCGCCGGTGAAAGTTTCACTGCCGATGGATGGCTACGGACAGGCGATGTCGCGACAATGGATAGCGTCGGTCGGATTCGACTGGTCGATCGAACAAAGGATCTCATCAAATCTGGAGGTGAGTGGATTAGTTCGGTTGAGTTAGAAAACGAATTGATGGCTCATCCGTTGATAAAGGAGGCGGCGGTAGTCGGCGTGCCACATCCGCAGTGGTCGGAGCGGCCACTCGCGTGCGTGGTTTTGGAGCCCGGAGCCGTGATGAGCAGAGAGGAAGTGCTCGAATTTGTTAGGCCGCGGGTAGCCAAGTGGCAAGTTCCCGATGATGTCGTGTTCATTGACGAAGTTCCCAAGACGAGTGTTGGCAAATTTTCCAAAAAGACTCTGCGCGACCGCTATTCCGACTACGAGTTGCCCGCTAAGTAGCTCTATCAGTCACACATTTCAGTCGAGGAGTCGTCCGGCTCCAATTACTCGCTGCAGGAAACGTTTCGTGCGTTCGTCTTGCGGATTCGAAAATATTTCTCGCGGCGGTCCCTGTTCGGCGATCTTTCCATCGGCAAGAAAGCAGACTTGATCGCTAATTTCGCGGGCAAATGCCATTTCGTGCGTAGCGAACAAGAGCGTGATTCCGCTGCCCTTGAGCTCACGAACGACATCGAGGACTTCGCCAACAAGTTCTGGGTCGAGGGCGGATGTGACTTCGTCTAAAAGCAGTACCTCAGGATTGAGTGCTAGGGCGCGGGTAATTGCAACACGCTGCTGTTGACCACCCGAGAGTTGGTCCGGATAGGACTTGGCCTTATCGCCGAGCCCAAATCGCGCCAGCAATGTGCGGGCCTGTTCGGAAGCGGACTTCCTGTCGATCCCTAGAACCTTGGTTAGGGCAAGCGTGATGTTGCGTTCGACGGTCATATGTGGGAACAAGTTGAAACTCTGAAACACGATCCCAATTCGACGCCGGATTGGGTTTGGGTCGAGTCCTATCGCCGTGATTTCAGTGTCGTCCAGAAAAATTGCTCCAGAGTCGATGGGTTCGAGCAAATTAATGCACCGCAATAGCGTGGTCTTGCCCGATCCGCTCGCTCCAATAAATGAAATGACATCGCCGCGACCAATCTCGATCGAGATGTCGTCGAGGACCTGGTTCTTGTCGAACGCCTTACTGACGTGTGCGACATGTAACTTCGGGGTCATCGAACCCTCGTGGCGGTAGTACGACGGCGCTCGCGGGCGAGCATCCAATCGGTCGTTCGGGTGAGGGGAATAGTGATGACAAGAAAGAGGAGTGCGGCACCTATGTAGGGAGTGAAGTTGGCGAACTTCGCTTTGTCGATACCGGCTTGGCGCAGAATCTCGATTGGGCCGATCAGACTTACGAGAGCCACATCCTTTTGCAAACTTACGAGGTCATTCATCAGTGGCGGAACTACTCGCCGAAGTGCCTGTGGTAGCACAACATGTCGCATGGTTTGGGTACTCGAAAGTCCAAGCGAGCGCGCCGCCGCTCGCTGACTTTCGTGCACGCTTTCAATTCCAGCACGAAAAACCTCTGCAACATAGGCGCTGTAAGTGAGACCAAGGGCAACCGATCCCCAAAGCAATGGGCTGTTCCAAGGGCGTTCGAGCCCGATTCCGGGAACACCAAATCCAATCAGGTAGATCCACAAGATCACGGGAACCCCACGCATGACGTCGGTATATGCGATCACAAAAAGACGAAGCGGAAACAGGGCCGGGTTGCGAGTGCTTCGGGCTACCGCAATGAGCAGTGCCGTGATCAGAATTGCAGGGGTAGTCCAAGCGAATATTTTGAGGTCGAGAACGAATGCGTGCATTAAACGAGGGAACGAATCGACGAGCCGCTCCCCATTGAAAAATGACCGCTTTACTCGATGCCATCGCGGCATTCGAGGAATGAAGACGACCAGCGCTGTAATTACAACAGCGGTGCTCAGCGCGGCAATTGCCGAACCGCGCCTGCGCTGTCGTTGTTCGAACTTCTGGCGTTCGTTGCTGAGTTGCGTATTTCTACCTGGCTGAGCGATTAGCCGAGACTAATGACTGGAGCATTGATTTTGTCAGACAACCATGTCTGCTCAATTTCGGCGAGTGTGCCATTGTCCTTCAGAGACTGCAATGCAATGTTTACGCACTCCACCAATGGGTTGCCGAGATCAAGTACCAAACCGAATTGGTCGGCGGCGAATCCTTCGCTCGGAGGAAACTGTCCAATAACTATCGATCCCTCGATTTCGACTGCGCTGATGTAAAACGCAGTTGGCAAGTCCACGACGATGGCGTCGATTTGATTTGCTTCCAAAGCTGCTTTGGCCGCCGCGTTGTCGTCATATACGTATGGCTGAGTCGTCGGCTTGATCACGGTGTTGATGAAATCGAGGCTCGTCGTGCCCGATTGCACACCAAACTTGAGTCCCTGAACATCGGCAAGTGTCGTTGCTGCGGTGGCAGCTGAATCGGCAAATCCGACGATTGCCTGATTTGTCGTGTAATACGGGTCACTGAAACTTACAGTTTGCTTGCGCTCATCGGTAATCGAGTATTGCTGAAGATTGAAGTCAAAGTTTTTTGCGCCCGGTTGAATCGCTTCGTCAAAACTAGTTCGCACCCACGACACATTTTCATTTGAAAAACCAAGTTCGCCAGCGACCGCGTACGCAACTGCGGCTTCAAATCCTTCCCCACTTTCTGGCGCATCATTTTCGACCCACGGCGAAAACGCTGGAGTCCCAGTGCCAATTACCAGCGATCCATCATTAAGCAACTTCCCGGCGGTGCAATCGTTTCCGCCGGTGCCCGAATTGCTCGAAGAATCGCTGCCTCCGCATGCGGCGAGTACGAGCGAGCCAGCACAGAGGGCGGCGATTATTGCGCGACGGCAAACAATTCGGTTCGGTGCAGAGTTCATGACGAAGGTCCTTCCAGAGCGAACTTAGAGTTAAGTATCGGTGCAGCAAGGGTACATCAGTGCTTTCGCAGAACCAGTATGGATTTCCGCTCCTTGACAGTGAGACAGTTTTAGTCTTATTGTCTCAATAACATGTTGCACACGACCTCGACCGGCAATCCGCAATTGAGTGAGATGGAGTCAAGGATTTTGGACGCGACCAAAACCTGCATCGAGCACTGGGGAATGTCGCGATTCACCGTCAGCGATGTGTGTCTGGCGGCGGGAGTTTCCCGCGCGACGCTGTATCGGTCATTTCCGGGCGGCAAGGAAGTGCTACTGGAAGCACTTCATGTACGCGGACTCGACGAGTTCTTCGTCGCCCTGCTGAATCAAACACACGGAGCTGAAACTCTCGAACAGCTTCTCGTTCGGATCATTGTCGCGGCAACCAACGAGTTGCGCAGCGACGAGCATCTGACCCTGATGTTGGCGACAGAGCCGGGCACGACACTTACCCAGTTCACCGTTGCCGGGATGCCACGCATCGTGCGGGTCGCTTCTTCGTATCTCGTGTCGATGATTGCCGACTTTATTCCAAGAAACGAGGCCGACGAACTCGTTGAAGTGTTGGCCAGGCTCGTGATTTCATATTTCTTGGCGCCATCCGAACGGTTTGACTTTACGAATGAGGAGAGTGTCACAAAGTTTCTGCGAACAAATCTAAACATCCGAGAACTAGCCAAGAACACGATCCAATAACTAGACAGGGGTAAAGATGTCAATTTCCGAAAAAGAGAATCAAGCAATAATCGGCCGTGACTTGATCAACGATGTCGAGGCGATTCTTAGCATTCCAATGACCGATCCGAACGAAATTGAGCACACAGTAAAGAACAACGCCGACTCGATATTCACATGGGATTACTCGCTGGCACGACCTCCGCTACGAAAGTTGTATGAAAAGGCCAAGATAGGTCAATGGAATAGCACGACGGACATTCCATGGGATACCGAGGTCGATATTGAAAAAACGATCGCCGCCGATCAGGCCGTCATCGGAACCGGCATCGATCCTGCCTGGTATGCCGACACCAAACTCGCCCTTTGGGGCGACAAGGAGTGGTTGGAATTCGGTATTCAAGGTCGCAAATGGCTACTTTCGCAGTTTCTTCATGGCGAACAAGGTGCCCTCATCTGTACGGCAAAGATTGTTGAAACCGTTCCGTGGTACGACGCCAAGTTGTACGCCAGCACCCAAGTCGTCGACGAGGCGCGTCATGTTGAGGTTTTCGCTCGATACCTAGACGAAAAAATGGGAGGTGGCTACCAAGTAAATGCACACCTGGGACTGTTGCTCGACGACATTCTCGCCGATTCGCGCTGGGACTTCACCTATCTCGGTATGCAGATCATGGTTGAGGGATTGGCCTTGGCCGCCTTCGGGTTCCTCCATCAGCTGACGGCCGAGCCACTTCTTAAGCAGTTACTTCGGTACGTGATGAGTGACGAGGCCCGCCACGTCGCGTTCGGGGTTTTGAGCCTCAAAGAGGTGTACGACGGAATGACCGATAAAGAAATGATGGACCGTCAGGAGTTTGCCTACGAAGCTGGCATCCGGATGCGGGATCGATTCTTGCAGCAAGAGGTGTGGGAATACATGGGCGTGGACCCAAAGACCGTAATTCCACTCATTTTGAATGATCCGACCCGCACAATGTTCCAGCAGATGCTGTTTTCAAAGATTGTGCCGAACTGCAAGAAACTCGGCTTGCTGGATCGAAATGACAAGTGGTTGCGCCGTCGCTACGAGGAAATGGGAGTGATTCAGTTTGAAGACTGGGACAATACCGGCGACGACTATCTCAAATTTGAACTTGGCGCGGGGGACCCTGTTACAACGCACTGACTAACATCGTTCTATGCCGCGTTTCGGCCAGGTCCTTACAGCAATGGTCACTCCGTTTGATTCAAACGGTGCACTTGACTTGGACGGCGTTCGTCGGTTAGCCAAATGGTTGCAAGAAAACGGCAACGATGGTTTGGTGGTCGGCGGCACCACCGGTGAAGCATCCACGCTCAGTGATGATGAAAAATTGGCGCTCTTTGCCGCGGCGGCCGAGGCTGTAACTATTCCGGTTATCGCCGGCACGGGTTCAAACGACACCTCCCATTCGGTTCAGCTGACCAAACAGGCATCCAAATTGGGGATTGCGGGCGTTTTGGTCGTTGGTCCGTACTACAACCGACCCTCGCAAGCGGGAATCGATGCCCACATGCGAGCAGTCTGCGCGGCCACAAAATTGCCCGTCGTCGTGTATGACATTCCAGTCCGCACCGGTCGCAAAATAACCACGTCAACACTATTGAAGTTGGCCACCGAAGTAGACAACCTGGTGGCGCTCAAGGATGCCGCTGGCAATCCAGCCGAAAGCGCCGTCCTTATGTCGCAGGTGCCCGAAACTTTTGAGTTATATAGCGGCGACGATAGTTTCACTCTGCCTTTCATGGGAATTGGTGCGGTAGGGGTGATTGGCGTGGCGACACACTGGAGTGCCGTCGATCATCAGGAGATGTTTACCTACTGGTCAAAAGGGGATGTTCTCGGCGCTCGCAGGGTAAATGAGAGACTGTTGGAGAGTTTCGCTTTTGAAACGGGCGACGAGAATCCCAATCCACTTCCGACCAAGGTGATGATGAATGTCCTTGGGCTGAATGTTGGCGAAGCGCGGCTTCCAATGGGTCCGCCATCAAAGGGCCTGGAAGTGCGGGCAAAGCAAGTGCTTGAAAATTTGCGTCTCGCTCGCACCATGCAAAAATAATGGCTGCGCCCGTCCGAATTGTCTTCTTAGGCGGATTAGGAGAGATCGGGCGCAATTGCATGGTCGTTGAGCAAAATGATCGACTTTTGCTCATCGACTGCGGTTTGATGTTTCCTAATGCCGACATGCACGGAATCGATTTGGTACTTCCCGATTTCACCTGGCTGCGGGCGAATGCACAGCGCATCGAGGCCTGTGTGGCCACACATGGTCACGAAGATCATGTTGGTGGGTTGCAATTTCTACTGCGCGAGTTGTCATTCCCAATTTATGGTTCGCCCGTCACACTTGGATTGGCACGACATCGAATCGAAGAGGCCGGGCTCCTGGGAAAGACCGAATTTATCAAGATAGTAGATAATGAACGTCGCAAAATTGGGCCGTTTGATGTCGAATTTATTCCAGTCACACACTCGGTTCCTCAGGCGCACGCAATTGCGCTACACACGCCGCAAGGTGTGATCGTCCATTCCGGGGACTTCAAGATTGACCTAACTCCGGTGGACGATCGACGCACTGATTTGGCCCGCCTCGGAGCACTTGCTGCCGGCGACGGAATTCGATTGTTGATGTTGGATAGCACCAATGCGGAAGAGCGCGGGTCGGCGCCGTCGGAACGCACCGTCGGGGTGGTGCTTCGACAATTATTTGCCGAACACAAGCAACAGAGAATTATCACGGCAAGTTTTGCCAGCCATATTCATCGTGTACAGCAAATTGCCGAAGCGGCAGTGGATGCGGGTCGGGTCGTCGCCACCCTGGGTCGATCGATGAACAACAACATGCGGTTGGCTCGTGATCTGGGACTGATTAAATTGCCCGATAAAAGCATCGTCGATATCGAAGACATCGACGACTTTCCACCAGAAAAGGTATGTGTAATTTCGACTGGCTCGCAAGGCGAACCAATGGCAGCGCTCTCACTTTTAGCGCGCGGCGAGAGCAAATTCGTCAAGATCGGACCCCAAGACACCGTTATTTTTTCCAGTCACGCGATACCGGGAAATGAGAGCAACGTGAATCGAGTGATCGACGGCCTGCTTCGGGCGGGTGCCGAAGTGGTGCATTCGGGAATTGCGGATGTGCATGCCACCGGACACGCCCAGGCCGAGGATCTCAAGATGTATTTGTCGATCACCGAACCGGAGTGGTTTGTCCCAATTCACGGCGAGTATCACCACATGGTGGCCAACGCTCATCTGGCCCGCGTGATGGGTGTGCCCGAACAACGGATCATCGTGTGCGAAGACGGTGATGTGATCGAGATCACCGATGATGGAATCGAGCGAACCGATCGCGTCCCGGCTGGGATGCTGTATGTCGACGGAATAGTTGGCGATGTGGGCCACGGTGTATTGCGAGACCGAAAAGTTCTGGCAGAGGAAGGGGTTGTGGTCGTGGTGGTGACGGTCGATGTCGGCGCCGGCAAGGTGTTGGTCGGTCCGGAAGTGATTACGCGCGGCTGGGTGTACGCACCAGAAGCAGAGGACCTTATTGACGAGGCGTGTTTGGCGGTGTCCGTGGCCGTCGAGCGAGCATTGGGAAACGGCACGCGCGATGTCGATGCTCTCGAAAAGGAAGTTCGGCGAGCGGCCGGCAAATTTGTCTCCGAACGAACTAAACGCCGTCCGATGATTGTCCCAGTCGTTATGGAGATGTAGACCTCTAATTACTCTGTTCTCCCGGTTCGACCATGCCCCAATTGGCTATGACCCCATTGGTACGGTGGGAACATGGCAAATAAGCCCCGGCGGGGCTCTACGACAGTGCGCACCGGCAAAGGTCGTCGCCCAAAGGCCGTTCGCAGCCATCATCCGGTCGATCCCGACGAACCAGTGAATCAGCGGCCGCCTCGGCTTTCTCATATGCGCAGTGCCTTGGTCGGACGTGGACACGAATTCGGCGGCATAGCGCTTATTTGTACAGGTATTTTACTCTCGTTCTCAATTTATGTGACCATTGCCGGACCCCTGGGCCGAGGTCTCAATTCGTCCCTGTCGTGGCTACTCGGTGTTGGGCGATTTGTAATGCCAGTGATTTGCATTACGGCCGGCGTCGCTTTTATTAAGCGCACCGAAGTCCAGCATCGGGTCAGACTGGCTTTTGGATGGAGCACCGTCTGGGTGTCAATTCTCGGACTGATTCATATTGTGTGGGGAGCAAACGACATCCACGCAAACCTCGATGCGCTGGCTAGGGCCGGGGGCTGGCTCGGCGCACTCGTCGGGGAACCACTGCGAGGAATGTTGAGTGGGATTGGGGCAACTGTCGTATTGCTTGCCGTGATCGTCGGCGGCGTGCTTCTCATCACGGGAAAAACGCTGCCCGAATTGATCAAACTCATTCGCACATGGGTCGATGGAATGTCTGCCGAGACGGGTGCCAGTTTTGTCGATCACGAATCGAATCGCGACGACTCATTCGACAATCCTGCAAACGAATTTGGCGCAAGTGAACGCGGATCACCGGTTTTCTATGACATTGACCTCGACGAGGAAAATGAGCCTCGACGAGTAAAACGCAAGACGACAGTTCGTCGCGACTCACATGGGATCGCCGGGCCGACATTTGCGCCAACAAAGGTTGTAAAAGGCGAAGCGATTCAAATGCCACTTGGCCCCGGTGCTCAGGCAAGCAGTTGGGCACTACCAACCCTTGACATGTTGTCGGTGACAAGACACGCCCAAGCCGATGAAATTCGAATTAGGCAACGCGGCGAAGTCCTGGTCGAAGCGTTAAAGGAGCACGGAGTCGAGACCACGCTAGTGGGCTTCACGCGCGGACCAACTGTCACTCGCTACGAGCTGTCTCTCGGAGGTGGTGTCAAGGTCGCCCATGTGACATCGCTGTCGCGAGACATTGCCTACACGATGGCCGCAACAGATGTCCGAATTCTTGCTCCGATTCCAGGGCGATCAGCAATTGGCATCGAGGTTCCAAACGAGCAACGCGAACTCGTGTCGCTCGGAGACTTGATGGATTCGCAGGAGGCACGCGGAATCATGCATCCGCTTGAGGTGGCAATTGGCAAGGACATTTCCGGCCACGCATTGTTTCTAAATATTGCCAACACTCCACATCTGCTTATTGCAGGTACTACAGGTGCCGGTAAATCGAGTGTCCTTAATTGCATCATCACTTCGGTTCTTGTTCGCTCTACTCCAGATCAGGTTCGACTTATTCTCATCGACCCGAAACAAGTGGAAATGGCGCAATTTGCACGTTTGCCACACCTGTTGACGGCGCCCGTCACCAATCCCAAGAAGGCCGCCAACGCCCTCGGTTGGGCGGTAAAAGAAATGGAGCGACGCTACGACATGCTCGTCGAGGCAGGTTTCCGCGATGTGATTGGTTACAACGCCGCGTACGACCGCGGGGATCTAATAGCCGACGAATATTCAGATCGCACATACGAACGTTTTCCATACATACTCATCGTCGTTGATGAATTGAACGACTTGATGATGGTGGCGGCGCGCGATGTTGAGGATTGCATCACGCGAATCGCCCAAAAGGCGCGGGCGGTAGGTATTCACCTCATCGTCGCCACCCAGCGCCCAAGTGTGAATGTGATAACCGGTGTGATCAAGGCAAATATTCCGGCTCGAATGGCCTTTGCCGTCTCCAGCCTCACCGACAGTCGCGTCATCTTGGATCAGCCCGGGGCGGAGAAACTAATTGGTAAGGGTGACATGTTGCTGCTACCCGGAAATACTTCCGTGTCGCAACGTGTGCAGTCGGCTTGGGTAGAGGAGAGCGAAGTCCGAAAAATCGTTGGTCACTGGCGTCGTCAAGCCCCTGAAATTGCTTATGTCAGCGGAATCGAAGGCGAACATCCCAGCAATAACTCCGCATTCGGCGGCACCACCGGCGATAGCGGCGATGACGAACTGGTGCGTCAGGCGATGGATCTTGTGGTCCGAACACAGCAGGGTTCGACATCGATGTTGCAGCGCAAACTGAAGGTCGGCTTTGCCCGAGCGGGTCGAATTATGGATCTCCTCGAGTCCCGTGGTGTCGTCGGACCTAGCGAAGGTTCCAAACCGCGCGAAGTTCTGATGACTCTAGAAGAACTTGAGCAGCTGCAACGCGCCAGTTAGTGTCAGAAGCCTTATGGCTGATTTCGTTGAGGTTGCATCCGGATTGCGTTTCCCCGAGGGCCCAATCGCGATGCCGGACGGCAGTGTCGTGCTGGTCGAAATGTTTGGCAAGTGCATCACACGGTTGATGCCAGACGGCACCAGGAACACAATTGCCGAAATCGAAGGTGGTCCAAATGGCATTGCGCTTGGACCGGATGGCGCACTGTATCTTTGCAACAACGGCGGATCCTTTACCGAAGTCAATTTCGGAGGGCTCACTCTGCCTGGGCCATTTGATCCGGCAACTTACATTGGCGGCCGAATCCAAAGAGTCGACATCGATTCAGGAACGGTCACCGAGCTGTACACCGAATGTGACGGGCACAAATTGCGCGGACCCAACGACCTGGTGTTTGACAAAAGTGGTGGTATGTGGTTTACCGATCACGGAATCCGGCATGACCGTTCGGCCGATCTCACCGGCATTTACTATGCCAAAATTGACGGCTCATTCATTCGGGAAGTGATTTTTCCGACCGAAGCGCCCAACGGCATCGGACTTTCTCCTGACGGATCTACGTTGTACTGGGCCGAAACATTTACCGGACGAGTATTGCGTGCCTCCATTACGGGACCGGGAGAAACGGCGCACCTTTCGCCAGCCGATCCGTCGGGATGCCTGTGTGGGCTGCCTGGATTGCAGTATTTGGACTCCCTCGCCATCGATGGCGAGGGCAACGTGTGTGTGGCCACGCTTCTCAACGGCGGAATCACCGTTATTTCGCCACAGGGCGACATTCTTCAACACATTGCCACGGGCGACCCACTTACCACCAACATTTGCTTCGGTGGGATCGATTACCAAACCGCTTACATCACGCTTTCAGGAACTGGCAAACTTGTCTCAGTGAACTGGCCGTACAAGGGCCTGCGCCTCAACTACTGAGCCTCGGTAGGCTCAATGACCGTGCAACAGCGGTTTTACATCGAGACATTGGGCTGTCCGAAAAACGATGTTGATTCCGACAAAATCGTTGGCCTGTTGCTACGAGATGGCCTCAGCGCCACCGATGACCCAGCGGTGGCCGATGTGGTCGTGGTGAATACTTGTGCATTCATTGAAGACGCGCGTAAAGAGAGCATCGATACCGTGCTTGCCCTTGGGGCCCGCCGAAAGGAAGGCGCCCGACTAGTGGTCACAGGATGCATGGCGGAACGATATGGGTCCGAATTAGCTGCGGCCATGCCCGAAGTAGACCAGGTTGCTGGATTTGGGGTGCCCGTCATGTTCGGCCGCAAGTCACTCGCGGTCACCAGCGCCAATATTCCCAGTTTCGACCTGCTCAATTTGCCTCGACCGCCTTCAAGTTCACCATGGGCGTACGTGAAAATCGCCGAGGGATGCGATCGCAGCTGTGGATTTTGCGCCATTCCATCATTCCGCGGACCGCAGCGGAGTCGTGACATCGAATCAATCCTTCGCGAAGTCGATGAACTTGGCGCTCAGGAAATTGTTCTGGTTGCACAAGATTTGGCCAGTTACGGAAAGGATCGACCGATCGACCTCGGTGCGGGGTCGATTGTCCCGCTTGTGCGCGCTGTGTCGGCAAAAGTTGAACGGACAAGATTGTTGTATCTGTATCCGAGCGATCTCTCCAACGAACTCATCGAGGCGATTCTTGACACGGGGGTTGCCTATTTCGATCTCTCACTTCAACACGTATCGAAAACCCACCTGCGTCGAATGAGACGGTGGGGAGATGGAGACCGATTCCTCAAGCGCATAACCGACATTCGGTCAATCGAACCCGACGCAGCCTTCCGGAGTAATTTCATTGTTGGATACCCAGGCGAAACCGAAGAAGATCATGATCAGCTCATACATTTTGTTGAGCAGGCGCAATTGGACTGGTGTGGTTTTTTCACATTCAGCCCGGAGGAAGGAACATTTGCCGTCGGGCTACCGAACCCGGTTCCCGTCGGATTGATGAACCAGCGCATTGCTGAGTTGCGTGAATTACAAGACTCGATTACGGCGAGCCGGCGCGACGACCTGATCGGTACAACCTTGCGGGTGCTCGTGGACGAACGAGGGATTGCTCGAAGTCATCGCGAGGCGCCATCAATTGACGGAGTAATTCATGTCGACCACTTGCTGGCGGTTGGCTCGTTCCACGATGTTGAGATCGCCGATGCCATGGGCCCAGATTTGGTCGCCGTTGGGGCGTCTCCCTTCGACGCAGGCGACGTGGGGGGCGACGGTGTCAACTGATCCAAGTGCAATTCGCACTTGGGCAAACGCGGTCACGGTGAGCAGACTGCTCGTTTCACCTCTGCTATTTGCGGTGATTCCGAATGACAAGGGTGGATCCTGGATTGCCACCGGGTTGTGGTTTGTACTTTGTCTAAGCGATTTGATTGACGGAAACCTGGCACGAAAGTATGGAACTACACGCAGCGGAGCATTTCTTGACCCGCTCGCCGACAAGGTTCTTGTGTTGGGGGCAATGTTCACGCTCGTGAGCCACAGCGTCTTTAGCGTCTGGCCGGTGGCCATTATTGCGGTGCGAGAGATTGCGATCAGCGTCTATCGGGTGTTTGCCGGGGCCAAGGGAGTGAGTATGCCGGCCAGTCGCACGGCCAAGCTGAAAACACTTAGCCAACAAATGGCGGTGGGATTCGCCGTTCTTCCGCTTACGGCCGCGGACTTCACGTTTACGTGGATGATCACGCTTTGGTTGGCCGTGGCGCTCACCGTTGTGAGCGGCGCCCAATACGCAATTCGGGCACTGCCAATCAAATCAAAGAGTAGATAGCAATGCGTTGCGATGTCGTTGCGGTTGGTACCGAGTTGCTGCTTGGTCAAATTATCGACACCAACTCGGCGTGGCTTGGAGAACAATTGGCACTGGCCGGAATCGACTCGTGCCTGCAAATTAAGGTTGGCGACAACGTCGGCCGCGTGGTCGCGGCATTGCGCTCAACACTCGCAGACGCCGACGCCATCATCATCTGTGGCGGCCTCGGACCGACGCACGACGACATCACCCGGGAAGCAATTGCAGAAGTTATGGGTGTTGAGCTTGAGTACGACGACAACGTTGGCGCGGCAATCGCCGAAATGTTCGCCAGTCGCAATCGTCGGATGCCGGAAATCAATATGCGCCAAGCCATGGTGCCAAAGGGCGCCACGGTCATTCCTCAGCGACGGGGTACGGCGCCCGGGCTCATCTGCCCGGTTGACCAAAAGGTGATGTACGCGGTGCCCGGCGTTCCAATCGAATTGTACGAAATGTATGAGAGGGCAATTGTGCCTGATTTGCTGCGGCGCAGCGGCACGGTATCGGCAATTGGCAGTCGAGTGTTGCGCACATGGGGCAATAGTGAAAGTGGTTTAAACGAGCAACTATTTGAGATCATCGCCGAACTCGAGCCGCTCGGAAATCCGACCCTGGCGTTCCTAGCCAGCGGTTGGGATGGAATCAAGGTGCGCCTCACCGCGAAGGCTCGAAATCACCAGGAAGTCGAAAAGATACTGGCCGAATGGGACGCAAAAGTTCGGACTGTCGTTGGCGACATAGTTTTTGGCGTCGACGACGACTCAATGGAATCGGTGGTCATCGAACTGCTCCGTGAGCGAGGGCTCACGATTGGTTTAGCGGAGTCGGTCACCGGTGGACTGGTCGCCGGCCGACTGACGAACATTCCAGGGGCGAGCGATGTGTTTCGCGGTGCTGTTGTGTCGTACTCGAGCGAGGTGAAGGTAGATCTACTTGGTGTGCCGGCTGGACCTGTCGTTTCTGAGATCGCAGCCATCGCCATGGCCCAGGGCGTGCGAAAGGTACTTTGCAGCGATGTTGGCATGGCCCTTACCGGTGTGGCCGGACCAGGCGAGCAGGACGGAATGCCCGTCGGAACGTTGTGTGTGGGGCTGGCTCTGCCAGATGGCACGACTCTGGCGCGAACGCTGCAATTGCCTGGGGCGAGGGACCAAATGCGACAGTTGTCGGTGATAAGCGCCCTCGATGTTTTGCGCCGATACCTGCGTGAATCGGGAACATCGGGAATATAAGGACAAATTCTGAAGTTGCACTAAGGGACACTTGTTCCATTTGTTGTCGTCGGTTCGGCGTAGCGATTCGTAGTCATTGGTCCGACGATTAAAGATGTGTGCTCGCAGTTGAACATCTATCCCCGAGTTGCCAACTGCGAGCACCACACATCGCCACAATGCCAGGTGGGTCAGAGCCTAGAATTGTCGAATGTCACGGTTCGGCGCGCTCATTTGCGTTGGCGCAATTTCCCTGAGCGCGTGTTCCGTTGATTCGCCTGTACTTTCGCCCACGACCACAGCCGAACTTTCGACCTCGATTCCAATCGAGGAATCCACCACAACATTGAGCCCATCTACGACGGCGGTGACAACCACGGTGGCACCTACCCCCGAGACCACGGTCGCCCCAACCGATGAAATGTGTATCAAGGTGTTGCAGTGCCAGTTCGCCAATTTGCTTGGGTTTGATTTTTCCAATCTCAAACTCGATTTCGTCGATTTCAGCGTTGCCTCGCTAGCCGGTGCCAGGTTCATTAGGGCGAGCCTTAAGCAGGCATCTTTCATTCGTGCCGATCTCGCAGGGGTCGACTTCACGGGCGCCAATCTCACCAGCGCAAATTTCACCGCCGCTGTAATGGCCGGCGCAGATCTTACAAATGCCAATCTCACTAATACGGTCATTTGTGGCGTGGATCTGGAATCCGTCATCGGAATCACCGATAAACAACTTGGAGATGTTCAGGTCTACCGCGAAAAGGGAAATCGCTATTGCCCGTAATCCAACGTGCCTCCAGTCGGATTCCACAGCCCTGGCGCAATGGCATGGGCGTGCAATACGAGATCACCGCAGACGGTCATCTGCCTGACGGCTGGTCGTGGCGACTCTCCACGGCTGACATCACCCAAAACGTGCCATTTTCGGTGTTGGATGGGGTGACTCGCGAATTTTGCGTCGCCACCGGAAATGGAGTAATGCTCACTATTGATGGGGTTGCCCAAGTATGTGGCCCACGATCGATAGTGGTCTTTGACGGCGGGTCATCGGTTCAGGCCACAATCATCGACGGACCAACCAAAGACATCAATTTGATGCTGAAAATCGGTACACCCAAATTGCATTTGCATATCCAAATCGCCGGGGACAAATTGGTGGGAGCCGAGGCACTTGTGGCTTTGGGTGGAGGAGCGACAATTAGTGTCGACGCCGACACATTCCAATTAAGCGAATTGGACGCGGTATTGAATATTAGGCCGAGCGAAATTGCCATATTGGAAGGTTCGGTAGTGGCGGTGCGATGAGTTCAGTCGTTCAGAAGAGTAAGTTTTCAACAGATAGGCATTCGCTCAATTGACTTGCCGAGGCAGGAAGGGTTCTATGTTGACTCTAAAGAGGCACCCACACATTCGCAGCGGAGACGAGTTAACTCGGGGCGAACGGGCTGCCGATACTGTCCGCAATGGAATGGGCTCGTGGCCATTTGTCTTTACGGCGTTGGTGTTGCTGGGTATATGGATGGCCTATAACCGAAATATAGGGTTTGACCCGTATCCGTTCATCTTGCTCAATCTCGTACTCTCGTGTCTGGCCGCAATGCAGGGATCGATTCTGCTCATCGCGGCGAAGCGGGCCGACACTATCTCAGGTGAACTGGCCCTCCACACCTATCAAATCGACAAAGAAAACCTTGAGCTGACTCGAGCGGTCCACGAACTGACCCAGGATCTGCAGCGTTTAACAACAGCCGTCTATCACCATGTCGGCGCCGGTTCAACCGATCAAGGCCAGTCTCCCGAAAATTCGGCGGCAACGACCTAGCCCATATTCCGTATGCCTCAAAACCGCAGTCAATGCCGAAAGTGTGACATCCACCACTTGTGATACGGAACGGCGTAAGTTCGAAATAGCAGGAAATTCCTGCGGGAATGAGGAGAAAATTCATGTACGTACTCGGTGCACTATTACTTTTGGCAGTGCTGCTCGGCGCGGTTACCCACGTCGTCAATTCAATATTCAGCACGTTTGGACTTTCCGGATCAATCGGAAAAATTCCAATCATCGGAGCCAATTGGAGCCTTGTCATCAGCATTTTGATGATGTGGTTGCTCGATATCAACGTCATCGGCGGATGGATTCCAGGAACAGGCAGCTGGGACGATTGGATTGTCATCGTCGCCAATGGGGCAGTTGTATTCGGAATGGTTCCAGTCAAGGATGCAGTAATTTCGATGGTAAATAGGGGTCTCAGGGCGTAACCCTTTAATCGAAAACGAACATAGACAAGGAGCCACCGGGAAACCGGTGGCTCCTTGCGTTTATCATGTAGGACATGCCTTCGGCAATCGTTCTCTCGCATCGAAAAGTGGCCCATGAGCTTGGCAATCTCGAACCATGGCTGGACCGGA
>JBDSKN010000073.1:0-81520 GCA_039916865.1 Ilumatobacteraceae bacterium
GTCCAAACAGCGCCGATTCGGACAGTTGTCAATACACATGCGAACGGCGATCACTGCTATGGCAATCAATTGGTGCGAGGCGCCGAAATCATTGCCTCGAATGCAACCGCCCACGAGATGGCCGAAGTTCCACCGAGTATTTTGGCCGCGCTGAATAAAGCACCGGGCGAAGTCGGTGAACTCTTTCGCGGCTTTTTTGGTGACTTTGAATTCGACGATATTGAGTTAGTTCCGCCAACTCGAACTTTTGATGGGCGATTAGATATTGAGGTCGGCGGACGATCCATTGAGCTAATCGAAGTTGGACCGGCACATACCGCCGGCGACACCATCGCTTTTGTTGCCGACACGAGAACTGTTTTTACGGGTGACATTCTGTTTATCGGGGGTGCGCCTATCGTCTGGGCCGGCCCGCTCGAAAATTGGATCGCGGCATGTGATCTCATTTCGGCGCTGGATGTTGAAACCGTCGTTCCTGGGCACGGTCCGCTAACGGATAAAAATGGCGTTGCTCAGGTTCGGGACTATCTGTCGTATGTGTTGTGCCAGGCCAAAACGCGGTTTGACGAGGGGGTTGATGCTTTCGATGCCGCCCGCGATATTGCTCAGGAAATACACGGAAATGCGAAGAGCCAATTTGCCAATTTGGCGGAAAACGGGCGGATATGTGTCAACGTCGATACTGCATATCGAAGTTTCGATCCACTGCACAAAAGTCCCGATGTGGTCGAGCAATTTCGTCGGATGGCCAAACTAGAGACTCAACTCGAGGGCTGACCTTTCTTCACCTGATGTCGCACCGCGATGGTCCATCCGGCAATCGCCATCGTCGAGAAGAGAAACCATTGCACGGCGTAACTGAGATGCGGTCCATTGGTAAAATCCGGATCACTAATACGTGAAAGTAATCCGCTATCTTGTGGCTCGGAACCAAGCAGATCGACATACATCGGTACGGGCGGAAAAGGAAGTTGCCCAGATAGCCGGTCAATATCGATTCGTTGAACCTCGACCAGCTCGCCGGTGGACGGATCCGATATAGCTCCGGTTCGACGAACGGCCGAGGTGCGCAGTCGTCCCTCAATAGCGATGCGTCCAACGGGTGGATTAGGGGAGTCGATGCTCAACGACAGAAATCCGCGATTGACAAGCAATACCCGACCGTCGTCGAGTAGCAGGGGGGTGACGGCATCATGACCGGCAACTCCGTCCTGAATTACATTGACTACCGATATCTCTTCATCCTGAAGATAGATTCCTTCCGCAATTACTCGGTACCACTGTGCAGCGACCGGATCTGGGTATTTGGCAAGCACATCTGCAAGTGGCCGCGCCGCAACCGGAGCTCGAGACTTGAGAACCGAATTAAAGTCTTGCCGTTGGTGTAGACGATCGATTTGCCAGAACGCCAAGTTGACCATGACGACGACCAATATGGCGACGGAAATGTGGAGGACCATCCACCTAGGGGAGTACAGGAATCGATACATGGCGACAGCCAACCTAATGCCAATATTGCTAATACTGTGAGTCGCACATCCTCTCGAGATTTAGGAATATTGGTATTTGACGGTGAATGCGAATTTTGCCGCCGATGCATAAAATTAATGCGCCGGTTTCTCCGACACCAACCGCAAGTTGTCACCTGGCAAGAATCAAATCTTGCCCAGTTAGGTCTAACCACAGAGATGTGCGAACAAGCGGTGCAGTGGGTTAGCGAGCGTCGGGGGAACAGCCTGGAACAATTGTCCGCCCACAATGCAATAGCGCGAGTGTTGCGAAACGGGGGCGGGATTTGGTCCGCTATTGGGGCGATCTTGACGGTTCCAGGCGTGCACTGGCTGTCCGGAGTTGTTTACCGCTGGGTATCCCGAAATCGCGGTAAGTGGCACCTCGAGTCTCATTAAGCTCAGCCGTCAAGCGGTCAACGCTCGACACCTCCCGATTGAGGAGGCTCGCCTGGCGAGCGTCGCTATTGCAATACATCGCTATTGCCGTTTCCCACGACGCAAACGGAATTCCGATGACGACGCGGAGTGCTTTTAAGACGGCCGCCACCGGCGAGTCATCGACCTCGGCCAATAAATGCTCTACCTCGCGTTTGGACAACAGGCGCGAATTTTGTGATGAGCGGATGAGTCGCTGAATATAGGGTGAAAAGTAGCCAACATAGCGTTGCCGGACATCTTCCAGTCGCCAGTCGCCGCCCGCGACAAAACCCCGACACATTTTCGTCGAGCACGAGCACTCGAATTCGTCGTAGTCGCTGGAGTCGCTCATGGCGTAATCAAAAGTGAGTTCCGACCCTCTCTGTATGTCGTGCATCGATACAAGCTGGGTGGCATTGCGCATTCCACAATTGGGTGCACAGGAGTGATTAATGCAATCCCCGGGCTCTCGCACGACAGGTCCGACCAGATACAGATCCACTTCAATTTGCATCGAACGGCGACGGCGTTCGTCGGGATACTTGGCCAATTCCGTCAGGTTGGCAACTTGGCCGCCGAATGTGGCAATGATTGATCCGCGACCAATATCTTGGCGAACAAAACTGCCGTACCCCTTGGTTCCGACTTGTCGAGTTTCGGCAAGTGGAATGAGATAGTTGTGCATTGCATGCCTCGCAGTAAACGGCAGGTCGCCAGCACGTGGCAGACCACAGCGCCAACTCCGCCCGCCGTAGTGAAAACACGATAGCGGGGGCTACCCTTCATTCCGCAAGATAGTTGCATCACGAGAGACCATGTGGTCCGGCAACCGGGGTTCGAGCTCACGGTGCCAGCCCTCCTGCGGGTGGGGATGTGGCGTCGCCATCGTGGCGAGGCAACGGGCCGGTGTTTCACGGTGCATCTTCCGAATAGTTCAACTAGCCGTGAAAGAAAAAATGACCCGACACGATTATCCCGCCACCGGAGCCTGGAAACTCGGTGATAATGCCGGTCGCCGTCGCTTTGTGCAGTTTCCAAACGATCGACCGTTTGCCCTAGATGGTGGCACTACTCTGCAGAATGTTTTAATTGCTTACGAAACGTGGGGAAGTCTCAATGATGCGCGAACAAATGCGGTGTTGTTGTGTCATGCCTGGACGGGCGACAGTCACGCCGCCGGCCCGGCTGAAATTGGTCACAAAACACCCGGCTGGTGGGAAGGCGCGATTGGACCAGGTTTGGCCATCGATACCGACAAGTGGTTTGTCGTCTGTAGTAACACAATTGGCGGGTGCCAAGGTTCAACCGGACCATCGTCACCGCATCCGGAAGACGGCAAACCATATGCATCGAGGTTTCCGGTGATCACCGTGCGAGACATGGTTCGTGCGCAGTTGCATCTGGCAGACGCACTTGGAATTGAGCGATGGCATTCGGTGATAGGCGGATCAATGGGTGGAATGCAAGTACTCGAATGGGGTATTACCTTTCCTGACCGAGTGCGCACCCTCATACCGATTGCGACGTGCGCCCAAGCTACGGCTCAACAAATTGCGTGGGGAGCGATCGGACGAAGGGCAATTTCGCTCGATCCCAAGTGGAACAACGGGGAGTATTACAACGCATCGCCCGGCGACGGCCCATGGCAAGGATTGGCAATCGCTCGGATGGTGTCGCAAGTGACATTTCGAAGCGACAATGTTTTCACCGATCGATTTGGTCGCGATCTTGCCGACAGTGGAGCCAGTAATAGCGGGCTCGGGCTTTGGGATCGCTTTGAAGTCGAGAGTTACCTCGATCATCACGGTGATCGTCTCAACCGGAGATTTGATGCCAACAGTTACCTGATCATTGGCAAAGCCATGGACTTACACGACGTGGCCAGGGGGAGAGGGAGTGTGGCGCGGGCGATGAATCGAATTAGCGCCAATACCCTTGTCATGGGAATATCGAGTGACATCTTGTATCCGACCTATCAGCAACACCAAATTCAATCGACCATTGCCGGAAATGGAATCGCCTGCAATTATGTCGAAATTGATTCGCCGCACGGCCACGACTCATTTCTGCTCAACATCGAACAGGTCGGCCTGCCGATCGCCCGCTTTCTAGATTCAAATTTCAAAGAGTAGGTTGGTCAGCAAATGTTTGCGCCAATAGCCGTCATTTCAATCATTCAGTCTGTTGCACTTGTGGCGCTGTTTCTCATAGCAATAGGACTCGGACTCGTGGTTCTCACGTGGTGGTTTTGGACATCGGCACGACCGGAGCCAATTTCCCTGGCGCCACTAGAAATCATGAGTGAGCGGCGGTACTTTCGGGCTAGTGAGGAGGATCGAAAGGAGATGATCAGTTCTGCACGAAAGTTGGTCAATGGCTCAAAATCTCCTCGTCCGACCCAGCGAACCACTCAGCGCACAACGGGTCATTCCACATCGGATCCGATCAGCAGCAAACCCGTGGATCCCCTGCTGAAGTAGTTTGGAGATATGGCTTCCGCGTTTAATCCAGATGACATGATCGCTCGCTTCAAAGAGCGGGCCGCCGCCGTAAAGCGCCGTCCACTTCCACCCGTTGCGGGTGAAGAGCGACAAATGTTTCTGCAACAAGCGCAAGTTGACTTTCAAGATTTTGCAATGGTAAGTGACGCACAAGCCGAACTCGACGAAGGCATTTTGACGCTGCGCATTGATCTGCGCCCTCCAGATAATCGTACGTGACCAAGGAAAATTCGAGCGGCCTACCGCTGGCCGGAGTGTTCTTGGCCACATTCGCATGGGGAATCGGGCCACTCTTATTCTTGGCTGTTGATGTTTCCACATTTTCTACAATTTTTTATCGGATGATTTTATGGCCACCGATTTTATTCCTCGTCACCCGACTGCGACATGTGCAGATCAATCGAGAGACGATGAGGGAGAGCCTGACTCCGGGACTTGTATTTGGCATCTCTAACATCTTTGGTTTCGTGGCGTGGAAGGAAACGTCAATCGCCAATGCGACAATCATCGCCAATTTGTCTGCCGCATTGATTTTGCTTGCCGCGCCGAGATTGTTGCACGAACATGTCAGTCGTCGACAAGTAATCTTTTCGGTTCTCAGTTTCGTCGGCGTCTTTGGCGTGGTGTTTGGGGCCAGTGGTTCTGGCGGGGCGGGGCTTTTGGGCGACGGTTTTGCGCTCCTCAATGCCGTGTTCTGGGCAATTTATTTCATTGCCTCCAAGCGAGCCAGGACAGGCGGAATTTCCACTTGGGCATATTTATTCGGAATCAGTATTTCTCAACTGATCGTGGTGGTGCCGGTGTGCTTACTGTTTAGCTCCGACATCGCCGATGTATCGCTGCGAGATTTGGGCTTCCTGTTGGGGATGGCTCTGATCCCTGGCGTGTTGGGACACGGTCTGATGGTTTGGGCACATCGATATGTCAATGCCTCGGTGACATCACTGATAGCACTTCTCGTTCCGGTTATTTCGATGGCTTCGGTATGGATCGTGTACGGCCAAGAAATTGCGCCTTTGCAAATGCTTGGCGCGGCCGTGGTCCTGCTCTCTTTGGCCGGAGTCGTTCGCTTTGCAGTGAAAGCAAGTGTGATTCGCGACGCACTTGTCGTAGTAGACCCCCTGCTAAACTCCAATCCGTAAGTTTGCGGACGTGGCTCAGTTGGTAGAGCATCACCTTGCCAAGGTGAGGGTCGCGAGTTCGAATCTCGTCGTCCGCTCCAGAAGATTTCTACGATGGTGGCAGGAAGCGATGTTAAGCGTGAACGATGTCGTCCAAGGCGACCAGCGAAGCTCGCATTTCCTTGCGGAGCCCTCCGCGACGAATTCGGAGTAATAGGCGCTTTCGCCAGAAGGTGATGGGGTTGAGGTCAGCGGCGACGGTGACGATTGACCCAGCGCCGTCACCGCTGATATGCCACTCCCAATCGGCGTATGAGGGGTTGCCGTCATCAGACTGGGAGCGGTAGGCGAAACGGCCCGTCAGCGGATCGATCACGGACACCTGTGACTTGCTCACCCATGTCTGACCGAGAGCGTG
Organism: Ilumatobacteraceae bacterium; assembly: GCA_039916865.1. Classification (GTDB taxonomy): domain Bacteria; phylum Actinomycetota; class Acidimicrobiia; order Acidimicrobiales; family Ilumatobacteraceae; genus UBA3006. Next base: position 5,969 of record JBDSKN010000073.1, read on the forward strand.
GATACGCACTTTCCATACCGATCCAACTCCAAGTAGAGCAGGGGTCTCGACGACCTCCGTGATCGCAACATTCCACTCGGGCAGCCTCGACACGTTGGTAACAAACTTGAAAACAGTCTCCGGCGATGCCTCGACGCGTGCGCTTACTGATTCTTTCATTCCCATGTTGTTTCCTCGATCGAACAAATTTTACCAACTTTCGCGGCGCGCGTCAAAGTGCCGCGAATCGGTATCGGATGAGGTGGTGACCAATCCAGAGGTAACAGCGGCTATTCGCCTGTGAGCCCGTCCACCGATTCGCGAAGGAGATCTGCATGCCCGTTATGTCGGGCGTATTCCTCGATCATGTGCAGAAGGATCCATCGCAGGCTCGGAGCCTCGCCGTTGGGCCAAGCGCGATCAGCCAGTCGGTCTAGCCCGCCGTCGGTGATTGCCTCGGCAACTAAAACTCGGGATTGGGCGACGGCATCAAGCCATTGAGATCGGAGCAGTTCGGGGGCGTCATCGGCTGCCGTAATCCACTCCCAGTCCGGGTCGGCCTTCCAGTCCACCGTGTTCCACGGTGATTGAAGTTCTTGCCCATGCAACCACCGCGAGAACCAGTGTTCTTCGACAAATGTCATATGTTTGAGCAATCCGCCCAGCGTCATTGACGAAACTCCGACTTTCGCAGTCAACCCGGTCGCGTCGACCTCCGCACATTTCCAAGCCAAGGTCGCGCGTTGGTAGTCAAGGTATGCCAGGACCATGTCAACCTCGTTGGCAACCGGAGGAGGTTCTGGTCGTCCGTGTTCGTCGCCGGTCATAATCGATGTCTTCCTTCAATTGTTTAGTCAGAGCGGCTACCGAGAAAAGTAGCCGATGGCCTCGACGATTATCTCAAATGCAACATCGGCATCGACATTCCACTGCACATCGCAATTGGGTGGTAGTCGTTCAATGAGCCCACGTTGATCAATAATGGTCATGCCCCGGCTAAGCAGGCCGGCGGTTTCTACCATTACGTGCTGTGGGCGTCGCTCGAAAATGGCGGGGTGGGTCAGGGCAAGAACTGCACACGGATCATGGACCGCGCCACCCTGCATGTTGTCATGCCGGTTCACATATACGTTCGTGAAATATTCAAAGAGATCGGCGAGCACACTGGCAAGTCGCCCCGGCAGCGCACGCACCTGGGAGATTCGTTCGGGAGTCGCTTGTAGCCGGTGCGTGACATCGAGTCCGCTCATGATCAGTGGACCGCCGTAATCAAATACTATTGCCGCCGCTTCGGGGTCTGCCCAGATATTGAATTCGGCAACAGACGATCGATTTCCGAAAGTACCTCCGCCCATCAGTGAGATTCCGGCTATTCGCGTCGCCAAGTCGGGGGCGCTGCGAAGTGCCAGCGCAATGTTTGTGAGGGGACCTGTTGGCACAAGCCAAGTTCCTTCATTTTGTCGACATGTCTCAATGATGAACCCCACAGCATCTGTACTCGCCGGTTCCCGCGATGGCTCCGGAAGATCAGCGCCATCGAGGCCGCTCTCCCCGTGCACGTGGGCGGAATGCCGAGCCTCGGCAACTAGCGGTCGTACCGCGCCACGGTGCACTTCGACCGTGGAGCCGATTAGGTCGAGAATAATTTGGGCATTTCGAGTCGTTGAGGTGATCGGCGCATTTCCGGCCACGGTGGTGACGCCGAGAATATTGGCATGGCGCGCCGCAACGACGAGGGCTATTGCGTCGTCGTGGCCAGGGTCGCAGTCGATGATCATCGGAACCGGAGTTGTCATGCGGAAGAGACTAGTAGTCGTGTGTCAAAGTGGAGAGATGTCGTTCGATGTCGTCGTGGTCGGGAGCGCCAATCTCGACCTAGTAACGCAACTTGATCGATTGCCGTTACCAGGCGAGACATTGCGCGCCACAAGTTATGCGGAATATGCAGGTGGCAAGGGGCTCAACCAAGCAGTTGCCTGCGCACGCATGGGCGCACACACCGCCTTTGTTGGTTGCTTGGGCAACGACGATGCCGGCACATACCTTCGCAAGATTTTGGAAGTGGAGGGCGTCGACATCACGCAACTGAAATTCGTCGATGCTCCGACGGGGCGGGCGTTTATTAGCGTCGATGCCCACGGAGAAAATTCAATCGTTGTTGTCTCGGGGGCAAATGCCTTTGTCGGTTCAGATGTCGCACGTTTCCAAATTCCGGTCGGAAAGATCGTGTTGGCCCAGCTCGAAGTGCCGCAAGTCGTAATAGCGGCGGCCTTTTCACAGGCTCATCGCCAAGGATCGCAAACCGTGTTGAACCCGGCACCCGCGGCTCCACTGACTGTCGATGTGCTCAGTTCCACCGATGTAGTCGTGCTCAATGAGACAGAGTCACTCGCCCTTGGTGGAGCCGAGAAAATAATGGCGGCCGGGGTCGGCAATGTCTTCGTGACCCTAGGCGAACTTGGCGCCGACATTTTTTCCGATCAGACGCGAATACATGTCGAGGCCATTGAAGTGAATCCGATCGACACGGTCGGGGCGGGCGATGCCTTCATTGGTGCGTTGTGTGCCGAATTGGCCCTTGGGGTATCGATGCGGGAAGCCTGTGAGACGGCTTCCGTCGCCGGCGCATTAGCGACTACGGTGCGTGGCGCTGTGCCATCCTTACCTACTCGTGCCGCGGTTACTTCCGCCAAGGGAAAACGCAAGTGAGCGAAATAAGCAAGCCTCAATTAATGCACTTTTACGATGACGAAAGTGCAGAGCTGGCGGTGGCAATTGTCAAGTATGCGATGGAGCGCATCCGCATGGACCCGCCGCCACTCGACCGTCCGTACACACTGAGCGAGTTACGCAAAATCGTTGGCGACACAATTAAGCCGGAAGGACGCAACGGTCTAGATGTGCTGAAGGAATTCGTCGACGAATTGGCCCCGTCATGCATCAGTGTCGATCATCCCTTGTTCCTGTCATTTGTTCCGGGCGCTCCAACAGAGAGTTCGGTGTTATTCGATCTGGTCGTCGCCGCGTCCAACATTTATGGTGGCTCCTGGCTGGAAGGTGCTGGCGCGGTATACGCCGAAAATCAGGCCTTGCGCTGGATCTCCGACTTGGCCGGAATGCCCCCTACATCTGGTGGAGTGTTTGTCAGTGGCGGGACTGCGGGTAATCTGTCGGCGCTCGTCGCGGCTCGTTGGAGGTGGCGCAGTCTGGCCGATGGAGCCCTCGATGCCGTGAGGCCAATCATTGTCACATCGGCTGGTGCACATTCGTCGGTAGCCCAAGCCGCAAAGGTAATGGATGCCAATGTGATGAAGGTTGTTGCCGATGAGCGTGGACGACTGCGTGGTGAAGCACTGAAGAGTGCATTGGGCGAGATGTCGGAGCAGGATCGGGGGCGCATTTGTGCCATCGTTGCCACCGCCGGCACAACCAATGTTGGCGTCGTCGATGACTTGGCGGCAGCGGCTCAAGAGGCGAAACGAATCAATACCTGGTTTCATGTCGACGGTGCATATGGGGCGGCGGCACTATGTGCGCCAAGCGTGCGGCGCCTCTTCGACGGAATCGAGCACGCGGACAGTTTGATCGTAGATCCGCACAAGTGGCTATTCGGTCCATTTGACTGCTGCGCGCTCATCTATCGCGATCCGACCGCGGCCCGCCACGCACATACTCAACATGCCGAATATCTTGACGTGCTGGAACAAGACGAACATAAGGCGCTGGACGCGGCGTGGAACCCGGCCGACCTGGCGCATCACTTAACTCGACGAGCGCGCGGTTTACCATTTTGGTTCAGCCTGGCAATGCATGGAACCGATGCTTATACCGACGCGATGGAGGCAACACTCGCGGTCACCCAACTCGGAGCCGAGCTGATTCGTAGTGCACCACATACCGAACTCGTGATTGAACCGGAATTATCGGTGCTGGTATTTCGCCGCCTCGGATGGTCACCGGATCAATATCAGGAGTGGAGTGATCGAACGCTGGAGAGCGGTCTTGCATTCGTTGTCCCCAGTAGTTGGAACGGAGAAACCGTGTTGCGTTTTTGCATCGTTAACCCGCGCACCACCATCGAGGGTCTCGCCCAAATCATTGACTCATTGAAATGAGAATTGCATGTCGATGTTGAAATCAATTCGTTCGGTGGTTCGGCTACGTCGATTCGAGTTCAATGGCACCAAGCGGCGTCTCGCCAAGTGCGCCAACATTGATGACCTGCGCCTCTTGGCCAAGCGTCGACTACCCGGGGGAGTGTTTGACTACATCGATGGCGCCGCCGAGGATGAATTGGCCAAGGCAAATAATTCGGGGGCCTTTGCCAGCGTTGAATTGAGACCGCGAGTATTGGTAGATGTTTCAGAGATAGACACTTCGACGACGATCATGGGCCAGTCCGTTCCGTTTCCGGTTGCGCTGTCTCCGACAGGATTCACCCGAATCGTTCATCCTCAGGGCGAGCTGGCGGTGGCTCGAGTGGCCGGCGAACTCGGATTGCCGTACACGCTTTCCACACTTGGCACGCGCAGCATCGAGGATGTGGCGGCCGTAGCAACCGGCCCGCTGTGGTACCAACTGTATGTGTGGCGAGATAGAGGACTCTCGCGCGAACTAGTCCAGCGAGCCAAGGCGTCTGGTTACAAGGCGATCATGCTCACGGTGGATACTGCCGTTTTTGGCCGGCGCGAGCGGGATGTGCGAAGGGGTTTCACTCTGCCGCCCAAAATTGGGTTAGAAACCTTCATCGACGGCATCCGACACCCGCGCTGGACCTGGGACTTCGTACGCGGTGAGCCGATCACATTTTCGGCAGTGGCGGGGCGAAACGATGTTGACGGCTCGCGGGCCGTTTCGCTCGCCGATTATGTAACGGCACAATTTGACCCGACGCTATCGTGGAAAGACTTGGCGTGGATCCGAGAGGAATCTGAATTGCCGCTCATGATCAAGGGCATTCAATGCAGCGAAGATGCACTAATCGCTGCCGAGCTGGGGGTCGACGCCATTGCGTTGTCCAATCATGGTGGCCGTCAATTTGACGGATCCCCGGCCCCGATTGCGTTGCTACCAGAGGTGATGGATTCAGTTGGCTACCGCATCGAGGTTCTCATCGACGGCGGAGTGCGTCGCGGCGCCGATGTCGTGAAGGCATGTGCACTCGGTGCACGGGGAGTCATGTTTGGACGACCCTATCTATACGGCCTAGGTGCCGCCGGTGAAGTAGGTGTGAAGTGGGCGCTCGAGCACATCACGTCTGGAATTACGCGCACACTGGGTCTGATCGGCGAGACCTCGATCCGTCATATGTCACCCGGCGCAGTACGCAAGGCCAGGTAACTACTTTTTTGCTACGGGGGCCTTTTTAACAACGGTCTTTTTGCGCGATCCATAACGCTTGTTGAAGCGCTCAACACGTCCGGCCGAGTCGATGATTTTCATTTGGCCAGTGAAGAACGGGTGGCTGGCATTGGAAATATCGAGTTGAACGACGGGATATGTATTGCCGTCATCCCAGACCGTGTTTTTGTTGGGATCGGGGTTCATTGTCGTGCGAGTAAGAAATCGATAGTTCGCCGAAGCGTCTTCAAATACGACCATTCGCGACTCGGGGTGAATGTCTTTCTTCATAGTGGGAACAGTGTAGCGGTGCTATTCGGCGTCTATACTTGTCCAATGCCAAATCGTTGCGATGTCCTCGACAAGCACCCGTCGACGGGGCATTCCGTTTCTCACTCCAACATCAAGTCCAAGCGGTGGTGGAAGGTGAATGCGCACAAACGTCGTTTTTGGTTGCCGTCCGAGAAGCGCTGGATTTCGCTCAATGTAAGTTCCAAAGGTCTGCGCACAATCGACAAGGTAGGCATCGAACGAGTGGTGTCCGATATTCGCGCTACCGGCAAGAAAGTCTGAGTAACCCGTTATGGCAGCAAAAAGCAAGGACAAGCGCCCGATCATCAAGCTCCGATCAACGGCGGATACGGGCTATGTGTATGTCACCCGCAAGAACAAAATCAATTCACGCGAGCGTCTCGAATTGAAGAAGTATGACCCAGTCGTGCGCAAGCATGTCATTTTCAAAGAAGAACGCTAAGCCAATAACGCCTGTTTCAGATCGGCGATGATGTCGTCGGTTGCTTCGAGTCCGACCGAAATTCGTATCAGCCCATCGGTAATTCCAGCAATCTTCTGCGCTGCCGGATCCATTCCGACGTGAGTGGTTGACGCCGTATGGCAAATGAGTGTCTCCGGTCCGCCAAAAGAGGCCGCTGGACGCACAAGCCGAACACCGTCCACTACGCGGCGGGCCGCATCCGTACCGCCCCTAACTTCGAAGGAAAGCACCGAGCCAAACATGCGCATTTGTCGAACGGCAAGTTGGTGTTGTGGAAATGAGTCAAGTCCGGGGTAGTGCACGGCATTGATAGTTGGACTCTTACTGAGGGCCTCGGCAATTCGTTGGGCGCTTTGACATTGATGGGCGAGTCGAACTCCGAGCGTGCGAATGCCGCGCAGGCCGTTGAGGGCATCGTGCGGTGACGCCGAAGCTCCGTGCATCACGGCGTATCCCCAAATGGCATCGATTATTTCCTTGGCCCCAGCGATCACGCCGAGGGTTGCGTCGTTGTGTCCGCCAATGCTTTTGGTTGCGGAATGCAATGCCAATGAAATCCCAAAGTCAAGTGGTCGCTGCCCGAGTGGAGTCCCGATTGTTGAGTCGACCATCGTGAATGGTCCCTTGATTGATCCAAGTTCGGCAAAATCAGATATTTCCATGAGTGGATTTGAGGGAGACTCCGCAAGCACAAGCATTGTCTTGCCCGGTTTAATTGCGCCGACAAATGCACCTGGCTGCGTTCCGTCTACATAGGTGACATCAATTCCAAGTCGTTGACAAGGTCCATTGAGAAATGAGATCGTGCCGCCGTAAATCTGTCGCTGAGCAACAATATGGTCGCCTGTCGAACAGAGCGCCAAAATTACGCTTGATACCGCGCCCATTCCGGACGCAAATGCGAGCGCATCCTGGGCACCTTCCAACTCAGCGATCGAGTGTTCAAATGCGCGCACCGTCGGGTTCGCATAACGCGAATAATTGCCAAGCGAATGCGTCGCAACAGCGTTGCGTTTACTTTCTTCGAATCCATTTGACTGCCAAGTACTCGACGACCACAATGCTGGCGCGAGTGATCCTGAATCGTCGCGTCCCGAAGTAATCGCGGTAGTCTCAGGCTGTTGCTTGGGCACCGATACAGCGTAATGAAGGCGGTGTTCAGCGCGGCGACGTGGCCGAATGGCTTAGGCAAGGGCCTGCAAAGCCCTGTATCCGGGTTCGATTCCCGGCGTCGCCTCAATTATTTGTATCATCATGGATTATTGCGCCTTTGGATTCATCATGCGCGGAAGTTCTACGCCTTCAGGATTTTCTTCTTCGTGATCACTTGATCGAGGTAAAGTTTTGCGCCATTTTGTGAGAACAGTGTGCCAGCCCGATCGAGGTACTCGTTAGCCCGGTTGTGGTCGCCGCGCTCGTCGGCGATGGCTGCAAGTCCCTGCAGACAGCGCCCAGTCTCGATTTTCAAACTTCCGGCGGTTGCCCACTCAAGGCCTTGTTGATAGTGCGCTGTGCTTTCATCGAGAAGTCCAAGACGCTTGGCTAGGGTACCTCGAATACGGTCGGCTCCACGCGGGGCGCACGGGTCCCATTTGACCGGGGCGCACCGGATCAATTCGGTGTAATGCTGACGCACGAGAGAGTCGTCGCCAATTACGGCGACACAATCATCGAGTTCGGTTAATGGAAAAAATCTCCCTACGGAATATGGGGAAACGGAGGCGGGCTGTGCCGCAACGAACTGCTCGAGCTCAGCGCGCGCGCCGGCGACGTCGCCTGCGAGAAAGCGAACACGCGTCCGAGCGGCGCGGATTTGGGCAACCCAAGGAGGAAAACCACCAGCGAGCGCGGGGTCAGGAAGCAGCGAGATTGCCGCGTCAAGGTCGCCGACGAGCTCCTTGGCGGCCGCCCGCTGGAGCGCCGGGAAGTAATTATTCGCCAAACCGGAAACCTCTTCCAAGAGAGACTCCCATTTCTCATAATCACCCTTCGCGAAGGCAATCCCAGAGAGGCGGAGAAGGATACTTCCCTCGGTGAAGCCGTGATGAATTGAACGTATCGTGGTGAGCGCCGCCTCGAGTGCCACCTGTCCTTCATCGACCGGCGCCGCGAGCGTCCTAGCCAATCCGAATCCAAGGAGGGCCGGTCGAGCACGGTGAAGGTCTTGCCGAAGCTCGCGAGCCGCACTAAATCTTTCGAAAGCCGTCTCGAACTGCAACTCGTTAAGTGCGTCAGACCCATCTTGAATTATTAGCCACACTCTGGCATCTTCGAGCCCGTGCTCCTCGATAATTTCTTCTGCGCGCTTACGGATGGCGTCGCGGCGGTCAAGGCTCAAATCTTCTCCAATAGATCCGAGCTGCCGCAATAGCAGCATCGCCTCTAGATAAGGATCCTGGTCGCCTAGCAGAACGAGGGCGTTCTCAACCAATTGCAGTTTTCGGGTTGGGACCGTCGGGATCAGTTGCGCCTCGAGGGTTGCCCGTGCAATGTTTATCGCATCGCCTCGCGATTCGAATATCGAAATCGCCCTCATCAAACAGCGCAACGCCACCTCCCAATCGAGATCCTCTCGACGACAGATTCCTAAATTCACGAGCAGTGCGGCTTCATCTTGACCCAATGCGTCTTGCGTGGCCGTGATCAGTGAGAGACAGTTCTCATAATGTCGTGCGGCCTCGTTCCAGGCATATTGCGCGGCCGCTGCATCGGCCGCTAACCGTGAGTAGTGCACCGCCTTTCTGGCGTGACGATCGGTAAGTGTCGCCGCCTCGACAAAATGCGCAGCCAGCCATGGCGCCTGCTCGTCGGCACGCAGACCCCATTGCTGTTCAAGGGCCTCGCCTACCTGCCCGTGTAGACGGACGCGTCGCGTCGTGGAGAGTTCGCCCAAAAGCGTTTCTTGCATCAGGGCGTGCGTGAAGCGATAGTGGCCTGGCGGATCTATTTCCTCGACGACGCGGGCCTTAACCGCCTTTTCGATGCACCCGAACAGATCGTTTTCGTCGCGGGCGCCGAGAAGGCTAAGCGTGTTATAGGTGAACTCGCGGCCGACCACCGCCGCCACCGTCAAAACTTCGTTTGTCTCCTCGCTCAGAAGATTTAGCCGGCGCCCAAGGGCTTCCTTCACCCCGTCGGGTATGGCGATGTCAGAGACGGACTCTTTGGTCAGCGTCCCCTCTTGGGCCATCAACTTGACGACCTCTGACAAGAAAAACGGATTGCCCTCGGTTTCTTCAAAGATCCGTCGCACCAGCTCAGGTCGCGGCTCGGTGTTAGTCGAAGTGCGAATGTACTTGGCAACATCTTCCAGGACTAAACCGCGCAACGGGAGGCGAAGCAAGTCGCTCTCTCGGTTGAGCGAAACCAACGTTTCGGATAGGGGATGCACTCGAGAGAGTTCGGTATCGCGGTATGTGCAGACCACCATTACGCGCATGTTCGGCAGCTCGCGCGCCACGTATTGCAACAGCTGCAGAGACGGCTTGTCTGCCCAGTGCAAGTCGTCGAGTATCACCAGCCAAGGCTGGTCGGCCGACTGGTTGCGCATGAACTGGGCATACGCGTCGAACAGGCGAAACTGGGCTGCTTCAGCATCAGCCTCATCTGGCAGCTCAATGAATCCAGGCAGCTGGCGAAGCGCGGGAAAGAGTCGAACCAACTCGAAGACGTTGCCCGCCCCGCCTTGAAGACGTCCGCCACCGCTTCCCAGCAGATCCACGGCCGCCCCCCAAGCATTGCCCACTTGTAGCCACGGCCAGTAAGCCGGAGCTCCAGCCGATTCGTGTGTCCGACCCCACAAGACGAGCGCGCCGCGCAGACGCGCATAGGTTTCAAGTTCCTGTGTCGTGCGCGTCTTACCAATACCTGGCTCACCAACTAGGGCAACTACCGAGCCGCGACCGGCATACGCCTGGTCGAAGGCATGGCGCAGGCGCTTTAATTCGCCCTCGCGACCCACGAACGCGCCTTGGGCCAGACGATCCAGTGGATTCGCGCTCGAGTCTGAATGCGAGGCGGATTTTGCGTGCGGGTCCACTCGTTCCAGAACTTCGAGCGCTTCGCGTGCAGAGGTCGGACGATCTGTCGGCACCTTGGCTAGGAGTCGCATGATCAGAGTTTCAAGTTCTGGCGGGCAATGATCCGAGTTCCATGACGGCGCAACAGGGGGCATGTTGATGTGCTGTGAGATGACAGCGGTAGGGTCGTCAGCCTGAAATGGTGGTTTGCCTGTGACGAATTCGTAAAGCATCGCACCCAACGAATAGAGGTCGGCCTGTGGTGTAATTTCGCCGCCGAGAGCCTGCTCAGGCGGCATGTAGGAAACCGTCCCGACCATCATCCCGTGTTGCGTGAGGCGCGAACGATCAAGTGAGACAGCCAATCCGAAGTCACCGATCTTGGCGACACCATCGGCGGTGAGCCAGACATTGCCGGGCTTAAGGTCACGGTGCACGACCTGATTGGCGTGAGCAAACGCTAGCCCGCGACAGACATCCTTGGCGATCTCGAGTGTGCGAGTCAGCGGAAGCACGTCGGCTTCGCCCTTGAGTAGCCCTTCAACATCGCCTCCACCCAGCAATTCGGTGACCACATAGGGACGACCCCCATCCTCGCCGATCTCAAAAATAGTGACGACATGGGGATGGGATCCCAGCCGACCCATCGTCTGCGCTTCGCGCACGACGCGTTCACGCCCAATTGCATCCAACCCCTCGGTCTTAATCAACGCGAAAGCAACATCTCGGTCAAGCGATTCGTCATGCGCGAGGAAAACCTTCTTTTTACCGCCCTCGCCGAGGAAACGACGCACATGGTAGCGGCCAGCAACGAAAGAAGTGGGAAGAGATGTCGCCGGTTCAAGAACCGGCACCGCGCCAGGGTCGGCAACAGAAGCGGTAGTGCCACCGAGATTCGCCTCGGCGGCTCTCAATAGCAACGGTGCGTCTACGTTCTCAGGATCCATCGCCAGGGCAGCACGCACCTTTTGCGCAACCTCATCCCATTCGCAATGCGACATTGCCGTACCCGCCTCGTCGAGAAGCAGATCAACCTGTCTCTGGATACGTTCGGATGGCATCGTCGGGCATCCTATCCCGCGTCGACTCGGCCGATTGGAGGGAAGCGACTACCGCTTAAATCTTTGCGTGACATCGGGGATCGATTGCAGGTGGATAGCGCCATTTTCGATTCCCGGCGTCGCCTCAGAGATTTCGCTGCTAGCCGACCGCTCGTTGAAGCGCGGCAATATCAATCTTGCGCACCTGCATCATTGCCGCAAATGCCTTATCAGATCGACTTTTGTCGTCTATGGAATCAGCAATACTCGCCCGAACGCCTGGCGACTTTCGATGTAGCGATGCGCGTCTGCCGCATCGGCGAGTGGAAATGTCTTGTCGATAATTACTTTGAGTTCCTTGTTTGCGATCCGCCCCAGCAGGTTTCCAATCATGGGATAAGTGCGGGCCGAGTTTAGGGCCATCTCCGCACCGAGGAACACACCAGTGATTGATGCATTCTTTTGCATGATCGGCCACACCTCGGGCGGACGCACCTCGCGACCGGCACGGCCAACCCAACTAATTCGACCGCGATAGGCGAGCGCCGCCACACTTCCTTCGAGTGCGGAGCCACCGACGGAGTCAACAACCAGGTTCACCCCGGCGCCATTGGTCAGTGCCATAACTTCCTTACCCACATCTGCAACTTTGTAGTTAATGCCATGGTCGAGTCCGTATTCCGTCAATCGGGACAGGCGCTCATCACTCGAAGCCGTGGCAAATACAATTGCTCCGGCGGCTTTAGCCAATTGAATCGTCGCCAGCCCAACGCCGCTGGCGCCAGCCTGAACAAGAACTGCTTCGCCAGATTTCAAGTGTCCGAATTCAAACAAGCAGTCATCGGCCGTACCGAACTCGACTGGAACACCGGCGGCCTCTTCAATCGAAAGTCCATCTGGAACTGCCCAGGCGAATGCGGCCGGCACACTGATCACCTCGGCGTGTGAGCCAAACGCCATCGTGGCAACTACTGGTTGTCCAACTTTAAACTTCGTTACGCCATCACCAACCTCGCGAATGATGCCAGATGCTTGGTATCCAACGATGTGCGGCTTCGAGGCGAGAATGCCACCGCGGCGATTTAGCGTGTCACCACCTTGGATGGCGATTGCTCGAACATCAACCAGCAGTCCACCTGGATGGAGTTGTGGCTCAGCCACATCTTCATATCGGAGTACCTCGGGTTCACCTACTTCGTAGTAGACAGCTGCTTTCATGTGGCAGATGCTACTTGCCTTGGCTCAGTCAGTTGGCCAGATCGTTAAGAATTCGACACCAGTGTCCCGCCATCTTGGGTCCACCATGTCCCTCGTCATCTACAACGATGAGATTGCTACCTGGCCAGACCTGGTGAAGTTTCCAAGGTGCATCTAACGGTCCGCTCAGATCGAGTCGACCGTGAATCAACCAACCCGGAATATTTGCAAGACGATCGGCATTGCGGATGATCTGATTGTCACCCAGCCAGTTGTTGTGACGCCAGCAATGGGTCACCTGCCGGGCGAATCCAAGTTGAAATTTTGGATCCTCAAATCTTGGATTTGGCCGTGAGATTGGCGTGGTGGCCACGTGGGCGTTTTCCCACTTGCACCACGCTGCAGCGGCCGCGACTCGAATTTCTTGGTCGGTATCCATCAGCAAGTAGTTGTAGGCGTCGACGATTCGCAAAGATTTCAGCTCTGATGGAATGTGGCTCACAAATTCACTCCATTCGGCGGGAAAGAATCTACCGGCATGAACGGTGAGCCAATCAACGTCGTAAGCGGTTCCGGTGGAAAAAGCGCCAAGAACTAGTGCAATTACTCTCTCGGGATGTAACTCTGCATAAGTCGCTCCCAATATTGTTCCCCATGACACTCCAAAAACAATCCAACTATTGATGTCGAGATGTTTTCGAAGTTTCTCGATGTCGGAAATGTGATGATTCAGGTCGATGCTTGCCCAATCGACACCTTCCTCGGAAGCGTGTGGAGTGCTCCTTCCTGATGCACGTTGATCAAACAGCACGGCCCGATGCAATTTTAAATTGAAGTTTTTCCGCGTGCCAGGAGTACAGCCGGCGCCCGGGCCGCCGTGCAGATAGACGACGGGGGTTCCGGTGGGTATCCCAATTTGCTCGTAATAGAGGAGATGGCCGTCCCCGACGTCCAGGAACCCTGAATCAAATGGTTCAAAAACTTGACTCTCTGTCACACCAATCAGTTTGGCATCCGATGAAGAGTCGGGGCTACTCGAGTTCCTGCTTACATTTACCCGCTGATTCATTTGATCAGTTGTTGAGTACGATGCGACGCATATGCGTCGGGGAACCGCAATTGCCTCTGTTTTTTCCTCCGTCATTTTGACAGTTGGGCTTTGGAGCTCGGTTTCATTGGCGGCCAAGGACGGGGGAAAGTGCCAAGACACCGGCGCGGTAGTCGTGACCGATTCCGTTACCTACAAATGCACAAAGGTTGAAAAGAAGCTCAGGTGGGTTGCCGAGCAGTCCAAGGCTGGGTCTTTGATCGAAACAGCTACGACACCGCCGCCACCTGAGTTTCCTTTCACGTCTTTTATCGCGGATGTCCTCACAATCGTCAACAAAGAGCGTGCAGAATCTGGGCTTGGTCCACTGAGCGAGTGCTTCACGCTCGATCAGTCGGCACTTGCGCACTCTCAGGACATGAATGCCCGAGATTTCTTCGATCACAAAAATCCCGACGGAAAATCGCCTTCCGATCGAATTCGAATGACGGGATTCTATGGCAGTGCAAAATCGCGCTGGACCGGAGAAAATATCGCCGCCGGTTTTAAGGACGCCGCTTCTGTAATGGCGGCTTGGATGAAGTCGCCTGGCCACAGGGCCAATATTCTCAATTCGAAAATCAATCAATTAGGAGTCGGAATTGCCAGTACAAGAGCAGACAGCAAATACAGAGGTTACATCTGGACACAGAATTTTGGAGCCGGCGGAACGTGCTGAAGGCACAAATTTACCCCTAGTAATGATTGGTGGGCGGCCATAACATTCCGATTCAGTTGAATTGCCAATTGAGAATTGGGAGAAAATTGAAATGCCTCACTATTTGTTAACCGGTTCGTACACAAGCGACGGAGCCAAAGCGCTGCTTTCCGAAGGCGGATCATCTCGCAAGGCACAAGCAACTGCCTTGGTGAAGTCACTTGGTGGCACAGTCGAATGCTTCTACTTTGCATACGGTTCGGACGATATTGTCTGCGTTATCGACATGCCGGATAGCGCATCGGCAACCGCAGCAAGCCTCATCGTTTCCTCGTCCGGAAAAGTCAGCGTCAAACTCACGCCGCTGATTACGGCGGAAGAGGTGGATACCGCATCGCAAAAGTCGAAAGGTGCCACGTATCGCCCTCCGGGAAGTTGAAATCGCCGGGTTTTGTGTAATCGAGCAAGCCAGAGAATCGACTGGGTTCAAAATGTAAGCGGTGACTTAGCTAGCGACTATTGTCGGGTGGCGTAATTAAATCGCGTTTTCGAACATGACGAAATGGGGCGGCTATGGCTAACAAGGAACAAAAGAGCAATCCAAATCAAAAGAAGGTTGCAAAACTAACCCTTAAAGAGAAGCGATTAAAGAAGCAGGAGAAGAAGAAGGGCTGACCGAATAAGTATCGTTTGGACTGTCTAGTCTGTGGTTGAGGTGATTGCGCAATGACATCGGCAGACCAAGTGATGACAACTCCAGCGGCGCGACTGCGTGGTTGGGACTCGATTGAATTCTGGGTCGGAAATGCCAGGGCGACCGCCGGCTTTCTCTGCGCTTCGTTTGGCTTTCATGTTTCGGCCTACGCGGGTCCGGAGACGGGGCAAGCGGATTTTGCGTCCTATCTATTGGAACAGGGATCCATTCGCCTTGTGGTCACCGCGGGGATCTCGCCGACCTCAGAAATCTGGTCGCATGTTCGTCAACACGGTGATGGCGTACATGATCTGGCATTCGTGGTCGATGATGCAACTGCAGTTTTCGATGCCGCGGTTGCACGCGGGGCGCGGTCGGTGCGGGAACCATATGAGTTAAGCGACGAGTTCGGAACCCTCCGGCTATCGGCTGTGGGAACCTATGGCGAGACGAAACATACATTTGTTGATCGAAGTGATTATCGCGGTTATTACTGTCCGGGATATACGCGCGACGCTCTGCCACCGGAGTCACCGGGCCCACACGTTGGTTTGGAGGCCGTCGATCATGTTGTAGGTAATGTCGAACGGGGCCGGCTCGATGAGTGGGTTGCGTTCTACGAAGATGTGATGGGATTTTCACAATTACGTCACTTTGACGAGGCGCAGATATCAACAGAGTTTTCGGCCCTGCGTTCCACCGTTGTTTGGAATCGAGACAATGTTGTGATGCCGCTGAATGAACCAGCCGAAGGTCTCAAGCGAAGTCAAATTCAGGAATACCTCGATTCCTATCGAGGGCCCGGTGTTCAACACATCGCGTTTCGGACGAGCGACATCATGACCGCTATCGCAAGTCTTCGAGCCCGTGGGGTGCGATTTTTGGAAGCGAACGCGGCATATTTTGACGACGTTCGAGTTCGCCTTGGATTTCTCGATTTGCCGTGGGATGAGCTTCAGAAATTGGGGATACTCGTCGATCATGAACCGGATGGATATCTGTTGCAACTCTTCACCGAACCTTTGCAGGATCGCCCCACGTTTTTTGCCGAAATAATCCAAAGAGGTGGTGCCACCGGATTCGGGGAAGGAAATTTCAAGGCGCTTTTTGAATCAATCGAGCGAGAGCAAGCGCGCCGCGGAAATTTGTGAACGACCTGGTTTCGATCCCGATTCCTGCTGGGAGTTCATTTACTGCCACCAATCTTCCATTTGGAGTTGGTCGACATGGGTCTGGCTCGCCCCGGGTCTGGGTTGCATTAGGAGATCATGCACTTGATATGTCGTCACTGTGCGCGACCGGATTATTTGATTCGAAGGTCGTCAGTAGATCGGTTTTAGTCGAAGCGTTCGAGGCCGAAACTCTAAATTCGTTTATCGGACTTGGTCCGACCGTGTGGACACACATTCGCAAGATATTACAAAAAGGTATTCTTTCGACAGAGACCGCCGCAACCCTTGCATCCCACGCAACCGAGATTTCCAAACTAAAGATGCTAGTTCCGGTCGCAATTGGTGACTATGTGGATTTCTACTCATCTATTCACCACGCCACAAATCTTGGCCGTCTGTTTCGCCCCGACGGCGAGGCGCTTTTTCCGAACTGGCGGCACATCCCAGTCGGATATCACGGACGAACCGGAACCATTGTTGCCGATGGAAGCGAGATTCGACGTCCAAGCGGTATTCGACTAGTTGATGGTCAGCCCGAATTTGGTCCGTCGCGTTCGCTCGATATTGAATTGGAAGTTGGGGCGATCGTTGGTCGCGAGATCAGCGCGACAACGAAAGTAACCGCGGCCAATGCGGAGGAGTACCTGTTTGGAATTTGTCTGGTCAATGATTGGTCGGCGCGGGACATTCAAGCCTTTGAGTATCAACCACTTGGACCATTTTTAGGTAAGAGCTTCGCCACTTCGATGTCGTGCTGGGTCGTCACCTTTGACGCTCTAGCGCCGTTTCGAGTGCAGGCACCTCAGCAGGAACCCGAGCCCGCTCAATATTTACGCGGCACCAAAAATGGCGGACTTGACCTGTGGCTTGAGGTGTTGCTCGAATCCCGCGCAATGCGTGAAAGTGGAATCGAACCCAAAACGATTTCGAGCAATAATTTTGGCGACATGTACTGGACTTTTTCCCAACAGTTGGCCCACGTCGTGGTCAATGGAGCTTCGGCTCGAATTGGAGATCTCATTGCCTCCGGAACGGTTTCGGGCACCACCCCCGGAAGTGAGGGCAGTTTCATCGAATTGACCTGGAGGGGGACTCGGCCGCTTGCGCTTCCAGATGGAACGTCTCGCAGTTTCCTCGAAGACGGCGATCGGATTGTCCTACGTGGATGGGCCGGATCAGACTCAAAAACTCGGATTGGGCTTGGTTCTGTAAGTGGAATGATTGTTGGTGGGGGGAAAAGCTGATGCCGCATTACCGCAGAGTTGGAAACGTCCCGCACAAACGCCATGTCGTACATCGCCATTCCGATGGCTCGCGATTAGTCGAGGAATTATTTGGTCAGGAAGGATTTTCGTCCGGATCGGCATTGCTCTATCACCGCTATTCGCCGTCGGCACTGGTCGGGATCGAATCGGTGGACATCAAAACTCCGGAATTTCACCTTGACAAACCGCTAACGCCTCGACACCTACGCACTGACATGCTGCAACCGGTTGCCGATGTGGCCCTTGATCGACATGAAATGCTGGGAAACGCAGATGTCATATTGTCGTGGGCGGAAACAAGCCAGACCTCGAGTCTGTACAGAAATGCCTCGTGCGACGAGTTGGTGTACGTTCAAGACGGATCCGCAAAACTTGAAACTATTTTTGGCACAATCTCAATTCGTCAGGGTGATTATGTCGTCATCCCCAAGGGAACCACGCTTCGATGGTGTCCGGACGGTAAATTGAGATTGCTTTTTATTGAATCCCGAGGCCATATTCGAACGCCGCAGAAGTATCTGTCCAAGAATGGACAGTTTCTCGAGGGTTCGCCGTATAGCGAGCGAGATCTTCGAACGCCTGAGAATCCGCTTACAGCCGACGGAGAGGACGTAACGGTTTTGGTGCGGCACCACAGCGGAATCAGTCGACATATTTACCGGCAACACCCCTTTGATGTACAAGGTTGGGATGGCTCGCTTTACCCGTGGGCACTGAGTATTCACGACTTCGAACCCATTGTCGGCCGAATACATCAGCCGCCCCCGGTGCATCAAACCTTTGAAGGGGACGGGTTCGTGGTTTGTTCATTTGTGCCCCGACCATTGGATTTTGATCCTGAAGCGGTGAAGGTTCCTTATTATCACTCAAATAGCGACAGCGATGAGGTGCTCTTTTACTCCGCCGGAAACTTCGCTAGTCGTGTCGGATCTGGAATCGGGGTCGGCTCAATTTCATTTCACCCGGCTGGATTTGTGCACGGGCCTCAGCCTGGAAGCTATGAGTCCAGCGTTGGTAAGAACAGCACTGACGAACTCGCCGTGATGCTTGACACTTTTAGACCACTTGCAGTAGCCGAAACAGGTCGTGACATCTCGGATCAGAATTACGCGTGGTCGTGGTCCAAGGTCAGATAGTCAAATTCACCTACTACTGTCGCAGGCGGCGAAAGAAGGCTGCGGTAGCGGGGTCTGCCTCGCGGCCATAAGCAGAAACGAGCGTCGCTCGAATATCGGAGTCTGGATAGCGCAAGCCAAGGACAATTGCCTCGTCGCCGGGGTCGCTATCTCCTTCAAAGCGAAAGGTGTGGTCAACAATTACGTTGGCGAGATCGTATGAAAGGTTGTTTCGCGCGCACACGAATTTTGGTCCATTCAGTTCAATTTCGTCCGTGTAACCCTGCTCGTGCAGGAAAACTACGGCTTCGGTAACCGTTAGTGGGTGAGGATTGTCCATTTAATCCGCGAATACGTCACGGCTTAGCTGAATAAAAAATGTGTGATCATGCCCCTTGTTGGGATCTTCCGAATTATATTTTGTGTTCGTTGTGCCATTGGGGACTTGCTCCTCGGAATAAATCGCCCCAACTGGACAGACATCGGGTTGGTAGCACGCGGTACAGGAAGTGCATTCGTCGAGATTTACATAGAGAACGCTGTCACCAAAAATCGCAACAGAGTCCGGATTTGGGGCGTGGCTATTTTCAACGATGCCGTTTCCGGCTTCCACTTCAGAAACAAGCACATTCTTTGCCGCATCAAACTCGTATATGCATTGCACGGGGCAAACATCTACGCAGGCGCGATCCTTGACATTTATGCATGCTTCCGTGATGACCGCAACACCCGACATGAAAGATCTCCTTTACTCGAATACTAATTGATTCGCCTGAACGTGGCGATCACCGCTTGGTCGCCAAAGTGCGGGCTGCCTTGCTCGTACACCTGCACTCTATGAAGATCAAGCGACTCAATGTGACCGCTCCGCTCTGTGATATCAAGCATTTCGGCAAAACCGCGGGAACTAAAGTGTTCGGCGTTAACTCCAATGACGAACCAACCGCCAGCACGGACCAAAGGCACCAGCAATTTGAATACTTCGGGACCCAAATGCCCATGTGTGAAAGTGCCGGCGCTGAGCATCCCGTCGAACTTGTCGAATTGACTGAGTAGCGAAATTGTGAGATCAGCCTCAATCAGCTGACAATAGACCGGCGAAGAGTCGCCGCGGGTTTTTGTGGCTGCTTCGGCAAGCATTTCTGGCGATATATCGATTCCGGCAATTTGGCAATTCGGTCGAAGTGATGACAAACAACTTCCGACGATTCCAGTACCACATCCGATGTCGACAAAGTTCTCACCTATCTGAGGTGGCACAATCTTGGAAAAATGCTCGGCAACGGCTCGGGGATATCTGTACTTTTTTGATTCGACAAATGAAGTTTCGTACGTTGACGCCCATTTTGCATATAACCGCTTATTGTCGGACGGCGTTTTGACCGCATAGGCGTCGTCGAGACTAATGACGTCCACCGGATCTGGATGACTGCTATCCATCATTTACAGATACTTACAGAAACCATTCCGAGTCGATGTAATGCGGCTCCGGTCGTTCATGAAGTTTCTCGTATTTGCATAGCTGCGGCTGGGAACCGAGTGGAGTGGAAATACCGTCTCGGAATGCCCATTCTCCTCGCATGGAAGTTTCCGCGCGGACATAGCTCGAAATCATCAATGCACGATCAGAGTCAGAGAGATTTGGAAGTGAACCATGGACGGTGAGTAGCCCCCAAATCACGGCATCTCCAGGATTCAATTCAATGTCAATCATTGTTGAGGGATCAAGGCCGACGGATTGCAACTCCTCATTGGGAGTCAGACCAGACATTATTGCCGCGCCATCGTCGGACAAACCTAAGTAGCCATGTTCGTGGCCACGAGGGATGATGCGGAGGCATCCATTTTGATGGTGGGACTCGTCAATGGCCAAGCCGACTTGAACTGAATCGGCGACCACATTGCCGAGATTCGCGCCGGTTTCGCGGAAACCAAAATCTTGGTGAAAGCGATAACCGGTTTTATCCGCACCCGGTGGTTTCCAGTGGATTTGTTGGGCGACTTGCTTGACATTTCTTTCCAGAAGCGGTTCAAGAAGGTGAAGGAATTCGGGCCGTCGACGGAACCTTTCAAAGTAGTCGCTTATCCAGGCGAACCAATGGGCTTGAACAACATATCGCTTATTGAAATGACGCTCGGGGAGAATTTCAAAGAGCAGATTGCCATGCCGGTAAGTTGTGGGGTGCTCAAGTCCTATTTCATAGAGTTGCTTGGTCTCACGTTGTAGTTCGGCGACGTCACTTTCGGGTATGAAGTTTGGAATTACCGCGTAACCTTCTTCTCGGTATTGCTCAATTGCTTGAGTTAACTGATCGGTTGCCACAATGGAACCTCCAATGAGAAATCAGGCGACCATAATTGTATTGGCGCATTGGATAATCTATGCCACTGTGGCCAAGACAAAACTTGTGTGTAAGAAAGTAAAGGGACGCACTGGTTGGGTCCAGGGATAGATGATGATCGCCACCAAATTGCGAGTTTTCTCGATTTGGTTTCTGTCCACATGTCTGCTGATCACAGGTATGCAAGTTGGCGTCGTTTATGCAGTCGAGGGCGACAGCCCACTTTCTGGTTTGCCAGGAGGGTCCGACATGCCGGTGGTGATGGTCAAACTTGACAATACGGGACTCGCCCGACCGCACACCGGATTGATCGACGCCGATTTGGTCTATGTCGAACAAGTTGAGTGGGGACTTACACGGCTAGCCGCCATGTACAACCGAAAATTCCCCAAAGTGGTCGGTCCAGTTCGAAGCGGCCGCATTTCGGACCTGGAAATTCTGAAACAGTTTTCGGCCCCGGGTTTTGCATTCAGCGGGGCAAATAAAGTTTTACTTAAGCAAATCGCTGGCTCAAATGCGGTGAGTTTGTCACCGACAGAAAAAGGTGAATTTTTCTACCGCAATCTGAAAAAGGAAGTGCCGCACAATCAGATGCTCGAACTGGCTGACATGCTGGCCAAAACGAAAGGGCTCGGAGTCGTCGGTGACATCGGGCTTACATTTGATCGCTCAGTTCCAACAGGTGGGGCTGTTATCAAATCCTTCAAGGCAATTTGGCCGTCGTCGATAATTAGTGGCGATTGGTCGAGAAAGGGTTGGGCGATTTCGGTCGATGGTTGGGTTCAAAAGGATTACGTAACCGGTCAACCGGTTATCGCCCGAACCGTGGTGATTCAATTTGTGGAGCAAAATGACTCAAGCCAGGGTGACAGATTCGGCGGAAAAACTCCGCTTGCGCGAACTGTCGGGTCCGGCTCGGCATTCATTTTGCGTAATGGTCAGCGGTTTGCGGCTACTTGGTCACGGCAAATTGCTTCGGGGGGAACATCATTTCTAGTAGATGGTTTGCCGTTCTCGTTGGATGTTGGTCAAGTTTGGATTCTGCTTGTAGACGCAAAAAAGAAAAATAGCGTTTCGCTTAAGTGATGCGGCGGATCCTCCTGCCAATTCGACGCTGAAGATCCCTGATTCCAAGAGCGGTCACGAGATACATAGATTCAAGAACTATTCGCCAAGACATTTTTGAAGATCCCAGAGTTCGATTGGTGTACGTAATTGGAATTTCGGTCATCGTCAACTGATGCTGTTGTGCGCGTCGAAGCAGCGCGGTCAACGACACGTAGCCTTCGCCATGATCAAGCGATGGATTTATTATCGCCAAAGCCTCCGAAGAATAGATCCGATATCCAGAAGTGCAATCCCGCACATTTAGTTGCAACGCCCAACGGGTGTACTCATTCCCCCAGCGCGACAGTAATTTTCGATGCAGCGGCCAACCACGAATTTCGCCACCCGTGATATATCGCGATCCGATAACTATTGCTATATCGGATTGGAGTGTCGCCAGCATCTGGGGTATAACTGCCGGATCGTGAGAAAAGTCCGCATCCATTGTGATGACAGCCTCGAAATTTCCATCGGCAATTTCCGAAAAACCGGCTCGGTAGGCGCTACCTAGCCCGCGTACACCGACGCGATGGATTACCTCGATGTTTTTCAATTCCCTTGCCAATCGGTCCGCGATGATGCCGGTTCCATCTGGGCTTTCATCATCGACTATTAAAATAAATAGCGACGGACAACTATGGCGAACTGCCCTAATAAATGTCTCTATGTTTTCGGCTTCATTGTATGTCGGCAATACAAGAACCGAATTTTGGCCTGATGGGTCGAGCATGGTGTGTGATTCTAGATTCCAACTCTAGTCTTGGTGCGTGCAAGTGAAACAAAAAATGAAGGATATTAAACCAATTCGGCGAGGACTTTTGTTTGGTGTTGCGATGTTTGCTTGCATGCTCGTGTGGTCCCAACTTATTCCATTAGGAGCCGGTCCGGATGAGCCGTCGAACTTCATTAAATCGGCCGCGCTGATTCGAGGCGAGTTCGTTGGCAAGGATCTTGATCGTTGGTTCATCACCGTCGATGGTTGGGCATTCGATAGCGATAGTGGAATTAGTCGAGTCATCTTGACTGTCGATGGTCACATTGGGGCGTTTGGGGTTCCAACTAGGTCGCGCGAAGACGTGGCAGAGTCACTCGATATCGACGTCGAGACCTTGGTCGGGTTTTCAATCAGCGCAAGTTTGCCAAATAATGACTCTCGATCGTATGCGGTATATGCCGAATTGAATGATGGGAGCCTCGTCATTTTGGATGTCGGAAAAACCGACAATGTCGTCAAATCCCCGTCACCAACGATTTCGGTCGACGGAAGAATTCCGAAAGTGTCTCGGTCGACGAACGGCTCTGTGGATCAATCCCGCGTGACGGCCAACTTAGGGTTGTCATATTGGTCGACCGAGGTCGATATTGACCCACAATTTAACTCGGCGCATCAGGTTCCGTGGTGCTTTGCGCCGTATGGCGAACGGCCCGCCTGCAATACACCGATTGAAGATCAGCCGATTACGGATGTGTCGGCATGGACGAATATGGGTCGCTATCCACCTGGTGGTTTTGCGGTCAGCGGAATTGGAACATTGGCGGGACCCAACGATTTGGCGTTCAGGCTGTCGCGGGCGGCGATCGCCGGAGCCTGTGCTTCGATGCTCGCGCTGGCATTTATCTGCTTGAAGCGACGATCTCTGTCGACGCTGCCAATGCTCATCGCCATTACTCCGGGAGTAATATTCATTTCCTCGGTCATTAGCCCGAGTGGTCTTGAAATTTGTGCCGCCGTTGCGCTTTGGGTCTCACTTTCAAGCCTCATTTCCGACTTCGAAGGTGAACGATTTGAGTCGGTGACGGTGGCGCTATCTGGAACACTCCTGATTGTCGCTCGACCGTTGGGCCCAGTTCTATATGTTGCCATTGCAGCAATCGTCGTGGTTGCTTCGGCACGGGTTCGACATCTGGTAAATCATGTACGCAAACACCGTGTCGTCTATGTATTGCACTTGGCCGCGCTCGTATTTATGACCTGGTGGTATGTATTTATTTTTAATTCCGTGGTTGATCCCCAGATGACTGCGGGACTGCCAAAGATCTCTCTTGGCGCCCAATTGCTGCACGCCATCGGCGATATTCCGCGAGTGATAGACGAGTCCATTGGCAATTATGGATGGTTGGATACTGCCACGCCGCGGCCGATTGCCTTGGTCATTTTTGCAATGACGATTTCAATTGTGGTAGCTGGCTGGAGGAGCCTGACAAGGTCAGCAAAGCGTGCGATCGGACTTTTAGGCGTCGCGTGCGTGGTGTTGATCGTTGCGGAGGATCTCAACTACTACGAAATTTTGCGAGGCTTCGGAGTCCAGGGACGACACCTCACTCCGTTGTTCGTCGGTTTGCCAATAATTGGAGCGCGATACCTTCGAGTGTCTGAGCGAAGCAGGTGGGTAGCAGTTTCGATTTGGTGTGCTGTCGTTATCGGCAGCGGATTAGCAGCCCTGCGTCGATACTCGGTCGGAAATATTGGCGACAATGCGCTAGATATGTTCTCGCACCCAGTTTGGACTCCGCCGTTTGGAATAAATTGGACAATTGTCGTGCTAATTCTTGCATCAATTCTCGTTGGTGCGGTTGTCGCAAATGACGAAAAACTAGAGCACTAGCCTAAATTTATGGCAAGCGTCGGTGAAGTGATGTCTCTCGCGGGGTTGTCTATCGCATTAATGATGTTTTGTTTGTGGATACTTAGCAATTTTCTGAAGAACGCTTCAATTGTTGACATCGCTTGGGGGATGGGATTTGTATCTGTGGCGTGGGTGAGTTTTTTAGTTGGAAATGGAAATGCAGGAAGGGGATTGCTGCTTGCATCGTTAGCGACCATTTGGGGAGTACGTTTATCGGTTCATTTGGCGTGGCGAAATATTGGAAACGGTGAGGATTTTCGATATCGAGCAATGCGCAAGCACCACGGTCGAAAATTTTGGTTCGTAAGCCTGTACTTAGTATTCGCACTACAGGGAGTATTGATGTGGGTGGTTTCTCTCCCTCTTCAACTCGGGCAAGTTGACGAACAGCCATCGCTTGGGTTTCTGTCTATCGTCGGATCAGTCGTTTGGCTAGTTGGATTTCTCTTCGAATCAATCGGAGATTTGCAACTGGCAAAGTTTAAGGAAAATCATCAAAATGAGGGCAAAGTTATGCAGACTGGTTTGTGGAAGTACACCCGACATCCAAATTATTTCGGCGATTGCGTGGTGTGGTGGGGACTTGCGATCGTTGGATCCGAATCAACCCTGGGTCGATTCGGATTTATTGGCGCGGCCGTTATGACTTTGTTGCTTCTTAAAATCTCGGGAATGGTGTTCTTGGAAAAGACAATAGTTCGAAGGCGTCCGGATTATGTCGCTTATCAAATCGCGACCAGCCCATTTATTCCTCGAATTCCCAGGCACCCGAAATCGGCTTCCAAACTTTAGAATGGTTATCTGATCGCCGAACTAAATTCTCCAGCGTTATGGAAGCACCTACTTCCGATTCCTAATCCTTCCTCCGATAAATACAGTCGGGGACACGCAGTGATCTTTGGTGGATATCCGATGACTGGCGCCGCACGATTGGCGGCCCGATCAGCGGCTCGAATTGGAGCCGGGTTGACAACAATCGCAGTCCCGGCCGAAGCGTTCCAGGTGTACGCGATTGCCACGGAAAGCATTTTGGTGCGAGTCATCGATTCCGACGATGATCTCAAAAGTTTGACGGGCGATCGCCGAGTCTCCGCTTTTCTTCTTGGGCCGGGGGCGGGTGTTGTCAAAGAGACGAGACTGCGAGCCCTCACACTCCTTGCCAGCAAAAGACCCGTGGTTTTGGATGCCGACGCAATCACCGTATTCCAGGAAAATCCAATCGAGTTGTTAAGTGCAATTGCCGGACCGTGTGTGCTTACTCCACATGAAGGTGAATTCGCAAGAATTTTTGATATCGATGGCGACCGCCCGAGCCGTGCTCGAAAGGCGGCTCAACAAAGTGGTGCAATAGTCGTCCTAAAGGGTGCGGAGACTGTAGTCGCCTCGCCGGATGGACGCACGATTCTCAATTTGAATGCGCCGCCGACTTTGGCCACCGCAGGTTCGGGTGATGTTTTGGCGGGAATTGTTGTCGGGTTGCTCGCTCAAGGTATGGATGCTCTCTTCGCCGCGGCTGCTGCTGTATGGATACACGCCGAGGCGGGTTCACATTTTGGCTACGGACTCGTCGCCGACGATTTGCCCGATCTATTGCCGAGTGTTTTTCCTCTCTAGCGAATCCGCCCCTATTTCTGCTTGGGGCCGCGCAATCTTTGCCACGAACCAATTTGATCGAGTGCTGCGACGGTATTGGCCATTGAGTCGGGAGGTACCGGGTGGCTGATGAAGTAACCCTGCGCCTTGGGACAACGCAGTTCGGCCAAGACTTGTAGTTGGCGGACACTTTCTACGCCTTCTGCGACCATGTCGAGGCCAAGTGATTCTCCCATCGCAATTATTGTGCGAACAAGCGCGCGAGTTCCTAGATCTTCTGCTACACCACTTACAAATGACTTGTCTATTTTCAGCCGCTGTATCGGAAAGCGTTGCAGCAGTGAAAGTGAAGAGTATCCGGTACCAAAATCGTCGATTGCCACACGAACTCCAAGAGCACAGAGATTCTTCAAGGCGACGAGTGCCTGCTCGGGCTGAGCAATCATCACTCCTTCGGTAACTTCAAGCCACAATTGGTCGGCAGGCACATGAGCTCGCACTAGGGCTTCACTGACAATAGCGACAAAGTTTGGATCCTGTAGCTGTCGAGGCGAAACATTCACCGACATCGTCGCGTCACGCTGACATATGCCTTCATTAATCCATGTTCGGAGGTGTGTGAGAGCCTCGAGCATGGCCCATGCGCCGATCGGAACAATCGTGCCGGTCTCTTCGGCAATTGGGATGAACTCGGCGGGCGAGATCATCGTGCCATCCTCGCGTTCCCAGCGCATCAATGCCTCGAAGCCGACGACGTCCCCGAGATCGATGTCAATTATTGGTTGATGGACCAGCCGCAACTCCCTACGCTCTAGAGCCCGATAGAGGGCAGTTTCAACCGCTAATCGCTGCGTAACCCGTTCTAGCATTGACTCATCGAATATCGCTACACAATTGCGTCCTGCATCCTTAGCTCGGTACATCGCGGTATCGGCGTGACGCAATAAGTCGTCGGCATTTTTGGTGATATCCGGCCTGAAACTGGCAACGCCGATGCTTGCCGAGACAAAGACATCGCCCTGTCGGAGCGAGAGTGGTTCATAAAATGACTCAAGAACGGTATCGGCGAGCACCATCGCATCGCTTGAACTTCGGTTTGCTGCGTCGAGAATCACGAATTCATCTCCAGAGATTCGTCCGACTATGCAACGCTCAGGTAACGCGTGTTGAAGGCGTTGGGCGACTGCGACGAGCACATTGTCGCCGGCTTGATGACCAAGACTGTCATTTATATTTTTGAATCTGTCGACATCGATGAAGAGCACCGTTGGCTGTCGACCCTCGACAAGGGCATTAATTAGAGCATGCGTGACATGCGTGATCATCAAATTTCTGTTGGGGAGACCGGTCAAGGCATCTGTTTGAGCCGAGATGATCAATTGACGTTGGGTAGTTGCATTAGTCCGGACGGAGTACACGACCCGCGCAGTGACGGCCGCGCCGAGTACAAAGATCGATATCGTCCGAACGATTCGGTCTCTGTCATCCGTCGGGTCGCTGAGTGCCAAGACAATGACCGGTACAAGCAATGCCAGAGTGGTTGTGATCAATCGACCGAGGATCGGGCGCTTGGGCAGGAGGGGTCCCTGGTTGGTGAGCGATGCAATCGAAGGATGCAAGAATGCGGCCGACGCCGAAAATAGAGATGCGACATACGAGGCGTTTGCAAACTTGTCCGAAATATCCACGCGGCCGGAACTGTTGGCCGCGTAGACGAAATCGCCGAGTAATGTCAGAGCAATTGCGGATGCAACGAGCCACACGGCCGGCGTTCTCTGCCGATCACCGAAGAGAAGGATTGCCAACGTAAACAGGACAAGTGCGCTCATGGCCAGCGCTGCTCCTCTTATGGAGGCAATGAGCAGAGGTTCGTTGCCCGAATCGAGCGATGGTTCGACAAAGGTGATCCAGATGAGAAACCAAGTACCAAGCGCGACAATTGTGGCATCGACGAGAACGCTTAGCGGATCACTTCCGATACGGCGACGGACGATGAACAGAAGTCCGGCGGCGAGTACAAACTGGACAGCCAAGAAAATCACTTCCGGGATTGCCTGATTGCCGAATCGAGCGAAAAAAGTACCGTCAAGCAACTGCCCTGTGATCGAGAGGCCAGCCACGACGAGCAGGCTCATCCAAATGACTCGATCGGGAGCATTAGATCGAGCGGAGATCGGGAGAGTGATTGCGAGTTGGGCCGTGGCGATGAAGTAGATCGAATTACTAAGGGAGGTGTAATCGAAACTCATCGTCAAGATCGCACTTAGACAACCGATGCCAACCATGACCCACGCGAAGCGGGCAGTGGTCGTTGACTTCACTGGGAAAACGGTACTACATCCCAATTTTGGCGCAACGGATGAGGTATTCTCACTTTAGGCGGAGGCTTTGTTCCTCTACGAGAGTGCGAGCTCTCACCCCGGAGAATTTGACCCGCCCATGTTCATAACTCGACATTCTCCTGCCAGTGACATTGCGCTTCGAGATCAATTATGGATCCTGTACAAGCGTGCGTACATCAACACGGTCGAGATGACCGTCACGCATGAGATGCTGGATCGCTTTGAGTTCGACGATCAGTTGCTTGACGTGACAAATCGAGCGTGGGTCGTGTGGGACGACACCCGTCCGATTGCGATGACGCTCGTTTCAACCGATGTTCGTCGTACCCGCTGGCTTAGCGAGCATTATTTTCGATCCAATTTTCCTGAAAAATTCGAACGCGGTCAAGTTCACTATGTGGTGTGGGCGGTCGTGGATCCGGGCTTTGTTGCGCGTGGAGCGAGCATCTTTATGGCGCGACATGCGATGACCATGGAGGCACGCGAAGGATCGCTACTGGTGTTTGACCTTCCAGAAACAAATCAGCCGAATGCGGACGGTGGAGCGGCCGAATTGATGCTGCGCATGGCGAAAATGGTGGGGGAGGCGGAGCTAATTACCTTGACAACCCAACGCTATTACGCCTTGAATTTTGCACCAACTGATCGGTCCACAATCAGCGATGAATTCGAGATCGACGATCGCAACCAAACTGAAGTTGGTATTAGCCCGAAATAGTTCGGATCGTTTTCCGATAGATTCATAGTGTCATGAGTTTCTGTAGTGGTTCCGCCGTATAGCCCGTTCATGTCAATTTCCACCTCCGGCGTAAACGTCGTAGTTCCAAGCGCACACCTCATGGCAGAGCTATTGGGAGAGCGAGACGATCATTTGCGAGCGATCGAACGAGAATTTCCCGACACGGTGGTGCATGTACGCGGAAACGAGATTGCGATATCCGGCGACGATTCTTACGTCGTGGGTCGACTATTTGAAGAGCTCACCCAACTTCTGCAGCGGGGTGAAAACCTTGATGGGGCTGTACTTTCGCGCTCGATCTCGATGGTGCGGGCCAATGAAAGTCCGAGCACAATACTCACGGAAGAGGTGCTTCGGGGAAATCAGGGCCGACCTATTCGGGCTAAGACCATCGGCCAACGGCGGTATGTCGAAGCAATTCGCGCCAACATCATTACCTTTGGTCTTGGTCCAGCTGGTACCGGGAAGAGCTGGCTCGCCGTGGCAATGGCCGTCCAAGCTCTGCAGACAAAGCAAGTACAGCGAATTATTCTGACGCGACCAGCAGTCGAGGCTGGCGAGCGACTCGGTTTTCTGCCGGGCGACCTGACGGCAAAGATTGATCCATATCTTCGTCCTCTCTATGACGCCCTGCACGACATGGTTGGCGCTGAACAGGCAAAACTGATGGTGGAGCGTCAAGTGGTCGAAGTTGCCCCGTTGGCGTTCATGCGCGGACGGACCCTCAACAACAGTTTCATTATTTTGGATGAGGCTCAAAACACGACCCCTGAACAAATGAAGATGTTTCTTACCCGAATTGGATTTGGTTCCAAGGTGGTCGTGACGGGCGATCCGACTCAGATCGACGTCCCGGACGGTCGAAGCGGATTGTCCGGGCTCGAGTCGATGCTCACCGGAATTACGGATCTTGAATTTGTTCGACTGGACACCACGGATGTGGTCCGGCACAGAATCGTTGCCGACATTGTTGCGGCATACGAAGGGCGCGTTGCAACGGCGGTGGTACGAGGTGGCTGAAAGTCGGCCGGGAGTAGCCAAGCCCCGTAGAGTTGGCGGTGACGGCGAGCCCGAAATATTCTGTGCTGATGAGCAGAGTGACATCGAAATTGACTTACTTCGGTGGCAGAATCTCGCCCTGCAAGTTCTACTTGCTGAGGGTGTGCGCGGTGCGGCGGAAATGACCATTGTGTTCGTTAATCAGTTATCAATGAGTGAATTGAATGAGCAATACATGGGAGTCTCGGCTCCGACCGATGTGCTGGCATTTCCTCTCGATGCGGTCGACGCGGCGCGCACTCCCGGCCCTGGATCGATGTCAAAGGGACCAAGCCGAGTGTCGCTCGATATCAATGAGTTGCCGTTATTGCTTGGCGATGTCGTGATATGCCCAAGTGTCGCGGCCGACCAGGCGAGCACACATGCCGGAAATCTAGATGATGAGATTGCCCTACTCATTGTGCACGGCATGTTGCATGTACTCGGCGCCGATCATGAAACACCAGATTCAACAAAGGCGATGCGCGCGCGAGAGATCGCACTTCTGGAGACACATCACTGGGAAGGTCCGGTGCCAAAGAACTTCCGCCAGGATCATGTAGAGGTTCCAGAATGATTGCCAACGCACCGACAACCGCTGACTACTGGATGATTTTCGTAATCTTTGTGCTGCTCGTGGCACTCATATTTTTCGCGCTTGCCGAAATGGCGCTTTCGCGGACATCTACGCCACGTGCAAAAGCATTGGCGGAAAAGGGAGCGAAGTCGGGTAGGGCCCTGGTGCGGCTTGCTTCAGAGCCGGCTCGCTGGGTCAATCCGCTACTCCTGACGGTAAGCGTTTGCCAAACCGTGCAAGCCACCCTTACCGGAGTTGTGTCTGGACGATTGTTTGGCCCGGCGGGAATTGCGGTCGGAGTATTCGCAAATGTTGTGGTCTTCTTTGTTCTGGCCGAAGCTGTGCCAAAGACCTATGCATTGCAATTTCCGGTAAAAGCGGCGACCATGACGGCCCGTCCGCTTCTACTGCTGGTTGGTTTCTGGCCGCTGCGTGTGACATCAGATTTACTCATTCGTCTAACCAATGTCATCGTCCGTGGGGAAGGCATCAGACAGGGTCCGTTCATTGGCGAAAGAGAGTTTCTTGGAGTTGTCGAAGCCGCTGCCCATGACAGCGTGATCGAGCACGAAGAGCGCGAACTCATTGAGTCGGTCATTGAATTTGGCGACACGGTCGTCAAGGAAATCATGGTGCCGTCTCCCGATGTCATTTCAATTGATGATCAGCTGTCGGTGACAGCCGCACTTGATAGCGCGGTAGTTCAAGGTTTCAGTCGATTTCCCGTTTTTCACAGCGAAGACGATCACAGTGAACTTGTCGGCGTGGTGTATGTGAAGGATCTTGTTGTGGCCGAGCGGGCCGGAAAGGGCAACGAGCACATTTCAGGGTTGCTTCGAGGTGTTGAGGTTGTGCCTGAAAATAAGTTGGTTGCGGATCTAATGCGCTCAATGCAGGCGACGAAGTTCCATTTGGCGATGGTCGCCGATGAATACGGTTCGATAACCGGCCTGGTGACTCTTGAAGATTGCTTGGAAGAGTTGGTGGGAGAAATTGTTGACGAGCACGATGAAGATGACAAATCGGTTCGTCGAATGCCAAACGGGGATTATTTGATCGCCGGCGGAACGCCGCTGTCAAAGCTAAACGATATTTTGTTGACCAAGATTCCGGAGGACGAGTTCGACACCATTGGTGGACTCATTTTTGGAAGATTGGGGCGAGTACCACTTGTCGGCGATTCGGTGGATTATGAGGGATGGCGTTTCGAAACTGAGGAATTGGATGGACGAAGGATTCAAGTGGTCCGCGTAAGCACTCTGCAGTAGCGTCTTTGAAATGGAAATATCGCTGCAAGGAAAAGTTGCTCTCATCACCGGGGCTTCAAGAGGTATTGGCAAGGCAATCGCCAACTCCTATGTGCAAGCCGGGGCTAAGGTCATGCTTTCGTCGCGTAAGGAAGAGGCACTGCGCCAGACGGCCAAGGAAATTGGCGGCGACACCGAGATATTTGCCGCTAACGCCGGAGATTTGGAAGCCGGACAGGCATGTGTCATGGCGACGATTGAGCGATTTGGCGGTATTGACATCTTGGTAAATAATGCGGCCACCAATCCCTACGCCGGCCCAACCTTAGAAATCGACCAGGCGCGATACGACAAAACATTTCAAGTCAATCTGCGGGGTCCCTTGTTTTGGACACAAGCCGTATGGAATTCATGCATGCGCGAAAAACCCGGTGTAATTCTTAACATTGCGTCGGTCGGGGGTCTGCGAGCAGAGGGTAGTTTGGGAATCTATAACCTGACAAAGGCTGCACTCATCCACTTGACTCGGCAGTTGGCCGGCGAGTTGGGTCCCACTCGTGTTGTTGGAATTGCACCCGGTCTTGTCAAGACCGATTTTGCGAAGATGTTGATCGATAATTTTGGAGATCAACTCGCTAGTTCAATTCCGACGGGACGTCTCGGTGAGCCGCAAGACATTGCCAATTTGGCCACATTTCTGGTGTCAGATTTAGCAAGTTGGATTACGGGCGAGACCTATGTGATTGATGGCGGTGCGGGGGTTCGCGCAAACCTAATGTGAAATGGAGGCCCGAAGAATTCGAGGGGCTCCCCATGCCATTGCACCAAAGCAAACAATTGCCGACGCCAGAAACGGAGCCTTGATGCCGTAGCGATAAGCAATTTGTCCACCAGCAAGTGCGCCAAGTGCGATTGAACCGGTGCCAACAAATCGATACACACTATTTACTCGCCCAAATAGTTCGGGCGGGATCGTTCGTTGGCGCAGCGACACGGTCACGATATTCCAAGTTGTTCCCGCGATCGCACTAAATGTCATTGCCAATGCAACGCTCCAGACATAGGGAAAGAGCATTGGCACAAGACCATAAGCACTGAAAATCGCGAAGGTCAGGATTATGGTCGGGCCAGTTCCAAGTTTCTCCGCGAGCCGATGCCCGATGACTCCGCCGATGATTGAACCGACAGCGAAAACTGAGAGCAGCACACCATATCCGCGACCGGTGACACCGAGAATGTCGGCTGAATACTTGACAAATATTGAGGCGCCGAACATCGAAGTCATGTTCACGACTCCAAGCATGATTGCCAGGGTGCGAAGAAATGGGTGAGCCATCAACCAACTGATACCTTGCCTTAGGTCTTGCATAAACGATGGTTCACGTAACGAAGTGGAGGTGCTGGGCATCTGAGGTGGAACTCGAATTCTGGCAACCAGCCCGGCCGCAATTGCCAAGGCCGCGGCATTAATTCCAAATGGAACACCAACTGCGACGACGAATGCCCATGCCCCGAGGGGAAGTCCAACAAAATTATTGGCCACACTTTCGGCGGAGGAAAGCCTTCCGTTGGCTTTTTCAAGGAGTTGTTCGGGGACGATTTGGGGAAGAAATGCCTGACCAGACATATCGAATATCACTTCGCATGCGCCGACACCAACGAGAATGAGCATGAACCACCAAATACTGAGGCTGCCGGTCGCGGCGCAGATTGCAATCACACCGAATAGTGCTGCCCGCATGAGATTAACCGTGACCATCAGTGTTTTTCGGTTGAACCTGTCGATGTAGACACCCGCCGGCAGTGACAGCAAGAGCCACGGAAGGAATGAAGCGAAACTGACCCCCGCGATGAGCCGCGGATCGGAGGTGAGGCTAAGAGTCAGAAGTGGGGCGGCGGCGGCGACCATTCCGTCCCCAACATTGGATATGGTGCTGGCCGCAAATTGCAGTCGAAACGAGTTGGGGAGTTTATTGGTCATTCGAGCGGCGCGAACAGAAGTTGTTGCACGTCGATTTTTCCAGATGAAGTCCGGGGCAGAGCAGCCATGACGTGGATCTCCTTTGGAGCGCAGTAAGCGGGGAGCGTTTCTTTCACCCAGGATCTGGCGTCATCTAGTGACAACACATTGCCATCGACGGTGGTAAGCCATGCGACCACCCGATGACCCCAGACCGGATCGGGAATACCCCGTACCACTACATCTTGAATGCGCGGGTGCATTTCAAGAATGGCTTCAACTTGTTGTGGCCAGACGTGTTCGCCGCCGGTGATGATCACATCCGCGCGTCGGCCGTGCACGATCAGGAGTCCACCATTGCCAAATTCGCCGATGTCTCCGGTATTAAACCATCCGTCGATGTCCGTAACCGGCGTTTCGTCCCGGTAACAGCGAGCCAACATCGGCGCCTTGATCTGGATCTCGCCATCCGGCGCAATTCGAGTGTCGACTCCGCTCAGTGGAAGTCCGTCATAGAATATGCCGCCTCCGGTTTCAGTTAACCCATATGTCGACACCACATTTTGTGGAAGGGGACTCGGAGCGGAGCTACCGCCGACCAAAATTAGGCGAAAAAGTGTTGGGTCAACTCGAGCCAAAGCGGTTGCGACCAAGGAAGTCATAGTGACCCCCAACCGAGTTGAGTTCTCAACCAGATACGCATCAAAAATTGGATGGACCGTGAGTCGACACTTGGCCTGCCAAGCCCGAGTAACAACCGAGAACCCGCCCACATGCGAAAGTGGAAGGCAGGCCAGCCAATGGTCATTCGATGTCGTCCCCAGGCGATCATTGCTTGCCGTCGCCGACGCCGTGAGTCCGTAGTGAGTGAGCACAACTCCCTTTGGTGCACCAGTTGAGCCACTTGTGGCAATGACGATCGCATCCCCCGCTTCAACGGGGCGACTGTTTGGCAACCTTGTTTCGGATCCATTTGTGTCGATGATCGCGTCGGGTGCTAGTTCCCGCAGAAGTGCAACACGGGCGGCAGAGGGTAGGCGCTGATCAATTGATGCAACGGCATCTCCGACACTCCAAATGCGTTCGATCGAATCAACAAAGGCCGCACCGCTCGGCATGTCCAGAGCGATCAGACGATTCATCGGCAGTCATCGTATGACAGAACCACCAACGGGACTCGGATCGTGCAAAACTTGTGTGGTGAACAGACGCGGACAAACTCGCGCGCGATTGTGGATTCAAGGTGCGCGACCACGAACGCTGCCTGCGGCCATTGCGCCCGTACTCGTTGGCGCCGGTGCCGCAGTTGGCGCGGGCTCAAGCGGACCATCGTGGTGGCGACTGCCATTTGCATTAGTTGTAAGTCTGGCCCTGCAAGTCGGCGTGAATTATGCCAACGATTACCAAGACGGAATCCGCGGAACAGACAACGACCGTGTGGGACCGATTCGGTTGGTCGGTTCCGGAGCCATTTCTGCGCGCGATGTGAAATTTGCGGCGATGCTTTCATTTGCTGTTGCGGCCGTTGCCGGTTTAATTATTGCGGCGACGACCTCATGGTGGTTGATTGCCCTCGGTGCGGTCTGCATCATTGCGGGGTGGGGATACACGGGCGGGCCAAGCCCGTATGGTTATCTCGGGTTGGGCGAAATTTTTGTGTTTATCTTCTTTGGCGTCGTGGCGACGACTGGAACGACGTATGCGATAGTGCAATCGGTGACGGCGGAAAGCATCATCGCGTCGGTGGCTGTCGGATCAATGGCTTGCGCCCTGTTGGTGGTCAACAATTTGCGGGATATTCCGGGAGATTCCAAGTCGGGAAAGCGAACGTTGGCGGTGCGGCTCGGAGATCGTACGACTCGGGGAATCTACGTCTTTTTGATCGTTGTGGCGGCGGCAGCAATGATTTTGGTTTCAATTCAGCGACCGTTCGCGCTTGCGGGACTAGCGGGAGTAATCATCGTCATTCCATCGATTTGGCTAGTTCGACATGGTGTTCGCGGCCGGGACTTGATCCAGGTTCTTGAGGCTACGGGCAAGGCTCAACTGGTCGCATCAATTTATCTGGCGATCGGACTGGCAATTGGAGGTTGATGACACCCATTGTCTAGTTGGAGAATCGAGGTGTGAGCCAAGTTTCGATTATGCGGGACACTATCTTCGGCTGCTCGTAGTGCACGGCATGGCCGGCGTTTGCAACGATTTCCAGATGCGATGATTTAATCCCTTGCTGCAGCCTGATGGCAATGTCAGCGAATTTAGAATCATTTGCGCCGGCAATTATTAGAACGGGA
Organism: Ilumatobacteraceae bacterium; assembly: GCA_039916865.1. Taxonomy (GTDB): domain Bacteria; phylum Actinomycetota; class Acidimicrobiia; order Acidimicrobiales; family Ilumatobacteraceae; genus UBA3006. The sequence goes on from JBDSKN010000073.1 coordinate 42,176, forward strand.
ATCTGTATTTCGGCGAGTCGATCCCATACCGGGCGTTGAGTTCCGACTCCCGTCGTTCGCAGATTATTGGCAAGGCCCATCGACGTATTTGTCTTCCGTTGGGCTCGATCGACCTGATCGATTGGCATGCCTCTGAACATCGCCTGGCTAAGCCACTCGTCGACGAACGTGTCAACGCCGACCTCTAGAATGTGGCGCGCAAGCTTGCGGTCCGATTTCCGTCGCAGCCGTCGCTCCGTGCGGTCGTCGATCCCTGCTGTTCCGCTGATGAGCACCATGCCTTTGATAATTGACGGGTACTGCAGCGCAGTCAGTAGGCACATCCGGGCTCCCATGCTGTAACCGCACAACACCGCCGAACCCACGGTGTCGACAACTTCGGTTGCAGTTTGTTGGAGATCGCCAGTCTCTAGGGAGGATTCACCGTGACCTGGAGCATCGATGGTGATGTAAAGAAGATTGTCGGGTAGCCGATCGAGGACCGGCGACCACGAATTTCTGGTTTGGGTAAATCCGTGTACAAATGCGACGCGGTTTGGATTCAATACCGATCCGTGAATTGAATGAGCGAGCATCTGTTAGTCGGCGCGTTCGGTCAGACGAAGTAGCACGCGCTCGAAGACTTCCACATCTTGTGCTCCGGGTACAGACCACTTCCCGTCAAAGACAAATGTCGGAACTGCGGAGATTCCAATCTCGGCGGCCAAACGCAACTCGGCTTCCACTTCGGCAAGCGCATCATTGCCAAGCAATTGGATTCGCGTCAAAGCGCCGTCCATGCCGACTTCGTCGGCGCAAGCAGTGAGTACATCGATGTCTCCAATATTCGCGCCATCTGTAAAATAGGACTTGAACAGAAGTTCTTCCAATCGAGTTTGCACATGACATCCGAAGTCGCGAAGGGCGATGTAGGACAGCCGATGGGCAAACATCGTGTTTGCTCGGAGCGCCCGATCCATTCGGAACATAATGTTGTCTTTGGCCGCAATTTCGGTGACATGAGTAATTATCTCGGTAGCACGTTGCTCACTCCCAAATTTTTTGGCGTAAGCATCCCAAACCGGTGTTGCCGCATCGAGGGCTGCCGCTGGATCTAGTTGAAACGGCCTAAATTCAATTTCAACGTCTGGAGTCCTGCCCGCAGCAGTTAGGTTTTCCACGGCCGATTCCAAGCGGCGCTTTCCGATATAGCACCAAGGGCAAACGACGTCGGAGAAGATTTCCACTCGCACAGATGCCACGATAGAGGGGTGACGACTTCTCCGGCGATTACCGCCACATTTTGTGCCACCTTGGTGGATGAGTGGATTCGCCTTGGTTTACGCCACGCCGTCATTTCACCAGGTTCGCGATCTACACCGATGGCGTTGGCCCTTGCATCTCGCGGCGAGCTAAGTGTGCATGTGTTTCACGATGAGCGATCGGCATCGTTCGCGGCCCTCGGAATTGGGATCGAGTCCGAACTTCCAGCAATCTTGCTGTGTACATCGGGTACTGCCGCCGTTCAATTCCACGCCGCAGTGGTGGAGGCGCATCACGCCGAGGTACCGATGTTGATTTGCACGGCAGACCGGCCGCCCGAACTGCAGGGCGTTGGCGCCCCGCAAACGATTGACCAACGTGATTTGTACGGCGTTGCAACTCGCAAATTTATTGATGTCGGTATCGCGGACAGCGAAGAGTCATCGGGGTGGCGCGATCTAGCCCAGACTTGCCTGGAGGCGGCATGTGGCGAATCTCCTGGCCCCGTACATCTCAATTTTCCATTTCGAGAGCCACTGATAGGCGATAGTGGCGAGTTACCACGAGTCTCTAACAGAAAACTCCTGAGGTCGTTCGATGCATTGATGCCTAAGCCAAAAGACGTAGATGAAGTTGTCAGAATCTTGCGCGGCAAGCGGGGAGTACTCATCGCAGGTGCCGGGTGTAAGGCCAATTCTGGCGTGCAGAAATTAGCCCAGGTCTTGCGTTGGCCGATTCTCGCCGATCCCCGCAGCGGGTGTCGGGTTGTCGAGACAAACTCACCCGTCGTTATCGCCGGATCTGACACGTTTTTGCGATCGGAACCTCTGGCAAGATCCTTGAGTCCAGAAGTAATTCTTCGGCTCGGTGAGCCGCCTGTATCTAAGGTTGTGAACTTGTGGCTGCGCGATTCGGGCGCCACTTATATCGCGATTTCGGCGACGCCTCGACTTGTTGATCCGGATCGGATTATTTCGCGGCATCTTGTGGGTTCCGTCTCGGCTTGGTGCTTGGCATTGGTAGATCGACTCGGACAAGTGGACACAAGATCAACCGGTGACTCTGATTGGCTGACTTCCTGGCAGCGAGCGGAATCAATAACCCAACGGGAAATAAGTGCATCGCTACTGGAAGAGAAAAACCCGACCGAGCCGGCCATTTCTCGGGCTTTAAGCAAACACATTCCCGACGGATCGCGTCTGGTGGTGTCTTCATCGATGCCAGTAAGAGATTTGGAGTGGTTTTCCGAACCGAGAGATGGACTGCCCGTACATGCCAATCGAGGAGCGAGCGGCATCGATGGTGTCGTGTCGACCGCGGTCGGCATTGCGTTGGCCAGTCATGCACCGACCTATCTACTCATCGGTGATCTCGCAATGTTGCATGACTCGAATGGACTTGTTGGATTGTCGAGCCGCCGGGCAGATGTCCGAATTATCTGCATTGACAATCACGGGGGCGGAATCTTTTCGTTCTTACCACAAGCGAACTCACTGAATACGGAGCGATTTGATCAGCTCTTTGGCACCCCACATAGTTCTGACATTGCGCTTCTTGCGAGCGCCCATGGAATTTCAAGCAAATCGATCGATTCAATGGATGAATTTGTCCGACAAGTTGGCGAGACCGGCTCGTGGTTAATTTGCGTTGCTACTGATCGAGTTGAGAATGTCGCTGTGCATGATCGCTTGAACGCCAACGTGCTGAAGGCCCTCGCGTCGATAACTTAAGGTCGAATAAGAGCCGCCAGCATCGCCTGAAACTTTGCTTGGGTTTCAGCAAGTTCGGAGTGCGGTTCGCTATCGGCAACAATTCCACCACCAGCAAATAGTCGCGCCGAGTGTGCATCCGCGGAAAGTTCTGCGCAGCGGATAGCCACAGCCCAAGTGCCGTTGCCCATCGCATCAACCCATCCAATCGCGCCTCCATATCGTCCACGCTGAATTCCTTCGACCTCGGCGATGAGTTGAAGCGCCTCGTCGCGTGGATGTCCTCCAAGAGCGGGAGTCGGCGCGAGTAGATAGGCCAGGTCAAGTACGGATGGCGCCGGTTGTGAAAGTTGTCCTTTCATCAGGGTGCCGAGATGCTGGACGTTGGCGACGGCAACGATGGATGGTTCAGGCTCCCAGTCCAAATACGAACACCAAGGAAGGAGGGTGTCGTGCACCATGTTGATGACTACTCGATGTTCAATTTGGTTCTTCTCGCTTCGCATCAACAAATGCGCCAAGCGCGAATCTGTTTCCGGGTCTCCCGTTCGCGGAGCCGTTCCTGCCAAGGGATGACTTGTGATCTCTGTCCCGTGCACCGCCACCAATAGTTCGGGTGACGCGCCGATAAAACCGTCGAACGAGTATCGGTAGCTGGATCCGAACGAGGCCCGCAGTCGCAACAACACCGCGTGCACATCTATCGGTGACGTGGAGGTGACAATCACGTCACGGGCAATGACCGCCTTAGTCAATCGACCGGCCTTTACTGCGTCGCGAGCCGCGGCAACTGCCTCTAGATAATGCCGAATTTCGATCCCCGGTGCAATTGTGTATTTGGAACTGGTTGCGACCGGTCTGGCTGGAACATCCAAATCGGGAATCGAACCATCGATGGTGGTCAACCACCGATTCCCGTCCCGACCTTTTCCAACTATGACTCGGGGCAAGATGAATTGGTGGAAGTCGGCACTATTAAAAGGAATACAACCCATCAGAATCGGACCCACGCCGGGCCCGTCGATGGTCGAGTCGTGCTCGATGGTTTGGAGAAATTCAACGGCATCATGTGAATTGACGCGAACGGCAATTCCTCGCCCAGCGCATCCCACTCCGTCTCGCACGAAGAGGTAGCCGTCGCCTCGAGCAAAGTCGTTGAGATCTAGATCTGCATCTGTGAACTCGGAAAGCGGTCTAGTTATGGCTCGCATCGTCAGGATCGTGTACCGAGTAACAGTTGGGTCAAGCCGCCGGATAATTGATGATGTTCAACTTCGGCAAATCCGACGTCCACCAACATCGCGGACAATTTCTCGGCCGAAGGAAGATATGCCACGCTGCGCGGAAGATAGTTGTAGGCCGCGCGATTTGAGAGAAGTCCTCCTATTCGAGGGACAACCTTGCCAAAGTAAAAGCTGTTTCCGAAGCGTATTAATCGATTGCCAGGAACACTGACATCCAATAGTGCAATTTGTCCGCCGACTCGCGTCACCCTTGCGACTTCGCCAAAGAATATAGGCAGGTCGACCAAATTGCGCAAGGCAAATCCACATGTAACTCCATCGACCGATCGGTCTGCAAAGGGAAGCCGCAAAATGTCGGCCTGTACTCGAGGCGATCCGCTGTGATCTGCTTGCAGCATTCCAAGTGAAACATCAACCGAAATCGGATTGAATCCATTTTTTCGAAGTTCGACGCAGAGATCACCCGTCCCGCTTGCCAGGTCCAGGACACAATTACCTAGGGGGATCGAAAGCGAACGTACGGTACGCCGCCGCCATCGAACGTCCATGCGAAAGGTCATAATTCGGTTGACAAGGTCATAGCGCGGAGCGATGCTGTCAAACATCTCGCGAACGGCTGACGCCTTAGCGACACCTTGAGGGAGCGCATCGCTGTCCCAGCTGCGTTGAATCGATGATTTCCTGGCCACGGTAAGAGTTTACGACACGTCATCCGGTCCAACACTCGCTTGACTCAACACTTGCCTGCGACAATGTCTCATTGCGACATAGCGAGTAATTTCTAATTTGAGGATCACAAATTTGAGTTTTGCCGGGAGAATATTTGATGATTGATTTTTCGTTTCCAGCCGATGTGGAGGAAGTTCGTCTCAAGGTTCGCTCCTTCATGGAAAGCGAAGTTCGTCCAAAGTGGGATGCCTTAGATCAGAAGGATCGCCGACAGGTGGTGGAGGCGATCGTTTTTCTCCGCGAGCGCGCCCGCACCAATTGGCAATTGTGGCTACCCCACATGCCGACCGAGTGGGGCGGAATGGGTCTTGGGGCAACCGCGATGGCCGCGGTGTCGGCCGAGGCGGCGAAGGTAAGCATTGGCCCGTATGTATTGAACGCCCAGGCTCCCGACGAAGGAAACCAGCACACTCTCTTGCATTGGGGAACGACCGAACAGAAACAGAAGTATTTGAAACCGCTGTGTGATGGGAGCGCACGATCATGTTTTGCCATGACCGAGCCAGAGGTTGCCGGTAGTGATCCAACCTTGATCAAGACGTTTGCTTATCAAGACGGCGACGAGTGGGTAATTAATGGACACAAGTGGTTTATCTCTGGTGCAAGAGGGGCTCAGTTTGCGTTATTGGTGGCGCGCACGGAGGATGATCCAGAATTGCCGCAGGCGGCAAATACGTGTTTCATCGTTGATATTCCAAGCGAGGGGTGGAATATAGTCCGTGACATTGAAACGATGTCCGGTGGCCACAACCATTGCGAGATTCTGATTAACGATCTTCGAGTTCCGGCCATCAACATGCTTGGGGGCCGCGGACAAGGACATTTGCTTGGTCAGTACCGCCTCGGTCCGGCACGGCTTGCCCACTGCATGCGGTGGATTGGTCAGGCCGAAACCGCTCTAGACATGATGGTCGATCGAGCCTTAGAGCGATATTCGCATGGTTCGTACTTGGCCGAAAAGCAAGGTATTCAGTGGCTGATAGCAGATTCAGCGATGGAGCTGTATCAGTGCAAATTGATGGTCCTTCATGCGGCTTACAAGATTGAGAACGGTCTGGACTTCACATCCGAGGTCTCAATGGCCAAACACTTTGTTGCTAACAGCCTGTGGCGAATTATCGATCGAGCGGTCCAAGTGCACGGCGCCCTTGGCTACAGCACGGACACACCGTTAGCAGGGATGCTCCAGCAGGCCCGCTGGAGCAGATTCGCCGACGGGGCCGATGAGATTCACCAAATGCGAATCGCCCAGCGAACAATTGCGGCATACAAGGATTACGGTACGACCAAAAAGGCAACAGGAGACCTTCCATTGTGAGAAATCGATCGATATGAATAATCAAATTACCTTTGGCGTATTCATGCCGCAAGGCTGGAAGATGGAACTGGTTGACATTCCAAACTCGACAGACAAATGGAGTGTCGCGGTTGATACTGCGTTGCATGCCGAAGTTCTGGGGTTCGATTCGATCTGGGTGTACGACCATTTTCATAATGTTCCGAAACCTGCACACGAGGCGGTGTTCGAATGCTGGACAGTAATGGCCGCAATCAGTCAGCGAACGACTCGAATTCGTCTGGGGCAAATGGTGGGATGCAACTTGTATCGCCCTCCCGCACTTTTGGCCAAAATCACATCGACTCTCGATGTAATTTCAGGAGGACGACTTGACTGGGGAGTTGGCGCCGGCTGGTATGAAAATGAATGTCGGGGGTATGGCTACGAATTTCCAGTTCCAAAGGATCGAATTGCAATGTTGAAGGAAACCGTCGAAATCGTCAAATCGATGTGGACACAGCCAGAGACCACCTATGCAGGTAAGTATTACCAAACGGTACGCGGAAATTGTGATCCCAAGCCAATACAGAAACCTCATCCACCAATTTGGATTGGGGGTGGGGGCGAACAGTTGACTCTCCGAGTTGTGGCCCAATACGCCGACTATTCAAATTTTGGCGGCACGGCCGAAGAATTCGCTCGGAAGCGCGAAATCCTGAAGGGTCATTGTGCAAAGGTGGGTCGAGATGAGGAAGAAATTCGTAAGACCTGGTCGCCCGAAATTTTAATTAGGGATTCTGAACAGGAGTTGAAGGATCTTCAGGCCCGCAGTACTCGAGGTGAATCCTTTGAAACTTGGCGTGCCTCGAATCTGATCGGTACGCCGGACCAAGTCGGAGAGCGAATTCAAAAATATATTGACCTGGGTTGCAGCGGATTTATTCCCTGGTGCGTTGACTATCCGAGCACTCAGACAATGGATGAGCTTGCCAAAATAATGATGTCCTACCGGTAATACCGGAAGATAACTTCGGCAACGCACGAAGGCTTTGATGCGCCTTCGCATTCGAAGGTCACCTCGAGGGCTACCTGAGCGCCACCAGTTATTTCGTCCACCGATATCACCTTGGCGCCGGCGCGCAGTTGCGATCCAACCTTGACGGGGGACATGAATCGAACCTTGTTCGTGCCGTAGTTAATCCCCATCGCGACACCCCCAACCCTGAAAATCTGGGGTAATAGGGTTGGTCCGAGCGAAAGTGTGAGATAGCCGTGGGCAATAGTTCCCCCGAACGGACCAGTTTTTGCTTTCTCCACATCTAGATGAATCCACTGATGATCGCCCGTGGCATCTGCAAATTGCTGCACCTGTTCCTGAGAAATAGTGATGTAGGGGCTAAATCCAAGATGCTCGCCAACAAATTCTGAAAGTTTGTCGATTCCGTCGATTTGAGTTGTCATGGTCTCATTGTGACATACAGCGAGAATCAAGATAGATCCTTGCTCCTAGATCCTTGTTCAGTGGTACCAAATTCGTTGGTGCTCACGACTCTGCCGGTGCAAAAGCAGGGCAACCAATGCAGCATCGAAAATGACGGTCAGCAGCCCACCCCCAAGCGGTCGGCCAAACACAAAGTCGAAAAACGACATTGAAATACCATAATTGGAGCGCAAATCCGCCATGGCGATAGATCTCAAGATAAATGGCGATAGCGCGGCCACAACCGCCAGTCGGTAACCGAGCTTTCGGTCGTTGGCCATCAGAAATCCGCCCAAGATGTGGCACGCGACGACCGCTAGACAGATTAAAAGTCCGATGCCAAATCGAAATCTGATGTAGCCGAGGTAGCCGGTCTTATCGAATGTGCTCACCAAAGCGAAGAAGCCGTTGAGATATAGCAACCAAGTGGCGATCTGCAAAGTTTGTGGTTGCATTCGGTCGAACCATTTTTTCGAATCAAGTGAATTCATGTATCAAGTCTGACAGATGTCGGCCAGTATCGGTAGCCTCAGGATGTGCGGACTGGATTTATTTCACTCGTTGGTAGACCAAATGTTGGAAAATCAACTTTGCTCAATTCAATTTGCGGGCACAAGTTGAGCATCGTGTCCGACAAGCCTCAGACCACGCGAAGACAGGTGCGGGGGGTGCTCAATTTACCGGGCGCCCAACTTGTGTTTGTCGACACTCCAGGACTGCATAAAGCTGTCACGGCTCTTGGCAAGAGTGTTAATGCAACGGCCCTTGCATCCACTCGAGACGTCGACATCGTGTGCCTAGTAGTCGATGCCACTCAACCAACAGGCAGCGGCGACAAATGGGTGAGTGAGCAGCTCTCGATCTCATCGGTAGTGGTCGTGCTGAACAAAATCGATAAGGCGTCGCCTAACCAGGTGATGAAACAACTGAAGGCCCTGTCCCAATTTGGCGCATCCGAGTACTTCCCGGTGTCGGCGCAGACCGGTGAAGGGGTCTCAACCTTGGTCGAATATTTGGCCGGTCGGCTTCCCGAAGGGGAACTCATGTATCCGGCGACGATGATTGGCGAAACGCCCGATCCACTGTGGGTCGCAGAATTGGTCCGCGAACAGTTACTTCACCTATTTGAAGATGAGTTGCCTTACTCAATTGCCACACGCGTGACAGAGTGGGAGTGGCCGCGAATTCGCTGTGAAATTGTCGTTGAACGTGAAAGTCAAAAAGGAATGGTCATCGGTAAGAAGGGCAATGTTCTCAAGTTGGTTGGGAGCAACGTTCGCCAACAGTTGCCCGATGGTGCGTTCATCGAGTTATTCGTGGTTGTTGACAAGAATTGGCAACATCGTCCTGATCGCATTGAACGGCTGGGGTATTAGCCACCGGCATTTTGGACGATGAGGTTCGTGTAATCGTCAAAACTCACGCTTTGTCCCGCTGGTGCCAGGTCGCCTCGCCCACGCGGTACGGCTATCAATTTTCCGTCCACACTAAATAAGGCTTGACCAATTCCCGGTCGGCTGGTCAGTGTGAGCACAATCTGGGCAATGGCCAGATTTTGGTCTCCCGGCGACAAATTGCTGAGAAACGGAGATGTCGCATTGATGGTGGCCACGCCCCGAACGACATCGACCGTGGCGACAACCTGACTTGGCAAGGCACTCCGTAGCCCGACGGCCGTGCCATCGTTTGGTGGTCCTAGAATCAGTGAACCGAGAGTCTGTGTGGCGGTAGCCGGACTGGTGATATTCCTCTGGGTTTTGACGACGTTGTTGCTGCTGAGAAAATAGAGATCGACGATTTCACTGACAACTTCCGGTTCCGCGGTTGTCACATCCGGTCCAACGGTGGTGGTAGTGGTTGATGTCGTGGTCGCGGCGGTGGTCGAAGGTGCATTCAGGTCGAACGGGATCTCACTCGTCGGTATCCCCTCGAACCCACTGCTTGCCGGAACTGAACATCCACCGATGAGTAAAAGTGCCAGAAGATATCGGCGATCGATCATGACTCGTCCGATTGGTCAGGAAGACGGGCGGTGCGCTTCATTGAGACAACAAATCGGGCACCCCCACTCATCGCGGTTTCCACCCATGCCCGACCCCCAAGAATGCGGGCGTGTTCAAAGACAATTGCCAGGCCGAGGCCACTTCCCGTGCTATTTCTGGAAGCGGTTCCTCTGGCGAATCGTTCAAAAATTCTCTCCTGTTCGCTAGTCGCAATGCCTTGTCCCGCATCTTCCACGCTCAGCAGCAACAAATCATCAAAGAGATCAATTACCGAATCGAGGCCGACGCTGGTCGCACCATTGCCGTGGTTGCGCGCGTTGTCCAACAAATTAACTAGAACCCGTTCAACACGCCTTCTGTCGGTGAGGACCTCGTGACTAGATATTTCGGCCGGCAACGAATTCAGAAAGGGAACATCGGCGTAGTTATGCCTGGTCATAATGCGAGTAATGAGGTCGGGCATGATCACATATTCAAGGTGTGACTCACTCGCACCGGCGTCTAGTCGCGATAACTCCAATAGGTCTAGAACGGTGCGATCGAAGCGCCGAACTTGAGTGCTGACGATATCCAACGCCTGGCGGTTTCGATCACTGAAGTCCATTCGTCGGGCCTCCAAAACTTCGACGGCCGCTGCTAGGGCGGTGACCGGCGATCTCAATTCGTGACTGACATCGCTTGCAAACCTCTGTTCTCGTTCGATTCTGGTTTGAACGGCATCGACCATTTCATTGAATGATGTCGCCAACTGGTTTAGGTCGGGATCATTCTCGGGTTCGAGACGAGTGTCAAGTCGTCCAGTCGCAATTGTGTTGGCGGCATTGGCAACTCGTTTCAGAGGTCGTAGCACATTCCGGCTTGTCGAAAAACCTAGGACGCCGGCCCCGATCGTTACCAGCGCGACACCGAGTAGCAATGTTGTCTGAATTGTCCGCAGGGTTCTCTCCACATCGGTTAGAGGAAACGCCTCGAAATATTGGGCACGCACCGCCGGAATCGCGACCCCAACGGCTTCATACGGATCACCTTGGAAACTAAATCGCTGACGACCGTTACCGCCTGCCAGCGTTTGACTGACTAACTCCTCCGGCAGGTTTGATTGGGTGAACCGCAGCGGTTCCTGTGCATAGAAAAATTCGTTCTCGGTGTCGGTTCCGTCTAAATGAACTACTGCATAGCCGCCGCGCTCGCTTCGAATGTTTGTAACAAGATTGCCAATTTCATTCGGATCATTATCGATCACCGTCCGAACAAGTTGCGCATTATTGAATGCTTGCCGTTTGGCCACATCACTTCGCTGGCTCAGCAAGTAAGAGCGAGTACTGGCGTAGGTGACGACACTCAGTGCCAGGGCTGCGGCAAACGCGGCCAAACTAAAAAATGCGACCATTCGTCCGCGTAGCCCGAGAACCATGTGAGCTGTAGTCCGACGAGGCACAACTACAGCATTGCTCAAAAGTCCGTCAACTCGGCTGGTTGATCAACATCGGTTTTCCAGGCCGTATGGAAGCAGCAAAAAACACCGACGGGCGTCAAGGGGGAGCATGACGACCCGTCGGTGTACGTTTCAAGTTTCGCCCCTGAATTTGACACCAACGCCTCATTTCTATGCGTTTTAGGTAACAAATTATGGGCATGGGGCAGAATGCTCCCTAATGCATTCTCTCCTGTTTATCGAAGACGACTCCCACATTCGGGCGGCGCTTGGCCTTGCATTAGAGGACGAAGGGTACGAGGTTCGCGAGGCCGCGGATGGGACCAGCGGCTTGGCCGCCTTTGTTGAGTCGCCACCCGATCTCGTGCTCTTGGATTTGCGCCTTCCGGACATGTCTGGGTTCGAGGTGTGCCGAGCCTTGCGCAAATTGAGCATTGTCCCGATCATCATGGTTACCGCGCAAACCGATACCCACGATCTCGTTGCCGGACTTGAGGCTGGTGCGGACGATTATGTCACTAAACCAGTGGTGGCAAAAGAATTGGCTGCCAGGATTCGTGCCGCGCTGAGACGAACCCATCTGATGGGAGACCACCTTGAGTCGAGGCAGAACTCGAAATTTGCAGACATTGAAATACGACGAGATCTCAGCGTGGTGCGCAAAGGTAACCATGAAATTGCGCTAACCAAGACCGAATATCACCTGCTCTGCGAGTTTGCGGATCATCCAAATATGGTTCTATCGCGAGATCAATTATTGGAGCGGGTGTGGGGATATGAATATTTGGGCGACAGCCGATTAGTTGACGCCCACATTCGCCGTCTTAGGGTAAAAATTGAGGACCATCCAGACGAGCCAAAAATAATTCACACGGTTCGAGGAATGGGCTACCGACTTATCCCTTCGTAGCGAAACGCAGAAAATCTTCGACCTCGGTGCGATCAGTCGTGCGAGACATTGGCGGCAGGGCCGACAATATCCTCTTGCCGTATCCCTTAGTGGCTAGTCGAGGATCCAATATCGCAACTACTCCCTTATCCGATTGAGATCGAATAAGTCGACCTGCCGCTTGGGCCAATTGGGTGGCGGCTCGTGGTAGGTCAATTTCGGAGAAGGCATTTGGCCCAACCATTTCGCGTCGAGCCATCAGCAACGGATCATCCGGACGCGGAAACGGTAGTTTGTCGATGATTACCAGACTCAATGTTCGACCCGGTACGTCAACTCCTTGAAAGAAGCCTGCGGTCGCAAATAAACAGGCGGATTCCTCTCTCGCAAATTCACCGAGAAGCGCCATCTTTGGCAGATCACCCTGCCGCCAAATATGAAACGGAAGTCGATTCTGCAAGCTATTCGCCGCGTCGTGCATTGCCCGATATGTGGTGAAGAGGGCAAGGGTCCGACCCCCGGCCGCGGTGATTAGGCCGGCAATTTCATCATGAACCGCCGCAGCACGCAACGGCGAATTGGGTTCGGGTAGATGTTTGGCGCAATAGAGGAGTGAGTTCTGTTCGTAATTGAATGGGCTACCGACATCAACGAAATCAAATTGTTCCTCGCGCAATCCGATTCGCTGCGGCAGTGACAAGGGCACGGTGGCGCTGGTGAGAATTGCCGTACGCATCGACCAAACTCCCTGATCGAGTGTCGGGCCAACGTCGATTGGTGCTATTTGGAGGGTCGGGCGGTCGGTCGAGCCAGAGACAAACACAACATTTCCGATGAGCGTTCCGAGACTTGTGTCGATACTTTCCGCCAGTCGAGCGCAAAGTCCTTGGGCCCGCAACTTTCGCTGTTTGGCAACCTCGTCGTCGGAGGCGATCGCCCGCAGTGCATTCAGGGCCGAGTCGACGTGCAGACGAATAGAAATAAGTACAGACCGAATCTCATCGGGAATGGGTTGGGCGACACGCTTTTCAAGCAGGGGAGCAATAGTGTTGCGCAATTGTGCGGTTACTTCGGAAAATTTTGTCGCCAGAATTTCGTCGTGAACGATACTTCGAATTGCCGCCGCCACATTTGCGACGCGATTTGGGCTTATGTCGACGCTATTTGTTGAACTAATCACATCTTCAAGCTGATGCACTTCGTCGAATATGACCACCTCATGTTCCGGAAGTAGACCCCGTTCATTGGCAATGTGCAATCCATATAGAAAAGTGTTGACAATGATGATGTCTGCTTGATCGGCCTTCCGGCGAGCCCGTTCGGTAAAGCATTGCTCCCCGGCGGGGCAGCGGATCGCACCTGGACATTCGTCGCTGCCCACACTCACGAGGCGCCATGCCTTATCGCTTGGAGACCAAGAGAGTTCTCCCGAGTCTCCCGAAACTGTTTCTTCGGCCCACTTCTGAAGCTTGGCGACCTCTGCGTTGATTGCAGGATCCGAATTGGCAAATTCCAGCTGTTCCTGAAGGGGCAACTTGAATTCGTTTAAGCGCTGCATGCAAATATAGTTTTGACGGCCCTTGAGTACAGCCCACGAAAGTGGAACCGCAAGAATGTCCGACAAGGAGCTGGCAAGTATCGGCAGGTCATGCATCGCCAGCTGATCCTGTAGGGCCTTTGTGTAAGTGGCGACCACCGTTTTTTTGCCAGACAAAATTGCCGGAACCAAATAGCCAAGAGTCTTGCCGGTTCCCGTCCCGGCTTGCACGACAAGGTGTCTTCGCGATTCGATGGCGTGAGCGATTGAGACACTCATTTCATCCTGGCCCGGACGTTCCTCCACTTCGGGAAGTTGTGATGTGACCTGATGCAAAATATCCAGCACCCGCCGATCACGAGGCAAAAGTGTCACGCGATTTACTTGGAAAGTAATTCAAGTGCGGAATCTAGCTCGGCTCCATCAAAATCGGGCCAGGTCCGTTCCGTGAAGTAGACCTTTGCGCCAGCAATTTGCCACAACATGAAATTGGAGATTCGCGTTTCACCGGAAGTGCGAACAAGTACATCCACCGGTGGCAGCGAGGAATCGTACAGGTGGCGCTGAATTGAATCAACCGTCACCGGAGATCCAATTTGCGATTCCTTGGCCGCGATATTGGCGGCGCGAGTGATCTCGGCCCGACTTCCGTAGTCGAAAGCGACGGTTAAGACCATTCCGGTGTTGTGTGCGGTGTCGTCGATCGCTCGCCGAATCGCGCGTTGAATATATAGCGGGGTGCGGGCACCGGCCTCCTCAAATGGCCGCCCGATCCACTTCACCTGGACGTTGTTGCCATTCAACTCGTCGATGCGCCCGAATATTTTCTTATGTAGCGCAAGGATGTGTCGAACCTCAGACCGCGGTCGAACCCAATTCTCGGTGGAAAACCCAAATACAGTTAGCCAGCCGAGGTTGCGTTTGGCGGCTTGACGAACGATTTCGGAAAGAGATTCCTCGCCAGCAGTGTGGCCAGCAGTACGCGGGAGGCCCCGTCGACGGGCCCAGCGACCATTTCCATCCATAATGCACGCCACATGGATCGTTCCTTTGGGTTGCCGTGAATCGATTTCACTCATGCGTACCAAACCCTACTTAACTACCGTGCGACAATGGAGACATGTCTAAGCTCGCGCATGTTCTCGTTTGCGGGGGAGTAACTGAGGAGTGGAAGATGACAACCGCACTGGCGTGGCAGTCACAACTCGAGACACTGGCCAATGCGGTCCGTGGAACCGGAGTTAGGTGGCTCACGATTTGTCCATTTTCTGGGGTACTTTCGCTCGAAGATCGAGACCAGATATTTCAAAGCGTCATCGCCGCCTGCGGCGGAGATTTACATCACGATCGAGTCTCCTACATTTCCGGTGAGGGTCTGCTGGTGACAGTTGATCCCTGCGCCGATGGCCGCCAAAGAATTGTGGCAGCCGTCGGAAGATTGCAGCATTCCCATGAATTTGATGAGGCGATGCTGGGCGCATCCGTTTTGTCGCCGTCTCAGGAAGACCCTGATCTGGTAGTTGTGCTTGGCCGACCAAATCAATTACCAACTTCGTTGGTGTGGGAGTTGGCGTACAGCGAATTGGTTTTTCTCGACATTCCATGGATGAAGTGCAATGTGGAACATCTGCAAATGGCGATCGATGATTTTCAGCGACGGGATCGTCGGTTTGGCAGTATTGACTCGTGAACCTCTACCGGGACTCGGCGGTGGTACTGCGCAACTACAAACTTGGCGAGTCGGACAGAATCATCGTCATGATGACCAGCGAACACGGAAAGGTAAGAGCCGTGGCGAAGGGAATTCGAAAGACAAAATCACGATTTGGTGCGCGGCTAGAACCTCTGAGTCATGTTGATGTTCAGCTATATAAAGGGAGAAACCTAGATATCGTGACTCAGGTCGAGTTGGTCAGTTCATCCTTCCTTCTCCATCAGGACCTAGATCGATTGCTGCAGGGGATTTCTATGCTTGAGGCGGTCGACCAGATCGCCATGGATCGTGTTCCAGCACCGTACCTCTATCGAATGTTGGTCGGTGCCATCAACGAACTCGCCAGGCACGCGTCACCAATTGTGCTGGCTGCCTTCTACTGGAAACTACTTGCCGCCGAAGGTGTTACACCCGAGATTAATAGGTGTGTTGGATGTCGGATAGATGGAGATTTGGTGGCGTTCGATCTCTTGGAAGGTGGAGCGCAATGTCGATCGTGCCGAACCGGAGTTAGTATCACGCCGCAAGCATTGCAACTTCTGGGTCAAATTCTCGGAGGGCAATTGAACGAGGCGTTGGCCGAGGAAGAAACAGCGGCCACCACGGAAGTTACCCATTTGGCAACTCAATCCATGGAACACCACATCGAGCGTCGTCTGAAATCTGTTTCCATGTTCGACCAACGCAATCGGTAGCCTAAATCGATGCCCGCGGTCGACCTAGATCAAATAGTTAATCTCTGCAAGCGACGAGGATTTGTATATCCGAGCGCCGAAATTTACGGCGGCTTTCGTTCGTCGTATGACTATGGCCCACTCGGTTCGCTGATGCTGAGAAAGATCAAGGATGCGTGGATTCGGGCGATAGTCCAGGAACGTGAGGACGTGGTGCTAATTGACTCGGCGATTCTCACCCCGTCACAGGTTTTTGAGGCCAGCGGTCATCTCGCCAATTTCAGTGATCCATTAGTGGACTGCACGATTTGTAAGCGACGATTTCGTCAGGACCAGCTGGACGATCGGGATTGCCCTCAGGGAAAGCAGGGATGTCAGTTCACGGAGGCGCGTCCCTTCAATTTGATGTTCAAGACCCAGGCCGGTCCAGTACTTGGCGAAGGCACCGATGTCTATCTGCGACCGGAAACTGCTCAGGGAATGTTCATCAATTTTGCCAATGTGCTGCAGACATCAAGGAAGAAACCTCCATTTGGAATTGCTCAGGTCGGTAAGGCTTTCCGAAACGAAATCACGCCGGGCAACTTCATCTTTCGAACTCGAGAATTTGACCTAATGGAGCTGGAATTTTTCGTGCCGCCGACGCAGGGACCGCTCTGGTACCAATACTGGTGTGAACAACGGATGCAATGGTACGTCGACTATGGGATCCCGGCGGAAATGTTGCGATTTCGGACCCATGAAGCAGGCGAATTGTCGCATTATTCAACTGGAACCCGGGATATCGAGTTTGCATTTCCATGGGGCTGGGGAGAATTGGAAGGTATTGCTCAGAGAACCGATTTCGATCTCAATCAGCACATAAAGCATTCAAATCAGAAACTCGATTACTTCGACCAAGCAACGAATGAACGGTATGTGCCGTTCGTGGTGGAACCCGCCGTGGGCGCTAATCGAATTATGGCCGCCTTTTTACTGGCTGCGTACGACGAAGACATTATCAATGGCGAACCACGGACGGTTTTGCGGCTACATCCGCGACTCGCGCCATTCCAGGTCGCCGTGTTACCTCTGTCAAAGAAAGACACGCTCTCTCCTCTGGCCCGCAGTATCTACTCGACACTTACGAAACGATATATGTGTGAATTTGACGAGACCCAAGCGATTGGTCGGCGTTACCGCCGACAGGATGAAATTGGTACTCCGCTATGTATCACCGTAGATTTTGAGTCCCTCGTCGATAACGCAGTCACGATTCGAGAACGAGACAGTACCCTTCAGCAGCGAGTAGCAATTTCGGCGCTCGAATCTGAGCTAATTCAACGGTTGGGATTTTAGAGTTTGTATCTTGACGAAATTCTTGAATACCATCGCGCGCTGGCGAAGGACGACCACCGCGATTTAGACGCTCTCATCGCCGAGGCGCGCGCTATTGGGCCAATCAGGAGTTTTAAGGGTGCCATAGTTGAAACCTCTCGTGATCACTTGGCCGTGATTGCCGAAATTAAACGACGGTCGCCCTCCAAAGGAGACCTCAATGTGTCTCTGAATCCCGCCACAATTGCCACGAGTTACGAAGTTGGAGGCGCAAGTTGCCTGTCCGTGCTTACCGACGAAAAATACTTCGGCGGTTCGGCACAGGATTTGATCGTTGCCCGGATGGCATCGCGGCTACCGGTAATCCGCAAAGACTTCACTATCAGCATCGCCGATGTATGCGACACCCGCCTGATGGGGGCAGATTGCATTCTCTTGATTGCCGCCGCGCTTTCGATCGCAACTCTGTCGGAGTTGCACCAGTTTTCGGTGGAACTTGGACTCGATGTCCTCGTCGAGGTTCACAGCGCTGACGAGCTTGAACACGCGGTAGGAATCGGCGCGTCGTTGATCGGCGTGAACCAACGGAATCTGTCGACTTTTCAGGTTGACCATTCCCGTGCTCAGCAATTAGCGAACATTTTTCCAAACGGGGTAGTGAAGGTGGCCGAATCTGGCGTGCGCAACAGCGAAGATGCGACAAGGTTACGAGAATTTGGCTACGACGCGGTTCTGGTCGGGGAGTCGCTGATCACCTCGGCGGACATTTCGGCAAGCATCAAAGGATTGTTAGTTCAATAGCCACTAGGTACTACCGTTAGCGATGCATGTTCGTCAAGATTTGTGGTATCACGAGCGAGGAAGACGCGCTTCTGGCTGTGGCGATGGGTGCCGACGCGCTGGGGTTCATATTTGCGCCATCGCCTCGCCAGGTTTCCCCGGCGAAGGTACGCGAAATTGTCCGTCGGTTGCCACCTGAAATTTTGACGATCGGGGTATTTCGAGACGAGCACCCGAGTCGAGTAATTGAGATCGTGAATTCTTCCCGATTGCATGGGGCGCAGCTACACGGACATGAGACTCCGGCCATGGCACATGAGATAATTGAAAAGACACGTTTCGTGATTAAGGCCGTAGTGGCCGGTTCGGTGGATGCTCGTCGCGCCGATGAGTTTCACACAGACGTTGTATTGGTCGATGGAATTCAACCGGGATCGGGAGACCTAATTGATTGGTCTCTGTTATCGGAGATTCCCGATTCGGTGCGGGTAATGCTGTCTGGCGGGCTCACGTCCGAAAATGTGATGGCCGGAATTCAATTGGTTCATCCGTGGGGTGTGGATGTGTGCAGCGGTGTAGAGCGAGAGCCCGGGCACAAAGACCCGATCAAGCTGCGTGAATTTGTCGCCGCTGTCCGTGCCGCCGATCAAACCAAAAGTGAAGAAGAATGGAATCCGATCGATCAACCCTATGACTGGATGGACGACAATTAATTGACCTGTACATTGGGTCAATGATGTTGAATCCTCCTATTGATGGACGATTCGGAGAATTTGGCGGTCGCTTTGTCCCGGAGACTTTGGTCCCTGCGTGCCACGAGCTCGAACTTGCGTTCATCGATGCATGGTCGAATTCCAAGTTCCGGGCCGAACTTAGCGACCTCCTGCGAGACTATGCGGGGCGGCCGTCAATTCTCACCGAGTGCCACAACCTAGGCTCTCATCTCGGAGTTCGAGTTCTGCTGAAGCGAGAGGATCTCAATCACACCGGGTCGCACAAAATCAACAGCGTGCTGGGGCAAGTTTTGCTGGCCAAACGAATGGGCCGTAAACGCATTGTCGCCGAAACTGGAGCCGGGCAACACGGAGTGGCGGCTGCCACGGCCGCCGCCTTGCTCGGACTGGAATGCAAGGTCTACATGGGTGAGGTCGACATCGCTCGACAGGCGCTCAACGTTTTTAGGATGAAACTTCTGGGGGCCGAAGTGGTTGCGGCCACTTCCGGAAGCCGAACTTTGAAGGACGCGGTAAATGAGGCGATGCGGGACTGGGTTGCGTCGGTCGAGACTACCTATTACGCAATCGGGTCGGTGATGGGTCCGCATCCGTACCCATGGATGGTTCGAACATTTCAAAGCATTATCGGCCAAGAAGCGAGGGAACAGTGTCGCATCTTGTTGGACGGCGGAGTTCCGGATGCAGTAGTGGCGTGCGTCGGAGGCGGTTCTAATGCGATCGGTATTTTTGCGGGATTCATGGATGCTCAAACTCGGCTGGTCGGAGTCGAACCTGCCGGTGGCGCCGCAGTTGGTCGGGGTGTGCCCGGCGTCGTCCATGGGATGCGCAGCTACCTGTTGCAAGACGAGCATGGTCAGGTTCTCGAAGCACAATCTATAAGTGCCGGACTTGACTACCCAGGAGTCGGGCCCGAGCACTCCTACCTAGCGTCGATTGGTCGTGCCGAGTATCCCAGTGTGACCGACGAGGAAGTGATTGCCGGGTTTCAATTATTGGCTCGATTAGAGGGAATTATTCCCGCTCTTGAAAGTGCCCATGCGGTGGCATGGACTATCAGGGAATCGCCAAATATTCAGGGCCAGACAGTATTGCTAAATTTGTCGGGTCGCGGCGACAAGGATGTTTCCCAAATGATGGAGATTCTTGGAGAGAGGTTGTGACAGCAAAAGGAGAGTTGGAGACCCACTTGCGAACCCAACGTGATGCGGGTCGAAAACTTCTCGTGCCATATATCACTGGAGGTCTGCCTGGGTGGATCGACGCAATTCGATCAGCGGCTGCCCATGGGGCCGACGCCGTTGAAATTGGGATTCCATTTTCAGATCCCGTAATGGATGGCCCGATCATTCAACGAGCATCGGAGAGCGCGCTCAAGCTAGGGGCCACGCCAATCTCGATACTGAATCAACTTCGGACAGTTGATGTGCAAATTCCATTGGCCGTGATGTGCTATTACAACACAGTCCATCACGCGGGGGAAACTCGGTTCGCTCATGCATTGCGAGATAGCGGAGTGTGCGCGGCTATCGTTCCCGATCTGCCGCTCGAGGAAAGTGGTTCGTGGTGCGATGCGGCCGATGAGGCCGAAATTGAAACCGTAATGTTGGCGGCTCCGACAGCTCCTGCCGATCGCCTTCCGCGAATAATTAATCGGTCACGCGGTTTCGTCTACGCGGTCGGTCTGCTGGGAGTGACGGGAGAGCGAGACGAATTGGCGTCCACGGCACTGATATTGGCGCATCGACTAAAGGCAATCACGGACATTCCGGTACTGATCGGCGTGGGCGTTTCAAACGCCGAGCAGGCGGTCGAGGCCGCGTCGGTGGCTGATGGAGTTATTCAAGGAGCATCGATTGTTCGGCGTCTGATGGAGTCTGGTCCCGATGCCGTGGGTGAATATGTTGCGCAGGTCCGCAACGCACTCGATCAGGCCGTTTCGACGAGCCGCTAGATTTGTCGTCATGCCAAAAACTTCAGTGTTGAAAGCCGGAGACAAGGCACCGAAGATCGAACTTATTGATCAACACGGCACACCGTTTACTTTGAAGGGTGTTGGGAAGCGCAAGTTGTTAGTGTACTTTTACCCCAAGGCCGACACACCCGGATGCACCCAGCAATCATGCTTGCTGCGAGATTTAATTGTGAATGGAAAAATTGGTCGTACGGCAATTGTTGGAATCAGTCCGGATACTCCGGCCAAGCAACTCAAATTTGACAACAAGTACTCGCTCGGTTTTCCGCTGCTCGCCGATACGGACAATGTCGTCGCAAAGGCCTACAAGGTGTGGAAGAAGAAATCGATGTATGGTCGCGAATACATGGGAATCGAGCGCTCGGCCTTCCTAATAGATGCCAGCGGCACCATTGTGCACGCCTGGTACAAAATTTCGCCAAAGGATACTCCGACCAACTTGCTCAGCGCACTTGGTAAGTGATGTCGTTTCCGCACCCCACCGATCTAATTGCACACCGCCCGCCATTTTTATTTGTGGACGAGATTATGGAACTATCACCTGGAAACTCGGCCACCACAACTTGGGCGTTGCGTGGCGACGAATGGTTTTTCGCCGGACACTTTCCCCAGCGACCTACGTTGCCAGGGGTCCTGATGTGCGAAGCCATCGCTCAAACTGGGGCCATCGCGATACTCAGTGATGATCGCTTTGCCGGAAAACTACCCCTTTTCGGCGGTCTCGATGCCGCTCGATTTCGACGGCAAGTGCTGCCCGGCGAAACGCTTGTTATATCCGCTCAGATAACCCGAATGTCTTCGCGGGCGGGGCGCGGTACCGGGGTCGCCAAGGTGAACGATGAGGTGGCTTGCGAATGTGACTTGCTGTTCGTCGTAGTCGACATGTAATCACTGGCGTCCGACAGTTGCCGCCGAATCAATTCTCGTAAGGAGCCAAGATCACCGAACCGTTGTGACCCCCAAATCCGAAGTTGTTCGAAATTGTTGGTCCCGGTTGCCACTTTCGGGGTTCGCCGATCACGAGGTCGATATTTAGTGCTGGGTCTAGAATGGTGGTGCCTGCGGTCGGGGGGATTAGTCGCTTACTAAAGGAAAGTAACACGGCGCAAGCCTCGAGCGCGCCGGCTGCGCCTAGCGGATGTCCGGTAACTCCCTTGATGGAGAGAACTGGTGGAGATTGCTCGCCAAAAACTTTTACGATCGCCTCGGATTCGGCGGCGTCATTGAGCGGAGTCGAGGTGCCGTGAGCATTGATCTGCTTGATATCAGAGGCTGAAATGTCGGCATCCTTGAGCGCCAGTGTCATACACGCGGCAGCACCAACGCCGCCAGGCGACGGGGCCGTGATGTGATGAGCGTCGGCATTACTGGCAGCACCGATGACCTCGGCGATGATCGTGGCGCCGCGTTTCTGGGCAAGGTCCATTCGTTCCAGAACAAATATCGCGGCGCCCTCGCCCATGATGAACCCATCGCGAGTCGCGTCAAATGGTTTGCTAACCAAGGACGAGGAAAGGGCGGTCATGTTCGAAAAACCCGCAAGGGCAGTGAGTGTGGCGGCCGATTCGGTGCCACCGGTGATCACCGCATTGCATCGCCCCCATGCAATGAGCCGAGCCGCATTTCCAATGGCGTGCGTGGATGCCGCGCACGCGGTGCACACGGTCTCCGTTGGGCCTTGAAGTCCGTATCGCATCGAAATGGCTGCTCCGGCGGCATTCGACATCATCATCGGAACAAGAAACGGCGAGACTCGACGCTCTCCCTTTTGCACTCGCGTGATGACCTGTTCCTCCAATGTACGCAGACCCCCTATGCCCGTGCCCAAAATGCAACCGATCGTGGCCGGGTCATATCCGAGTTCTCCTGCCTGGGCGAATGCCTCTCCGGCCGCGGCTAGGGCAAACTGCTCACAGCGATCGGATCGGCGGGCGTCCTTTGGGCTATCGAAATATGGTGTTGGATCCCAGTCCGCGAGCTCGACCGAGCGCACTCCGGTCGAACCAGGACCCAGCAGTCCCGTCCAAAATGCTTCCTTGCCAATCCCACATGGCGCTACAACGCCATATCCGGTAATTGCTATACGAAATCCAGCACCTTGCATTGTCGTCGTGGCTCGCTGCGACTACCAGGGGGTGGGACTACTTGACCTTGGAGGTGACGAGATCAAATGCCTTGCCAATCGTGTCCACGCCCTCGAGTTCGGATTCGGGAACTTCGATGTCAAATTCTTCTTCCAAAGCCATGACCAATTCGACGAGGTCCAAACTATCGGCATCCAGATCGTCTCCAAAGTTGGCTTCTGGCGTGATCTTGGAGGCGTCAACCGACAACACTTCGACGGCGCACTTCTTGAAGCGATCAAACAATTGCTGGTTCATGAGATTCTCCTGGTCAATTTATTTAAATCGAATTTCGCCTGATTCAGTTTAGTCAGTGTCCCATGCCTAATCCGCCGTCTACGGGAATAACCGCTCCCGTAATGTATGCCCCAGCCGATGATGCGAGAAATGTCACGACCCCAGCAATCTCATCGACAGTTGCCGTCCGGCCAAGAGGAACGGCTTGTAAAAGTTCGGCGAGTCTTTTCTCACCGAGCGTTGCAGTCATATCCGTGTCGACCGGACCGGGTGCTACGACATTGACGGTGATACCGCGGGATCCGAGTTCGCGAGCCAACGATCGGGCCAATCCGATCAGTCCCGCCTTTGATGCTGCATAGTTGGCTTGCCCAGCTGATCCCAACATGGCCACAACACTGGACATCAGGATGATTCGTCCCGCTCTAGCCCTTAGCATCCCTTGCGTTGCCCGCTTACATACTCGATAGGCGGCGGTGAGGTTGACATTGACGACCTCGGCGAAGTCATCTTCCGACATTCGTAATAGCAACATATCGCGGGTTATCCCCGCATTCGAAACCAGCACCTGTACCGGACCAAAGTGTTTTTCAACCTCTGTGAAGGCACGATCGACGTCATCGGCATGCGCAACATCGCATTTAACCGAAAAGAAACTTGGGGGAGGAGGTGACGAGTTATATGTAATCGCCACTCGATCTCCCATGGCGGTGAAATGCCGAGCGCATGCCAGTCCAATGCCGCGAGATCCGCCGGTTATAAGTACGACTCGACCCGCCGATTTCTCGCTCACCACATCGCTCACGATTTTCCCCATCGAATAATCGAACTTGCCGCGGTCATTCCGGCACCGAATCCGACCAGTAAGACCAAGTCGCCCGCTTTCAGGCGATTCCTGTCGGCGGCATCAAATAGGGCCAGTGGAATTGATGCCGACGACGTGTTGCCGGTCTCCTGGAGCACCACGGCGGTGCGTTCCATTGGAACCCCAAGTCGTTCGCAGGCGGCACGAATTATTCGGATGTTGGCTTGATGCGGTACTACCAGCGCGATTTCGTCGGCGGTCACTCCGGCGATTGCCATAGATTTCTTGGCAGAGTCGACCATCACCCGAACCGCCTTACGAAAAACCTCCTTGCCGTCCATAAACAGATTGCCGCCGATCTCGGCGTATAGGAGTTCTTCGGCCGAGCCATCGGCGTCCAAGTCCCATGCCAATAATTGGCCTGGACCTTCAACGGCCGAGAGAACCGCCGCACCGGACCCGTCGGCGAACAGGACGGCCGTGTTGCGATCCGTCCAGTCTGTAATTCGAGACAGTGTGTCCGTGCCAATCAGCAAAACGTTTCGCGCACCCATGGCGATAAGTCCGTGGGCCGTCACTAGGCCATAGACGAAACCAGAACATGCCGCATTGATATCGAATGCTCCGCACCGAAGCCCAAGCTGATGTTGTACGCGGGCCGATGTCGCCGGAACTGTCCGATCGGGCGTGGTAGTCGAAAGGATCAACGCATCTATTTCGCCGGGATCAAGGCCCGACATTTGTATTGCCCGCTGGCCGGATTCAACGGAAAGACTTGCCGTCGATCCACCGATATGACGTCGCTCGATTCCGGTACGTTCGCGGATCCACTCATCGGAGGTATCCATTGTCTTTGCCAGGTCGTCATTAGTGACCACCTTTTCTGGCAATGCGGTTCCCCAACCAGATATGACGGCACCGCGAATCGAAGGTGGAAGGTGTGGCATCCGGGTTTCCTGTTCGTGTCCTTAATGTGTCCGTAACCAGGCAATAGGTTGCCGCGAGGTGACTCGTTCACCTGCTACCGCGATATAACTCTGCAAAATCCCAGCAAAAGGTGACCGTACTTCATGGTCGGCCACGTGGCCGAGAACGTCGCCAACTTCTATAGCGTGACCGTCCACGAGAATGCCGGTTGGTTTAAACACGCCGGCGGCCGGACTGACAACAAGTCGCTCCACGGCAAATAGATGCTCACCTTCATGAATTTCGGCAACCACCGATGCCGCCGGATTGACTGTACCAACCCATTCGATGAGTTTGTCGAGATCATCGGGAGTGGCGACGCTAATCGTGCGGGCGCTCTCGATGGTCCGTTTGGCCATACCGGTCAGGACTCCACCCGGTCCTAGTTCGATGAATCCGATGACTCCAGCCTGGGCCATTGTCAACAGCCCGTGTTTCCAGCGGACCGGACTAGAAAGCTGGGCAGACAATAGCGACGCCCATTCGTCGCCGTCATCATGGGGTAATGCATCTACGTTGGAAACAATCGGAACTTCGGTATCGCGGGGACGGGCAACTGCAATCGCATCCCTCAGCCGCTCGCGAGCGACCGTCATGTAGGGAGTGTGGAATGCCCCCGAAACGGGGAGAACAATGACGCGCTTGGCACCTAATTGCTTGGCATGGACGGATGCGGCGGCTACTCCTTGTGGCGAGCCGGCGATCACCACTTGACCCGGAGCATTGAAATTAGCAATCCACACTTCGCTATCGGCACGACGGCACGCAATTTCAACATCCTCATCGTCCAGTCCCAAAACCGCCGACATGACGCCGGGAGATTGCAGACCCGCATCGTGCATGGCGGCCGCTCGTTCCTCAACAAGACGAACACCGTCGTCAAACCCCAAGGCCCCAGTTGCCGTCAGCGCGGAATATTCGCCCAAACTGTGTCCGGCGCAATAACTTGGCTCAATTCCTAACCGTTCCACGGCATCCAAAATCATCAGACTGAGAACGAATGTCGTCAACTGAGCGTTGCGAGTGTCTTTCAGTTCTTCTGCGTCCGCATCGAGAAGAAGTGAACCGATGTCGCGGCCGACAAGGTCCGAAGCCTCGCTAACCAGTTCCCAACTTTCATGGTCCACCCACGGTCGACCCATGCCGGGCCGTTGAGACCCTTGACCAGGAAAAGTAAAGGCAAGCATGAGTGGACGGAGGTTCCCCTTTGTCTCGCTACAGCGTAGAACCTAAATCACGCTTCGGGCGATTACGGGTCCGTGCTGGATACGATGGATCGAGGCAATCGACTCAGGGCCCGAGTGGCGGAATGGCAGACGCGACGGACTCAAAATCCGTTGTCCGCAAGGGCGTGTGGGTTCGACTCCCACCTCGGGCACAACAATTTTGAATGCATTGAGCAGAATGCCGACCCGTACACTAATCACAGTGTCATCCACTTTTTCTGGTCGGCTCACTGAGCGTCGTCTGCTTCGCGGCTCACAGACATTGCGACAACTCCGAGAGGAATTGCGTGTGGTGGACGAGCAGTTGGCGGTGCTGACCAGCGATACTCAGGATAAAGAACTTCGCTCGCTTGTGTCGG
This sequence comes from Ilumatobacteraceae bacterium, assembly GCA_039916865.1. GTDB lineage: Bacteria > Actinomycetota > Acidimicrobiia > Acidimicrobiales > Ilumatobacteraceae > UBA3006. The sequence goes on from JBDSKN010000073.1 coordinate 68,633, forward strand.
AAACCCCCAACGCGACCTTTGAACACCGAGATGCGCAAGCACATGTCGACTCCTTAAGTCACCATCGAAGTCACATTCTGAAGGAAATTTCCGACCTCGAATTGCGCCAAGACTCATTGCTGGACAAGCTGAGTCGATGACCGAAGTCCGGGGATCGGCACGTGTAGTCATCGCCGAAGACGAAGCGATCATTCGGCTTGATCTGAGAGAAACTCTCGAGGAAGAGGGATACAGCGTCGTAGCCGATACGGGTCGTGGCGATATCGCGGTCGATCTGGTTCGGCTACATCAACCAGATGTTGCAATTTTTGACATAAAGATGCCCGGGCTAGACGGTCTCGACGCGGCCCGGATCGTGTTCGCCGAAAGAATCTGTCCAGTTGTGATGCTCACAGCGTTTAGTCAACGTGAGGTAATTGAACAGGCACGCGATGCGGGCGCACTCGCATACCTAGTAAAACCATTTCAGAAGACCGATCTAGTTCCGGCAATCGAACTAGCGATAGGTCGCTTTCGCGAGTGGAAGTCTTTGAGTGGAGAGGTCGAAGCGCTCGGTGAGCAACTTGAATTGCGAAAGATTTTTGACCGCGCCAAGGGGATTCTTATCGACTCGCATCAACTCACCGAACACGATGCATTTGACTTCATCCAAAAGACGGCAATGAGCACTCGAACTAAAATGCGCGAAATTGCCGAACGGATAATTGCTGGCGATTTGCAACCATGAAGTTGATGGTGTTAGACGGAAATTCTTTGGCGTATCGGGCATTCTTTGCCCTACCAACGGACATGGTAACGGCGTCGGGGCAGGTGACCAATTCGGTCTTTGGTTTCACCTCAATGCTGTTGTCAGTGATGAAGGATCACAAACCAGATTCCGTAATCGTGGTGTTTGACCGTAAGGAACCGACTTTCCGTCACGAGGCCGCGCCCGAGTACAAAGCCCAACGGATTTCACAGCCAGACATTTTGTATCAGCAACTCGACATTATTCGGGAAGTACTTACCGCTCTTGGAATCCAAGCAATCGATGCTGCCGGTTTCGAGGGAGATGATCTCATCGCCACAATTGCCAATCGAGCGGATCGTGAGGACATCGACGTTCTTATTGTTACTGGCGATCGCGACACATTCCAATTGGTCAAGGATCCCCATATTCGTGTGATGTATAACCTTCGGGGCGTAAGCGAATATGCGCTATATGACGAATCCGGAATCGTCAATCGAACCGGAGTCACACCAAATCAATACGCCGATTACGCCGCACTGAGAGGGGATCCCAGCGACAATCTAGACGGCGTTCCTGGAGTCGGGGAGAAGACCGCAGCCAAGCTCATCAACAAGTATCAGACACTTGTGGCGGTATTCGATCATGCCCAAGATCAAACCCCCAAGCTCCGCGCATCACTTCTTGAGCACCGAGATCGAGTTCTCCGCAATGCCGAATTGATGGTGTTGCGGCGAGACGCTCCGGTGGACATAGATGTGCGTGATTGTGTGCCTCGACCGAACATGTCGGCAGTTACAAGTCTTTTCCAGATTCTGGAATTCCGAAACATGGCTGCACGAATGAAAGAAGCGCTCAAATATCTCAATCTAGATTTCGGATCGGTCCCGACCGGGCCAGTATCTGAAGCATCGAAATCCAACACCGCCGAGATTGTCGCGCAGGTCCATGTCGTGAGCGAAGTCGATGATGCAGTTTCGGTATTTTCAGGCAGCGGCCCGACCTGCATTGCCGCGACGTGGACCGAACTGAATGGAAGGCCAACGCTGTCCGGAATGTGTGTGGTAACCGATGTCGATACCTCCAAGGTGTCATGGATTCCAATCCGACTGTTCGAAGACCAGAAGGTCGGCGGTGCCTTGACTCATTGCGCGAAGTTGAGGGGACACGACCTAAAGCCGATGATCCGGGAGATGTTGCAAATTGGTGTTGACATCGTCAACATCGATCTGGACACGGCTATTGCGGCCTACCTATTGGATCCGTCTCAAAGTAGGTATGAGTTGGCCGATCTGTTAGGTCGCTACTCCGAGCGGGTACTTGTAGTTGAGGGTTCGGAGAAATCCGGACAACTGAATTTTGAGGCCGGGTTGTCGGCGAGTGAATCTGTCGAGAGATTCGCGCACCAAGCAATTGCTGTTGCGTATCTGAGTATTCCGCTAGTGGATGCCCTCGCCGCACAGGGGGTTGAAAAGTTGTATCGGACTGTTGAACTTCCACTTGTCAGAGTGCTGGCGCGAATGGAACAAATTGGTGTGGGCGTAGATGTTTCACAGTTGCGAGCGATTAGTGCCCACCTCAGAAACGAAGTCGATCGACTTACCGCCGAGCTTTACCAAGTTGCGGGAATTACCTTCAATCTCAATTCCCCAAAACAACTTGGAGAAATTTTATATACCACGAAAGGACTGGCTCCTCCGCGCAAGACGAAGACCGGTTTTAGTACCGATGCGGCGACGCTGGATTTGCTTCGCGCGCAATGGCCGGAGTTCATCGAGCCGCTTTTGCAATATCGTGAGTTCGAAAAATTACGATCAACATATGGCGAAGGCTTGATCCAGGCTGTTGGCTCGGACGGACGAATTCATGCCACTTTCAATCAGACTGTGGCGCGAACCGGTCGTCTAAGTAGCGACCAACCGAATTTGCACAACATTCCGGTTCGCTCGGAGGAAGGTCGAGTATTCCGGAAGGCCTTTGTGCCATCTCAGGGACACCAATTATTGGTGGCGGATTACAACCAGATTGAATTGCGCTGCATCGCGCATCTAGCAAATGACCCCGGGCTGATCGATGCGTTCGTCAAAGGTATTGATATTCACAAGGTCACCGCCGCGAGCGTGTTCGGCGTGACAGCTAGCGAGGTCACATACGAACAGCGAAGTCAGGCCAAGATGGTTTCCTATGGCCTCGCTTACGGGATGGAAGCATATGGGCTGAGCCAGCGACTGGGGATCGGTGTATCGGAGGCGTCCGAAATCTTGGAGGCGTACTTTCGGGCATTCCCAAATGTAAAGGAGTACATGGATGCGACCGTCGCCGAGGCTCGCAAGCGTGGTTTCACCGAGACAATCTTTGGGCGACGTCGACCAATTCCCGAATTGCATAATTCAAATTTCCGAATCCGCCAGGCTGGGGAGCGCCAGGCAATGAACTCTGGCATTCAAGGGTTGGCGGCCGACATCTTTAAAATTGCCTTAGTTCGAATCGACCACGATCTTGAGGAGGCACAATTGTCGAGTCGGTTAATTCTTCAAGTTCATGACGAAGTGCTCGTTGAGGCTGTCATTGACGAGAAAAACGAAGTCGAAAAATTGGTGCTGAGCGCAATGAAGGGGGCCGCGACGCTGATCGTGCCACTCGAAGTCAATGCGGCCTGGGGCGACTCGTGGGCCAGCGCAAAGGTGTAGGTGTAGTGATAGCGTGAACCCGTTCTGCCGTTGGTAGAACCCATATTGAACGGTTCATTCGTTTCATATGTGACCGACTCTCCTATCCGCCTGAAAGAATTCATCGTGTCCGACTCACAGCTCCTGATTTCCCCGCCAATGGGTACCTTCGACTCAGAAGGCAACTACACCCCCCGCCAAGTCACCGAGCGTGACCTCGCCACATCGTTTGCCGATGCGATCAATGACACTCTCGTTGAACTTAAGGAACGACAATTAGTGACCGGTACGGTCGTACGAATTACCCGAGATGAAGTATTGGTCGAGATTGGCTACAAGACCGAAGGCGTGATTCTCGGACGAGAGTTGTCGATTCGCAATGATGTAGATCCGCATGAAATTGTGAAACTAGGGGAAAAAATAGAAACCTTGGTTCTCACCCTCGAGGATAAAGAAGGTCGACTCCTACTTTCCAAGAAACGCGCCCAATACGAGCGAGCCTGGGGCGACATCGAAAAGGTCAAGGAAGCCGACGGGACAGTGGAAGGTCTCGTTATCGAGGTCGTCAAGGGTGGGCTCATCGTGGATATTGGTCTGCGCGGATTTCTTCCCGCCTCGCTTGTCGAACTTCGACGAGTACGTGATTTACAACCGTATGTCGGGCAACGAATCACTGCCAAGATTCTAGAACTGGATCGCAATCGAAACAACGTCGTTCTTTCGCGTCGAACACTGTTAGAACAAAATCAGCGCGGTGCACGAGATGAATTCCTGACCAACTTGAAAGTCGGCGAGATCCGTAAGGGGAGAGTTTCGAGTGTCGTCGCCTTTGGTGCGTTCGTCGATTTGGGTGGAATGGACGGCCTAATACATGTTTCTGAGTTGTCATGGAGACACGTGGACAATCCCGGAGCAGTGGTAACCATCGGCGACGAGGTCAATGTCAAGGTGCTTGAAGTCGACATGGAGCGAGAGCGAATCAGCCTCTCGCTTAAGGCGACCCAGCAGGACCCGTGGCAGGAATTTGCCAGCACTCATCAAGTTGGTCAACTTGTTTACGGACGCGTAACCAAACTTGTTCCCTTCGGAGGCTTCGTTCAAGTTGGCGACGGAATCGAAGGACTCGTTCACATTTCCGAAATGTCCACTCACCATGTCGAGGCACCCGAGCAGGTAGTCACGCCCGGAGAGGAACTGTGGGTGAAAATAATCGATCTAGATCTGGCGAGGCGCCGCATCAGTCTTTCAATCAAGCAGGCCGCCGAGGGCGGCGAACTGGCCGAAGAGTATCGCGGTCAGTTTCAGGTCGACGACCAAGGAAACTGGGTGGGAGGCGACGACTCCACCCGTGAGGCGGCGTGGTCCGAGTTTTTCGACAGTGCTTCCACCGCCCCGGCGGCTTCGGAGGATGCGCCAATTGCGCAGGCGAGCCCAACCCAAGAGACCTAGGTCTCATATGGGTATGGCTTGACATGATTCTCATTGGTCTCACGGGTGGGATTGGTGCGGGTAAGTCGACGGTTTCGGCGATGCTCGCTCAACGCGGGGCAGTAATCATCGATGGCGACGCAATAGTTCGTGAGTTGCAACTGTCCGGCTCCCCGGTTTTGACAAAAATTGTTACGCGGTTTGGCGGAGAGGTCCTGACCGCCAAGGGTGAACTCGACAGGGCCGCTCTCGCAAGTATTGTTTTCGCTGACTCCAAGGCGCTTGCTGATTTGAACGAGATAGTTCACCCACCATTGGGGATCGAAATCGCGAAGAGGGTAGACGCCGAACGCGACTCCAATCGGGTGGTGGTGCTAGATCTACCATTATTGTCGGAAAATCCACGCCGGGACTTAGTTGGCGTCATCGTCGTGGATGTCGAATCGGAAATCGCGAGTGACCGTTTGGTTATGTTTCGTGGAATGAGTGAATCCGATGTCGATGCCAGAATGTCAAATCAAGCCAGCCGTGAAACCCGCAAGAATATCGCGGACTTCATCATCGATAATTCTTTGGATTTAGAACACCTAAAGAGCGAAGTCGAGCGTGCCTGGAAGTGGATCGTAACCTTGCCGCAATCACTCAGGGCTGATGGCGGGGAAGTGTCGCAGTAGTGGAAACAATCCATGATCAGAAGTTCAAAGTGGAATCTTCGTATAGTCCGGCGGGCGATCAACCCCAGGCAATTCAGAAATTGTCAGATGGCATAAAGCGCGGGGATCGATTTCAGACTTTGCTCGGCATTACCGGCTCTGGCAAGTCCGCAACAATCGCCTGGACAATCGAACAGGTCCAGCGGCCCACCCTAATTCTTGCCCCGAACAAAAGTCTTGCGGCGCAGTTGGCCCAAGAAATGCGCGACTTCTTTCCAAATAATCGAGTCGAATATTTCGTCAGTTACTACGACTATTACCAACCCGAGGCATATATTGCCTCGAGCGATACCTTCATCGAGAAGGATTCGTCGGTGAATGACGAGATCGATCGGTTGCGACATTCGGCCACTGCTGCCTTACTCACTCGTCGTGACACAATCGTCGTGGCCTCGGTGAGTTGCATATACGGAATGGGAAATCCCGAGGAATACAGGGGCCACCTGCTGGAGTTGCATACCGGCGTCGAATACGACCAACGAAGTATTCTCAAACGACTTGTTGATCTGCAGTATGACCGTAATGACATGGTTCTCGGCCGAGGGAATTTCAGGGTACGCGGTGACACAATTGAAGTACATCCGGCATACGACGAAACGGTCTTGCGATTCGAAATGTTCGGCGACACCGTCGAAAGGATTACCGAAGTCGATCCACTCACGGGCGAAACATTGCACGAGAAAAGCGAGGCATTGGTATTTCCGGCCACGCACTATGTGGCTGGCGATGAGCGAATGCGAACGGCCACGCTTGCTATCGAAAGTGAACTTCAGCAGCGATTGCAGTGGTTTGAGGAAAATGGAAAACTTCTCGAAGCTCAGAGACTGCGGATGCGCACCCAGTATGACTTAGAGATGATGGCGGAAGTCGGTTTCTGCAATGGAATCGAAAATTACTCAATGCACATTGACGGGCGTTCTTCGGGCGAACCGCCGTTCACCTTGCTGGACTACTTTCCCCCAGATTTTGTTCTGGTCATTGATGAAAGTCATGTAACGGTTCCTCAGCTTCACGGCCAGTTTGCGGGCGACAGGAGCCGGAAGGCAACGCTGATCGAACACGGATTCCGCCTACCCTCGGCGGCCGACAACAGACCGTTGCAATTTGAAGAGACAATCGAGCGAGTCAATCAATGTATTTTCTTGTCGGCCACGCCATCGAAGTTTGAAATCTCCATAAGTTCTCAGGTCGTCGAGCAGATTGTTCGACCGACAGGACTTGTTGATCCAGAAGTCGTGATTAAACCAACAAAGGGACAAATCGACGACCTCATTGTCAACATCGGCCAAGTTGTCGCCCGGGGAGACCGGATCTTGGTCACCACACTTACCAAGAAGATGGCGGAAGATTTAAGCGAGTATTTAATTGAGCAAGGGCTGCGGGTCCGTTATCTGCACTCGAATATCGACACAATTCAACGAATCGAGATACTTCGCGCGTTGCGTTTGGGCGAATTTGACGTCTTGGTCGGTATCAATCTGTTGCGAGAGGGACTCGACTTGCCGGAGGTCTCGCTAGTGGCGATTTTGGATGCCGACAAAGAGGGATTTCTTCGCAGTCGTACCTCGCTGATCCAGATGATCGGCCGAGCGGCCAGAAATGTCGATGGTCAAGTCATCATGTATGCGGATAAGCGGACCGCGGCCATGGAGTCGGCCATCGATGAAACGCATCGGCGACGAGAACGACAGATTGCTTACAACCAGTTGAATGGAATCAATCCGCAAACCATACGCAAGGCCGTGGGTGACATTTTGTCTCTTTTACGACCCGATAGCACCGCCCCTGTTCCGGGTAAGGGTAAACGTAAGGACAGGGAACGAGACAAAGTGGTTCGCGAACTACGCTCGCTGCCCGAACAAGAACTAGTTCGATTAATTCAAACGCTCGAAGAAGAGATGCATCTTGCGGCAGCCGAATTGAGATTCGAATACGCCGCGCGCCTACGAGACGAAGTCAAAGAATTACGTCGAGAATTGCGAGATGCCGGATAAAAGAACGCCGAGTAGAAAATGGGTAGCCTGCATTCAATGTCCCCGAATCACAATCAGATAATTGTTCGTGGGGCCCGCGAACACAATCTTAAAAACATCAATGTGGATCTTCCGCGGGACCGCCTTATCGTTCTGACCGGTTTGTCCGGTTCCGGTAAGAGCAGCCTCGCATTTGACACTATTTACGCCGAGGGTCAGCGCCGATATGTGGAGAGTCTGAGCGCATATGCTCGGCAGTTTCTCGGCCAAATGGACAAACCGGATGTAGACATTATTGAGGGACTTTCGCCGGCAATTTCAATCGATCAGAAATCCGCGTCGCGCAATCCTCGATCGACGGTGGGGACTATTACCGAGGTATATGACTACCTGCGCCTGCTGTTTGCACGAATAGGGATTCAGCACTGCGTTAAGGACGGGACAAGATTACAGCGGCAGACGCCCCAACAAATTGTGGATCGAATACTTGAACTTCCAGAAGGAACGCGATTTCAGGTTCTCGCTCCAGTTGTGCGGGGTCGAAAGGGCGAGTACAGCACACTGCTGCAGGATTTAGCAGCGCAAGGATTTACCCGAGCACGAGTTGACGGTGAGACCGTGGAAATCAACGAGTTCCTGAAGTTGGACACAAAACTGGCTCGATACGAGCAACACACCTTGGAGATAATTGTCGACAGACTGGTGCGCCGCGATGGCATCGAGCGCCGACTTACCGACAGTCTGGAAACGGCGTTGCGATTGGCCGATGGGGTTGCCGAAGTTGAATTGATGCTCGCCGAAAACGAAAACTCTAAAAAGTCCCAACCGAATCTGACAAAGAAAAGCAAAGGCTCAGACAATCTCGACAACGAGACGCTGACATTTAGTCAACATTTGGCCTGTCCCAAATGCGGGATGAGCTACGACGAACTTGCGCCACGTAACTTCTCGTTTAACTCTCCGTACGGAGCATGCGAAGGGTGTTTGGGTCTCGGAACGAAATATGAAGTTGACCCGGAACTCGTCATACCCGATCCCGAGATGTCGATCAACCAGGGCGCGATTGCGCCTTGGCGTTCGGCGCACACGCAATATTTTACGCGAATGCTCGAGGCCGTGGCCGTCGAATTCGGGATAGATCTGGACAAGAAATGGTCAAAGTTGTCGGAGAAGCATCGAAATTTTGTGATGAATGGTGTTCGGGACAACGTAATGGTCAAGTATCGAAATCGCTATGGGCGCGTTCGCGAATACAGCACGGCCTATGAAGGAATCATTCCCTGGATCCAGCGACGACACGAATCTTCCGAAAGCGATCAGACCCGCGAACAATTTGAAAGCTACATGCGCGAAGTGCCGTGCCCAGTTTGTGCGGGTGCGCGGCTTAAGCCGTCATCCCTGGCGGTGACGGTTAACGATTTGCACATTAGTGAAGTTTGCGAAATGGCGATCGCAGATTCGGCCAAGTTTCTGGCCTCGTTGGAATTAAGTGAACGAGATCGGTTGATCGCCGAGAGGATAACCAAAGAGATAAATGCGCGACTCGGATTTCTCCTGGATGTCGGCTTGGATTACCTTTCGCTTTCGCGTGCGGCGGCAACATTGGCTGGTGGAGAAGCCCAACGAATTCGACTTGCCAGCCAAATTGGCTCCGGACTTGTCGGCACTTTATATGTTTTGGACGAACCATCGATTGGATTGCACCAGAGGGATAACCATCGCCTGATCGACACACTGATGAGATTGCGAGATCTGGGAAACACGGTGTTGGTGGTCGAGCACGACGAGGACACGATCAAGGCCAGCGACTGGATTGTCGATATTGGCCCCGGTGCCGGCGAACACGGCGGGGAAGTGGTGTACAGCGGACCCGTAGGGGGCATAACTAAAATCGCCAAGTCGATAACCGGACAGTATTTGGCCGGAAAGCGATTCATTCCTGTTCCGGCTAGCCGGCGCGAGACAAAGAAGGAATGGCTGACCATTCGGGGGGCTCGTCAACATAATTTACAGAACATCACCGTGAAGATTCCGCTTGGGTGTTTCGTCACCGTTACCGGCGTGTCGGGAAGCGGCAAGAGTTCTCTGATTCGAGATATTTTGCTGCCAGCTCTCATGCAAAAAATCTATAAGTCAAAGGATGCGCCCGGACGACACACGGCCGTTGATGGTGTTCAGCATTTGGACAAAGTCATTGACATGGATCAATCTCCGATTGGTCGAACACCGCGGTCAAACCCGGCGACATATACGGGAGTCTTCGACGACATTCGAAAGCTCTTTGCATCGACTCCCGAATCCAAGGTTCGCGGATACATGCCTGGTCGATTCAGTTTCAATGTTTCCGGTGGTCGCTGTGATGCGTGCTCTGGTGATGGCAACATAAAAATCGAAATGCATTTTCTACCCGATGTGTACGTCCCGTGCGAAGTATGCAAGGGTGCCCGGTACAACCGCGACACTCTCGACATCACGTTTAAAGGCAAAAATATATCCGACGTTTTGAACACGCCAATTTCGGAAGCAGTATTGTTCTTTGGCAATCAGCCTCGCATCGCCCGGCACTTGCAGACGCTCGTAGATGTCGGACTTGGATACGTTCGTCTCGGGCAATCGGCGCCCACACTTTCTGGCGGAGAGGCCCAACGAGTGAAATTGGCCAGTGAACTGGCCAAGCGCAGCACCGGTCACACGATTTACTTGCTCGACGAACCAACAACGGGGTTGCACTTTGAAGATGTTCGACGCCTACTGACGGTGCTAGCCCGCCTGGTTGATCAGGGAAATACAGTTGTGGTCATTGAGCACAATTTGGATGTAATCAAAACTGCGGATTGGGTAATCGACCTCGGGCCAGAAGGCGGGTCCGGCGGTGGTCGAGTAGTTGCCGAGGGATCACCCGAGACGGTGGCGAAAATAAAGGAGAGCTATACCGGCAAGTACCTAAAGGGAGTACTTGCGGCGACCCACTAATGGAAAAACCACCCGCCCAATCAATACCCAGTGACCCTGGCTCGTACCAATTCAAGGATGATCTCGGTCGCATCATTTACGTGGGCAAGGCTTCGAATTTGCGGTCCCGTGTTGGAAGTTACTTCGCCGATCCCAAGACACTGCATCCGCGAACCGCAAGCATGGTTGGAGCAGCGTCGTCGGTCGAATGGATAACGGTTCGCAGCGAGTTGGAAGCACTCATCCTTGAGTTCACATTAATTAAGGAGCATCAACCGCGCTTCAACATAAGTCTGCGGGATGACAAGAGTTACCCATTTCTGGCTATCACGGTAAACGAACAATGGCCCCGCGCGGTTGTGGTGCGCAGTCGCAAGCAAAACGGCTCACGATATTTCGGTCCATATGTAAACGCATGGGCCATTCGCGAGACATTTGACTTGCTACTACGGACGTTTCCAGTTCGGACATGCGCACCGTCCAAATTTAAACAGCATCAACGTCTAGGACGACCATGCCTGTTATTCCACATCGAAAAATGTAGCGGACCTTGTGTCGGTGAGGTTTCCGCGGAGGACTATTCAAGGCACGTACGGGAGTTGATCGCGTTTTTGGGCGGGGACGGCGACGAAGTTCTAGATCGTATGGAATCCGAAATGAAGGAGGCGTCCACATCGCTCGATTATGAGCGTGCGGCGAGGTTGCGAGATCGGATAACCGCGGTTCAGCGGGCCGTCGAAAAACAACTCATGGTCGGTGAACGGAGCGAAGACATAGACATTATTGGCATCGCCGAAGATGATCTTGAAGCCGCCATGCAAATATTTTATGTACGAAAAGGTCGGGTCATGGGACGAAACGGTTTCATCGTGGACAAGGTGGAACATGTCACAAGGGAAGAGTTGATGGATCGAATGCTCCAGCAACTTTACGGCGAGGAACCGCTACTGGGAATTCCCAAGCAGGTCCTCCTGCCGACGTTGCCTGAGAATCTTCAGATTCATGAGGAGTGGTTGACTCGTCAACGAGGCACGCCGGTGCAGATTCGCATACCCCAGCGGGGCGACAAAAAGGCGCTGCTCGAAACTGTGACCAAGAATGCAGTTGCCGAATTGCATCGACATCGATTGCATCGAGCATCCGATCACGGAAGTCGGAGCCGGGCGCTTGCCGAATTACAGGAACTGTTGCAACTACCAGTCTTTCCCTTGCGCATCGAGTGCTACGACATGGCGCATCTGCAAGGGACGGATTATGTGGGCTCGATGGTGGTATTAGAAGACGGAATACCTGCCAAGAGCGAATACCGACGATTCAAACTCCGCGACGTGCCGGGTAACGACGATTACGCGGCGATGCGTGAGGTGTTGACGCGACGCCTAAGCGCGTATATCCGGGAGCGCGGAGTTCCAGCCGCAGAAAGAGGAATTCGCCCAGGGAAATTTGCATATCCTCCGCAGTTGCTGGTGGTGGACGGCGGCAAAGGCCAGCTCGGCGTCGCGATCGAAGTGCTCAAGGATCTTGGATTGGACACCGAGATTCCTCTTGCCGCGTTGGCCAAACGATTTGAAGATGTCTACATTCCCGGAAAAGCGGATCCAGTCCAGATTCCACGCGGCAGCGATGCGTTATTCCTGCTACAGGTCATTCGCGACGAAGCGCATCGCTTTGCCAACTCTTTTCATCGACAGCTTCGAGGCAAGAAAATGCGCGCCAGTGTTTTGGACGGAATAGTTGGACTTGGTACGGCACGCAAATCGAGACTGCTGGCGGAATGCGGGGGAGTGGCAGGAATCAGACTGCTTTCTCGGGACGATCTGCGTGCCAAGACTTGGTTACCTGAGGTGGTTGCAGACGCCGTGTATTCACAGTGCCAATTAATTTCTCAGTAGCCTGTGATTTGTGACAGATATTTTGCTCATCGCCGGACTCTCGGGAGCCGGACGCTCGCAGGCCGCAGACGATTTGGAAGACTTGGGTTGGTTTGTCGTTGACAATATGCCGGTCGCGCTGATCGACAAAGTTGTCGAACTGGCCGGAAGCAATGCGGCATCGCAGTCCCAGTTGGCTCTAGTTGTGGGCACCGCGTCGAATCAATCCGATGCGGTTGCAGTGGTGCATCGCCTGCGGGAAGCGGGAAATCGAGTACGAATATTATTTTTGGACGCTTCGACTCCCGAATTGGTGAAGCGGTACGGGGCCTCACGCCGCAAGCACCCACTTGCTCATCAACACCCGAGCATTGCCGAGGCGATTAACTATGAGCGAATTCTGCTCGAACCGGTCAAGGGATCGGCTGATCTTGTGATCGATACGAGTGATCTGAATGTTCATCAATTGAAATCGCAGATTGTCGAATTGTTTTCCAGCGGAGATGACACCTCGGGAATGCAGGTGTCGGTAACATCGTTTGGGTTTAAGCACGG
>JBDSKN010000074.1:0-4566 GCA_039916865.1 Ilumatobacteraceae bacterium
GATCTTGTGGGCAAACACATGAGCCCGCCGTTTCCAATGATTGGGAGCAAGGAGCCGGTCTCGGCGGCGGTCACCGCTTTCGAAACGGTTGGTGCGCTGACGGTGCTTGACGACGGCAAGCCAATTGGCGTGTTGACCCGGCAGGACCTACTCGGTTGGGTGGTGTCGTAGATGAAATTCGAAACCGCCGCCATTCATGCCGGGCAGGAGGCCGACCCGCGCACGGGTGCCGTGGTCCCGCCGATTTATCAGGTGTCTACTTTTAAGCAAGATGGGGTCGGTGGCCTGCGTGCCGGATACGAGTACGCCCGCAGCGGTAACCCCACACGCGACGCTCTGGAAGAGTGTTTGGCGGCATTGGAAAACGGTGCGCGCGCATTTGCCACCGCATCGGGATTGGCGGCCGAAGACTTATTGCTGCGTACCGTGTTGCGACCCGGCGATCACATTGTCGTGCCGATCGATGCGTACGGCGGGTCGTATCGACTGTTTGCCAAAGTTCTTGAGCCATGGGGAGTTGGACACACCGCTGTAGATCAAAGTGATCTTGTCGCGGTGCGCGCGGCGATTGTGCCGGGCAAGACGAAGATCATCTGGACCGAGTCGCCAACTAATCCGCTGCTTTCCATTTCGGATATTTCTGAATTGGCCAAGATCGCCCATGGTGCCGACGCTTTACTTGTCGTTGACAACACCTTTGCCTCGCCATATCTACAACAGCCGCTTTCATTAGGCGCTGATGCGGTCGTGCATTCGACGACAAAGTATCTCGGCGGGCACAGCGATGTGATCGGTGGAGCCATCGTGGTCAACGACGCCGAACTGGCAGACAAGATCGCCTTCAACCACAATGCGATGGGGCCGATTGCCGGACCGTTCGACTCGTGGTTGGTATTGCGCGGGGCAAAGACCTTGGCGGTGCGCATGGATCGCCACTGCCAAAATGCGCGGGCGATTGTCGACTTTCTGGTAGCGCACGATCGCGTGCGCGAGGTGCACTATCCGGGTTTGGTAACTCACCCAGGTCATGAAATCGCTAAACGGCAGATGCGAGATTTCGGCGGAATGATTTCCTTCCGTGTACGCGGCGGAATCGAATCGGCGCTACAGGTGTGCAAGCGAGTTGAACTTTTCACACTGGCCGAGTCACTTGGCGGGGTCGAATCGCTCATTGAGCATCCCGGCAAGATGACCCACGCGTCTGTAGCGGGCAGTGCCCTCGAAGTACCAGACGACTTGATTCGCCTGTCGGTCGGCTTGGAACACATTGACGATCTGATCGCCGATTTGGTGCGCGCACTTAGTTAACTAAATTGCTGCAACTGCCGGCAGGACCACGCGAGTTCGCAGACCACCTAGTGAACTAGGCGAAAGTTCAAGTGTTCCGCCGTGAAGGTGAACGATTGAGGCGATGATGCTCAGGCCAAGACCAAAGCCTCCCCCGTCTTGTGAACGGGCGTGATCGAATCGCTGAAACTCGGCGGTGCTGCGTTCATACACTGACAGTGGAAGGCCCGGTCCGGCATCGTCGACTTCCAGCACAATATTTTCGTCGACTTGGGCAAGAGATACGTGAACCTCAGTATCGGGACCGGTATGGCGCAAGATATTCGACTTGATGTTGGTCACGAGTCGCTCGAGATGGGCGGCATTGCCCATCACCGTGAGAATCGGCTCGACACTGATTATCACCTTTCGCTCGGCCTGCTGCATTTTGAGATCAGTGAAGTGGTCGGCCACGATCCGTGAGAAATCAACATGGTCGTCAATGGGGATATGCACCTCGCCGAGTTCGGCAAGCAACAGCAGATCGTTGATGATCACGTCCATACGCTTGCTCTCCGAAACCAGCCGTCGTATCGCCCGCTCGCGCTGTTCCTCCGATAACTGACGCCCTCCAAACAAGATGTCGACATAGCCACGGACCACCGTTAGGGGTGTGCGCAACTCATGAGATGCGTCCCCGAGGAATTCGCGCATCCGTTGCTCGGACAGCGAAGTGATGGTCACGGCCTCCTGCAATTTATTGGTCATCGCCCGCAGGGCGGCGGTAAGTTCGCCGACCTCGTTCGTCCGTGCCGATAGCGGTAGCTCGACCCCCAGGTCGCCGGCGGCAATCGCGGTTGCACTTTCGGTGACGTGAGTTATCGGCCGCAACTCGCGCCGCAATATAAGCCACACGACGAGCACCGTGAGCAACGCGATTGCCGCCGAAACACCCAGGCTCTGCAACAACGATCGAGTGAACTGCGAGTTGACAGCGCGCAGCGAAGTGCCTACCACGATCCATTGGCCTGTGCCGCTCTCGGCAGCGCGGATCCGTAGCGCTACTTGGCCGTCGATGGTTACTGGGTGATCGGTCGCTCGCATGACGGTGGCCAACGACAAAGCCGGCAACGTGAGCACCCTGTCGCCGTTGCGGCCTTCCACGACAGAAAATGGGTCTGCGTTGTCAAAGAAGATTTGACCTATGAGCGGAAACGGTGACGTTTCGGCCGAGGCAAGCAGTGTTTCGACATCCTTGCTCGGGTCAGTAGCGATTCGCTCGGTGATTCCCCCCAATACGGTGTCGATTCTATTGACCGCGTCCGCCCGAGACAACCATGCCGAGGCGCCGCCGATCAATACTCCGCTCGCGACGAGCATGACTCCCAGAATTACCGAAAGTCGTGTTCGCAACTTCATGTTTATGTCTTTGGATCCACAATCTTAAATCCGATTCCACGAACAGTAACCAACGCCTGCTCGCCGTCGGTGGCGAGTTTTTTACGCAGATACGAGATGAATGTCTCAACCACTGTTGTATTGGTTTCAAAATCGATACCCCAGACCGCATCAAGAATTTGCTGCTTGGAGAGAACGCGGTTCTTGTTTTCCATCAAGTATCGCAAGAGCCTAAATTCGGTCGGCGAAAGTTCGACGACTTCGCCGCCGACGGTTACCTGATGGACGTCTAGATTGACGATGATCTTGCCACTCTGCAGGACCACTGAGTCGTCGGTTCCGGCGGTTCGCCTCAACACCGCCGAGACTCGTAAAAGCAGCTCTTCCAATCCGAATGGTTTTTTTACATAGTCGTCGGCTCCGAGCCGGAAACCGGTAACCGTGTCTTCGCGCGAGTGTCGGGCAGTAAGCAAAATGATCGGCGTCAAAACGCCGGATTTTCGCATCCGCTCGAGGACTTCGAATCCATTCATGCGCGGCATGTTGACATCGAGAATGACGAGATCGGGTTGCTGTTCGCGCATCAGCGTGAGGGCGGTAGCACCGTCGACTGCCCGAATCGTGCGGTACTCGGCCAGATGTAACGCGTCAACAATGATGTCGCACACCGCTTCTTCGTCGTCAACCACAAGCACTAGTTGTGATCCCATGAATGCCTCTCTAAACGGGCGCCATTGCCGATTTCCAACCTACTAAGTAAAGATCTCCAAAGTTCTCCGAACTTACCCATGAATTCCACCTAAGACCCACCAAGGGGCTCCTTATTGTGGCTAGGTGAACCAAAAGAACCACAAAGG
The DNA here is from genome assembly GCA_039916865.1 of Ilumatobacteraceae bacterium. GTDB lineage: Bacteria > Actinomycetota > Acidimicrobiia > Acidimicrobiales > Ilumatobacteraceae > UBA3006. Next base: position 3,522 of record JBDSKN010000074.1, read on the forward strand.
AGCCACGCAGTGATTGCTTACAAGCTCAAACTCGCCGATTATGTTCGGGCTCAAAAGTTGATAGCCGAGAACTTTTTCTCCACTACTGCGGTCGCCGAGGCGACCTGCGATAAGGCGACTCACTCGCAGATCTCTTATCTTGAGCAAGATGCCGCGCAGGCCGCATTTAAGTCCGAAATTTGCGCCGCGTCCAGGGTTCGGTCGGAGGCACTCAAGGCTCTCGGACCTCCACCAATCATGCCTTTTGGCCATCAATCCACTGAACATTCACATGATTCTCACAAAATTGAGCCGTAAAGTTCCAAGCAACAACCATTTATCGCATTATGGGAAAAATACCTATGAACAAGAAACTGATCGTCGCAGTGATGACATCTTTGATCATTGCCAACGGTTCATCGGTGGCGATGGCTAGTGGGGGCTCCGATGACAGTTCGACGACGTCGACCACATCGACCACGGATCCTCGAACACAAAACAATTCAAATCTGACTGGCGCACAGCGAGCCGCACAACAGGCGGCCCTTCGAGCCAGGCAGGCAGCTCAACTAGCACAGCGAGCCGCACAGCAGGAGGCCCCTCGGGCCAGGCAGGCAGCTCAACTTGCACAGCGAGACGCCGAAGCAAAGTACCGACTTGAACTTGACAGGTACATGCAAAAGCGACGGCTGATTGATGCGGCGCTCAAGGTCGCCACGGTCAATGCCTACAGAGATTTCAAGGTCGCACGCCAATCAGCAACCGACCGACGCTCGATCAAGGTCGCCACTCGGGCTTACCTTGAAGCGGTACGAACTGCCACGCAGGCCAAGAATGCGGCTCTTCGTGCACTCGGCGCGCCGCCTGTAAGACCCTCCAGACCGTAAATTTGCCACGCGTCGTTCGCCGAGAGCGGATGGCCGGCAAATCTTAATTTTAATTCCGATGAATTACCCACTAGATCCACAGGATTCTCACAATTGCGCTTCCTATGGTCAGAGTGCAAGTGCAGTTCCATCACCACAGGAGACAAAACAATGAGAAAGAAATTCATCGTCGCTCTAGC
>JBDSKN010000075.1:0-19959 GCA_039916865.1 Ilumatobacteraceae bacterium
TCACGAAATCGAGCGACCCTGATGGCGTCCATCTTCGTCGTCTCGGCGGTTTCATTCTTTTCGTTTGGCATCGGCGCCGCATCGGTCAGCGCGGCTACGGCCGATCCACTCATCGACCAGCAGTGGGGCCTGTTCGCAATCGGCGCGCCGCAGGTGTGGAGCCAATCCACGGGGGTCAGCGTGACCGTGGCGATCATCGACGGCGGGAGCGGACCGCACCCGGACTTAGATGCCAACCTTGATCCGGGACAGTCGATTATCAATGGTGACAGGACACCAGGAGCGGCAGACACTGGAGGCGACGCGGGTCACGGAACCCATGTTGCGGGAATCGTGGCGGCGGTAAACGGCAACGGGATTGGAATTTCTGGTGTAGCACCAAACGCGCGGTTGCTCCCGATACGCGTGTTTCCGGCCGATGGCGGAAGTAGCAGTTCAAGTGATGTTGGGCTGGCGATCAGGTTTGCCGTCGACGCGGGGGTCAGGGTGATCAACTTGTCTCTCGGCGGACCTACTGAAAGCCCCCAAATTAGTTCGGCGATTCAATATGCCGTGGGAAAAAATATTCTCGTCGTGGCGGCGGCCGGCAACGAAAAGGAATTTGCTGCGCCGAGTTGGCCGGCCGCGGACGATAATACGATCGCCGTCACGGCAATTGATCGGAACAGCAATGTAGCCGGTTTTGGCCAACGCGGCGACTACATCGACCTCTCGGCACCGGGCGTAGAAATCCTCTCCACCACGCCTTCGAATAAACCTTGCGGTGCCGTGACCGAACCCGCTGGGTATGGGTGCGGAAATGGCACTTCGTTTGCGGCTCCGTTTGTCAGCGGTGCCGCGGCCCTGCTGTTTTCGGCCAGGCCGCAGATCACGGCGGCACAGGTTCGATTCCTACTGATTTCTACGGCCACCGATCTCGGCGCTACCGGTAGAGACACGACATTCGGTGCCGGACTTATCAATTTACCGGCGGCGTTCGCGGCACTGAACATTATGTTCCCCATGGTCAACGATCCGCTCATTAATTCGAACGGTCGTATTAATTCGATTGCCACCGGAACCGCCCCGACAAAATCTAGTTCGCCACAACTGCATTGGTACCGTTGCGCAGGCGCGGGTGCGGTATTAAATGCTGTGCCCAGCGACTGCGCGGCAATTACAAATGCCGTCGCATTCACCTATCAACTGACGGCCAATGACCTGCGCAAGTTTCTCCGGTTCGCGGTGACAACAACGAACGCCGGGGCGAGTTCCACAACTCTGTCGGTTACATCACCAAAGGTCATCGGGGCGTGGTTAAAATTGGAGACTCTGCAACGCGGCATTACCTACAACTTTGGCCAGTTCATCGGTAGCCCATCCAAGGGAGTGAGAACCGTCAAGGTGCTCAGCGGCGCGTGTGCCGTCAGGAATTTGACCCTTGTCGTGCGGCCGAGGGCGACCACCTGCACGATCAAGGTGACAATCGCCGCCAAGACTCCGTTCCCGCAACTTGCATTCACGGCAACTATCAAGACATCACCGTGAATCGCTTGGACGGCGAGACGAGTCCGTACCTGCGTCAGCACAGAAATAATCCGGTCGATTGGTACCCGTGGGGTCCCGAGGCATTTGCGGAAGCCGCGAGTCGCAACGTGCCGGTTCTGTTGTCGGTTGGTTACTCGGCGTGTCATTGGTGCCATGTGATGGCCCATGAGTGCTTCGAAGATTCCGAAACCGCCAATTTGATGAATAAATTGTTTGTCAACATCAAGGTCGATCGGGAGGAGCGGCCCGACGTGGACTCCATCTACATGGATGCGGTGCAGGCAATGACCGGCCGCGGCGGCTGGCCAATGACCGTGTTTTGCGCCCCGAATGGCAAACCATTTTTTGGCGGGACATATTTCCCCAAACCGTCGTTTCATCAGTTGATGGCGGCCATCGACGACGCGTGGCGAAACCGCCGCAATGACATAGACACCAACATCACCGCGTTGATGGAGTCGCTGCAGCGAACCACCCTGATTGCGCCGAACAAAGACATGCCGTCGGTTGATGCAGTCCAGTCGGCGGTTGCGCGGATGGTCGAACAATTCGATCCGCGCTGGGGCGGTTTCGGAGTGGCGCCAAAATTTCCCAGCACGATGAACCTGGACTTAGTCCTTCGCGACTATGTCGATCACCCGCGCGACAACCTGGCGGAAGTGGTCACGACTTCGCTGGATGCGATGGCCTCTGGCGGGATGTACGACCACATCGGCGGCGGATTTTCGCGCTACAGCGTGGACGAGAAGTGGCTTGTCCCCCACTTTGAAAAAATGCTTTACGACCAGGCCTTACTGGCGCGCGTTTATCTGCACGGAGCATTGGTGTTGAAGAAACCGGAATGGAAACAAGTTGTCGAGGAAACGGTCGAATTTGTGCTTCGCGAACTGACCCATCCAGACGGTGGATTCTTTAGTGCGCAGGATGCGGATTCCCTGGACGAGTCAGGTCACAGCCACGAAGGATTTTTCTATGTCTGGACCGCGGAACAGATCCGCAATGTTCTGCCAAGCGAACTGCAGCAGGTTGCACTCGAGTGGTATGAAATTACAGAGCAGGGAAACTTCGAGGGCGCCAACATTCCGGCTCGCCTTCATCACCGTGGCGAGCTGTTGCGGCCAGTCGCCGTCGAAACAGCCAGGCGACTGCTGCTAGAGGCGCGCAATTTGCGACCTCACCCCGGGCTAGACAATAAAGTCATCACCGAGTGGAACGCGCTAATGCTTTCCTCGCTGGCTGAGGCGGCGGGGGCATTTCAGCGGCCGGATTGGCTGCAAGCGGCAATTCGCAACGGCGAATTTCTGCTGCGCGAACTGCGCGACGACAAGGGTCGCTGGTTACGAAGTTGGCACCAGGACGGAACTCCACGAGCCCGACACAGTGCATTGGCACCGGACCTGGCTGCTCTCACCGATGCATTTACACGTCTTGGCGAGGCAAGCGGTCAGGCCCGCTGGATCGCGGAGGCACGAAGCGTGGCGGACCAGTTGCTCGATCACTTTTGGGACACCGAACTCGGCGGATTATTTACCACCGCGGATGATGGCGAAGCGTTGATCGTGCGTCAGAAAGACTTGATGGATAATGCCACGCCGTCGGCGAATTCGACTGCTGCATTATCGCTGTACAGATTGGCGGCACTGAGCGGTGTTACCCGATACGAGCATCTTGCGGATCAGATCCTGAAACTTTTCACCGGCATCATTGCCAGCGCACCGTCCGCATTTGGAAATTTGCTGGCCGCGATTCACTTCCGCCAATCTGGCGTGACCGAGATTGTGATCGCCGGTACGAAACCAGAACTCGTTTCCCTCGTTCAGGGTCAGTGGTTGCCATCTGCGGTTCTGGCCTGGGGCGAACCTTACGACTCGCCGCTATGGCGAGATCGCACGGGTGATCGGGCATTTGTCTGCCATCACTATGTCTGCGAGTCACCCGCCAATACCGCCGACGAATTCGCGGAGTTGCTGGCTCGCTCAGTGCGTTAATACGAATTGTCGGTGCTACCAGCGCTGGCGATGAATTATCTCTGCGCCGCTTCGCCGAGTGCGCGACGCGCTTACCCCTTTTTCTGGCGAGTCATGCTTCACGAGTTCGTCGGCTGGCCAGCCAAGGGCAAGTGCGCCGATTAGTTGCATCTGGACAGGGACGGCGAATTGCCGACGCATTTCATCGGCACCGTTGAAGACGGCAAAAAAAAGAGCCCCTAGTCCTTCGTCTTGTGCCCCCAAGAGCAATGTCATTACTGCAAACGAGGCGTCCACGGTCCAATACGGGGTTGGCCATTGCGAAACTCCAGCGCCTAAACCCGTGGAAGTTTTGTCGGCTTCGCCGTATCGGCTGACGTAGGCGTTGGGGTCTGCAAAGGCGACGGCAATGAGCGGTGCCTCAAATAGTTGCGGCCAGCGAAACCCGTTTCGTGTTTCAGGTGGAAATGTCGCACTCCAGAATTCTGCGACCTGCGTTCCTTCGAGGACTAGCAGGTGCCAACCCTGCGTCTTACCCGCCGACGGTGCTCGCGATGCGAGATCGACCAGGCGGTCAAGTATCTGTGAATCGACAGCGCGCGGAGAAAAGGCGCGGGTCATTCGGCGACCGACGACAACGTCGGCGAACTCCACCGACTCCTACTTAGTGCTTACCGAGCTTGGCGAGCGACTCTGCCATCGTCCAACCGTGAACGATGAGGACACCACCCTTTGGCTTGGAAACCGATTTGAATTGGGCGGCAATTTCGGGTGAGACTTTTTCTGGCTTCAAGGATTCATGATCGAGGAACCCGCTGTGACCATTGCTCTTGACGACAAAACTCTGCTCGTCGTAGGTCGAATCAACACCGAAACGGCGGGCCAGGCGCTTGCCCCATGCCCGTTCTTCGCCTACGGCGCGATGTTCCGGCCGCGGAATGAGTTCGGTGATTCCCTTAAAGGCGCACAGCGCATCGGGGGTGAGAAAGCGAGATCCGACCACCACATCCTCGTCCGGGAATGCCATTAAGGCGCGGTGAAATGCCTCGCCCATCAGACCCTTGAGCACGGCCTCGCGCTTGGTAGTGCGCTTGATGCTCATTAACCCGAGCAGCACACAAGGCGTGCCACCGATTCGCTCGAGGGTAGAAAACGTAAAGCCGTGCAACTTACCGTCGATGCGGGCGCAAGTAAATAGCACCCAATCTTCCTTGGCCTTGGAAATTACCCCAATCCCAAACGAGCCACCCATTGAGGCAAGGTCATCGAGATCGGTATCAGTTAGAGACGCACAGTCTCGTGTGTCTACCTCAACTGTCATAGACCTACATTCTGCCATCAAAATGATCGTTTGAGACGAGTTTGAATACCTCTGCGGTGCAAATCCTGCTATTCGATATAAACGGCGTCGCCAAAGACAACCCGCAATTGACCCATCGCACGGTCGATGTTGACTGTAAATTCTGCACCTAGTCGCACAACTTTGTCGTCGGCGAGATGTAACAACACCGGTGCATCACCCGGATGATCTCGCAAGATGGCTTTCATTCGGTCGATGAGTTCCGTAGTAAGCGATCTCGCCATTAATTTGACATGCAGCACTTCTTGGCCGACCTTCAGTCCTTCAAGCACTACGACTTCGGTGGCCATGAAGCCAATTCTGGAGTCATCGCGATTATCGAGACGACCACGCACGGAAACAATCAGATCGTCGGCAAGTTGGTGACCGTGTTTTTCTAAAGTCTTTGGGAAAACCGTGACTTCGATCGAACTTTCCAGGTCTTCGAGCGTGAAGGTAGCCATCTGTTCCCCTTTACGGGTAAATTTTCGACCGAGTCCACTGATGATTCCACCGATTGTCAGAAATTTGCCATCTTCGTTTTCAGCGGCTTCAAGAATTGAGCAATCTACTCGCCGACGCAATGCGCCTTCAATCCCCATCAGAGGATGATCCGACACATATAGCCCCAACATTTCCTTCTCGAACTTCAATTGCTCGGTCTTGTCGAAATGCAAATCAGGAATTGATAGACGCTCGCTGAATCCCATCTGCTGGTCTTCTGCCTCACCAAACAGGCTCATCACACCCTGATCACGCTCGCGTCGGCGAAGTATTGTGGCGTCGATTATTGGTTCATACACCGCAAGCAGGCCCTTACGGGGATGGCCCAAGTTGTCGAACGCTCCGGCCTTGATCAGTGACTCGACAGTTCGCTTATTGAGAACTTGTTCGGGAACTCGTTCAGCAAAATCATAAAAACTTGTAAACAGTCCGTTAGATTCACGATTTGCAACAATGAGACCAACGAGTCCCTCGCCAACATTGCGAATGGCCGACAAGCCAAAAGCAATTTGTAAACCGCCCACTGATTCGACGGGCACGAAATTGATTCCGGATATATTTATGTCCGGAATCAGCACGGTGACCTTGGTGGCCCGTGCATCCGCCAAATACACCGCGGCCCTGTCATAGTTGGCCTTCACACTGGTGAGTAGGCAGGCCATGTATTCGACGGGATAGTGCGCCTTCAAATATGCGGTTTGATAGGCGATGAGCCCGTATCCGTAAGCATGGCTTTTGACGAAGGCATAGTCGGCAAAGTTTTCGATGATGTCAAACAATTCTTTGCCGAGATCGCGCCCGTATCCGGTTTTTTCGCAACCGTTTTCAAAAGTGACCCGCTCTTTGACCATCAACTCGCGAATTTTCTTGCCACAGGCCTTGCGCAGGTTGTCTGCCTCGGCCAGCGAATATCCGGCAAATTTCTGGGCCACGCTCATGATGCTTTCCTGATAGATCATCAGACCGAACGTGTCAGCGAGAAGTTCGACGGCATCCGGATGAAAATACTGAGTTGACTTGCGACCGTTTTTGAAATCGGCATAATCATTGTGCATGTTCTCGCTCATCGGCCCCGGCCGATAGAGCGCCACGACAGCGGCAATGTCTTCCATCTTCTCGGGTACGAGCGACCTGAGAAGCGCCCGCATTGGCGCCGACTCCAACTGGAATACGCCGATTGTGTTCCCGGATGCCAAGAGGGAATACGTGATCTTGTCGTCGAGCGGTATCGAGTCAATATCAAAGTTCGGATCCCGAGTGGCGCGAACCATTGCGTTGGCATCGGTGAGCACATCGAGGTTGCGCAAACCCAAGATATCCATTTTCAACAGCCCGAGCTCCTCCACACCGTGCATGTCAAACTGGGTCACCACCGGGGCGTCTTCTGGTGCCTGGCCCTGCTCGGTCTTGCGTTGTATCGGCAGGTATTCGGTAAGTGGTTCCTTTGTAATCACCATTCCTGCGGCGTGAATACCTACCGATCGTTTGAGACCTTCCAAACCACGCGCGACATCGACAATTTGTCTGACATCGGTGTCGGTTTCGCACAGCGATCTCAGTTCGAGCGCTGCTCGATAACCGTCGCGATGCTCATCGCTGTGTTCGAAACAATATTTAAGAGGTGTATCGCGACCCATGACCAGGGGTGGCATGAGCTTGGCGATCTTGTCCCCCGTAGCGGGAGGGAAGCCGAGCACGCGGGCCGCATCGCGGACGGCGTTGCGCGCCTTGATCGTGCCAAAGGTGATGATTTGGGCCACATGGTCCCGCCCATACTTTTCAGACGCGTAACGAATTATTTGATCGCGGTAGCGGGAGTCAAAATCCATGTCGATATCCGGCATCGAGATGCGACTTGGATTCAAGAATCGTTCAAAGAGTAGGTCGTATTTGATCGGGTCCAAATCGGTGATCTGCAAGCAATATGCAACCGCACATCCCGCCGCCGAACCGCGACCTGGACCGACTCGAATTCCATGCTCGCGGGCGAATCGGATGAGATCCCAGACAATCAAAAAGTACGAACTAAAGCCCATGTCCGCGATCGTTTTAAGTTCGTAATCCAGCCGTTCAACAACGGGGGTCGGTGGAACTTTGCCCCATCTCCGTTCGGCGCCCTCCATGGTCAGGTGCCGGAGGTATCTCCCCTCGTTGGCAAACCCGGTTGGAATTTGAAAGTCGGGCAGCACCGGCTTACCAAATTCAATCGTCACGTTGGCGCGCTCGGATATCAACAAACTGTTGTCGCATGCCTCGGGCACATCGCGAAACAACCACCGCATTTCCTCGGCCGTCTTTAGGTAATGCTCCTGACCTTCAAACTTGAATCGATTCGGGTCTGAAATTGTGCAGCCGGTTTGCACGCACAGCAGCGCGTCGTGGGAGGTGTGATCCTCGCGACGCGTGTAGTGGGTGTCGTTGGTGGCGATGAGCGGCGCGCCAATTGCTCGCGAGATCTCAATTAGCTGTGGGTTGGTTCGCTGCTGGTCGGCAATTCCATGATCTTGAATTTCGATGAAAAAGTTTTCCTTGCCGAAAATGTCTTGAAATCGGCTCGCCAGTCGCAGCGCGCCGGCATCGTCGCCACGCAGGAGTGACTGCAAGACATGACCGCCCAGGCATCCGCTCGTGGCGATTATGCCATGGTGATGTCGTTCCAGAAGTTCCCAGTCGATTCGCGGTTTGTAGTAATACCCCTCGAGAAAAGCCAAACTCGACAACTGAATCAGATTTCGATAGCCCACATTTGACTCGGCGAGCAACGTCAGGTGGTAATACAATTTCTTGCCACCTTCGGTCTCGCCACCGGAGTCATCCATTCGTCCACGCCGCGCCGGTCGCTCCGATCGATGGTCGTGGGCCATGTAGGCCTCCATACCAATGATCGGTTTTATTCCTTGGCTATTACACGCCTTATAGAAATCGAGAACTCCGTACATGTTGCCGTGATCTGTCATGCCAAGAGCACCTTGACCATCGGATACCGCCTTGGCCACTAGGTCGTCTACCCGCGACGCTCCGTCCAACATGGAGAACTCGGTATGTACGTGTAAATGGGTAAATGAATCCCCCACCGAGAGCCTCCTACCTCTTGTTGCTGCGCTTATCGCGCGTGTGGAGTGGGGACATTACCAGTGGCGTCCACCACCACCGCGGATTACAGATATGTTCCGGGCCGCTCCGTTGGCATTTGGTCGCCAGGGGCACTTGGCAGTTGGCGCATCTGTTCAAGTTGCTGGCGCGCGGCAAGTTGCTGGGCAAAAAGCGTGGCTTGAATGCCGTGAAAGAGTCCTTCCAACCATCCGACCAACTGGGCTTTGGCGACTCTTAATTCACTGTCGCTTGGTACGACGCCGTCGCGAAAAGGTAGCGCGAGCATTCGCAACTCGTCGGCCAAGTCGGGCGACAACGCCTCGGTGAGTTCGACAATCGAACGTTCGTAAATTTCGGCAAGGCGCTCGCGACTCGGAGCATCAAGTTTCATCGAGTGCACTTCTTCCAGAAGTTGCTTAATCATCGATCCAATTCGCATCACCTTGGCAGGAGAGGTAACGGTTTCTTCGCCCTGCACCACGGCACTTGCCTCGGCTCCGACGATCGCTGTGGGTTTAATTACTTCGATGGAATCGCTATCAGTGCTCATGGTGAACCAAGTATCTCAGTTTTCAAACCGAAATGCCAACAGCGGCACATCTAGTTCGTCGTCGGTAAGTGCGCCGTGCCGACATATCAGAGGAAATGGACCTGAGTCGGCGCTGTCATCAAAACTTGTCGGGGCGTGCGCAATCAGGGCTACATCACCGAGTCGTTGGCGGGCCGCGTCTGTTACCCGCGGACCGAACCATCCGCCGTCGATCAGTTCGTCGCGGCGCATGACCCAGGCGACATCGCGATAGTTCTCCTGAGCGGTCGTCCACAACTCATCAATCGAGTTGGGGCGAGTATGTAACCAGCGAAACCGGCCCTCGCCGGATTGAAATGTGGTCAGCGCCGCAACATCGGCATGCAGTTTGGTGGTGTTAGTGCCAACCTCAACTTGTCCGTGATCGGCGGTGATGAGTAAGACCGAACCAGGAACAAGAACGGAAACAATGTCGGCCACCAGTCGATCGGCCTGACGAAGTTCGGCATCGTAATACGGACCGAAGCCGCGCTCGTGTGCAATCTTGTCAATCCCGTCGTAATAGGCATAGATAAACGAGTGACCATTACTAAGCAGGTCGCGTACCTGAACGGCGATACTTGACGCGCTGCGCCATCCGCAAGCTCGCGCGCCACGGAGATGCGCTTCGGTAAATGCCGAGCCCTCAAGTTCCGACTTGCTCAGGACGGGTACCACCGCACCCATGAACGGCGGACATGGTTGGATCACATCGGGCGGATACATCAGTCGCAGGTCGCCCTTTTCGTCTCCCCAGCGAAGCATCTGCATGACACGGCCGCCCATGTTCATTCGATAACCGATCAGTCCGTGCTCGCCAGGCGCCAACCCCGTGGTTATCGATGTCAGCGCCGACACGGTCGTTGACGGCGCAATGGTGGTTATCGAGTTACCGCTCATGGTCGCCAGCGTCGGGCACGCCGAAATGCGTTGCTGCAATTGGTTCCAACCCAGACCATCCAAAATGAGCAAAACAACTTGACCTGCGCCCTGTACCGCGGCCGGCATCCAGTCAGGCAATTCGGCGGTGCCACGGGGCCCCAAGATTGCGGGAATGATGTTCGACACGCATCCGCCTCCATAGTCAGGAATGCGTGGCTGAGAAATGCTCGGCGGCGGTGAGAGTTGCGTCATTGGGCGGACCAATCCATTATGCGATCTACACTAGGTGCGTGCGTGTATCTACCCGAGGCGATTACGCGTGTCGCGCTTTGTTGTCGCTGGCACTTCACTGCGACGAACCCGGTCCGACATCGGTACGAGACATAGCGGCGCGGACTGCGCTCCCCCAGCCCTATCTTGAGCAGATCTTGTTGGCCCTCAAGGGCGCCGGTCTGGTCAAGTCCAAACGCGGTGTAGGCGGCGGATACGTCTTGGCTCGCTCCCCACAAGACATCCGACTCTCCGAAATAATCTCGGCAGTCGATGGCCCGATCACTCTTGGCGATTTTGGACAACCTCATCAAGACGGGGCCTGCGACCACGAGGGACACTGTGTGTTGCTGGCGATCTGGAATATCGCCGGTGAACACATGCGTACCCACCTTGCCAAGTACACGCTTGCCAATGTCGCCGAGGCCGCGCGCGGTAATGCCCCGTGGCCGGATCTCATCATCTGACACGACAAACTTATTCGCATCGCGAAATGATGTCGGACATATCTTCGGGCTGAGTAGCGTCAAACTTCATTTCCACTCCGCTTACTGGGTGAACGAAACCGAGTTTTGCGGCGTGTAGTAATGGGCGCGGAGATGACAGCGAACTTCGTGCACCACCATAGGTTGGATCTCCGACGATGGGATGACCAATTGAGGCCAGATGAACTCGAATTTGGTGTGTTCGCCCGGTATCGAGTTCACACTCGACTAGTGCCGTAGCCATTGGCTTGGCGAATGTCCGGCGAACCTCGTACCTGGTGCGGGCAAATCGGCCATCGACAACGACTGACATTTTCGTTGGGTCGCGATGATCCCGACCGATGGGGGCATCAATGACACCGACCGCTACATCAGGGTGCCCCCACACAAGTGCCTCGTATTTCCGCGAGACCCGACGCTCGGATAATGCCTTGACCAAAGCGTCGTATGCCGTTTGACTGCGCGCCAACAGCATCAGTCCTGAGGTTCCGGCATCTAACCTGTGCACGACTCCCGGTCGTAATGGGTCGCCGACCGTTGCAATTTCCGGAAACATCGACAAGGCGCCGTTGATCAATGTGCGCGTGGGGTTTCCGGCACCTGGATGAACAACCACACCCGGTGCCTTGTTCACGACGATGACATCGTCATCGGCGAATACCACGCTGATATTGATTGACGGGTCAGCGCTCGGCAGTTCCTTTGTCGGCAACAGCGCCGTGTCGACCCCAATACTTTGACCTTGGCGAACCTTGATCTTGCCCGCCGTAACGACTTCACCGTCGAGCGTCACGCCGCCCGCTTTGATGAGCGATGCGGTCGCGCTTCGACTGACATCTGCGATCAAGGCAACGACGCGGTCGATTCGCTGATCGTGGAGGGCGCTGGGGATGGTTTCGGACATCATGGCTAAGAGGAAGCCCTGACCCGTCGCTGAGTCCGAGACGCACCAAATAGCAACATTGCGGCACCGATCATCACGCACATGTCGGCGACGTTGAATATCGGCCACCGCTGAAAATCGATGAAGTCAATCACCGACCCGCGGAACCAACCGTCGCCGCGTAGCAGCCGATCGATGATGTTGCCAAGTGCGCCCCCGATAATCAGACCGGTCGCTACAAGTGACACGACACTTCTCACTCGCCTAAGCGAAATAACCATCCCAACAACAACCATTGCGGCCAGCACGCCAATAAATGGTCCGAGTCTTGACCCTGTGGAAAATGCCATGCCCGAGTTGTGTGTGAGATTGAATTGAAGGAGCCACACAACATGAATCCGGCGGCCGCTTCCGAGGGTATTGATCGCCCAATTTTTTGTCAGTTGATCAACAAGAATGACTGTGGATGCAATGGCAAGCCCAACACTAAAGGTTTTTCGACGCGCCGGCGCACGAAGACGGCCGACCTGAGGCCCATCGGTCATCGATTACCTATTCCTCCAACACGTTCGAGCACCGACTCGGTGGTCCAGGGAAGTGCTTTCAGCCGTTCTCGCGCAATTGGAAGACCGGAGTGCACCGAATACCCATATTCGCCCGTCCGAATTCGAATCAGGGCAGCATCGATTTCTTCCACCGTCTGGCGGGCTTGCGCCGAAAGGGTGAGGTCACGCTCGCGCTCTACAACCATCGTGTCTCCCTCGCCGCCCTCTTCATCAAACTGCACGTCTCCCATTTCGACATCCTGGATAAGTGCATGCGCCTCATCTTCGAGACGATTGGCCTGCCCGAGTAATTTTGTTCGTGCTTCAACCAGCGCGTCTCGTTGCGAACCAAGAAACCGAAGGTCGAACTCCTTAGTGGCCTGAATTCCATCGAGGAAAGTGGTTTTAATAATTGGCGGTCGCGGTGGCGGCACTGGCTTTCGCTTCGCCTTTAATGCAGCTTCCCGGGCCGCTAATTGGGCTTCGGCTTTGGCCTTGCGTGCGGCTTCGCGGGCAAGCACCGCCGCGGCGAGGGCCGCATCCTTTGCGACTCGCGCCGCCTTTCGCTCAATGTCGAGTCGCGCCTTGGCTTTGGCCTTTTCTTTTGCGGCAATGGCCGCGGCTTTTTTCTTAATCGCTAGTTCGCGCTTGCGCTGGGCGGCCAATATCTTTCGCGCCTGATCGAGTTTGCGTTTGGCTAATTTTCGCGCGGCCTCGACCGACTTGCGAAATGCTGCCTTCTTGGCCAATTCAATTTTCTTTTTCTTCGCTTGAGCAAGTTTCTGTTTCTTTGCCAAAACGGTGGCCTTCTTGGCCTGTGCAATCTTTCTCGCGGCAACCTTCTTCTTGGCCAGCGAGACCCTTCTTGCCGCAGCCAACTTCTTGGCCAATGCATTCTTCTTCTTGGCCAACGCAGACTTCTTCTTGGCCAGCGCAGCCTTTTTCTTGGCGGCCTTTCTTTGTGCTATTGATGTCGCCATATCTACCTCACAGGAATGTTTTGGTTAAAAATCTGAAACTTGGGTCTATCTACAAGCGCATTACCGTACTCGCTCCACGGATAAAGCAATGGGAGTTCCATCAAGTTCGGTGTTCGGAGCCAGCGAATCGTCCCACACAACGCTCAGCGCCAGGGTTTCGCTCATCAAGGCCTGCATGTGGGTGTCTACTTGATCTCGAAGAACTCGGGGAAATCCGAGTGTGAGGAGAATCCGATCCGAGACGGCCAACCCAGCCTCACGACGAGCCTGTTGCACAAGTCGAATGACATCGCGAGCAGCGCCCTCGGCCTGCAGTTCGGGGGTCATCGTGGTATCAAGGGTGACCATCCCCTCTCCGTCGCTTAAAACGGACATGGCCATTGCATCGTCCCTGCTTGTGGCAACTCTACTGACCCTGAAAAAGAATTCCGTCGGTTGCAACTCGACTCCATCGATAACAACAACGTCGCCGATTTGTTTCCACTCGCCACGTTTTAACGCCGCAAATACCGACTGAGTCTGGGCTCCCAATCGAGGTCCAAGTAATTCGGGCCGCAGCTGAAGTTCCTTGCGAGGAATATCACTTACATCGGTGGTGAGAATTACCTCACGCACATTTACCTCGTCGGTAATCAAGGGGATGAACGGTTTCAGCAATTCAGCAATCGGAGATGCAACGGTCAACGAGGCCAACGGCAATCGAACCCGTAGGCCATGAGACTTACGAAGCGATAACACCGTTGAACATACATCTCGAACTTGATCCATCGCCGTCACCAAGTCTTGATCGTCGACGAATTCCGCCACATCCGGCCATGAATGAAGGTGCACGCTGCGCTCGCCGGTGAGCCCACGGAATATTTCTTCGGTGATCAGGGGCAACAGCGGGGCGGCGGTCAAACATACGGTGTGCAGAACCGTGTGCAAAGTGTCTATGGCTGCCTTATCACCGATCCAGAATCGATCCCGGCTGCGGCGAATGTACCAGTTGGTGAGAACATCGAGAAATGTCTTGATTCGCTGGCATGAAATAAATAGGTCGTATTCGTCGAATGCCAGAGTGGTTTCTTCAACCAGAGTTCGCAGCTTGCTGAAGATATATCGATCGAGCTCATTTGTGCTGTCGTGGCGCAATTCTCCACTCGTCTTTTCGGCATTGGCATACAGCGACAAGAAATACCAACTGTTCCAAAGCGGCAGCATCACCTGCCGGACGGTGTCGCGAAAGCCGTCTTCTGTGACGGCAAAGTCGGACCCGCGCAAAATAGTGGACGACAACAGGTACCAACGCATGGCGTCGGCACCATGGGTATCGAATACATTCATCGGATCGGGATAGTTGCGCAGACTCTTCGACATTTTCTGTCCGTCGTCGGCAAGGATTGTCCCGTGGCTTATGCATGTAGAAAATGCCGGTCGATCGAATAGAGCCGTCGCCAGAACGTGCAAGGTATAAAACCATCCGCGGGTTTGCGGAATGTACTCGACAATGAAGTCACCGGGAAAATGATTTTCAAACCATTCCTGATTCTCAAATGGATAATGCACGGCGGCAAATGGCATCGATCCACTTTCGAACCAACAGTCCAACACTTCAGGGATCCGACGCATGACTGACTTGCCGGTTGGATCGTCGGGGTTGGGTCGCGTCAGATTATCGATCGCCGAGCGGTGCAATTCGGTGACGGTCGTACCAAAGTCACGCTCCAATTCGCCGATTCCGCCGTAAACGTCGATTCTTGGGTAGGCAGGGTCGTCGCTTTTCCATACCGGCAATGGCGAGCCCCAGAAGCGATTGCGACTGATGTTCCAGTCGCGGGCGTTTTCCAGCCACTTGCCGAAACTTCCATGTTGCAAGTGCTTTGGAATCCAGCAAATCTCGTTGTTAAGTTCCAACATTCGCGTTTTGATCTTTGTGACATTGACGAACCACGAAGAGACCGCCATGTAGATCAGAGGCGTGCCGGTCCGATAGCAGTGCGGATACGAGTGGTCGTAGGTTTCATGGCGTAACACCACTCTCCGCTCCTTGAGCGCACGAATGATCAGCGGGTTGGCGTCGAAGACCAGCATGTTCTGATAATCGGGAACCGCGGTGGTGAAACGGCCCCGGCCGTCGACCGGCACGACCAGTTCTATTCCGGCAAGATCGCAAACTCTTTTGTCATCTTCGCCGAATCCCGGCGCCAGATGGACGACACCGGTGCCCTCGTCGGTGTTGACAAAATCACCAGACAAAACAACGAAGGCATTCGGTTGATCGACGAAGTAAGGAAATAGCGGCGTGTAATGCCGACCAACCAAATCGGCACCGGTCATTGTCGCAATCTTTACTCCACCCTCCAATTCCTTGGCGTAGGCGGCAACTCGGGATTCGGCCAGTATGAAAGTGCGATTGTCGACTCGCACCGCGACATACACGACATCGGGGGCCACCGCGAGGGCAAGATTGCTGGGAAGCGTCCACGGCGTGGTCGTCCAGGCCAACAATTCTTCGCCGGTGTCAAGTCGAAACCCGATCGTCAGTGCGGGGTCTTGCACTTGCTTATACGCATCATCCATTCGCGTTTCGGTATTGGAGAGCGGGGTCTCGAGCGCCCAAGAGTACGGCAAGACCCGAAAGCCTTCGTAGATCAGGCCCTTGTCCCACAGGGTTTTGAATGCCCACATCACGCTTTCCATGTACGACAAATCAAGGGTCTTGTAGTCGTTTTCAAAATCCACCCAGCGGGCCTGGCGGTTGACATATCTCTGCCACTCGTTGGTGTAACGCAATACCGACACTTTGCAGAAATCGTTGAACTTGTCGATGCCGTAGTCGGTAATTGCCTGCCGTCCCGAAATTCCCAATTGTCGTTCGGCTTCGGACTCGGCCGGCAATCCGTGGCAGTCCCAACCAAAGCGTCGTTCGACCCGTTTTCCGCGCATCGTTTGGTACCTGGGAACCGTGTCCTTGACGAAACCTGTTAACAGATGTCCATAGTGCGGCAATCCATTTGCAAATGGTGGCCCATCATAAAAAACAAACTCATTGTCGCCCGAATTTCCAACTAGATTTTGGTCCACCGAAGCGACAAATGTTTTGTCCGTGGCCCAGTAATTCAATGTGCGCGTTTCAAGCGCCGGAAAGTTGGGCTGAGGGTCGACCTGCGGATAACTCACGGGTCGTCAGTGTAGAAGAACTTAGGTCTCTAGCACCCGAGAATGAGGCGTTGAACAACGATATTGAGGAACAACAACACCACAAGCGGGGACAAGTCAAGCGGTCCAAATGCGGGCATCGATCGGCGCACCGGAGCGAGAATCGGCTCTGTGGCGGCGTGGACCCATCGCAGAACCTGACCCATTGGACCGCTGGGATTAATTGGAAACCACGACAGCAAGACTCGGGCCAAAATGAGTAACGAAAACACTTCGCTGGCCGCACACAAAAGACTTACGACCATAGAGTTGTTGAGCCGAATGTGTTGCTAATCGCGACCGACACGGGCACCGGGCGGTTTAATCAGAAACACACCGGCGGCAACCTTTTCTAGAACCCCGGCCGTCACGTACACCAGGCCGCTGACAAAATCCAACAGGCGGCGCGCCGTATCTGCATCGGCCGATCCAAGATTCATAATTACCGGTTGCCCGTCGCGATAATGATCTGCAATTTCCTTGGCTTGATCGAATCGTGTCGGACGTATCGTGACCGGTTCGGCAACATTCACCGGCAGTGGACGAACCGTTGGAGTCTGCCGATTTCCGCCAACCGATCGAACATGCACGCTGGAGTCATCTCTCGGAGCCGCCGCTCGTCGCTGTGGGACTGCCCGTTCGTTGACATAGTTGTCGTCGTAGTCGTCGTCCTCATATTCATCCATGGGTTCGCTTACTCGTCGACGATCGCGAGTCTGACGCATTGGAGGTTCCCGCCTGGGGGGCCTCTCTCGGGCAATCGAGGCGTCGTAATCGTCGTAGACATCGTCTGGTCCGAGACCCAAATAATCCATTGCCCGGCGAAACATCGACATCTTTCCTACTTTATCTCATTGGGCGACTATCGCGACGGACGCTGGCCAAACAACGCAGTTCCCACTCGCACCAAAGTTGCCCCCTGCTCTACTGCAATTTCAAAGTCGCCGCTCATTCCCATTGAGCGCTCGGGCAGACCCGACTCGTCGGCGAGATTACGAAGCAGTCCAAAGGCGCGGCGGGTCTCGTTTGCGTCCCCGCTTGTTGGACCAATGGTCATTAGTCCAGAGACCCGTAGCCCGCCGGCACGTGCTCGGGACAACAACGCGGGAACCTCGGCGGGATCGCAACCCGCTTTAGTCGACTCGCCGGTCGTGTTGACCTGCAACATGATCGATACCACATGGGCCTTGACCCGTAAGGCGGAGCGCTTAATTAACTCGTCGACAAGTGAGTCGCGATCTACCGACTGCCAAACATCCACGATGTCAACGAGTGCTTTTACCTTATTACGTTGAATTTGACCGATGAAGTGGATCGGAAGCAGTTGCATTGGATCAACGAGCGCGACCTTTTGAAGAAGTTCCTGGGCGTAGTTCTCGCCCACCCCGTCGCAACCGGCCCGGTGCGCTGCAATCATCGCGTCGGAGCCAAAGGACTTTGTGACCGCGACTAATTGAACGCCGACTCCCCCACGGACACGAATTCGCTCCCGAATCTCGTCCGCTCGCAGTCGAATTTGGTCAACGTCCATTCGCAGGACGACTAGAGGATGTTATTTGAGAAACGAAGGCACATCGAATTCGTCATCGTCGTCCGATGGCGAGTCAGAACCACCGAACAGTTCCTTGAGCCGATTGCTCTTCGTATCGGTTCGTCCTTCGCCACGCCCGTCACCCCGCGAAATTGTTCGAGGCGCTCCGGCATCCCATCGATCAAAACCGGCGGCAATGACGGTGACTCGAATTTCGTCGTCTAGTTCGTCGTCGATAACGGTGCCCACGATAATCAAGGCGTCTTGGTGGGCCACTGCATGTACAACCTCGGCCGCCGCATTTAGTTCGAACAGACCCATATCCGAAGGACCGGCAACATTGAGCAAAATTCCTCTCGCTCCATCGATCGCGGCCTCCAACAATGGTGAAGTAATTGCCGCGACGGCCGCGTTGGTGGCCCGATTGTCGCCCCGGGAGCTTCCGATGCCCATCAGCGCACTTCCGGCGTTGGTGAGAATCATCTTCACGTCGGCAAAGTCGGTGTTAATTAGGCCGGGAATCGTGATGAGCCCCGTGATGCCGGATACTCCTTGTAACAAAATGTCGTCGGCCATTTTGAAAGCATTAATCAAACTTGTCTTTTCGGTCGCCACGGTGAGCAATCGCTCATTTGGAATCACGATCAGGGTGTCGACCTTGTCTTTCAACTTTGCAATTCCAGCGTCGGCCTGCACCGATCTGCGCCGCCCTTCAAATGCGAACGGTCGGGTAACTATTCCGACGGTAAGTGCACCGGCGGCTCGGGCGATCTCGGCGATAATCGGCGCTGCGCCAGTACCCGTACCACCGCCTTCGCCTGCCGTGATGAACACCATGTCTGCACCACTAACCGCCTCTTCGATTTCGCTGCGATTCGCTTCCGCAGCAGCGCGACCGATTTCGGGATCGCTTCCCGCACCAAGTCCCCTCGTCAGATCTCGACCAATATCTAGCTTGAAGTCGGCATCGCTCATCAGCAGAGCCTGAGCGTCGGTATTGACTGCAATGAACTCGACACCCTTAAGACCCGCATCAATCATGCGATTGATGCCGTTCACCCCACCGCCACCAACACCGATCACCTTGATCACTGCGAGATAATTCTGCGGTGCTCCAGCCATTAGTAATTCTCCTCCGGTATGACACCGCACATATCTAGCGGCGAATTCAGGGTAAACATCATCATAAACAACATGTCGATGACAACAGCCTTACACATTAGCCTTACACACTCGTTAGACCGATTTAACCACTGGTGTACCACTTGATACATCAATGGAAATGATCTGCTCTGGGTTTTGCCGGCGCAGCAAAACCACCACCGAAATGAGCTTGTTTCTGATGTCAACGGGCGGGCCAAAATTGACAATGGTGCCAGTCGTCAGGGTCATTGTTAGTTGATTTGGTCCACCCACGCCAAGGCTCGCCACAAGCGGTTCCAGCTCATCTGGAATTGAGGTAGCCAGTTGAGCCGCCGCCCGATATTCGATGCTGGCCACGGCCCCCGCCGTTAAATTCGGGCCGATTCCCGTTATCTGGCGATATTGCGTTGGCTGACCTTCGACAACGGAGAGTACCCGTCCATCTCCGTCAATTACTCTGGCTCGATTATCGACACCGATAAACCATCCTGCCGGGGTTCGTTCCGCGATCTCGATAACGATTCGATTTGGAAAATATGTGCGAATTCGGGCCGCTTCCACCCATGGATTACTTTCCAGTCGCCGTTCAGCCTCCCTTGTATCGACGGTTAGTACAGAGTGACCTTTCAGAGACTCCACGACGCTTTGGACAAGCGCGGCATCGGTGTACTGAGCACCCTCGACCGAAACTTGGCGAACCGCGACTAGTGGCGAGGCCAGTACCACCACGGCGAGAATTGAAAGAATAATGATTGCACCGACAAATAGAATTGCTCGCTTACGCCGTTTCGTCGAATTTCTGGGCAAGATCCGATGCCGAATTGCCCGGGATCTACGCCTGAATCTGCTGGTCCTTGGCGATCCATCGTCGTTTGTTCGCCCGTCATCTAATCCGAGCAGGGAGTCGGCTTGTTGTGTCGAATTGTCGATGTCGTCAATCACAATTCGCGTCGAGGTAGGTGCATGGTGAACCGACTGAGATCGGACATCGGCCGGAAAGTCGACCTCGCTCGGCTGACGATGCTCGTCATCTTCGATGATGATCCGCTCAGGAACCGGGTG
>JBDSKN010000076.1:0-3022 GCA_039916865.1 Ilumatobacteraceae bacterium
AAGCGTCGACGCACGGATTTTGTTGCCCAGTTGCCCGACACATTGCAATTGCTCGGGTCAATGTTGCGCTCTGGGTATGGCCTTGTTCAGGCCCTCGACACCGTCGCCAATGAATCCGAGGAGCCAACCCACAATCTGCTCGGGCAGGTCATGCTGGAAGTTCGGACCGGTCGAGACCTGATTGAATCGCTGCGCGCCGTCGCCACCCAAGTCGACAGCCTCGACTTTGACTGGGTCGTCGCGGGAATTGAAATTAGTCGTGACGTCGGAAGCGACCTAGCGACCACTCTCGATACCGTCGCCGAAACCGTTCGCGAGCGGGAAAATCTTCGTGGTCAGATCAGTGCTCTAACCGCCGAGGGAAGGCTTTCGGCCTATGTAATGCTCGTTCTGCCTCCAATCGTGGGGGTTATGTCATTTGTGGTGAATAGAGATTTTGCCGGCGTTCTCTTTGAGGGAGTCGGAATCGTGCTCCTCGCCGCCACCGGTTTTTTGATGTTTGTCGGTTTCATTTGGATGCAATCGATCATCGCCAAGGTGTCATAGATGATCAACCTCGTTGGATCCGCTCTCGTCGTATGTGGACTGGTCATAGCGTTATCGTCATTTAAAATTTCGCATAGCTCGACGACCCTGCGACTCATTAATCCTCGTGTCGATCATCGAATGGGCGAAGCGCCCGATGGCAACTTGCTCGGCAAAATTGCCAGGGGCCTTTCCCGAATTAGTCCACCGAAACGAATTGCCCGCCTGCGAAATGTGGTGCAGATGGCTAGCGAACCAAGCACCTACACCCTTGAGCGGGTCCTCGTTCAAAAGTTTGCCGGTGCGTTTGTAGTCGGAACTTTTGCCTTTTTGTACTTCCTCAAGAACCCGGGGATTCTTGGAATCGTGTTCATTGTCATTGGAACGGTGGGTGGATATGTGGTTCCAGAAATGCGCGTCTCGTCCCGCGCCGAGGCTCGCCAGGATGCTGTGCGCGCAGCATTGGCCGATGCGATCGATCAACTCGCTGTAACCGTTCGTGCCGGACTAAGTGTCGACTCGGCGCTGGTTCGCGTGAGCGAGACGTTGCGCGGACCACTTGCCGAAGAATTGAGCCGAGTCGTTCAGGACATCCAATTCGGCGTGTCACGGTCCGACGCCTTGCGCGCATTGGCCGATCGAATGGACATCTCGGAACTGAAATTTTTTGTGCGGGCCCTCGTTCAAGCCGACTCTCTCGGAATTCCCGTCGCCACGGTATTGACTAACCAGGCAGTTGAAATGCGAATGCGTCGTAGGATGCGCTCCGAGGAAAAGGCGATGAAACTTCCGGTGAAAATTCTTGCGCCAACTCTTCTGTGCATCTTGCCGGCGCTGATGATCATCGTGCTCGGACCAGCGGTCATTCAATTAATGCGTAACCTGCAAATCTGATTCAATGCAGAAACGCTAAGGGCTCACAGCCCATTGTTGGCCGCCGCATATACGAACGCCGCAATTGTTCCGCAGGCCAAAAACGGCCCCAACGGAATTTCGTCGCGTCGGTTGGCCCGCCTCAAGATTACGAGGGCAAGTGCAAATATTGCCGCAAATGCGAAGGATGTGATGAGTGCGAGAGCGACCGTCCCGACACTGATCCAACCCGTGTACATTCCAATAACTGGCGCCAGACGAATATCTCCCGTTCCCATAGCACCGCGACCGATCAAGTACAGCAATCCAACCAAACCTGTCGCCACCATAACGCCGATCATTGAATTCAGAATATGTGACATGTCGTCTTCGGTGATTGCCGCGACAACCAGAAGCGGTACACCGGCAAGAAAAGTTACATAAGAGAGATTTCTTGGGAGGCGATGCGTGTGAACATCAATCCAACTGGCAGTTAGCAGGCCGAACGCTAGGACCCAACCGGCGACGATGAGCACCCAGTTTTCAATTGCCACCGACATTGAGATAAAAACCGCGCAGAAAATCACGGTGACGGCAGCAACTTCGAGTCTCACTCGACGCCGACCGGCCGATCTCGCCTGCAAGGTTGCGTCGATTCCTGTCACCAACGAGCCAAATGCGGGAGCGACGCGACCGGCGCCTAGACCGAGAATTGCGCCTATGACAACTCGTATCACAAGCTCAAGTGTCGATTCGAGCAAATCGAGCGTGTGCGACCGTAGGCGAACCGATGAATTCAACGCACACGAGGCTGGGTGGTCCATCGCTAAGGCTGTCGAATAGTCGCGTGCCACTGCCAAGCAGGATCGGCACTATAGCAACATGCAATTCGTCAATCAGACCGGCGCTCAAATATTGCTGAATGGTGGTCGGTCCGCCACCAACTCGAACATCTTGTCCGTCGGCGGCATCGATTGCTTGCTCAAGGGCTGAGGCGAATCCGCTAGTAACAAAGTGAAAAGTTGTTCCACCTTCCATCCTGATTGGCTCACGATCGAAATTCGTTAGTACGAATACTGGGTGATGAAAAGGCGGATCTTCGCCCCACCAACCCTTCCAGTCTTCATCAATCCATGGTCCACGGATTGGTCCGAACATGTTTCGTCCCATGATCGTCGCGCCAATGCCTAGTTCGCCCCCGGCGATCATCTTGTCATCGACGCCTTTCTCTCCGCCTTTCATTCCGTGAGCCTGGTTCCATGCGCGAGTGGCAAAAGCCCAATCGTGCAACTTCATCCCCCCAACGCCGAGCGGGTTTACAAGTCCCTGATCTGGACCCGCCGCATATCCATCTACGGAAATCGCAATGTTGTGGACGCGAAGTTTTGGCATCTATTACTCCTCCTTAAGACGATTCTGAACACTAACTGAATTGCCATCGTCCAGTCTCTTGGATTCCATCTCGCCCTGCCCAACCGGTGGAACGCCAGGACAGAATCCTCTCTGGAATTACATGAGTTAGTGGCCCGTATTCTTCGTATGTGTATTGCCACTCGTACTTGGTGTTGTATGCATCGAGAATTTGAACATCGGGTACGGTCAGTACCCTGGCATTTCCTTCGACCACGACAACGTCCGTTCCGCT
>JBDSKN010000077.1:0-3505 GCA_039916865.1 Ilumatobacteraceae bacterium
ACAATGCTGCGCGGTGAGCGCCAAAGCTCGTGGCGGTCAGGTCACCGGTATCTCCGCGCTCAATTCTTAACTGTTCGATTTGCTGTCCGGCGATAAA
This sequence comes from Ilumatobacteraceae bacterium, assembly GCA_039916865.1. Lineage (GTDB taxonomy): Bacteria > Actinomycetota > Acidimicrobiia > Acidimicrobiales > Ilumatobacteraceae > UBA3006. The sequence continues at coordinate 98 of JBDSKN010000077.1, forward strand.
CAAAGTCGTTCGCATCGCCACATACGACCCTGAAATGATCATCACGATGACGACAAAGTCGCCGCGCAACCATGTGGAGACTTGATCACTTCCCGTGGCGGCAGCAAACAAGGAAGAAACCATCATCTTCTCCACATTACGAGAGAGTTACTTGATTTCATGACTCTTTAGGACGATTAACTGTTGCGAGTGGCACACCAACCACCGCGTCAATGCCGCCACGTGACGAATCTCTTAGCTCAACTTGAAATCCACTCGCATTAGCAAGCTGCGACACAATTGCGAGTCCAAGCCCACTCCCGGTGCGTCGATTCGATTGGTCATCGCCGCGCCAGAATCTGTCGAACGATTGCGCGCGTTGCTGTGCGGTAAGTCCTGGACCTTCGTCGGATACAACTATTTCAAAACCACCATCGCTAGCTATTACGTTCACCAGGATTGTTGATCCCATTGGTGAAATTTCTAATGCATTGTCAAGATAGTTATCGAGAATTTCACCAAGGGCAATGGCGTTTCCTTTGCCATGCAAATCAGTTGCCACATCCATATCTATTGAGATCCCCCGCTCCTCGCCAAGTGACGACCAAGGCCCGACCCGTTCGGCCACAAGTTTGGAGATTTCAAATTCTTCAACCGGAAGGGTTGTACCCTCAGCGCGGGCCAGTTGGAGCAGTTGCTCAACGAGACGCGACAGGCGTTCAGTTTCCGAAAGTGCTTCGTCTAGGTGATCATGGGCGGCAACGTGATCGGTGTCTAGCAGGTCGCCGGCTTGTTCCAGGCGAAGCCGAAGGGCCGTCAGTGGTGTTTTCAACTGGTGCGATGCATTTCCCGCAAACGAACGCTGTTGATCGATCATCCGACCGATGCGTTTGGCCATGACGTTGAAGGACGAGGCAAGTTTCCGAGTTTCAGGCGGACCCGACTCTGTAGCGATCACATCTAGATTGCCATCCGCAAATCTTTCAGTAGTTTGGCGCAAATCAACAAGCGGTCGAGTTACGAAACGGGCGAACAATAACGCGACGATTGCCGCAAGTATCACAGAAATTACAGCAGTGAGGAGAATTCCCTGTAAAAAATTGCCCACTCGAGCATCGATAAAGCTCTTCGGATATGTGATGCGAACGACGCCAATGACATCCTTTGCTGAAAGGACTGGTACGGCCACATAGACAAGTTCACCTCCTAATGTCGTCGATTGCCGAATTCCTGAGGTGGGAGTTCCGAGCAAGCCCGCGGCAATTTCGGGTCGCCCAACGTAATCGTCACCGAGGGTCGAAGTCGGATCATTGCTCGCTACCAGATAGCCGTTTCCATCGACAACAACGACAATTCCTTCGCTTCGACGTGAATAGTTGTCAATAACAACTTTCAATTCGGCAGAACGGTCGATACTCGGATCGGTCAGGAACGGCGTAACTTGACCGCCGATAGTAAATGCATCACGTTGGGTGGCGGTGATGAGTCGATCACGCTCAATTTTCGCCAAGTGTGTCGACAAAGGCACGTCATGGGCAAAGAGCACGACTATGACCAGGCCTACCATTACGGCCAACAATCGATATTTCATTCGGGTAATTCCAGGCGAAAACCAACTCCTCGTATTGCCTTAATCCATCTGGGGTCGTTGAGTTTCTTTCGCACGGAGGCAATATGGGCGTCAAGGGTCTTGGTGGGACCATACCAATTTGTATCCCACACAGATTCGAGGATGTCGGTTCGTCGATGGACGATTCCTGGGTGCTCAGCAAGATAGGCAAGGAGGTCGAATTCCTTAGCCGTAAATGAGAGTTCGATTCCGTCCAGTACAACCCGCCTAGTTAGTCGGTCGATTTTTAGCGGTCCCACAACAATCTCCGGAAATTCAGCCGGGGTGGAACTGGCGGCTCGTCGAGTGACGGCTCGAATTCGAGCAATGAGCTCACGCAATCCAAACGGTTTTGAAACATAGTCATCCGCACCAGTCTCGAGCCCGAACACGCGGTCCAATTCTTCATTACGCGCGGTCAACATAATCACGGGAACCTGGCTCACTATTCGAAGCCTTCGACATACTTCGAAGCCGTCGATATCCGGTAGACCAACATCGAGCAGAACAACATCTGGAAGCTCGGCGCGAAGTGCGTCCTCGCCCCGACTAACTCGGCGTACGTGCATTCCGGAGGATTGCAGACCGGAAATGAGCGATGAGGCGATGGCATCGTCGTCTTCGACGAGCAGGATATCCATTGTTCCATTGTCGCCTATCGGATTGGAATTGCCCCTTGCCTAGGACCTAATCCGGGCTTATTACGTATTTCTTGGATAAATCTTGGATGTACCCAGGATCTCCCTTAGACGAGCCACCTCTACGGTAGGAGTCATGAAAGCATCCTTTGTTACCACGATCTCGGTGGTCGGAATTCTCGCCACTGGTGGGGCCGCATTCGCCGCCAACAACATGATTCTTGATACATATAGCTCCCCAGAGCAAAACTCTAAGGCGCTAGATGTCGCGATTGTTCCTGGTACTGCTTTAGCCGCCGTCTTGGCAATGCCGGTTCTTCCGACAGACCCGAATGAAGCCACACCCCCTGTCTCGGAGATGATTGTCGAACAGCAATCAGTTCAATCCGAATACAACATTGAAGGTGTTGGACTTGTCACTCTTGAGCAGACAGCCACTGGCCTCTCAGTTATCTCGGTAAAACCGGTTTCCGGCTGGACCTTCGAAGTAGAAAACAAGAGTGCGACTCGTGTTGAGGTTGGATTCGAAAATAACAAGAGCGTGGATTTCCGAGCGGAGCTCATCGATGGTCGCATTGTCTCGGCCGTAAATGTCGACAATAATTCGAATGAGATCGAAGGAACCGACGAAACAGATACAACCGTCGAAACAGATACAACCGACGAAACAGATACAACCGACGAAGTCGACGACGACTAATTCGGGCCCGCACGACTTACATATTCACCCAAACATCCAATCAACGAAAGATGAGGAACAAATGAAAAATTTACTAGTAGCAAAACTTACAATGGCCGGAGTTCTAGTCACAGGCGGTGCCGCCTTTGCGGCGAATGCCACGGCAAATAACTCAGTCGACCCGGCGGCACCTGTGGAGTCTACGGATAATGCTGTAACGCCATTTTCGATTGTCGATAAATTCGAACTCAACCAAAGCAATGTCGAAGATATTAAATTGGCAGAAGACAACTCAGACGAGAGCGACCTCGACAACTTAGAAGCAGACGATGCCAACGACGGCGAAGTCGATGATGTCAATGATGATGACGCAGATGAAGTCGATCATGATGACGAAGCGGACGAGAACGAAGTCGACGACGAGAACGAAGTCGACGAGGACTAACGATCACGCCGAAATTAGTCGCGCAGGCGACTAATTTCGGCTGAGTTGTTTACGGTTC
>JBDSKN010000078.1:0-32127 GCA_039916865.1 Ilumatobacteraceae bacterium
GCGCCGAGTTGTGCCGAGGCGGGTGTGTTGGGCGTGTTGCCGGGAATTGTGGGATCAATTCAGGCGCTCGAGACAATCAAGTTGCTGCTCGGAATCGGCGACTCGCTTGTCGGTCGGATTCTGAGCATTGATACAACCGAGATGACATTTCGCACATTCAATTTGAAAGTTGATCCAGCCAACGAGGTGACATGGACAAATCGTGATCGCATTGAAGTGCGAGACCTCGATGGTCTATGCGCACCATGGGTCACGCACTAGGGGTCCTTCGGGTCGTACGAGTCCTTCGGGCTCTTCCCGTAGTATTTAGGCGTGGTGTCACGGTCATTTGCCATTGTTGGCGCCGGATTTTCGGGTGCCGTTGTGGCCCGCGAACTGGCCGATGCCGGTCATCGGATTACGGTCTTTGACTCTCGCGAGCACGTTGCCGGCAATTGCCATACCGCAAGGCATGAAACCGGGGTCATGGTGCACACCTATGGCCCGCATATCTTTCATACTCAGCACGAACTCGTGTGGACCTACATCAACCGCTTTGCCACGATGCGGCCATATAACCACCGTGTCAAGGCAATTTCGAATGGCGCGGTCTATTCGTTGCCTATCAACCTGCTGACAATTAATCAATTTTTCGGTACCTCTTTCAACCCCGTCGAGGCCGAAGCATTTATTGCCACAAAAAGCGACAAGTCGATTGCCACTCCGCTCACATTTGAGGATCAGGCCCTCAAGTTCGTCGGCAGCGAATTGTATGCAGCGTTCTTTTACGGGTATACGAAAAAACAGTGGGGGGTCGAACCAACTGAGTTGCCGGCGAGCATCCTGGCGCGATTGCCCGTTCGCTTCACATACGAAGACTCGTACTTCAGTCATCCGTTTCAAGCAATTCCCGAACACGGCTATACGCCGATTGTGGAGGCGATTCTTGACCATCCATCAATCGAGCTGAAATTGAGCACGAAGTTCACCAGATCGGGAAGTTCCGATTTTGACCATACTTTTTGGACCGGACCGATTGATGCATATTTTGACTACGAACACGGCCGACTTGGTTATCGAACCCTGGATTTTGAGCAACAAATCAGCGACGGAGATTTTCAAGGTTGTCCCGTGATGAATTATTGCGACGAGACGGTGCCCTACACTCGCGTTACCGAGCACAAACATTTTGCACCTTGGGAATCACACGATCGCACGGTTACATATCGCGAATTCAGCAGATTGTGCGAGCCCGACGACATTCCTTATTATCCGATTCGCCTGGTGAAGGAAAAGGAGCAGTTGCTCAACTATGTGCAACTTGCCCGACGCGCCAACGGCGTGACGTTCCTTGGGCGACTTGGCACATATCGATACCTGGACATGGATGTCACGATCCACGAGGCTTTGAACGCCGCCCAGCGCACGCTGCAGCATCTCGCCGACTCGACGGCGCTTCCGGCATTCTTTATGGATCCACTCGGTGGCTGAACATTTGCTACAGCGCCTAACGCTGCCCACGCCCCACACCGCCGAGCCTTTGCTATATGCCAGAACAACCGGTGGCGCGGTCGTGACGGCAGATCGAGTGACCCTGTCGAATGGTGCGACGTTAAGTTTTGACACATCCTTCGGCGTCTTTGCCGCCGGACGATGGCGCCGAATAACGCGGGTCAACGACTTGTCGGTTCGCGTTGATGCAATTGGTTCCGGGCTGATCGAAATCGTCGCCGTCGAGGATCTTCGAGAGCGCGTGCTGGCAACTCAGGTTCTCGGCACCGAACCGGTGAGCCTCGCCGCGCCACCGCTCGTCGGATCCACGATCGGCACAATGTTCGTACGCATCGTGGCCCATGGGGTTGTGGAGGTCCGCGGGGGACAGTGGATCACGGCCGATGTCCCAGCCCATGAAATTCGACTGTCGCTATCGATCACCACGTTCAACCGGCAGGAGTATGTTCGCCGAACGGTGGAAAATGTGCTGTACCTCGTGCAGAAAATTGATTCGTTACGGGGATCGGTGCGGGTACTGGTGGTCGATAATGCGCGCAACATCTCCTTTGATACCGGGCCCGACGCCCCAATTTCCGTAATTGAAAATTTGAACCTTGGCGGCGCGGGTGGATTTGCCCGCGGCCTGATGCAGTTACGACGCGACGGTTGGGCCACCCATGTGTTGTTCATGGACGACGACATCACCTTAGAACCGGAGGCGTTGGTGCGAACGATGGCGCTGTTTCGATATGCCAAAGACGAAAAGTTATGCGTCCACGGGGCAATGCTGAGCGAAGAGCGACAATGGATGCAATTCGAAGCCGGAGCCGAATACTCGTGGCGCTCGATTTACCCGCTTCAGGCGCTCGGCCGTGACGATGACTTACGCGAGCGCAAGATTGCGCTAGTCGACGCGCCGGAGATTCCGTTCGCTTACACAGCGTGGTGGTACACGGCATTTCCGATCGACATCACGCCAGATAACCCTCTTCCGGTATTCGTGCGTGGGGACGATGTGGCCTTCGGTCTTATGCACACCGGTAAACACTCCGTCACGCTTAATGGGATCATCGTTTGGCACGCCGACTTTGGTCTTAAAAATAACCCATCTTCGCTATTCTACGAAGCGCGCAACTTGGCGCTCATCGACACCCTCGTATTTGACAAACATCGGTGGTGGAACCTGGCGTACCGATTTGCCTCATTTGGTTTCCGCAATTTATTTTCCATGCGCTATGCGAGCACCGAGTACATGCTGAAGGGACTGCGCGCCTACATGGCCGGACCTAGCGAGTGGATGAAAATTGATCACTCCGCGCTGCATGATCAACTGCGCGCCTGTACCGAGGAAAAACCGGCACCGCTGAGTCCCGAATTGGCGGCCTTGAAGGTGCGTCAACCACGCCACAAGGCGTTTCGGGCAGTCGGATTCGTCGTCGCGGTCGGACTTGTCGGCGGGTACATCATGCCCAATCGATTGCGCCGGCGAGGGATCGGTACGGCGCCGATTGATGCCCGTGCCGTTGGCGTGGCGACGCTGCGCAACCAGATCCTGTATCGACATGAGCGCATTGCCGATGGTTATTTGGTTCAGCGCGATTCCAAGCGGTTCTTTAGTTTGTTAGGCGAGGTCATTAGCGCGATCGGCCAAATCCGCCGCTCCTACAAGCGGCTGCGACGCGAATATCGGGCCGCGTACCCACAACTTGTGAGCGATGAGGCTTGGGAATCGCGATTCGCAGGAAACCCAATCGAGTTGCGTTAACTCTGGGCCGCGGCGGCAAGCAGCGCCAGCCAAGTCGTGCGGTTGAGAGTTCCCGATTGCCTGAGCCCGACGCTTTTCTGAAAACGCTTGACCAGCGTCGTGGTACCTAGACCAAACACGCCGTCGGCCTTGATCTTTACCTTAAGCACCCGGGCCAGCGCGGTCTGCGCCGTCGCCACCGTGCTGTGGCGGGTACCTCGGGACAACACAATCTTGCTGCTGTCCATTCCAATTATGGCAAGTACCGCCTGATCAGCGACACCATCGACCGGTAGTCCATTTGCTTGCTCAACAGCGCTCACTGCGGTGACGGTTCCCCTGCCAAATTGCCCATCAACGAGCAATCGCTTTCTCTTCGGCAAATTTAGATACACATTCAATGTCTTTTGCAAGGTCTTGACCACGTTTCCGCGGTTGCCTTTAATCAGCGGAACTCCGAGCGGGAGCACCGTTGAGATTCCACTAGTAATAAGTCCGGCCGTTCTGAGCACATCGAGCTGAGCGCGCAGGAAGAATGCAAACTCGCTCTGTCCGGTGAAGGTGAGATGGACATCGTCGGTAAACCATCGCCACTGTGTGGCCGCGCTACTTGGGGTGTTCCAGTCCAGCAGTGACACATTGGGATATGTCTGTGCCGCGGAAGTGAGTACAGCATTCGAGAGGAGATAATTTCGGGACACACGACGAGTCGAAAGGTTGACAAACACGATCCGCTGAACTCCGCGCGCATTCAATGCGTTGACGACTTGGTCAACGTCGCTTTGGAAGCTGTTTGGGTCGTCGTTATACCCGAGTTGGATAACGGCAATGAGCGGAAACTGTTCTGGAGTGAGCGAATTGATGATCGACAGGGCGTCGGGCTGACCAACGGATGTGGGCACACAACTTGGGCCGACCATGCAACGGTTGGCAAGAGCCTGGTAGTTGATGCCTGGGTAGGCGGATGTAACAACTGCGGCAAATTCTCGGGCGATGCTTTCCCCCACCGAGTCCCCGATGAAGAGCATCGAGCCAACTGGCGCGGCTTCAAATGCGGCGCCAAAAACGGGAGTGGTTTCATACCATGGTGCAGGTAATTCGAAAGCTAGCTTGAAGTCCCAGCCGGAAAGCGTCTTCGAGCCGGTCGTGCCGGTAATTGCGACAGAAACGGCGTAACCATTCCAGTCTCCACCGAGACCGTCATGTGTAGTTATAACTGAAGTGAGCGTGCCGATTTGCGGGTACTTGGCCACAATCTGTTCGGCCGACACGATCCTCGTCCAAACCATCAGCGAATTGACCGCATCGGCGGCAAGGTCGCCGGAATCAAGATTGACTGGGAATACGCCACCAGCGGTACGGCCACCGTTGCTAGAAGAAAATTCGGTGCGTACGACGAGGCCCTGGGCATTGCGGATGACCATGCCGGCGGTTTCGGCAATCGCTTGATCGGTGTATGGGTTTTCTTGAGCAACAATTGTGCCGTTCACCGACTCGCGCAATGCGGCGCCGCCATAGACCTGACAATCCTGGGTGTCGCAGGTTCGAGATAGCCCGGGAAATCTGTTTGCTTCTGTAACCGCGTAGGACCGTGCCGCCACCGCCTGGGCTCGCAATGCATTCATGCCGGCGCCACCGGCCGCGGCTCCCCATTGGGCAGGGGATTCACGGGGAACCACGCCGCGCACATAGTCATCAAGTCGAACGGCGTTGATCGTGCGATTTTCGTTATTTGTTTTGTTCACCGCCCGAATCTCGCCGCGGTAGTAACGGATCTTGCTATTGCCATTTGGACGCGGTTCGCAAAGGCCAATGACGCTGGTCGGTGCCGCCGCGCTGTCGGATCCCGTTTGAGTGGTAAACGAGGCCACTTCGGACACGTCGGCGATTTGAGTGAATCCAGCCGCGGATGGATCGACGTTTGCGGCCGGACACTTTCGCTCGGCCGACCCCCACACCCGGTATGTACGCTGTCCGGTTTCGCGAGCGACCAGCGATGTCCAAGTGCGACCGGGAACCGGATCTTGTAGGAAGATGGCGTTGCTGTCATCGGCAACGACCGCTGTTTGCGCACCGTTCAGCGCCGCCAACGCAACCGTCATAATTTGGCTCGGGTCGTCAACTACAGCGATGACATTGCCGGTCGGGCCGCCGTAATAGAAATCGAGAATTTGCTGCCACGACCAACCTGCCGAAGTCGCCCAGCCGTATGCGCCGTATTGGCTCATTCCGCGACCATGGCCGTTGCCGCGGCCGCTGATCATGATGGCCGCCGGTATCTGTCCCTCATCGGCGCGCGCCACAGAGGTGCCACCGAGCACGGTGGCAACAGCGAGGGTAGTTGCGACAATGGCAACAACACTAAATTTCTGTGGGGGTACGCGCATTCTGAAGCTATTCTCCTGAGCCGCTTGGGAACCATTCTACCTGACTACTTCAGAGAGGTGAAGTCACGCAGACTCTGTTGCCGCAGACGGAAGCGTGTCACGCTGCTGCACAACGACGCCGGTGAGCACGAGTGCAATTCCACCCAAATCGATAAGCGAAGGGCGCTGATTCAAGAAGAAAAATCCAAACACCACCGCGGTCACCGGTAGCAGCGCCAGCAATACCGAAAATCTCCGCACTGGAATGCGACGCAAAATACTCTGTTCGATTCCATATCCAATTGCGTTGGAAAAAATACCGACAACCAGACAGGCACCTAGTAACCATGGTGTCGTCAAGATCTTCATGCTGCCGCGGACTCCGAACGGGGCGATCACGAGCGCGCCAAAAAGTAATCCAACGCCGAGCCCGCTCACGCCTCGATCCAACCGCGCAACCTTGGCACCGATCACGATGTATGCAGCCCACATTGCCGAGGCCAGAAAGATGAACAGCAGGCCAAGTGGTTGATCGCTGAGCTCAATTCCGGAAAGAACCACCACGCCAAAGGTGGCGAACAGCAATGCGACGGCGTTGCGTTTGGTGCGGGTTTGCCATGCTGCAACGCAAATTGGTCCGATGAACTCGATGGCCACTCCCTTACCCAAATCGAGTCGATCGATGGCTAAGTAAAATGTAAGGTTCATAAACGCGACCGCGATACCAAAAATTGCGGCGGCAATCAATTCATCACGAGTCCAGCGATCGCCACGAATTAGTCGCGGCGCCGAAAAACACATCAGTACGAGTGCGGCGCCAATTACACGAAACCAAGCGATGCTTGCAGGTGGAGCGTCATCGAAGAGTTGCACGGCGATAACCGCGCCGATGTATTGCGCCGAGGCAGAGAAGATGAAGAAAACCTCTGGCGGGGTATTCGCTAGAGGAGATGAAGTCCTATTTTTCGAGTGTGGACTTCCCGCGTGTGGTGCGGGTGAACCACTCAATCGAATAATTCGGGATCGGTTTTGCAGATTTCTTGAAACAGCGGTTGAAATTGCAGCCAGCCGGCTTCGGGGAAGCCAGTTAGTTGCTGGGTGTACTGCGCCATTTCGTGCGGCACCAAAATCGGAGTGCCGACCGCCTCTGCCAGCAGTTGGGCCTGACAATTTCGTTCCATGGTGATAAACCAAAACGCGGCGGCCTCGACGGTTTTGCCGACTGTGAACAAGCCGTGGTTTTGGTGAATTGCCGCTTTTCCGGTGGGGAAGTGCGATGCAATTTCTTCGCCGGCCGCAACTTCAAGCACTACGGCGCCACCCTGCTCCTTGATCAGCACATGGTCCTCGTAGAACGCACACGAGTCCTGCGTAATCGGATCAAGCTTTCGTCCAAGCGTCGACCACGCCTTGCCGTACACGGAGTGTGCATGGGCGGCGGCAATGACATCGGGTCGGGCCTTGTGAATCGCAGCGTGAAGCACAAAGGCGGCACGATTCACCGGCTGGTTGCCATATACAACGTCACCGTGATGATTGACGCAGATGAGATCGCTGACTTTCATCAAACGAAAACTCTTGCCAAACGGGTTTACCCAAAAGTGATCCGGGTGTTCGGGGTCACGGGCCGTGATGTGTCCGGCCACGCCTTCACCAAAACCGAGCCGGCCAAAGATGCGCAGCGCCGCTGCAAGTTGTTGCTTGCGGTGCAGTCGCTCATCCTCAACATTGGTAAATGTTGGCGGGGCGAGTTTGGCTACCTCTTTTGCTGTCAGCTCTATACCGTCGATGGTCGGAACTGTGGATCGAACTTGCTCGGTGATTGCCATGATCTAATGTTAGGACAACGCGACCAGAGTCGCATTCACAATCTGTTCGGGCAGCAAGTCAAATACCTCGTACAGCTCTGCAATCGTGCCGGACTGACCAAATTCATCAACTCCAACTGGCACCACGGTGGTTCCGTAGACCGATCCAAGCCAGGCCAGGGTGTGGCTGGCGGCGTCGTGCAAGGTAACGATCGGGAGGTGGCGTTCGTGTGGAGCAATAAGTGCAGAGAGATGGATGTGTTCGTTCGGTGTCGTTCCGGTGCGTGTTGCCCGGCGCAGCCCGCCACGCCATTGTCGATACAACCGATCGGGTGAAGTGAGGTCCAATACGAGAACACTTAACCCCTCGACGGCGAGTAGTTCGGCGGCGGCAACCGCCTCGGGTGCCACCGGCCCCGTGGCAGCGATGATGACGTCGGCTTTGGTCTGTGGCTCGACGAGTCGATAGCCACCGTTCAACACGTCGGCGCGCAGTGCGTCTCGACCGCGCTCAGCGGCGAGTTGCTCAAATGGAGCCTGATCGATCGGTCTAGTTGAGAGTCGTAAATACAAACTGTCACCGTCCGGGGATCCGAGACGCTTCAAACCGTCGCAAAGCAACCAGTCGAGTGCGCGTGCGTAGCACGGCTCGGCGTAGGTGATATTTGGAAGTTCCATCCCAATCGAAGCGGTGATCGTGCTTTGATGGGCGCCGCCCTCGGGAGCAAGTGTGATTCCCGCCGGTGTGCCAACGACGATGAAGCGGGCTCCGTTGTACAACGCATAGACGAGAGCGTCCAAACCGCGGCACACAAACGGATCGTAGAGCGTTCCAATCGGCAAGAGGTGCTCACCATGTAACTCGTGCCCGAGTCCGAATGCGTGCAAAGTGAGAAACAAATTCATCTCGCTGATGCCAAGTTCGATATGGCGCCCCCGAGGACTTTCCTGCCATCGAAGCAATCGATCCTCGCCGAGATAATCGGGTTGAGTTTCCGAGTGGAATACTCCGAACTTGTTGATCCATCCTCCGAGATTCGTGCTCACGCTCACATCCGGCGAAGTCGTCACAATTCGCTCTCCAACGCCTTCGATACCACCTAGCCCAGTGAGCAGTCGGCCGAAAACTTCCTGAGTTGACATTGGTTTGGCGCCAACGGCTAGACCGATTTCGTTAGGAATGGGGAGTTGTGGTCGTGGAACGAGTGGCAGATTGTTGATGTCTTCACCTACTTCGCGGCAGATGCGATCCTCTTCGCTTTCTGGCACAAATCGATCAAATTCGCTTTCCAGAGTTAGTCCAAGTCGAGAACGAAAGGCGTCGATCTGATTGGCCGTTAACAACGCGGCGTGGTTGAGCGGATCGCCGGCAATTGGCAGCCCCCAACCTTTTACCGTGTACGCGAACACCACGCTTGGACGTTCGGTCTCCAAGTCGCATTGGCGGTAGCAGTCGAGCAGAAGTGACAAGTCGTGGCCGCCTAGGTTTTGCACCAATGGTGCAATGTCATCGTCGGTAACTTCGGCGATGAACTTGTGCACGGATTTCGGAGCGCCTTGCAAGAATTTGGCCCGCAGGTCTGACCCCTGCAGAGCAAACAGACTTTGGTAGCGCTCGTTTGACATTTCATCGATGTATTTGCGCAATGCAGTGCCACCCGGTCGGGCGAATGCAGACTCCAACTTGCGACCATATTTAGCCTCTACGACGTGCCAGCCGGCATCGGCAAAAAACTCGGCAAGTTTCTTAATTTTCATTCCCGGAATCACACGATCCAGGCTTTGACGATTTGCATCCACGATCCACATCACGTTGCTTAGTCCCTGCAACGAAGGATCGGTAATGGCTTCCCAAATATTGCCTTCATCCAGTTCCGCGTCTCCGATAAGGGCGATAAATCGGGCCGACTTCTTGGGTCCGAAGTGGGCGTCTATGTAACGACGGGCCATCGAGGCAAAGAGTGGAGCAACCGCACCGAGACCAACCGATCCTGTGGAGAAATCGGCGACATCGGGATCCTTGGTGCGGCTTGGGTACGCCTGTAAACCTCCAAGACTTCGCAATTTTGTGAGATACGAACGATCAAGTTCCCCTGTTAGATATTTGATGGCGTGAAAGATCGGCGAGGCATGCGGTTTGACGGAAACCTTGTCGTCGCCGTTGAGATAGCCGAACCACAGGGAGGTCATGATGCTTACAACCGATGCGCTGCTGGCAATGTGTCCGCCAACCTTGAGTGCGAATTGTGCGTCGCGGCCATCGGGAGTCGACGAGATTGGTCGTTCGCGATTGGCGTAGTCCACCATGCGCACCGCCAACCACAGGACACGCTGCTCAATTCGTTCCAAGGCGTTGATATCGACGGCGCCAACTGGAGATTGTGACGCTGCTTTCATCGTTTCAGACTCTAGATTACGATCCAAATCTCGTAGCCTGATATGGATGTCGGAGTCTTCGCGGTACACGGATTCGGGGGTTGAAGTCCACCCGCTATATGACGCCAGGTCACTCGACGGATGGGATCCTGAAACAAAACTTGGGGTGCCAGGCGGGCCACCATATACGCGCGGAATTTACCCATCGATGCATCGCGACCGATTGTGGACAATGCGTCAGTACGCCGGTTTTGGCTCCGCCGCAGAGACGAATCGGCGGTTCAAGTTTTTGCTCGATGTCGGCCAAACCGGACTGAGTTGCGCGTTTGACTTACCAACACAGATGGGTTACGACAGCGACCATCCGCGCGCCGCCGGCGAGGTTGGCAAGGTTGGAGTGGCCATTGACTCGATCGACGACATGCGCACGTTGCTAGCGGGTCTGCCACTTGACGAAGTTACGACATCAATGACTATCAACTCGACAGCACCTATTTTATTGCTGCTGTATGAGTTGGTCGCCCAGGAGCGGGGCATCGCCTCAACCGAAATCAGCGGCACCATCCAAAACGATTTGCTCAAGGAATACATTTCACGTGGCACCTACATTTATCCGCCTCGACAATCGATGCGCATAATCACCGATGTGTTTGCCTATTGCGCCACGAATGTGCCCAAGTGGAACACAATTTCAATTTCTGGGTACCACATACGAGAAGCCGGGAGCACGGCGGTGCAAGAGCTCGCGTTCACCTTGTCGAATGCAATTGCCTATGTCCAGGCGGCAATCGACGCCGGTCTCGATGTCGACGAGTTCGCTCCGCGATTGAGCTTCTTCTGGAATGGTCATAACAATTTTTTTGAGGAGGTAGCAAAATTTCGAGCCAGCCGGCGGATGTGGTACCAAATCATGACCGACCGGTTTGGCGCCAAGAACGAGTCCAGCAAGTTGATGCGTTTCCATACCCAAACCGGCGGCTCCACGCTTACCGCTCAGCAACCCCATAACAACATCGTTCGAGTTACCGTCCAGAGTATGGCGGCCGTGCTTGGCGGAACCCAGAGCTTGCACACCAACGGCTTCGATGAGGCGCTTAGTTTGCCGACCGAGGAAGCCGCCCGCATCGCATTGCGTACTCAGCAGATCATCGGGTACGAAAGTGGAATAACCGATACCCCGGATCCGTTGGCTGGCTCATATTTCGTCGAGTCCCTTACCGATGAGGTCGAACGACTGGCATGGCAGTACATCAGGAGAATTGACGAGATGGGCGGCGCCGTAAGTGCGATCGAGGTTGGATTTCAAATGCTTGAGATCGAAGACGCCGCCTACCGATACACCAAGTCCATTGACGATGCCTCGCGAGTGCTCGTAGGGGTGAACAAATTCGTCGCCGACTCAGAGCCTGAACCGATTGTGGTTCCGAATGATCCCGATCTGGAGATGCACCAGGTTGGGCGACTTAGGGCGTTCAAGGCACAGCGTAACTACGAAAATGCCGTCGCTCGACTCGGCGAACTAAAGATTGCGGCCGAGGGGAGTGCAAATATGCTCCCTCCGATGAAAGAATCTCTTCGTGCTGGGGCAACGTTAGGGGAGGTCAGCGATGTCCTGCGCGAAGTATTCGGACAATATCAACCACGGTAATCGGGATGTCCAACGACGAACTTTGGCTGAGCCACTTAACTATCCGATCCAGAAATCCAGGATCTTCTTTCTAATGCGATCCGGTTTACCGGTCCGTCGTTCGTGTCGATCCATTTGATCGGACATTTTCAGTAATCCGTTTACACCGAGATAGCGAAGCGGCTCAACTTCCCATCGTCGGGAATGATGTTGGACCCATGCCAACTTGGTGAGCGGATGGTTGTCGTCATTAATCAGGTGTGCAAGACAGCGTCCGGCCAGGTTGCTCGCCGCTACACCATCGCCGACGTAGCCTCCGGCCGAGGCCATGCCTGTCGCTTGATCGAAGTTGACAAACGAGTGCCAATTTCGGGGTACGCCGAGCGGTCCGCCCCAGCGATGGGTAATTTTCGCTTCCCGAACCATTGGAAATAGTTCGTGCATTGAACGAATAATTTTTTCGTGAACCGTATTGTCCCAATCGAACTCTGGCTTGACTGCCGAACCGAAGTGATACGGGGCGCCTCGTCCACCGAATGCAATTCGATTGTCGGCGGTGATCTGGGCGTAGATGATCAGGTTTCGGGCGTCCTTAAAAGTTTCGCGACCCCTCCAACCGAGTTGTCGAAGCACATCGGCCGGCAGTGGTTCGGTTGCCACCATGTACGAATACAGCGGCAGCAAATTGCGTCGTTGCGAATGGAGCGATTGGGTAAAACCTTCGGTGGCCCGTATCACGAATCGCGCTTTAACCGTTGCCCGATCAAGTTCAGCTCGGTGCGGCAAAATCTTTCGTACCGGAGAATTCTCATAGATAGTTGCACCATTTCGTTCCACAACATGAGCCAGTCCGCGAACCAACTTTGCGGGATGGATCGCCGCACAGTGGGGATGAAAATTGGCGCCAAGCAGTCCATTGGCCGAGAGCCGTCCCTCGACCTCACTCTTGTCCAGCCAGCGAATGTCGTCTTCACCAAACCCATGTCGCCGCCAAACATCTCGCTGAGCCGTGAGTCGTTCAATGTGGACCGGATGCGATGCCGCGTTAAGCGATCCTCCTTTGACAAAATCGCAGTCGATCGACTCCGCGGTGAGCACATTTTGCAGTTCATCGATTGTGTCAAACATGGCTCGGAACATCGCCGAGGACTTCTCGGCACCGTGCAGCGCCGTCATTTTGTCGAGACCCATTGCCAGCTCGGCGGTGGCCCAACCGCCGTTGCGGCCGCTAGCACCAAATCCCGCAAAGTTGGCGTCCAAGACAGTCACGGATAAGTCCGGTCGCAATTTTCGAAGATAGTAAGCAGTCCATAGGCCCGTATATCCTCCGCCAACAATTGCAACGTCCGTGTCGAGGATGCCGTCCAAGCGAGGCCTGGCGACGAGTTCGGCGGACGCAAGTGTGTCGTGCCAAAGCGAAAGCGGCCGCTCGTTCATTTGCAAACATTATCTTGCTCGTATAAGTTTTAGAAAAGGTGTTGGCCAAAAATTCATCACATAATTGGGGGATCATGTCTACGAACAATTCAGATCAAACGCGAATCTTGATGTCGCAGGCTACGGCCAGCAGAATTGTCCAGTCGATGAGTCGTAGAAAATTCCTCGCGGCTTCGGGCGGCGGTGCCGCCTTAGCCGCATTTCTGGCGGCGTGCGGCTCGGATAGCAAAGGATCTGGTGCAACTGACTTTACTAAGAATGCCAATTTGTATACGTGGGCAGAGTATGACGATCCGGACCTTCTCGCATCGTGGGGCCAGCTGAATATTACGATCTATAACTCAAATGAAGAGGCAATCCAAAAGTTGGCGGCTTCCGGCGGTAGCAGTGGCTTCGATCTCGTTTGTCCGACTGGCGTGTATATCCCACAGATGGTCAAGGAAGACCTGATCGAAAAACTGGACCTTGATCGAATTCCAAATTTCAAGAATATTGATAAGCCCTTCACAGATCAGGCATGGGATCCGGGCAACCAGTACAGCGTGTGCAAGGACTGGGGTACAACCGGGTGGATTTACGACACAACAATCGTCAAATCTAAAATTGTGACCTGGGCAGATTTCATAACTGCCACCCAGACCGACGCCAGCGGGCAGACTTCTGTCCTAGATGTGCCTACCGAGATTTGTGGAATCTATTTCTGGGCCAACGGAATATCTTGGACAACAGAAGATACGCAACAGTTAGATGAATGCGAGGCCTTCCTATTGGACAACTTCGCCCAGCATTTGAAGGCTTTCGATTCCTATCCAGGCATCGCCCTCACTCAAGGAAATTACGCACTTTCGCAGTGTTGGAACGGCGATGCCCGACAGGGTCTGATTGCGGTCGAAGCTGCGGGAGGTGACCCGACCAGATACAAGTGGGCGGTTGGCGCTCCGGAGACCGAATTGTGGATGGATAACTGGGTCATAGTCAAGGGAGCCAAAAATGTTGATGCCGCCTATGACTTCATCAATTTTATTTTGGATCCCGACAACTCGCTAAAAGATGTCGCGTTTCACGGCTACAACACAGGCGTGACCGGGATACAGGAAAAGGCGCAAGACTTCCCCTTTAACGACATGATTTTCTTCACCGATGAAGAGATTTCGCGAGTGCGCGCCGGTGCGGTTAATAGTGCACAGGACCGACTCGTTGATATTTGGAACAAGGTGAGGGCCAAGGCCTCGGCCTAAAACTTCTCACTCGAAATAGTGGACCTCGGCCGGTGGTCGAATAGGCATGTCCATACTTCGATTCGGCCAGCCGATATAGATAAGTGAAACGATGCAGGTGTCCGATTCAAATTCGCAGAAGGCGGCCACGTCGTCGTTGGCCCCCTTTGGACAGCTTGACCAGTAACTAGCCAAACCGAGGGCGGTGGCTCCCAGCAGGATATTTTGAATTCCGGCGGAAGTTGCGTCACGATTTTCGGCACTTCGCAGAGGGGTGTCGCCACCATGTGCACCCACCACGAGAATTGCCGGAGCCCGCAAATACTTTGAACGAGTCTTCGATACCTTTTCGTCACTATCGCCAAATAGTTGCATTGCATAGGCGGCGACTCCGCCAAGCCTGGCACGCGATTCGCCCGTGACCTGGGCGAAGCACCACGGCCAGGTTTTCTTGTGGTTCGGGGCCCAGGTCGCAAGAGTGCAGAGTTGATCCAGCAGTTCCCGCGGCACACTTCGCTCAAGATCGACGAACATGTTTGTTCGGCGCGCGGCGACGAGAGTGCTGAATTCCTCGAAATTCATCGTCATTTAAACTGGGCTAATTCTTGTGCAGCGAGGCATTTAGGCCTCCCCAACTACCGCTGCTCTGGATTGCCTCAACCGCTCCGGTTTGACTATTGCGACGGAACAGCAATCCGTCGGCGCCGGACAATTGTCGGGCCTTGACCACGGCCCCGTCTGGTAGCGAGACTCGCGTGCCGGCAGTGAGATAGAGACCTGCCTCGACAGTACAGTCGTTGCCGAGGCTGATTCCCAATCCGCTGTTGGCACCTAGCAGACATCGTTGCCCAATTTGAATTGACTCTTTGCCACCTCCCGAGAGAGTGCCCTGGATGGACGCGCCTCCACCAATATCAGAGCCATCGCCGACAATAACTCCTGCCGAAATGCGACCCTCGACCATCGAGGTACCTAGCGTGCCGGCGTTGAAGTTGCAAAAACCCTCGTGCATGACGGTGGTCCCACTTGCCAAGTGGGCGCCAAGTCGAACTCGACTTGAATCCGCGATGCGCACGCCGCTTGGGACCACATAATCGGTCATGCGCGGAAACTTATCGACCCCGTGAACGGTGAGATGTTCTCCTTGCTTCCTCAGATTCCAACGCACATCGTCGAGGGCGTCGAGAGCTATCGGACCGATAGATGTCCAGGCCACATTTGTAAGCAGGCCAAATACTCCCTCCAAATTGATTGTGCGTGGTGCAGCCAGTCGATGCGACAACAGATGCAGTCGCAGGTACACGTCACGTGCGTCAACGGGTTCAGTTGATGTGTCGATAACGATGCTGACGGGCACAAGGGCAACTCCGCGTCGGTCGTCGGTGCCAAATTGGACGGGCAAAGAGGCGCCCGAAGAAACCTGTTCGCCCCACCCGAGGTGTCGAAAGAACACATCCAAAACCGATCCATCGGCGGCGATCGTGGATACTCCGACGCCCCAGGCGGCGGTACCACTCACGACTACATCACCTCGGGTCGCAGAGTAGGGAAGAGGATCACATCCTTGATTGAACCGGCTCCGGAGAGCAACATCACCAAGCGATCGATTCCGATACCCAGTCCGGCCGTGGGCGGCATGCCGTATTCAAGGGCCCGCAGGTAATCCTCGTCCACGCTTCCCGCCTCGACGTCGCCAGCTTCCTTGGCGCGTTGTTCGCCCTCGAAGCGCCTGCGCTGTTCAATGGGGTCGTTCAATTCGGTGTATCCATTGGCGATCTCGCGCGAGCCAACAAACAATTCGAATCGTTCGGTGAGAAACGGATCATCGCGATCGACGCGGGCCAGCGGTGAAATTTCGACCGGGTGTCCGGTAACAAACGTCGGGTTACTCAGTGCAGACTCGGCCTTATGGGCAAAGATTTCCTCGATTATGCGTCCAGGACCCCAGCGCTCCTCGGTTTTTACTCCGTTGTTGGCCGCAATTGTCCGCAATTCATCGGCCGACTGCGATGGGTGAAGTGCAACACCGACTGCTTCGCTCGCCAAGTCAATCATTCGAGCTCGGGGCCACGGCTGGTCTAGATCAAAATCTTTGCCGTCTATTTTTACGACAGATGAGCCGGTAGCCTCTCGTGCCGCGTTGACAATGAGTTCTTCCGTAAGTGCCATGACTTCGGTGAAATCCGCAAACGCCTGGTAACTCTCCATCATTGTGAATTCGGGATTGTGTCGAGTGGAAATTCCTTCGTTGCGAAATACTCGACCGATCTCATAAACGCGTTCCATCCCCCCGACGATCAATCGCTTGAGGTGCAATTCCAACGCCACTCGAAGGAATAGATGCATGTCGAGTGTGTTGTGATGGGTGACGAATGGTCGGGCGTTGGCGCCGCCGGATTCCACATGCAATACGGGTGTCTCGACCTCGACGTAGTCGTGGCTATTGAGAGTTCGCCGAAAACTTGAGATGGTGGCATGCCGTATTTCGAATGTTCGGCGGGCTTCTTCGTTGACGATGAGATCGGCGTAACGCTGTCGATAGCGGGTGTCGATATCGGTAAGCCCGTGCCATTTGTCGGGGAGCGGCCTGATTGCCTTTGACAGCAATTGTGCGCTGGCAACCTTGATGCTTAGTTCACCTTTGCGGGTGGTCATGACTAATCCGTGGACACCGATCCAATCACCCAGGTCGAAATCATTTATTGCCTCAAAGCCTTTGTCTCCAACGACTGACTTCGAAATGAACAATTGAATCTCGCCAGCGCGGTCTTGGAGGGTACAAAAAATCAATTTTCCCTGATCTCGTTTGAGCATGATTCGACCGGCAACCGCAACCTGGTCACTCGTTTCTGTGCCGACCTCCAATTGAGCATGGCGAAGCCGAATTGCACTGAGAGAGTCGGTGCGGTCAAAACGGTATGGATATGGGTTGATTCCGGCACTTCGAAGATTATCGAGCTGTTCAATTCGCCTTGCTCGCTCGGCGGCAATTCCGTTTACACTCTGTTGCGATTCGTCGTTGACATCATTCGTCGTATTCACCGATGTAAAACTAGTCGTGATCGGGGTTGGCGCAGTGCTTAGCCTATGACGACGAGGACATCGCCGGCCCCGACGATGTCACCTGCCTTGACGCTGATCTTCGATACCGTGCCGGACTTTTCAGCGGTGATTTGGTTCTCCATTTTCATCGCCTCAAGAACGACAATTGCGTCGCCCACCTTCACAATTTGACCGACCGTGGCGATCACCTTGACAATCGTGCCCTGCATCGGAGCGATGACATCGCCCGAACCAATCGCCGTCCCGACCGATCCTCCCGCTCGGGGTGATTTCTTTGCCTTGCCAAGGGCTCCGGACACGAGATCTGGAACCCACACTTTCACGTCAAAGCGTTTGCCGTTAACTTCCACTATCGTGCTGCGCTCAATAAGTGACATGTCAGTTATTGCGGCCTGGCTCGTACCGGCCGTGGAATCAATCGTTGATAGATCAAGTGACTCTTCGACCCACTTCGTGCTGTGCTTCACGGCCCGAAAATCGGGATGACGCAAGATGGCAAGATCCGCCGGAATAGTCGTGTGGATGCCCTCGACCGCCATTTCTTCGAGGGCCCGAATGCTTCGTGAAATCGCGGTCTCGCGATCTTGGCCCCAAACAATGAGCTTCCCGACGAGGTTGTCGTAGTACTGACTGACCGTGTCGCCAACTTCGTAGCCGCCATCAAATCGCACGCCAAATCCATTGGCGACAGAGAGTCTTGAAATCGTTCCAGGGGAGGGCAGAAACTTTCCGCCCGCAGGATTCTCCGCGTTGATTCGAATTTCGATCCCATGACCGCGCCGGCGATCTAACACTTCGCCTTGCGATAGCGGGAGTTTCTCTCCCGCGGCAACACGAATCTGCCACTCAACTAAGTCGATGCCGGTTACAACTTCGGTGACCGGGTGTTCAACTTGCAGCCTTGTGTTCATCTCCAGAAAGAAGAAACTGTCATCCTGGTAGATGAATTCAACAGTGCCAGCGTTGTAGTAACCGACTGCCTTTGCCGCCTTTACCGCGGCCGCACCGATTGCTTCTTCGACACCATCGGGAAGGCCGGGCGCGGGTGCTTCCTCAATTAATTTTTGGTGACGCCGCTGAGCCGAGCAATCTCGAGTTCCTACCCACACCAAATTGCCATAGGTGTCGCCGACAACTTGTACCTCTATATGTCGAGGCCAGGCAAGGTATCGCTCCAGGTATATTTCATCTCGCCCGAAAAATGCCTTTGACTCTCGCTGTGCCGAATCCATTGCTTCCTGCACATGCTCGGCATCGGAAACAACCTTCATCCCGCGTCCGCCGCCGCCATAGGCGGCCTTAATCGCGATTGGCCATCCATTGGATTTGCCAAAATCTCGAATTTCTTCGACACTGGTCACAAATTCCGTCGTGCCCGGAACGATTGGTGCACCACCACGGAGCGCGGCTTTGCGCGACGACACCTTGTCGCCCATTTCCACAATTGCCGCAGGGGATGGACCAATGAAGGTCACACCCATGTCGGTAATCGCCTTGGCGAAGTCGGCATTCTCGCTAAAAAATCCGTAGCCGGGATGAACCGAGTCGGCACCGCTGCGCCGAATTATGTCCAAGATAACTGCGGTGTTGAGGTAGCTCTCGGCTGCCGTTTGGCCACCTAGGGCGAATGCCTCATCGGCCAATCGGACATGCAGAGAATTTCGGTCCAACTCGGAATAAACGGCAACGGTTCCGATACCCATTTCGCGTGCGGTTCGAATAATGCGGACGGCAATTTCGCCTCGATTGGCGATAAGTATTTTTTTCAACACAAGTCACTATCTTGGCGTAATGACGACTGCCAACGCCAACTGGCTCGACTGGCCCAATGGCTGGTGGGTCGAGCACGTTGCCGAAACCACGAGCACGAACACCGATCTGTTCGAGCGAGCCAAACTTGGTGCTCCAGCGCATTTAGTCATCGCCGCCGACTTTCAATCCGCGGGCCGAGGTCGACTCGATCGGACATGGGAGGCCGTGCGCGGGTCGAATTTACTTGTTTCACTTCTCTTTCGAGATTTGACACGCCCCCAACATCACTTCGCCCAACTTGTTGGGCTTGCCGCGGTTCGGGCGTGCCAGCAATTGTCCGGGGTTTTGCCGGAACTGAAATGGCCAAATGATTTGCTCATAGAGAATCGAAAACTCTCCGGCCTCCTGTCCGCCTCGGGACCAGACTTTGTTGTTGTTGGAATCGGTATCAATGTCAATTGGGCGCCAGAAGATGCCGTTTCGCTTAGCGAGTTTGTCGGTGTTGACCGGCTGGAACCGGCCGATTTGTTGCGATTGCTGCTATCGAACATCAATGATTTGGAACAAGTTTCATTCGATGAGTTGTATTGGCTGTATTCGGAGTCAATTGCGACTATTGGCGCCGCCGTTCGGGTCGAGCGCACCGATCGCACCGTGCTAGTTGGGATTGCCACCACGGTAAATCGCGATGGTCGACTTGTCGTCATCGATGAAGGCGGGATAACCCATCTCATTGACACTGGCGACATTGTGCATTTGCGCACGACATAGCGACGGCGCTGCAATTGTGACATTGATCGAGATCGACTGACGGCTACCGTCAGGAGTGCATGAATGGACGCTCCAGCAAACTTCGATCGTCGCGCAAGCATCGATTAAGCAATTGGCTGGTTAGTCTTGGTGTCGCCGCCACCGTGGCATTGGCCGGCGCGACGGGACTGGTTGTTGCAACGAACACGCAATTGTCGGCGGTACGCCGAGATGCAAGTGCGCTTGAATCGTTGTCATCGACAAACCAAGAATTTGAAAACTATCTTCTCGTTGGCTCGGACTCGCGAGAGGGATCCGACCCAACCGATCCGGATTACAACAATGTCGGCGCCGCTACCGATATTGGCGGTAAGCGCAGCGACACCCTGATGGTGCTGCACTTTGTCAAGAAATCGGGTGGATTGTCGCTCATTTCAATTCCGCGTGACTTATGGGTTGAGATCGGCAACGGAAGTAAATCGCAACGTATCAATACGGCGTATCAAATTGGCACTGATGTGCTCATACGAACCGTTCAGAAGGCATTGAGCGTGCCGATACACCACTACATCGAGATCGACTTTCAGGGCTTTAAGGGGCTCGTCGATGCGGTCGGCGGGGTAACCGTGTGTGTGGATTATCCATCTCGCGATCGTCACACAGGTTTGTTTCTGAGGGCCGGCTGCCCTCGGCTAGACGGGGTCAAAGCTTTGGCATTTGCCAGAAGCCGATTCTTTGAATCGAAAATCGACGGTAAGTGGACGATCGACGGAACATCTGACATAGGACGCACCGCCCGCCAACGAATGTTTGTGACCGCACTTCTGAAAAGCTCCGTTCAACATGTGGCCGACAATCCATTTGGCGCAGGCTCGGTTTTCGCCGGTGCGGTGGATGCGGTGCTGGTAGACGAGACTTTGAACCTGCTTAACTTTGGCCGCAAAATGCGGCCCGCTGTGAGCGGCAATATCGGTTCGTTTCCATTGCCCGTCTATGGCGACACAGTTGATGGAAATTCCGTGCTGCGGCTGTCAAAGGATGCCAAGGAAGTTCTGGATTTTTTCGCCGGAGTCGGACCGCGCCCGCAAGCCGAGAACGAGACGACCGGCTAGTCGATCTGGCTGACGACCTGCACAACGAGGGGTATAAATTCGCCTGCAACAACAGGTTCGGCAATGTGATTCCCTTGGACGAAGTCACACCCCAGAAGTCGCAGTCGTCGATTTTGCTCATCGGAGCTTACCCATTCGGCGACTACCGACATGTTGAGAGAGTGAGCGAGTTGAATCACGGAACGCACGATCGGGTCGTCGCTCCCTTGCTGCCCGATGTCACGAACAAAAGTGCCGTCAAGTTTTAGGAAATCGGCGGGAAAGCTTCGCAACTGGGAGAGGGACGAATAGCCTGTGCCGAAATCATCAATCGCCAGTTTCACGCCCAGTCGCTTGAGTGCATTTATGGTTCGCATGATGCTTGGGTTGTCGTTGAGCAATGTCGACTCGGTAAGTTCAAGCGCTAACTGATGTGCGTCGATTCCCGTTTCGCGCAATGACGCCATAACACGCTCGACGAAATTTGTGTCTGTAAGTTGTCGGGTAGTGACGTTGACATGGACGACAATTGCGCGGTCCACTGACCCGTCTTCGATCCAGCGCTTTGCCTCGGTGCATGCTTGACGAATCACCCAGTCGCCAATCGGGCCGATCACCCCAGATTCCTCGGCCAGATCTAGAAATGCCAACGGTGTGAGTACTCCCTGAGTCGGATGATTCCAGCGCAGCAATGCCTCTGCCCCAGCAACACGCGCCGTGTGTGTTGAAACTATTGGCTGGAACACAAGGAACAGTTGATCTGCGGCGAGAGCACGCTCGAGTTGCGATGAGAGTAAAGCGCGATCCTTGTTGTTGGCGCGCATTTCGTCGCTGAAAATCTCGCACCTCCCACGTCCACGTTGCTTGGCCCGATACATCGCAATGTCGGCGTTTCGTAAAAGCGTGACGGCCGCATCCTGAGGAGACTCCTCGACGATTGCGCCGGATTTTGCTTGCGCTATTCCAATGCTCACGCTTGCCTGGATCTCAACACCTTGGATTATCACTGGGTTCGTCACCGACAAGCGAATTCGTTCCGCCACATCCATCGCAATGTGTTCATCGCCGAGTCCGTCACAGAGGACGACGAACTCGTCACCGCCGAGTCGGGCCACCACATCCGAAGGTCGAGTGGCGCTGGCCAACCGTTTGGAGATGCTGATGATCAACTGATCGCCTACGGCATGACCGATCGTGTCGTTGACTTCCTTGAGCTTGTCCAGGTCGATAAACAAAACCGTGACACCGCGCTTAAGAGTCCTGCTCCGCTCGAGTGCTTCCGCCGCCTTTCGCAAAAAGAGCACCCGGTTGGGAAGTCCCGTCAATGCGTCATGCGTCGCTTGCCGAGTGAGTTCATCGTGCAGTTGCTTCTCTTCGGTTATGTCCCTCGCAATAGCCGAGTAGTGGGCAATCGTGCCGTCTACATCTCGAACTATCTGCAAAGTAATCGACAGGGTACGCATGATTCCGTCCGGACTGCGAAATCCGATCTCTCCTTCCCAGCGATTTGTAGTTGCGCTTGTTGTAACTTCGCGCGGGACCTGATCGCGAATTGCGGCAATGAATGTTGCAGACACCGCATCGCTTAGTGGTGAATGGTCGCTTACTCCGATCAGGCGTCTCGCGCCGTCGTTGCAAAACATGATCGTTCCGCGTGGGTCAAAGACGAGTACTGCGTCTTCGGTTACATCAAGCAACCCGACAAGTTGTTCGCTGAGCAGGCGCCGCGTGACAGAATCGGTGGCGTCGTGCGCCGTTCCAACGTAGGCCGTGATATGTGAATTGGGACCGATAATTGGCTGCGTCGACAGTTGCACCCACACCAACTCTCCGTCTGGATTCCAGAGACGAAATTCGAATGAAAATGGGGTACCCGCTTGGCGAGAACGGGTCCAGGCCGCCTCCGCCGCCGACCGTTCGGACGGTACGGCATTGACCCACGGGGCCACACCCGTCGTGACCGGGGCATCAGCCAGGGCGAGACGCCGGAATGCATCGTTTGCACTGGTCAGTCGGGCATCTACATCAGTCTCAAATACCCCAATCGGGAGGGATGCCAGCGAGCGGTCGATCTCTCTATCTTGTCAGGTTGGCATTTGCAATTACGGCGTTTCCGCAGTGAATGCGGACTCGGCTACCGCCAGTGCGCCTGCGTCGAGTGCGGCTTGCAATGTAACCGCATCGACCCCATCTGTTAACTCGAGTTGCTGTGCAACTGCATAGGCAGTCATTAGGTAATGATTGGATTGGCCAGCAGGTGGACACGGCGCCAAATATCCGATCGTGCCGTCGCTAGACGTGGCCTCAATCGCTCCGTTGGGCAGTGTGCCCTCAACAAAGTTGGTCTCGGATACCGGAATGTTGGCCACGGCCCAAAGAATGTCGCCGTTTTCATCCTGGTTCGTAAGCACAAATCCGAGGGTGACGGTGCTAGCAGGAATGCCATTGAACTGCAACGGCGGCGAAATGGATTCGCCGGCGCATGTGTATTTCGCCGAAATGGGCTGGCCTTCAACCCATAGTCCTGTGATTCCAAAAATTGAACTTTGCGGCGCCGCCACGACGGAGGCAATCGTCGATGGAACCGCAATTGTTTGATCCTGCTCGGGCTTAGGCGCCGACATGCTCCGACCATCTGATGAACACCTGGCAATTAAAATCGCCAGAACTATTACCAGGGAAATTGCGCCAATTTTCTTGCGCGGTGAAAAGTTCATCTCAAAAGGATAGGTCATTGGCCAGTATCCTGCAGACTGTGACTCCGACAAACATGCCCTCGCGCGCCGAAGATCAATTGTGCCTGCTCACGGTGCATGCTCATCCTGACGACGAAGCATCGAAGGGTGCGCCAACCATGGCTCGCTACAACGCAGAGGGTGTGCGGACGGTATTGGTATGTTGCACGGGTGGCGAGGAAGGCGATGTCAATAATCCGGCGCTAAGAGAGCCGGGTCAGGCGTTTCACGGGCTCGATCGGGCGGCCGAGCGTGCACTTCTAAGTGAACTTCGGCCTCGCGAACTTGCCGAATCGGCACAAGTAATTGGTTTTCATAATGTAGTAATGCTTGGCTATCGCGATTCGGGAATGGCGGATAGTGAAGCGAACAATCATCCCGAATCTTTTCATATGGCGGATCTGGACGAAGCCGTAGGCCGACTCGTACGGGTGATTCGCAGCGAGCGACCGCAAGTGATTGTCACCTACGGCGACGAACAAACCGGGTATCCGCATCCAGACCACATCAAGGTGCACGACATAACAATTCTTGCATTCGATCGAGCAGGGGATAGCAACTATTACCCAGATGCTGGTGAACCGTGGCAGCCGCTTAAGTTGTATTACTCGGCTTGGTCACACAAACGGATCCGAATTGTTCATGAGGCGATGTTGCGACTGCGCGGCTCGTCTCCCTTTGATGAAAATTGGTTCAATCGTCCCGAAGTCGATCATCGCCTAACTACTCGACTAGATATCGGCCAATATTATTGGGCCAGGTCGGGGGCTCTTCGCGCTCACGCGACACAAGTGGATGCCAACGAGGCGTTCTGGTTTGGTTTGAGCGACGACGAACTTGCGGAGGTCTATCCGTATGAAGACTGGATCTTGGCCAAATCGCTTGTTGATTCGAACCCTCTAGCCGAGGGTGAGTACGAGGATGACTTCTTCGCCGGTATCCGTGCTGGAAGCGTTCGCTAGATGCCCATCATTCAGTACCGAGTGAGATTTGCCAAGGACGACGAGGTTGTGCAAGGTCCCGATGGCGCCGATGTTGTGTTGTCCTGCAATTCTCAAGATGCAACTACCGATCCGACCGTCGCCTATATGCAGGGACGGCTCAAAGTCGTCGGAAGTTCCGCTGCGCTATTTGAAGTGTTGGCAAGTGGCGAGGCCGCAAAGACCCTCAGTGCCCTCGCATCGCGGTCCTAAGTTCTCGATAGCCGATGAGTTCAGCCCCGCTATCGGCAATTGCCGATCGAACGTCCGAGTTGTTGACCATTAATTTGTAGTCGTCGATCCAACCGAGCGCGATATCTCCGAGCGCACGAATCTCCGGAGTATCAATGCACGGTTGAACATGCACCTCGGTGACCCCGGGTCGCAGAGTCGCAAGCGAGGAGAGAACCCGCTCGCGGCTTCCTTCACGCCAATCGTGATTGAAAAAATCAGGAAACAGTACCCCCGCTTCGCTGGCCAAGTGCCGAAAGCGAAAGCCAACTTGTTCCTCGCTAATACTCGAAGGCAATCGAATTGGCAACTGAAATTCGACTGCTAGTTCGAGGTAGACATCAAAGAATTCGGGTCGCAGAGTAATCGCAGTGAGGTGGGGAGCAAGGTGTGTCACATCGATTCCCCATTCGATTGCACGTGCAATTTGGGCCCGACACTCGCGCAAGACTTCGATCGGGTCGGCGTGTTCCCAGAGGTCGTCAATTGTGCGCGGGAAACCACCGTCACCGGATTGAAGAGAAGGCGCGTAAGTGATCGGACCCCAGCGGTACATTGCGTGCTCGCTGTTAAGCGTGAGGTGTACCCCAATGTCGTCGCCAGAATAATTGAGCACCGCGTGACGCGCCCATGGTGCTGGCACCATCAGCGATGCACATGTAGCCACTCCCTTTCGCAGCGACTGATATACGCCATCGTTGGCGGCTTGAAATGCACCAAGATCGTCGCAACTAATTATCACGAGTCGCGAATCGGGCGATCGCCCTAGCCGCTCGATGAGTGATCGCATAGCGAGACCTTTCGTCACGTGATCTAACACTACCCCCGGCACGCTTGCCACAATCCTCGGTTGTTCGACTGTGCGTCGCGGGATGCGGCGACAAACCTGTCAAGGTAGGCGAGATTCGGCTCGATGGTGAGCATGTGCGCGTAACCTTGAAGCACTATCTCCAAGTTGATGAACATGTTGTCGGAATCGCGAAATAAGTAAACAAGCAATCTGTCGTAGGTGTCACGCGCTTCAGTATCTCGTTCAATGTGAATCTTGGTGCCTCGCGCTAGAAGCGATTCGGTGAATGTCGTCGCCTCGGGCCCATAACATTCAACGGGCTTGGTCGGATGTTTCGTTTCGGGAGTATCAATTCCGATTAGTCGCACCCGCTGGCGATGGCCCGCAATTGACAGGTCGACCGTGTCGCCGTCGATTACTTCAATTACCGTTCCGTTATCTACCTCTGATTTACTCTGTGGCGTGCAGCCGGCCAGGAAAAGCAGAATTAACAGCAACCGAGGCAACCGCGACGAGCGCATGTTCGACATTGTGTCCGGTATGTGTGGCTCCACTGGCGATTAGTCTCGAAGTCGATGACATCAGCAACCCAATTTCTCCCTCTTGGTCGGGTTGGAATTTGGACTTTTGCCCTTGATTCTCAACCGATGTCAAAGGCGCAGGATGCCGCCAGCGAATTGGAGTCTCTCGGATTTCGTACCCTCTGGTTTCCCGAAGCTATTGGCCGAGAGCCTTTTTCTACCGCGGCATTGCTGCTATCGGCGACCAAGAATTTGATCGTCGCCACGGGCATCGCTTCGATTCATGCCCGCACCGCGGCAACAATGCAGGCCGCGCAAAAAACGCTCACCGAAGCTTTTCCCGATCGATTCCTACTTGGTATGGGGGTGAGTCACCACCACATGGTCAAGGCGCTACACAAGAGTGTGTACGAAAAGCCGTACAGCATGATGGTGGAATATTTGGATGTAATGGATACCGGTCTGTTTGCCGCCGCACCGCCCTCGACGCCCACGCATCGGGTGTTAGCGGCGCTCGGACCCAAGATGTTGAAACTTGCAGCGACTCGGGCCGACGGAGCACACCCGTACTTTGCTCCGGTTGAGCACACTCTCGTAGCCCGGGAGATACTTGGTCCCGACTCAATACTTGCCCCAGAACAAGCTGTGATCTTTGAGACCGATCCAACCAAAGCACGTGAGATCGCCCGCAAATACATGGGCACCTATACACGCCTTCCCAACTATGCCAACAATTTGATGCGGTACGGTTTTTCCGCAGACGACATCAAAGGGGCCGATGGTCTACCTAGCGATCGACTTGTCGATGCAATCGTGGCCTGGGGGACTCTCGACACCATCTCACGGCGAATTCAAGGCCAGTTTGACGCGGGCGCCTCGCATGTAAGCGTTCAGGTCTTGCAAGACGACTTTACTTCGTTGCCAATGAATCAATGGCGCGAACTTGCCACCCTGTTACCTGAATTCAATCGCTAGCTCAACCAAAGATTGAGACGCCACCAGGGCCGACTAACAATCCAACAGCAATCAGCAGAATTCCGTAGAGGATATTCCGCCGAGTCAGGGCGATCAGTCCGCTTACCACAAGTATCACTGCAATTACCCAGAGGAAAAATTCCATCTCAGACCATCCTTAGCGAGATTAGTTAACGCGCTACAATCATCATATTATAGTTGGCGACCCACCCCCAACGAAAGGTCGTTATGAAACTCAAGAATTTAGCGATATGCATAGTGCCGGTCGGATTACTTCTGGCAGCTTGCGGATCCGACGAAGGATCGAACTTCAATGATGCTGATGTGGTCTTCGTCCAGGAGATGATCCAGCACCACGAGCAAGCCATTGAAATGGCGGATTTGGCGTTGGCCGACTCGGCTGGCGCTTCGTCTGAGGTTATGAATCTTGCGCAACGAATAAAAGATGCCCAAAATTCTGAACTTGAGATGATGAATGGATGGCTCGAGGACTGGGACAAGTCGATGACAATGGGGTCGACCTCAGATCATTCAATGGGCGATATGAACACTGAAGGAATGATGTCCGATGATGAGATGGCAACAATGGGTGGGATGATGGGCTCAGAGTTCGATATGACTTGGTCTGGGGCCATGATCGAACATCATCGTGGCGCACTAGGCATGGCGAACGCAATAAAACAAGACGGAATGAACTCCGATGTAATGAACCTTGCCGATCAAATCATTAGTGGGCAGACTTCGGAGATTACCGAAATGGAGCACATGCTCGGTAAGTAATTTGCGTAGCTAGACCCCCAAAACTCGCAACTGTAACTTGCGCATGCCGGCAAGCCAGCGCTCGTGCTCGGTAGCTTTTTTGGCTACATAACCCGACACTTCTGGGTGCGGCAAGATCAAAAAGGTTTCCGCCCCTATGACTTGCACCACGGTCTCGGCAACTTGTTCGGGTTCAAGAACCACGCCGGCAGTTCGCACAACATTTTTCGATGGGCCGTCGTTGGCCGCATCGGCTCCCCGCAGCATGTTCGTATTCACACCCTGCGGACACAGGCAACTCACCTTTAGTCCTCGATTTCCATATGTAATCGAAAGCCACTCGGCAAATGCCAGCGCGGCATGTTTGGTAAGTGAATACGGCGCCGATCCAATCTGAGAGAGCAGTCCGGCGGCCGAAGATGTGCTGCAAAAGTAGCCATCGCCTCGCTCCAGCCACGACGGCAAAAGATACTTTGCGGCCCAGCGGTGGGCATGAACATTGACATTGAAAGCGTTTTCCCAGTTTTCCTCGGTAGTTGAAAGGTCAGTACCTCCGCCTACTCCGGCATTGGCGAAGAACAAATCGATCGGACCAAAGGCATCCCCGGCTTGTGCCACAAGAGTCGCGTTGGCCGCCTCGGAGCCCACATCAGTTGCTATCGCAAGTGCACTCATTGGCCGCCGAGAATTGAGGTCATCGACAATTTGGCGGAGCGGCACCAGATCTAGATCGGCTAGCACCACTCGTGCACCTTGGGCATGGAATTGCTCCGCAATGGCGCGACCGATGCCATTTGCCGCGCCGGTCACAACGGTGTGCTTGTCAGAAAGATCCATGACGTGATGCTAGACACATTCGGCCCCAATCAACGCGGGATCTACGCCGATACAATAAAGGTGTCCATCTTCGGCCAAGTGCCACGTTCTGTGCTCACAAGTCGGGTATGGTCACAGAAACGAACAGACATGATTTTTCATCGCTTATCAAATTGAAGACAGGGAGCAGACAACGAAATGACCGATTCTCGTGAAGCAGCAGTTATCAGCGAAGCCCTTACTGTCATCGACAAAGCGCTTGCCGAAATGCTCCATCGCGAATTGGTTTCCACCGGCGAGGTAGCCGACTTATTGCTCGACGTTCGACTACTGCTTACCGCGAGCGCAGCCTCTTCAACCGAGTCTTAATTCGGGTCCAAACACTGGGCGCCGACATAGTTGGTGCCGCAAATGTCGCCCGCGGCGTCGCAATCGCCAGGAATTCGGCGAGCGATTGTTCCATGCAAATGCGCAGGCGTTCTGGTTGGGCGACGGCAGCAGTATCAATATTTAAACCCATGTCGAGACTGTGGTTATACGAAAGCATCGTCAGGTTGAACGCCACGCCACCCAACGGTCCGACAGGGTAATTTTCCAACATTTGTGCGCCGGCAATAAACAGTGGAACGCCGGCGCCGCGTACGTTAGAAGTGGCGAAGTCGATTGTCTGACTCTGTGTCCGGGCAATGCGCGTAATAACAGAGGTCGGCAGGGCCCCCGAAACGGCGGCGAGCGTTGCGAGAGAGGCGCTTTTCGATGACTCGCGGGCCTGATTGACGGACTCATTGATCGCCGCAAAACGCTCGCCGATTGGCATTTCACCGGTTGGAACCAGCATTCTTACAAGTGAAAATGCATTTGATCCCGAAGCCTCGGTGCGAGTACTAACCGCCATCGAGGTGCGCAGCGATTCGACCGGCATGCCGAGTTCGCGGTGATATCGACCCGCGGCATCGGCGGCGGCCGTAATAAATGCGGTGTTGATCTTTCCTCCGAGAGCCCGTGAAGCATCAAGCATCGGTCGATATGGCGCACGCAACACTTCCAATCGGCGCTTCAGCGAGCGCTGAGTCCACAACGGCGAGCGAGCAGAACCCACATCACCAATCTGGGAGATCAGGTTTCGCACAGTGGCCGCGGTTTCGACCCCGAGCGTGGGAAGCTGCGTCGGATCAGATAAAACGTCGCGCACTTGACGCAGAAGCCCGAGCGGAATACGCATCGCGTCGGCCATTGAAGTGCGCATCAAATTAGGGGCACTTTCAGTTGCGCTCGACTCCGAGGGACTGCAATCCATCTGTATGACCGGCGGAGGTTCTGGCGGGTGTCGTTCGACATCAAGAAATTGCATCGATAATGCCACCCCGCCTTCACCGTCGGTAATCGTGTGGTGGAGCTTTTGAATTAATGCCGATCTTCCACCCTCCAATCCGTCCACGACGATAAATTGCCACAGTGGCCGCGAGCGATCGAAGGCGTCGAGAACAAGCAGCGTCGATAGATCGAGCAATTGGCGCATAGTTCCAGGTGCCGGTAGCGCCATGTAACGCACGTGGTATTGAATGTTGAATTCCGGATCGTCCACCCAGGATGGTGGTCCTAAGTTTGCAGGAGCCGGCTGCACCCGCTGTCGCAGGCGACGGATAATCATGCTTGTTCGCTCCATGCGACGGGTAAAGACTTCAAAATTCGGACGACTGTCGAGAATTGTGATGTTACCGAATGTCGATGCGAGGAAGGGATCTTTCTCCAACCTCCACATCAGTCCTTCGGTATCGCTCATCTTGGTGTCGAAGCGCGGTAATTCCGTATTCATGAGACCTACAAACTACCCAGCACGATGAGCCCGACGACGTCGAGCAGGGTGCCGGTGAGTGCGCCGGCCAGTACATCGCTGGCATGGTGGATTCTTGCCCCGACGCGACTTGCGGCAATGACAACAGCCAACAGGTAAAAACAAATCATCCACGGCCATGAGACCCAGTAAGTGAGTACGAGAGCGGAGAAAAACGCAGACGATGCGTGCCCACTTGGAAAACTTGAGGTGCTCGGTGTCCGAACCGCGATGCGAACATCGCCCCGTTCGGTCGGTCGGGTTCGGCGAAAGAATCGCTTGATACCTTGATTGAGCAGAAGGCTCTCGACTCCGATCATCGAAGAGAAAACGAGCGCATCGTAGAAGCGATCCATGCTTCCGATGGCTCGAATTAATCCAATTGCATGCCAGACCAATCCAAAGTCACCGACTGCGCTGGCGACCATAAAGATCAAGACGACGGCTCGCACATTTCGAATTGGTTCGACGAGGCGATCGACGCGAGCATCGAAACTGGCGAACGGAGCTGCCTCGCTCATCGGGTTGGCGCGTCAGGATGTAGTTGCGGTGCCTCGATTTCAGCCTTCGTGGGGTCGCCCCCGAACTCGGGACACCACTTTCTGAAGTTGCAAAAATTGCACAGTCCGCTCTTGCGAGTTGAAAATTCGCCGGTGTTACAGGCTCGCTCAATTGCCTTATAAATCGCCGAGGTACGCGTGACGACGAATTGCATCGACTGTTCGTTTGGTGACTTCGTCAGCCTTAACCCGTCCTTGATGTACAAAAGTTGCAATGTTGCAGGAAGTTCTCCTCGCATCGCCCGAATCATGTAGGCATACATCTCCAGCTGGCGCATCTTGCCGTCGATATCACCGGCGCGGGGTGATTTGCCCGTCTTGTAATCGGTGATGACGAGATTGCCCTGCTCATCCCGTTCGAGTCGGTCAATGTAACCGCGGATCGCAAAACCATCCAGAGGTGCTTCCACCCATAGTTCAATTTCAATACGGTTGACGCCTCGAGGATCTTCCATTCGTAGGTATCCATCGATTAACCCCGAACACTCCTGCCAGAATTTAACCGCCTGGCTGTGGGTCAGTTTTAGCCCGGTGAAGTCATACATTGCTTCGTATTCGCGTTTTGCTTCGGCCATGAATTCGTGGGCGGCAATACCCGAACGCTCTTCCGGGTCAAGAGCCAGCAACAGTTCCAATGCACGGTGAACAACGTTTCCCTTTACGGCATGAATGCCGGGGGGTTGCGGCAAGTTCTGGATATTGGCAAATCGAAACTGCAGCGCGCAGTCCTGAAAGCTGCTCACTCTCGACGGCGACAAGGTGAGGGGAACGGGGAATGCGGGACTCATAGCGACTTGATTGATAGTAGGTGATGCATCAAATTGGCGATGCGAAATCGCCCCTGATCAATTCGTATCAATCTGGCGGATTATTGCCGCGAGTCGTGCTGGGTCCTGCATCGGCCCAAGGTGTCCGAGATCATCGAATTTAATGAAGTGTGAACCTGGAATCGCGGCGGCAATGAGCGGTGCAATTGTCGACGGAGTATCGAATTTAATGATCTGTGGACCCGCAATGGTGGCGGCGGTTTGCGGCGTAATTGAAGACGGTCCTTGGCTCTGATCGGCACCGGATAGCACCCAGGTCGGAGTCGTGAGATGGGCAAGTTCCTCCCATGTCTCGTGCAAGGCACCAGTTTCGTAAGTGCGTGCCTCGTGTTCCGGTGAGCACTTGAGTGTGACACTGCCATCTGGTTGACGATTAAAACCAAAGTTGACATACG
>JBDSKN010000079.1:0-3187 GCA_039916865.1 Ilumatobacteraceae bacterium
GTGGTACGGGATTTGGTTTAATTCTCTCGACAAGTTTCGCCCCTGTAGCTCAGTGGATAGAGCATCGGTTTCCTAAACCGCAGGTCGCATGTTCGATTCATGCCGGGGGCGCTAGGAAGATCCGAAAGGGGCGTAACTACGGAGGTGAGAGTGTGGTGCAGATTTCGCATCGACACTCTCACTCTCTCCGCCCCCGAAACTCAATTGCCTGTAAGTACCACCTTGTCACCTGACTTGGAAAACGCATGGGCGAAACCAGCCAGTCCAGCAAGGGCCATCACAGCCGCACCGATGAATGCGAGTAGAGCCGCAAGTGCAGCCTTTTCACCAAAAATACTGAACCCGTACGAGGTCAGTAACAGTCCGCGAAGCGTTTCACCTTTAAACATGGTCTCTCGTTGACCAGTGAGCGTGTCGAGATCAGCCTTCAGTGCGTCAACGTTTGTTGCGCCGGCCGCCGCCGCGTCGTTATATGCCGTCCGCGCCGCAGTCTGTAGAGGTCCGAGAGTTGCATAGGTCTCTCCGCCGCCAATGCCTTGTAGATGGAATCCGATGTAGTCATTGGCGTAGCACTCGGCCTTCTTTCCGCTATCAAGGGGAGTCCCGGCGTAGTCAACTAGGCAGGTGGATTGCTTCTCTTCATCCGAAAGAAATTCGGCCGCGGTGAAATTGATTTTCTGCGCCGTCAGTTGCTCACCCACATACTTGTCGGCAAAATCGGCATTTCCCTTGAATACAAACCCGAGTAGCACAAGCAATATTGCCACTACGAGGGCGCCGCTGCTGAAAATAATGTCCAATGTTCTGCGTTTCATGCGGTGTGTCGTTACTTTTGTTGGGGAACTGTGAACGACTTTCACCTCCTAGTGATGACAGTAATGCCCCATATCTCGATTCGCTATACATTCATTGGCGACATCCGTCTCATGATTACGACTGTCTGCGTAGTGTTAATTACGTACAAAAACTGCGTTGCAAAATCACGAAATTTTTTATTGAACGTGAGTTGGATCCATCCAAAACGGTTCCCAGAAATGACCATCGAGATCTTGAAACATTGAGCTGTACATGAAACCGAGATCAGACGGTTTTTTATGTTGCGTCGCGCCGGCGGCGATGGCACGACTAGTTAGTTCGTTCACTTCGCCGCTGCTGTCGCAGGAGAGCGCAATGATGACCTCACTCACATTTGCCGCATCGGATACCGGATTGGGGATAAATGAAGTGAAGAACGGTTCAACAAGCAACATCACGAAGATGTTCTCTCCGATGATCATGCAGGTTGCGTTGTCATCGGTGAATTGTGGATTGAAGGAATATCCAACTTTGGTGAAAAACTCCACTGAACGGGCAAGGTCCTTGACTGGCAAATTGACAAATATGTTTTTGTGCATTGGACAAAAATACATCAAGATCGCCTAGATTGCCATGGGTGGGGGACGACAGATTGAAGGTGGCACCAAACGGCCGATAACGACCGCAACTTTATCGACGTTGGCGCCGTGACCGACTTCGTCGACGGCGAAGTGGCTCCAGTGTCGGCAGGAACTCGGCGACTGGCCGTCTCGCGTCGAGGCGATGAGGTGGCGGCGATCTCGGGAATCTGTAATCACGCTGGCGGCCCGCTCGGTTCGGGTCGGCTGAGTGGCGACTATGTCGTGTGCCCGTGGCATGGATGGAAATTTCATCGAGTGACCGGCATGGGCAAACCGGGTTTCGAACAAGACCACGTGCCGGCGTATCCAGTCCGCGTCGCCAATGGCCGAGTCCTCGTGGATGTCGCCAATGCAACGCGCCGCGGTCGGCAAAAACATGAGCCACACCCTCTCAGCCGAGATAATCTTTCGCGACAAGATGGTCCGATTCGAGTCGCCGGAATCTCCACCACCGTGATGAACAGCAGCGAGCCCCGTTACTCTGGCTCGGAGGCACTTCTCCAACACGCGCTCACCCACGCCAGCAACGGGGGGTGCGAGACTCGCCTGATTCGCCTCAATGATCTCAAGTTTCGGGCCTGCGAGGGCTACTACTCGAAGTCCGCGCACGCCTGTACATGGCCCTGCACGATTACCCAATTCGACCCGGCCGATGAACTCACCGAAGTTTATGAGGCGCTGGTGCATTGGGCAGACGTCGTCATCGTCGCCACTCCCATTCGCTGGGGTAAGGCAAGTTCCTTGTATTTCCGGATGGCAGAGCGCCTGAATTGTGTGCAAAACCAAATCACGATTGCCAATCGCGTCCTCATCCACAACAAGGTGGCGAGCTTCATCATCATCGGTGGCCAGGACAATGTGCAGGGCGTTGCCGGCGACATGCTCGGCTACTTTGCCGAACTCGGGTTCCACTTTCCAAGCTTTCCGTACATCGCCCACACCGAGGGTTGGTCGGCAGAAAACTTGGAGCGCAACGTTCGGATTATCAAGAATTCCGAATCGCTGCGCCGCGGGGCCGAGCAACTTGCCCAGCGATCGATCGACTTGGCGACCCGGCTAATTGCCACCGAACCGTCGTTGACGATGGAACGAGGCGGCCGCAAGGCCTACGACGATCGGTTCGACTCGGAAAGTAGCGAGACAGACGCGGATGCCAGCGATATATAGGTGTAGATAGTCTTGGCGTTGTGGACAATATCGACGACTTCCTGGAGCGTCGACGCAAGGACCTGGCTGGTCGCACCGCGGTTTTGCTGCGTGAATTGGCCGGCAATCTGAATATCGAAACCATCGAGCGTGAACTGCACCGGATAACAGGCACCTGCGGTTCATATGGCCTGATGGAAGGCTCACAAGGAGCTGCCGAGTTGCTGGCGCGAATTCGCGATCACCAGATTGCCGAACTCGCGACCGAACTGCGTGCCCTGGCCGAAGTGTTTACCCGATCATCGGAAGGCGGCGAGAACTGATGCCGGCCCGCCACATTCTCGTTGTCGACGACGATCCAGACCTGACCGATTTGGTGCGCGAATTATTGCGCGGTGAAGGGCACAGCATTTCGGTGGCACCAAGCGGCGAACGCGCCGAGCAGATCGCCAGGGCGCGAACGCCAGATCTGATTATTCTTGATGTCGATTTGCCCGGAATGAAGGGCCCGGAAGTGTGTCGTCGGTTGCGCGAGTTCAGCACCGCGCCGATTTTGTTTCTTACCGCCGCCTCGTCCGAAGCCGACCAGATCGTAGGATTCACCG
>JBDSKN010000080.1:0-5139 GCA_039916865.1 Ilumatobacteraceae bacterium
GCTGGCCAAAAATCTTAATGAGCTCGAGGAACTGCAGTACCGGCTGTATGCCGAACACAAAACTTCCGTCCTGATCGTGCTACAAGGAATCAGTACTGCCGGTAAGGACGGAACGATCCGCAAAGTAATGTCGGCGTTCAATCCGCAAGGGGTCCATGTCAATTCGTTTAAGGAGCCGGAAGGCAACGAAAAGGACCACGACTATTTGTGGCGTATCCATAGCGCCTGCCCTCCGCGAGGCACCATCGGCATTTTTAACCGCAGTCACTATGAAGATGTGCTTGTGACGCGTGTTGACGATTTGATCGACGAAGATCGCGCGTCGAAACGAATTCGACATATCAACGAGTTCGAGAGGATGCTCGTCGATGAGGGCACCCTGATCATCAAGCTATTCTTAAATATTTCCAAGGACGAGCAGCTCGAACGCTTGAACAATCGTCTCGACGACCCAACCCGAAACTGGAAGTTCAACAGTTCCGACGCTCGCGAGCACGCACAGTGGGATCGCTACAGCGAGATCTTTGGCGACACCCTGACTCGGACCAATACCGAGTATGCACCGTGGTGGATAATCCCGAGTAACC
The DNA here is from genome assembly GCA_039916865.1 of Ilumatobacteraceae bacterium. Lineage (GTDB taxonomy): Bacteria > Actinomycetota > Acidimicrobiia > Acidimicrobiales > Ilumatobacteraceae > UBA3006. Next base: position 588 of record JBDSKN010000080.1, read on the forward strand.
GTAAATGGTTCAGAAACCTTGTGGTCAGCGAAATCTTGATCAAGACCCTGCGCGAACTCAACCTCGAGTGGCCAAAACCAACGATGAATCTAGCCAAGGCTCGAAAGGCCCTCAAGGACGCAACTTAAAATCGAGTTGAAAATGAAACTTAGGGCAACTTACCGGTTTTGATCAGTTGCCCGAACTCACGGGCATCAATCATCGGGATGCCGAGCTGCTCCGCCTTGGAAACCTTTGAGGCGCCGGGATCTGAACCAACGACAAGTGCAAATGTCTTGGCACTTACGCTGCCGGGGCTCTTGCCTCCCCGGTCTTTGATCGCGGCCTCTGCCTCTTCGCGGGAAAACCCGTCGACCGTGCCGGTAACCACCACCGCTTTCCCGGCCAGTGTCTGGGGCAGCGAGCTGGTCACAATGTTGCCGAAGGCTACGCCACTGTTGCGTAGTTTTTGGATGATCTTGCGGTTGTCTCGGTTGGCGAACCATGAAGTTATTGACCTAGCGATGACATCACCGACGCCGTCGACGGCGCTGAGATCCTCCTCGCTGGAAATCATGATCGCGTCGAGCGATCCAAATGTTCGGGCCATAGATTGGGCCGCGGCTGGCCCAAGGTTTTTAATACCGAGTGCGGTGAGCAGCTTGGGAAGGGTTCGCGTTTTGGAGTTACCGATCGACATCAACAAATTGGCGGCGCTGAGATCTGCGAATCCTTCGATTTTTAGCAACTGTTTCGTCGTCAGCGAGTAGAGATCGCCGACGTCTTTGACAAATCCGGCGTCCGAGAGTGCAAATACGGTCTTTTCGCCCAGGCCCTCAATATCCATGCCGCCTCGGGAGGCGAAGTGAATGATCCGTTGATCGCGCTGGTACGGGCATTGCGGCTCTACGCAGCGGGTATCGGATTCGCCTGCAACTTGAACCAGCGTCGATTTCAGATAGCACGGGCAGATGGTGGGAAATTTCCATGGTTTGGAATTCTTTGGGCGCAATGAAAGCACCGGCCCAACAACTTCGGGGATGACGTCGCCGGCCTTGCGCACCACAACCGTGTCGCCGGGACGAACATCTTTCAGTTGCACCTGTTCTCGATTATGCAAAGTTGCCATCGATACCGTTGATCCGCCCACAAACACCGGTTCGAGGACAGCGAACGGTGTGGCTCGTCCGGTTCTGCCGATCGAGACTTGAATGTCTTTGAGAATCGTGTTGCGCTCCTCGGGGGCGAACTTGACGGCGATCGCCCAGCGCGGAGCACGAGACGTGAAGCCGAGGGCACCCCGTTGAGCCAAATCGTCGATCTTCACTACCACCCCATCGATTTCATATCCCAAGTCGTGGCGATGCGACTCCCAATGACTACAAAATGTCAATACATCGTCGATGCTCGACATGGCTTTAACTTCGGGATTGACGGGCAGGCCGACCTGCTTTAGGTAATTCAGCGTGTCGTGATGCGAGGTGAACTCAGCGAGACCGACTATCTCGCCGAGTTGATAACTCCAGAAGGAAAGATCTCGGGTGGCAGTAATTGCAGAATTCTTTTGGCGCAGACTGCCGGCTCCGGCGTTTCGCGGGTTGGCGGGCACCGGTTCGGGCTTTCGACCTAAGGCAATTCGACTTTCGTTTTCCAATTCCTTCTCGGCACGAAGCCGATTGAAGGCGGCGATCGGCATGAACACCTCGCCGCGAACCTCGAGGACAACTGGGATCTTGGCACCCTCTGATGGAATGAGTTTCTTTGGCACCGCATTGATAGTCGCAACATTGGCGGTGACATCTTCACCTATTGTTCCGTCGCCGCGGGTGGCGGCCTGCACAAGAATTCCGCGTTCGTAGCGAATGTTCACCGCCAATCCGTCGATCTTTAGTTCGCAGATGAATTGCATTGGAGCGTCGCCAAGACCCTTGACCATCCGCTCACCCCAGGCGCGCAGCTCGCTTACACCCATTGCATTATCGAGGCTGGTCATCGGGACGCGATGGGTGACGGGTGCGAAGGTGGTGATGGCAGGCACACCGACACGAGTCGATGGCGAATCAAAGGTGACGAGTTGCGGGTACTGAGTTTCGAGACCGGTGAGTTCGCGCACCAGTGCGTCGTATTCGGAATCCGAAATTTCGGGGCTGTCGTGGGTGAAATAAAGCTCGTTGTGATGAGAGATAATCAGGCGTAATTCGGCGACACGATCTCGAACCTTTTTTGACGGTGAATTCGCGCCAGCCATGATATGGATATTACCGATGCGGTGCACTGCGACATATGCTCAGTGCGTGCCGCGAGTGACTTCACAGCAACTTTTGTGGTTGGCACGCTTACTGTGGCTCGTTGCGGCCATTCTTCCGAACAACCTTGTGGACTCCTTGCCACAGCATTCGGCCGCGTTGCAAAACACGATGACCGCCGAACTGTGGACATTGTGGGCAATCGTGACCATCGCAATGTGGGTTCCTCACCCAATCTCGCTCACGGTTGCCAGATGCATAGCTCCGGTGATTGCCGTGCACATACTTGTTGGTATCGAGGATGCCGACTCCACCACATCGGCAATCGCCAGCGCGATTTGTGCGCTCATTGCATGCCTGATTATTTTTAGCTCTTCATTTGGCGAAAGCCACGCCCAAGCAGGTGCTTATGGCGACGAGCAGCGGTTTCTATTGCGGGTGCCGGTTTCGCTTCTAATTCCGATCGGAGTTGCGTATCTGCTATTGGTGATGAGCGTTACGTTTACGCCGTTGTGGCTCGTCGATCGGCAGTGGACACTTGGTGGTGTGGGGCTTGTTGTGGGAGCAGCATTGCTGTGGAAAGTCGCCCCGCGGATGCATCAACTCTCTCGACGATGGTTGGTTTTTGTCCCCGCCGGTGTTGTTGTTCACGACCCGACCATGCTCAGCGAAGTGTTGATGTTGCGACGCGGCGAAATTGTGTCGATGGCGTTGGCACCGGCAGACACCCAGGCGATTGATCTCACCGGATTCACCCGCGGCGTTCCGCTACAAGTTCAGCTGCACGAGATGGTCGACGTGAGGTTGACCCCATTTGCAGCGCGAATACTGAAGACATCCGATGTGTTGCATGTGCAGGCTTTTTTGGTGGCTCCTACTCGCCCCATGCAGGTGTTGACGAGATTCCCCCGCCGATGACATATCGATTGGTGGCGTCATAGAACACGACGCTCTGGCCGGGTGCGATCCGACGCTGTGGCGAGGACCACTCGACGCGAACCGCGTCTTTAGCATCGCCGACTATTTCGATTGTTGCTGGGTACACCTGGCCGTGGGCACTGCTCTGAACCAGTACATCACTAACTAGCGCGAGCCGAGCGGCGTCACCGGCGTCGGACCAGGCGATGTTGTGCACGGCGAATGAATCGCACATCAAGCGTGAATCTTCACCAATCACGACACGGGCATTGGGCGTATCGACTGCCACCACGTAACGCTTCGGGCCACCACCGGGTAATCCAAGGCCCTTGCGCTGCCCAATCGTGACGAGTTCAAGTGCCTCAACTTGGCCGGCCGGGGTTCCGTCCTCGTGCACAACTTGGGCGGATCGAAACGGAATGCGCTTGCCTAAAAATGCTTCGCGGCCACCTGCACGGCTGATGAAACACACATCTTGACTGTCGGGCTTTGTCGCCGTGCGCAGGCCGAGTTCAAGTGCCCGATCTCGAACCTGCGCCTTGGTCAGATGACCAACCGGAAACATTGTGTACTTGAGTTCGGCCTGATCCAACATGTGCACGACATAGCTCTGATCTTTGGCGTCGTCGTGACCGCGTGTAAGGCGAAGCGTGCCGTTGTGATCATGCTCGATACGAGCATGATGCCCGGTGGCAATTGCATCAAAGCCAAGCAGCCTGGCCCGCTCACTGAGGCGATCAAATTTGAGATGGCGGTTGCATTCGATGCACGGATTTGGTGTGAACCCATCGACATGGGCCTTGACATATGGATCGACCACGTGAGTATTGAAATCATCGGAAAAGTTGAACACCAGGTGATCAATGCCGAGTTGCTGAGCCACACGACGAGCGTCATCGACATCGGCAACCGAGCAACAGCCGGTATCGCTTTCGCCGCCCCACAGGCGCATGGTGACACCCACGACCTCGTGGCCGCTTGCCTTCAGTTCGGCGGCGGCAACCGAGGAATCAACTCCCCCGGACATGGCTACCAGCACTTTCATATCCAATAAGGCTACGGGTCTGGGCCGCGGTTCTAGCGACGCAGTTTGTGAATCGCCCCGACGAGCACCTCAATTGCGCTATCGATGTCGTCGTCGTGGGTGTTGTGTCCGAGACTCAACCGCAACGCACCCGTGCTCCACTCGCGCTCGACACCCATCGCCTGCAATACATGCGATGGTTCCATCGCTCCGCTCGCGCATGCCGACGCCGCCGAGGCGCACACTTCCGCTTCGTCAAGCAGGTAGAGCAATGCCTCACTCTCGCAACCTTTAATACAAAGGTGTGCGATTCCGGCAACGCGATGCTCGCGGGGAACGGTTTCGAGTACATCCGGTACGGCCGCGCGTACATCGTCGACTAGGC
>JBDSKN010000081.1:0-18000 GCA_039916865.1 Ilumatobacteraceae bacterium
ATTCCTTAATTGTTTCATTGACCTGCTTGATCACAGTGTCGGCAACCGTGCCGTCGAGGCTGGTCGGTAGTCGTGGATCGATCGCTCGAATGTTGTGTTCGTTAAACGATGCCTCTAAGCGACTCAACTCGGCTCCGGCGCGTTCCATCGCGTCGGTGAAGGATCGAGCAGTAAAGGATTCGTGGACATCGGCAACCGACCATCGCGGCAGGGTTGAACTCACTGATTCTTGTGTGGAAGTCATGCACAGAAACTATCTGCTCGACGGGCCGATGTCCCCAACGTAGGCACGCTGAACAAAATGTGTTGTAAAACCCAATGTGGCGTACATGGAAACGGCCGCAGCGTTTTGCGAATCAACATAGAGCATTCCGATAACTGCGCCCGCCGTGGTCAGGTGTTGCAGGCCGGCCGCGGTGAGCGCGCGACCAAGACCTCGTCCAGCAAATTGGGGGTCGACTGCAACCACATAGATCTCGCCCAACATGGGGTTCGTCGCGGGGTGCAACTTTGTCCAGCAAAATCCGGCTAACTGGTGATTTTCGTCGTGCAACAGGAATCCATGTGGGTCAAACCACGGTTCACGTTCGCGAGACTGCAAGATTTCGAGAGTCCAGCCGCCCTGTTCTGGGTGGTCCATAAATGCTCGATTATTGGCCGCGAGCCAATTCTCCTCATCGACTCCCACGCGAAACTCTCGAGTGCTGATTTGCTTAACTGCGGAGACAACCTGCGCCGCCAGTGGCAGCGGAACACGCATCTGTAGCAGACTGCGGCCGGGCACGAAATTGATTGCTTGTGCCAGCTCGGCGTGGGTTTCGTTTGGTTGAAATACCCACCAATGAACATGCCCACCGCCCTCGTCGGCAACAATCCGCACGGCTCTCTCGAGTAACTGCGGTCCAATCGTCGCCATTTCGGTTCGATGGCCGGGGTGGATGACGAGGTCAAGACTCCACGAGTCGTTGCCACGAGACACTTGGCAATAGGCCAGTGCATGTCCGTGACCACTTTGCAATCCCAACAGAGCCGCAAAACCCGGGCGGCCTCCCTGGCGCAGATCCAGCCACATGTGATCGGAAAGTGGACGAATCCCATCGGCCTGTTCCGCTGCTGCAAGTAATTCGTGGACTTCGGACTTGTCATCGGTGGGATAGAGCCGCTTGATGTCCAGCTGCACCATGAATCAAGGTTATCCCTGGTAGTCGCTAGTGTTCGGCGTCATGGTCGTCAGGGGAAATGCAACGCAACGGCGAGTTCGCGCCACCGAAGTACTCGCACGTTTGAAACGGGTTTATCCCGTGGCAATTTGTGAACTCACCCACGACAACCCTTTCCAATTGCTGGCCGCCACGATCCTGTCCGCGCAGTGCACGGATGCGCGAGTCAATATGGTCACGCCAAGTTTGTTCGTCGAGTATCCCGATGCCGAAGCCCTTGCCGGAGCCGACATCGACCGAGTCGAAGAACTAGTTCGATCCACCGGGTTTTATCAGAACAAGGCCAAGAGTTTGATTGGCATGGCGCGAGGAGTAGTGGAGCGATTTGGTGGTGATGTTCCAAGGGAACTCGAAGATTTGATCACTTTGCCAGGCGTCGGTCGCAAGACGGCCAACGTGGTCCGCAGTGTTGCCTTTGGCCTTCCCGGATTGCCGGTAGACACACATGTCGGGCGTCTGTCGCGTCGACTGGGGCTAACCGCAAATGACGATGCCGTAAAGGTGGAGCACGATCTCACCGCGATGTTGCCACCCGAAGAATGGGGCGAATTCAGCCTGCGTCTGATCCTGCACGGTCGTCGGGTGTGTGACGCCAAAAAACCTCGATGTGGCGAATGTGACTTGGCCGACATTTGCCCGTCCTCCGAACTACCGAAAAGCAAGATGCCCTGATTTGCTTAATCGATTACCGTTCTCTACGCTGTTGCCGTCCAACCGGTTCTCCGGAATTTGGTTGAAGGTGGTAGCAGGTCCGCCGCTTGCTATCGCGTGTCACAAGGCCTTGGGGAATTACCCAAGGCCTTTGGCATTTTTTGCAACATGCCGAGAGATACGATTTGGCGCCGCCAATGATTTCATCAAACGATTCCGCAGAACTGTCCGCGTTGGCCGACACGATAGACCAATGTTGTCAGCGCATCGATGCCTTGGCGACATCTCGCAAGATGGCTGTCCGTCAAGGGTCGGACCCAGAAGTTGGTGACGACATGCTCTCGGCGATCTACGAGGCTGAGCGAGGACTTAACAATGCTCATCGACTGGTGGTTCGAGCCGCCCGATTTGGACGCTGAGTAAAATTCGACTTGTTGAGCGATACCCTGCTGGCGTGACTGGGTCGCAGGAAAAACTCCCCATCAAAATGCTCAACGACCGTCTGCTGGTGCGTATTCCACAAAACGAAGGTGAGCGACGCACGCACGGCGGGATTCTCATTCCGGCAACCGCGCAGGTGGCCAAACGGTTGGTGTGGGCCGAAGTCGTCGCGCTTGGTCAAAATGTTCGGGCCGCCGAAGCCGGCGATCGAGTCCTGTTTAGTCCCGATGATCGTTATGAAGTCGAAGTTGGAGGACATGACTACATCATGTTGCGCGAACGCGACATTCATGCGGTGGCGGCCTCACGAATCGAAGCAAGCACCGGCCTATACCTCTGATGCGTATTTTTCCATCGCGGGAAGAATTTCGATCATTGGCAAAGCGGCACACGGTGGTACCGGTATGGGCAGAGATGCTCGCCGATCTAGAGACTCCGGTTGCGTCCTACATGAAACTTGTCGGTGACAAGCCTGGATTCTTGCTCGAATCGGTTGAACATGGTGAGCGATGGAGTCGATTTTCGTTTGTTGGACACGATCCTTTGGCGACTCTGTCGCTGCAGGACGGCCGCATCACGACAACCGGAAAAATTCCAGTCGAAGTTCCTTTGGATCGAGGCATTCTGGCTGCCATGGAGTCCTTGCTGCACATTTTTCGCGCACCATTGCTTCCGGATCTGCCACCACTTCAAAGCGGGATGGTCGGCTACTTGGGCTATGACGTGGTGCGCGAAATCGAGAAACTTGGTGTTGCTCCACGCGATGATCGCAATTTTCCCGACGCGGTCATAAGTGTGATTGGTTCACTCGCTGCGTTTGATCATTGGCGCCAACGTGCCTACCTGTTGGAGAGTGTTCCGCTCATCGGTTTGAGTGAGTCCCAAATCGATGTCGCGTACGATGACGCCGTCGCTCGGGTAACTGTGGCAAGCGACGATCTTGCTCGAGCCCTCGCCTATATCGCAGTCGAGCCTCCAAATGTGAAGGATGAACTGCCTGACATGGTTTCATCGATGTCTGGCGGCATGTACCAACGCGCGGTCGAAGTCGCTAAGGAGTACATTCGCGCCGGGGACATTTTCCAGGTTGTGTTGTCGCAGCGATTCGATGTTCAGTTGGATGCGGATCCATTTGACGTTTATCGTGTCCTGCGCCAAGTAAATCCATCGCCATACATGTACTTCATTAGTCATCCAGACATCACAATTGTCGGCTCATCGCCAGAGCCGATGGTCAAACTGCTGAATGGAAAAATCGTGAGTCGCCCGATTGCCGGAACACGCAGGCGCGGTATCGACGACGAACAGGATCGTCGATTGGCGGGCGAGTTGCGCGAGAACCCAAAGGAAGTTGCCGAGCATGTGATGTTGGTTGACCTGGCACGCAATGATGTTGGTCGCGTGGCGCAGTTTGGCACGATGAATGTGGACGAGTTGATGACGCTGGAGCGCTACAGCCATGTGATGCATCTCACCTCGCAAGTTTCGGGATTTCTACTCGACGGACTCGGGCCGATCGATGTACTGAAAGCCACATTTCCGGCTGGCACAGTGAGTGGCGCACCAAAAGTGCGGGCAATGGAAATCATCGACGAACTTGAGCCACTCAAGCGTGGTCCCTACGCGGGAGTTGTCGGCTATGTAGATTTCAGTGGAAATCTCGACACGGCAATTGCCATTAGGACGATGTTCATCGGGCCAAACTCGGCTTCCATGCAAGCGGGCGCCGGGATTGTGGCCGATAGCGATCCCGACGACGAAGACTTGGAATGTCGCGCCAAAGCCAAGGGACTGCTGGCGGCAATCCCGGCCGCGCGAACCATGAGCGCCCTGAAGCGACAAATGCCAGGATCCTCATAGGCCCATGGACCCGTTTTGGATTCGAATCGACCGGGATGTGATTTCGGTGAGCGGACCCGACGCGCGGTCGTTTCTGCATTCGCAACTCAGCCAGGATGTTTCGACAATGTCGGGTGGTGATGCATTGGCATCATTTGTGCTTCAACCGACGGGAAAGGTTGAAGCACTTGTGCGCGTTGCTTGCGTTGAAAACGAATTATTCACTTTGGACACGGAACATGGTTGGGGTGACGCAGTCATGGTGCGCCTACAACGGTTCAAGATTCGAGTCAAGGTCGACCTGAGAGTCGAAGTCAGATCGATTTTGGCCTATCGCAATTGCGCCGGCGAACGAATCGAAAATGGATTGCCCGCATGGCGCAACGACGGAACGGCGTTTGATGTGCTCGAGATCGGCTCTAAACCGATCGTCGGAATTAGGCAAGGATCACTAGCCGAGTTCGACGAATTGCGCATTCGCACTGGCTGGCCACTGATGGGTCAGGATTTGACGACCGACATGATCCCCGGCGAAACCGGAATCATCGAGTGTGCCGTGAGTTTCACCAAGGGCTGTTATCCCGGGCAGGAACTTGTCGAACGGATGGACAGTCGCGGCTCGACCGCGCCGCGAATGTTGCGTGTGATTCACGCCACAGCCAATACTTCGGCAGGTGATGATGTAATCCTCGACGGCGCAATAGTGGGCAAATATACATCGGTCGCCGACTTGATTGCGCTTGCCGTCGTCAAGCGTGGAGTGGATTTCGCACGCTTGTAATCGACACCGTCCAAAGCTTGATTCGGACTTCACGCACTAAACTACAACGATGGGCTACATCTACTCCTTTGATCATAAACATCGCAAGTCGCCGATGAATATGAAGGATCTACTCGGCGGCAAGGGCGCAAACCTGGCCGAAATGATGAGTGTTCTGAAGTTACCCGTTCCACACGGTTTTACCGTAACGACCGACGCCTGTCGCGACTATATGCACGGTGGTTGGCCAAAGGGTTTAGACAAAGAGCTCGAATCACAAGTTACGAGTCTTGAGCACAAAATGAATTCGCGACTTGGTGATCCAATTTCACCACTGCTGGTTTCGGTTCGCTCGGGGGCCAAATTCTCGATGCCTGGAATGATGGACACGGTCCTCAACCTCGGTCTGAATGACAAAAGCGTCGATGGACTTGTTAGCAGCACCAATGACCAGCGATTTGCCTATGACTCGTATCGGCGGTTCATTTCCATGTACGGCCGAATCGTGCTCGGAATTGAGGGCACCAAGTTCGAACATCCATTCGAGGAAGCCAAGAAGGCCGCCGGCGTTTCCAATGACTCCGAGTTGTCGGCGGGTGCATTGAAATCGCTATGCGAAAAGTACAAAGGAGTTGTCAAGATCGAGACTGGTCGCGAGTTCCCACAGGATCCGACCAAACAGCTTCGCGGCGCCGTCGAGGCCGTGTTCCGTTCATGGAACGGGGCCCGCGCAATTGCTTATCGGGTACGAGAAAAAATCAGCCATGACTTGGGTACTGCCGTCAACGTGCAGGCGATGGTGTTCGGTAATCGTGACAACAACTCCGGAACCGGGGTTGGCTTCACACGAAACGCAGCTACAGGTGAAAACAAACCGTACGGCGACTTTCTTGTGAATGCCCAAGGCGAAGATGTAGTCGCCGGAATTCGTAATACCGAAGACCTTGAGGCCCTGCGCCGAAAATTTCCAATAATTCACGCCGAGCTGATGCTCATTTTCAAGCGACTTGAGCGTCACTACGCCGACATGTGCGACACGGAGTTCACAATCGATCAGGGAAAGCTTTGGATGCTGCAGACCCGTGTTGGTAAGCGCACCGGTGCTGCGGCGCTAAAAATGGCTGTCGAAATGACGAAGCCGTCGGGCAAGGGTAAGGGCGCGTGGAAAATCTCCAAGCGCGAAGCCCTCATGCGCACGACCGCCGAGCACATGGACCAGGTCCTGCATCCGCAATTCAAAAGTAAGTCCAAAGCGCTGGCCAAGGGGCTCGCCGCATCGCCAGGTGCAGCCGTGGGCAGAGTGTATTTCACTGCCGACGATGCGGTACTTGCCGTCGGTCGGGGTGAGGCGGTGATCCTGGTTCGCAATGAGACAAGTCCAGAAGATGTGCGCGGAATGATAGTCGCCAAAGGAATTTTAACCGCACGAGGCGGGCTAGTCAGTCATGCCGCGGTAGTTGCTCGCGGTTGGGGCAAACCGGCCGTTGTCGGTGCCGATGCCGTGCATATCGTCGACAATCAATTCACGGTCGGCGCAACGGTGGTCAGGGAAGGGGATGTCATCTCGCTCGATGGCACCACCGGCGAAGTCATGATCGGTGCGATGGAACTTGCCGCGGCCGAACCGCCGCGAGAATTTCACACGATCTTGAAATGGGCCGACGAGATTCGCAAAGGAAAACTTAAGGTTCGAGCCAATGCCGACACTGGAGAAGATGCCCTAAAGGCTCGCGAGTACGGCGCAGAGGGAATCGGCCTGTGCCGTACAGAGCACATGTTCTTGGCGGTGGATCGACTTCCAATTGTGCGACGCATGATTCTGGCCAATTCCCCGACCGAAGAGGCTGCCGCGTTGGAAGAATTGCGCGCGGCGCAAAAACTCGACTTTGCCGAAATTTTGCGGGCAATGAGTGGACTACCGGTGACCGTTCGATTGCTCGATCCACCGCTACATGAGTTTCTGCCAAGGGTTGACGAACTTGAAATTAAGCAAGCAACAGTCGGGCTGACCGCCGAGGAGGCGAAATTAATGACCGCGGCACATGCATGGGCCGAAGTCAATCCGATGCTTGGTACTCGCGGAGTTCGCCTTGGTGTCGTCAAACCAGGACTCTATGCAATGCAGGTGAGGGCGCTAATGGAGGCGGCCGACCTAGTAGTTGCAGAGGGTTTTCATCCTGTAATCGAGGTGATGATTCCATTGACCGTGACACGCGACGAATTGGCGCTTGCTCGTTCGTGGGTCGAAGAAGTGTTGGCCGAGCATTCACAGCAACCACAATCGAAGTCCAAAAGTAAAGGCAAGGGCAGGAAGAAGTCGCCTCGACTACAAGTCACGATCGGCACGATGATCGAAACTCCGCGAGCAGCGCTGGTCGCCGGCGAATTGGCAGAGGTTTCTGACTTTTTCAGTTTCGGCACCAATGACCTCACCCAGATGACCTTTGGTTTTAGTCGCGACGATGTGGAGAGCCGAATGATGCCGGCCTATCTTGAGGCCGGGCTCTTGAAGCGAAATCCATTCGAGACCATGGATCAGGTCGGGGTAGGTGAATTGGTCGAAATCGCTGTCAAACGCGGTCGCAGGGCAAAACGCGGATTGAAGATGGGCGTCTGTGGCGAACACGGCGGCGACCCCGAGTCGATCGGCCTGTTTTACCGAGTCGGACTTGACTACGTGAGTTGCTCGCCATATCGCATCCCGATCGCCAGGCTTGCCGCAGCACAAGCGATCATCGGTGGTAACAAGACAGAAACCAAGTAACAGATGATGCTTGCGGTAGTCACGGTAAAAGACAAATTTGCTGATATCACAGTCCCAGCGTGGGGATGGCCGATGCTGCTTGGAGTGATCGCCGCCCTGTTACTTGTCGACATCCTTGTTGTCCATCGGCGGGCACATGTTGTCGAAGTGCGCGAGGCGGCAATCGAATCGGCAGTGTGGATCAGTCTCGGTCTGTCGTTCACTTTTGTCATTTGGATCATGTTCGAGCGTGCGGCGGCGGTCGAGTACATCAGCGGATATCTCATCGAAAAGAGCTTGAGCATCGACAATGTGTTCGTCTGGGCGTTGATCTTCGCCCACTTTAAGGTTCCGCGCCAGTATCAGCACCGCACGCTGTTCTGGGGCATCTTTGGAGCTTTGGTGATGCGTTTCATTTTTATCCTGGTCGGCGTGGCGATCATCGAGCGCTTCGACTTCGTACTCATCGGGTTCGGCCTATTCCTCATCTATACGGGTATCGGTATTTTCCGATCCGGCGGTGAGGACACCACGAATCCTGCGGACACTCGTACGATGCGCCTCTTCCACCGATTCGTTCCAAGTACCGATTTTTTGGACGGACAGAAGATGTTCACCAAGGTCAACGGACATCGTTTGGCAACCCCGTTGCTGGCTGTGCTCGTACTCGTTGAAGTCACTGACGTCGTCTTTGCCATCGATTCTGTTCCGGCAGTGCTGGCGGTGAGTCGCGAGCAATTCATCGTCTTTGCCGCCAATGCCTTCGCCATCATGGGTCTACGTGCGCTGTACTTTTTGTTCGCTGATATGCGCGAGCGCTTCGTGTATATCAAACCGGCAATCTCGGTGCTGTTGGTATATGTGGGCCTCAAAATGCTGATCGCACATTGGTATCACGTACCGACAATGGTGTCGCTCGCCTTCATCGTTTCGGTTCTTACGACGGCGATCGTCGCCTCCGTCAACCACGACCGTAAGCACAGACACAAGCACTAGCCTTCGTGGCGTGGCAATAGCCGAAGACGATATTGAACGCCTACGCGAAACGATTTCACTCGTAGAACTTGTTCAGGGTTATGTTCCATTGCGTCGAGTGGGCCGTAACTGGGTCGGGCTGTGTCCGTTTCACGCAGAAAAGACCGGTTCGTTCAATGTTCGCGAAGAAACCAAGCGCTACCGTTGCTTTGGCTGCGGCGCCGCAGGAGATGTTTTCAAATTCGTGCAGGACATCGAGCATGTTGATTTTGTTGGTGCCGTGGAGCACCTCGCCAGCAAGGCCGGATTGACGCTTACCTACACTTCCGGAGGCCAAAGCAAGGATCGTCAGCACCGCAAGCAACTCATCGAGGTAATGGTTAAGGCCGTGAATTGGTATCACGACCGCTTACTTCAGGGTATAGATGCACGTGAAGCACGCGACTATCTGCGCAATAGGGGACTTGCCGGAGATGTGGCTCGACAATTTAAATTGGGGTGGGCCCCGGATGATTGGGACGCGATGAGCCGTGACATCGGAGTTAAAAACGAGTTGCTGAAAGAAGTAGGCCTGGCGTTCATCAACAAGCGAGGAAAACCTCAAGATTCGTTTCGCGCTCGGGTTCTGTTTCCGATCTACAGCGATAGCGGCGACCCGGTCGCGTTTGGCGGCCGTGTATTGCCAGGAAGCACCGATCCCGCAAAGTATAAGAATTCACCGGAAACTTCGATTTACGCCAAGTCAAAAACTCTGTATGGATTGAATTGGGCAAAGGGCGACATTGTGGCGGCCGACGAGGTCATCGTCTGCGAGGGATATACCGATGTCATTGGGTTTCATCGCGCCGGAGTCAAGCGTGCCGTCGCTACATGTGGTACCGCCCTCACCGAAGAGCATGTGCGACTGCTCAAGCGGTTTGCCAACAAGGTTGTTCTGGCATTCGACGCCGACGCCGCTGGGCAGGGCGCTGCCGAACGGTTTTACGAATGGGAAAGTCGCTACAAGGTGCAGGTGAGCGTGGCCCAGTTTCCGGCCGGAAAAGACCCGGGCGATTTGGCCTCAAGTAATCCGGAAGCGCTTGTCGCGGCCGTCACCGGGGCCAAGCCATTCCTCGGTTTTAGGTTGCAACGAGTGCTAAACGCCGGGTCGGTGGCGACACCGGAGGACCGCTCCCGAACGGCCCAACAAGCAATGGCCGTGATCAACGAACATCCCGATCTCAACGTGCGAAAGATTTACGCCGGACAGGTGGCTAGTCACGTCGGAATTCCGGCCGCCGACCTTGTCGCCATCGCCCAGCGCGGTAATCGGCGACCGGCGGTGCAGGTTGCTACCACGTCTGCCTCCGAACACAAGGAAAATGGCGAGTTCGTTGCAATCGCCTTGATGATTCAGCTGTGGGATGAAATTGCACCATGGCTGGTGGAGGAATTGTTTTCCGATGACGTTTATCGACGCGCTTTTCTCTCCCTGGCCGAGACTAAAGGAAACCTTATTGAGGCGTTGGCAGCGGCAGATCCCGAGGCCCGTGAAATTCTTGAGCGGGCCGCGGTGGCCGATGTTGAAGTTCGACCGATCGTGGAGGCGTGGAACCTGGTGGCCGCGGCGGTGCGACGGGAATTACTGCGGAGGGTGCGAATCAGTGATCCCCTAGAGATTCGCATCGATCGAGATGCTCGAGTGTTATTGGAGCAATTAGAAGTGCCAACTGCGGCTGATGCTGCGGCAACACAGTTGCTCGAGTGGCTTGTGGTGCGAGCGGGTGATCACGCATGACCCGCGGAGTGATGAATTACGACGGTGGACCCGACGCGGTGAGGATGTACCTCAATGAAATTGGCCAGGTTGACCTCTTGGACGCCGATGATGAAAAGCGATTGGGCAGAGCCATCAAGGAAGGTCTTGTGGCCAAGAAGAAACTCGAGTCGGACGGCGGAAAATTGGGATTGCGCGAGCGACGGGATCTTCAGAAAGTCGAGCGCGACGGTAAAAAAGCCGAAGACCACATGGTGCGGGCAAATCTTCGACTCGTCGTGTCAATTGCCCGTCGCTACGACCGCAACGAACTGCAACTTGCAGACCTCATTCAGGAAGGCAATCTCGGCTTGATGCACGCCGCCCAAAAATACGACTTTGAGAAGGGGTTCAAATTTTCGACCTATGCCACGTGGTGGATTCGCCAATCGATGACGAGGGCGATGGCCGATCAGGGACGCAACATTCGGATTCCGGGTCACATGATGGAAGTCGTCAATCGGGTTCATCGCGCCGAGCGTGAACTAATGGCCGAACTCGAGCGTGATCCAACTCCGGAAGAAGTTGCAGAACGTAGCGGCCTAACCGTCGAGAAACTTCTCGAAGTGATGCAGCTGTCGCTCTCGACGATGAGCCTTGACGCGCCAGTCGGGAGCGAAACCGAAGATCTCACCATTGGTGACACCATCGCCAGTGTCGACGGGACAAGTAATCCCCTTGAGCACACAGAGCGCCGTCAACTTGGTGAGACGGTTGAAAAGGTGTTGCACGATTTACCAGAGCGCGAACAGGAGATAGTGGCGATGCGATTTGGAATTGGCAAATATAATGGACAACCACACACCTTGGAAGAGGTTGCCAAGAGTATGAAGGTGACCCGTGAGCGCGTGCGCCAAATCGAGCAAAAAACTCTGGCACGATTGCGTCATCCGCACAACAGCGGCAACCTGCGATCGTTTCTTGACCACGACTAGTAACCTCGGCACGTGAGCCTCAGCAACAAAAGT
Organism: Ilumatobacteraceae bacterium; assembly: GCA_039916865.1. Lineage (GTDB taxonomy): Bacteria > Actinomycetota > Acidimicrobiia > Acidimicrobiales > Ilumatobacteraceae > UBA3006. The sequence continues at coordinate 11,393 of JBDSKN010000081.1, forward strand.
GCTCGACGGAAGTCCACCGACTGGATGGTGACTGCCGTCGACGCCCACGGAAAGACTGGGTCAAGGCCGGACATGCTCGTTACCGAGGAGCCAATGGAAATTAGGGCCTCGACGCCGGGGATCGAGCCATTGAGCATTTCCGTGACAATGCGAACTCCGGGTCACGATTTTGAACTGGCGGTCGGGTTTCTGTTTACCGAGGGCATTATCGCCGATTCTCATGATGTCCGATCGGTGAAGTACTGCGAACTTGTCGAGGGTGAGGAACAGATGTACAACATCGTCACCGTTGGACTGGCCAAGTCATTCGACATCGCTCTGGCCCGCCGGGCAATGGTGACATCGGCAAGTTGCGGTATCTGTGGCATCGAATCCATCGACCAGCTGCTCACTTGCACGTCGCCGCTGTCGCTTGACGCGGGCCCCGCACTCACGACGGAAGTCCTTGTCGGACTTCCCGAAGAACTGCGCAAAGCCCAGCCGACATTTGATCGAACCGGCGGTTTACATGCCGTGGGACTATTCGATTCAAGCGGGAAAATGAAGGTTGTTCGCGAAGATATAGGCCGTCACAACGCCGTAGACAAGGTGGTCGGGCACTGCGTATTAGAGCACTCGGTGCCGCTTACCGAATACGGATTTCTGGTGAGTGGGCGAGTGTCGTTTGAGATTATTCAGAAGGCGGCAATCGCCGGCATTGCGTTCATCGCCGCCGTTGGGGCTCCGTCGAACCTGGCTGTTGAAACCGCCGACCAATTCGGCATCACACTTGCCGGATTTGTTCGAGATGGAAAGGCCAATGTGTACACCCACGTCCACCGGGTGGCGTCCTAGTCGCAACACGGGAAATGACTACACCCGCATTCGCGAACCGCTTGGATCTAGTACGGGTTCGAGTTGCAAGGTCGCGGGTCGACGGTGACCGATGATCTCGATTTCGAAACCCCTCGTGCCGGCTACGGACAGTGCGGCGGGGACATATCCGAGGGCGAGGGACACACCAGAGTAATGTGCAAAACCGCCGCTAGTGATCCAGCCAACTACCTTGTCGTAGTGCCAAATTGGCTCGTCGCCAATCACGTCGGCGGGCTCGTCGGGCAGCGGATCGACAACGAACATCACTAGGCTCCGTGCAGGTCCCGTCTTCAACTCTTCCTCTACGGCGGCACGGCCAATAAATTCGTGGTCGAATTTTAGATAGCGATGCATACCGGCTTCGAGCGGAGTGTAGATCGGTCGATATTCGCGATACCAGGTTCCGTAGTTTTTTTCCAGACGCATGGTGATAAGAGCGCGGAAACCAAAGAGGGCCATGTCGAACGGTTTTCCCGACTCCCAAAGTAAATCAAACAATTGCCGCTGGTACTCGGGACGAACCCAAATTTCGTAGCCAAGATCGCCGGTATACGACATTCGGTTGACCATCGCCGGAATCACGCTGATGTCGATTTGGCGAAACGTCATGAACGGAAAATCTGAAGTCGCCAGTGAAGTCGCGGTAAGACTTTGTAGAACATCGCGAGACTTTGGCCCAGCAATTGTCATCCCGACGAGACCGAGGGCAACGATCTCAAAATGGACGCTGTTATCTCTCGGCATGTGGTCGCGGAACCAGCGGGAGTGGTGCACCTCGGCCGGCTGTGAGCCAAAGAGATAAATGTCGTTCTCTCCGAGGCGTGACACCGAGAACTCGCCGACGATCCGGCCGGCCGGATTGAGCATTGCGGTGAGCGAGGTGCGGCCGACTTTCGGCAACTTATTGGTGAATAAGCCCTGCAACCATTCGGCCGACCGTGGTCCAGTGATGTGATACTTGGCAAAGTTTGAACACTCGCTGAGACCGACGCGTTCGCGCACCGCCCTCGATTCGTTGCCAACATTGGTGAAGGCATTGGACCTACGGAAGGTGACTTTTTCGACGGGGTCCTTGCCTTTGTCTTGAAACCACAATGGATGTTCAAGACCAAACGAAGCGCCCCACACTGCATTGTGCTCACAGAATCTGTCGTATACGGGCGTGGTATGCAGCGGTCGTCCGGCTGCGAGTTCTTCGTTGGGAAAAGTTATGCGGAAACGACGTCCATAATTTTCACGTACCTTGGCGTTGGTGTAGGCCATCGTGGCGTAATCGCCGTAGCGGGCCACATCCATTCCCCAAATGTCGAGACCGGAATCACCTTGGGTCATCCAATTTGCAAGTGCCAGTCCGACCCCACCTCCTTGTGACAAGCCCGCCATGACTGCGCAGGCAACCCAATAATTTCGTAATCCGCGAACTGGTCCAACCAACGGATTGCCATCCGGCGAAAATGTAAATGGCCCATTGATCACTCTCTTGATCCCGGCCGTTCCCATCGCAGGGTAGTGCTTAAAGGCAACTTCCAACTCGGGTGCAATGCGCTCCAGATCGGGGGCGAGTAGTTCCATATCAAAATTCCATGGTGTTTGCAGGGGCGACCACGGCACATTGGCCTGTTCGTAGGTTCCCAGCAACATTCCGCCCTGTTCTTGCCGAATGTAAATTTCACCTTTGAAGTCGAGGGCCATCGGCATTTCCTTACCGGTTAGGGCCACATGAGCCGCAACTTCCGCCATGTCCTCGGTTACGAGGTACATGTGTTCCATTGCCAATACCGGAAGTTCGATGCCAACCATGCGTCCAACCTCGCGAGCCCACAATCCGCCGGCGTTGACGACATGCTCAGCGTTTATTTCGCCTTTGTCTGTGATGACATCCCATGTTTGGTCGGCACGCTGACGAAGCTGTTCCACCAAGGTGTGGCGGTAAATTTCTGCGCCACGATTGCGGGCGCAGATTGCGTAAGCATTGGTAACCCCGGTTGGATCGACATGGCCCTCAACCGGGTCGTACAGCGCTCCGACAAAGTATTTCTCTTCCATCAACGGGAAATATTCCTTCGCCTCTTTGGCGGAAATGATTTCCAGGTCCATGTCGAGGTATCGACCACGAGCTTGGGCCATCCGCAACCAGTCCATTCGCTCGCGGTCACTGGCGAGCATCAGTCCACCCGGAAGATGAATCGAACAGTTTTGACCCGATTCCGCTTCGATTTGCCGATACAACTCGATGGTGTATTGCTGCAACTTTGACACATTCGGATCGCCATTGAGCGTGTGCATCCCCCCGGCCGAGTGCCAAGTTGAGCCGGCGGTGAGTTCTTTGCGTTCGACTAATACAACATCAGACCAGCCGGCCTTTGTCAAGTGGTACAGCACGGACGCGCCGACGACTCCGCCGCCGATGACTACAACTTGAGTGGAAGATTTCATCGAGTATTCGCGACCTAAAAATCGGTGGCGACTCCACCTTCCGCAAGTCGGCGGGCAAGAAATTCATCCAGCTCTTGACGGGTTGACTCAACCATCGCCGGTTGCTTGTACTCTTCGAGAAACAATTTGGCAAGCTCCGCTGCCTTCCCCGCGGCTTCGGGACGTCCCGCTTCGTCCCAAGATTCAAAATTGCGCCAATCCGAAATCATCGGCTTGTAAAACGCATCGCGGAAACGATCTTGGGTATGTTGCACACCGAAGAAGTGTCCGCCGGGACCAACTTCCTTGATCGCATCAAGGGCCAAAGTGTCGTCATTGACGACGATCGGGTCGAGGTAGGCGGCGACCATTGCCAGTAGGTCTGCGTCGAGAACAAATTTGGCGAGAGAAGCATGAAGACCGCCCTCCATCCAACCCGCGCCGTGCATCAAAAGATTTACGCCACCTTGTATGGCGCCCCACAGCGAAAACACGCTTTCGTATGCGGCCTGCGCGTCGAGTGCGTTGGCGGCACACACATTGCTGGAGCGATAGGGAACTTTGTAGCGCCTCGCTAGTTGGCCACCGGCTATCGCCGTTCGCATGTATTCGGGTGTTCCGAACGCAGGTGCGCCAGATTGCATGTCGACATTGGATGTAAATCCGCCGTACACCACCGGAGCACCTGGGCGAACGACTTGGGTGAACACCATGCCGGCCAACGCTTCCGCATTTTGTTGAGCGAGGGCCCCAGCAAGAGTGATCGGCGCCATCGCACCGGCGAGCGTAAACGGGGTGATCACGATGACCTGATTTCGCGACGAGAACTCCATGATTCCCTGCAGCATCGGCGTATCCAATCGCAATGGAGACGAAGAGTTGATGATGCTGAAGACAGATGGCTCGCGCTCTAGCGTCGCGTCATCAATCTGACGCGCGATCCGTGTCATTTCCATGACATCTTGATTGCGCTGTCGACCAAGGCTGTAGCAGTGCAGTGCCTTATCGGTAAACGTGAGCAGATCATGCGTGGTTTCAAGGTGACGAATAGATGCATGCAAGTCCACCGGCTCGACCGGATAGCCGCTTATGAAATGGATGATGTTGAACACCTGTGACAGTTTCAACAGGTCGCGAAAGTTTTCCCGAGTGCCGGCGTGCCGAGTTCCGTCGAGTTCCATAAAGTTTGGCGGGCTGGCCACCGAACCGAAGGCCACATAGTTGCCTCCGATATGAAGGGTATGTTCAGGATTTCGTGAGTGCAGTTTGAATTCACTCGGGCAGGTGGTGATTTGCTCTAGCACCATCTCAGGATCGAAGCGAACACGCTGGGTCCCGGACTCAACCTTTGCTCCGGCAGCGACGAGCAAGTCTCTGGCATCGGAGTCGAGAAAGTCCATTCCAAATTCGGAGAGAATTTTTAGCGAGGCGAGGTGAATCGATTCGATCTCGTCTCCGCTCAGAACCTGAGTCGGGGCGTAGGACATGCGCGGTTGGCGAAACGGCTTTTGATCCGGAACCCTGGACCTCGGTCCCGCCGAACGACGTTCGCGCCCGCGTCGCCGAGGGCCACCCGTTTCGATATTGGTCACGAGCCACCTCGACGTCGTTTAATTTCGGTACAAATCGCCGGCACCACTTTATGCAAGTCACCAATTACCGCATAACCGGCTTTTGTGACGATATTCGCTTCCTTGTCAATATTAATGGCCAAAATATTTTTAGAAGCCATCGCGCCAACCCAGTGCTGAATGGCTCCAGAAATTCCACAGGCAATGTAGATGTCGGGGGCAATACGCGTGCCGGTCTGACCCACCTGATCGGTGTGATTTCTCCAGCCGTTATTGGTAACTGCCCGCGAACATCCGACGACGCCACCCAACAATGTGGCTAGTTCTTCCAGCGGGGCAAATCCTTCCGCCGAACCGACGCCTCGACCGCCACTCACGACAACAGGGCTCGTAGCGAGCGTCACTCCAGCTATCCGCTCAACTCGGTCTCGCACGATGCTGTGGGATACCGAACTATCAAGCGACGGAACAAATTCAATTAATTGCGAATCTACCTTTGACTCAGTTGGCTCGGTTGAATGTTCGGCCAGTGTCACAAGTTTGATTGGCGAGTCGAGTTCGGCCATTTCCAACAGCGACCCACCCCAACGGGTTCGAGTCAACTCAAGCGCACGGTCGAGATTTTCGCCGGGCCTGACTTCGGTGCAATTCATTACCGCAGGCAGATCGAGTCGAGCCGCGGCTTGGGCGATGACTTCATGGCCGCGTTCCGAACCGCATCCAATCACAAATTGGGGTGCGGTCGCGCGCACGACTTGGGCGAGAACTTCGCCCCATGCATCCGGTCCGTAGTCGACGAGAATTTCATGATGTACCTGACGAATTACCGAAGCTCCGTATGCAGAAAGTGTGCTACTTAATGAATCGGCCTGCGCGCCGATGGTCAGGACTTCGAAAGCGATGCCCAGTTCTGTCGCAAGATTCCGCCCGGCAGTGAGGGCGCCAAGAACCGCCGGCGAAATGGTGCCCCGATCGTGATCGACGATGACGAGAACTGTCATCGCAACACGCCAAGCTCGCCGAGTAAATCAACGACCGCGGACGCCGCTTCCGGTCCAGTCCCGAGAATCACGGTCGTACTTGCTTTTTCTGCGGGGCGCCGCAGCAGGATCATTCGCTGGCCGCCCGCTTCGGCGCTGACTTCACTGCGTGCAATCGTTACTTTTTTGGAAGCAAGGCGACCTTTCATTGTTGGGTAACGGGGCAGGTTGATGCCTTCTCTGATGCCGACACACGCCGGCAGCGGGAGCGTGTATAACTCCTGCCCGGCGTCGGCCTCACGACGAATCGTGGCCAAGCCATTTTCGACATCGAGCGACTTGGCCCCGTTGACCATCGGGCGCCCAAGTGCGACTGCAATTCGAATACCTACCTGGTAGCCACACGAGTCGGCGGATTCATTGCCAAACAGAATGAGATCGAATACTCCGTTGGCGGATTCAAGTTGTCTGATTGAGGATATTATTCCACGGGCGGTTCGTTGCGGATCCCAATCTGGACCGTCGTTGACAAGGAGCACCGCATTTGCTGCTCCAACGCTCACCGCCGTGCGCAGTTGTTCTTCGGCGGCCGTAGGACCAAGTGTCAGCACCGTGACCTCACCGCCGTTATTCTCGACAAGTTGCACGGCGGCCTCTACCGCGCACTCTTCGTGAGGGCTGACGGTGAATCCTAAAAAGGCTGTATCGACGGACTTGCCATCTGGGGAGATATTGATTCGCGCGCCGGGTGCCGGTACACGCTTGACACACACAAGAATGTTCATGA
>JBDSKN010000082.1:0-4872 GCA_039916865.1 Ilumatobacteraceae bacterium
CAACAACTACATGGGCAAAACTCGGCGACTGCGCACTTGTTGTCGGTGCCACCTATCCCGATGAACTCCGCCAGGTGCGTGCGATTGTCGGCGACATGCCGATTCTGGCGCCCGGCATCGGCGCCCAGGGTGGCGACATCGCCACTGCCGTTCGCAACGGCGCCACGCCAGATGGCACCGGCCTGATCATCAACTCGTCAAGGTCGATCCTGTATGCCAGCAGTGACGATGCCACTTATGCACTCGCCGCACGCGCCGTCGCAACTCGTACTCGGGACGAGATTCGCGCCGGCATCAATTAGCCCGTTGGAGAATGCCCATGGCTCACCCGTTTTTATCTGAAGAGTGGATGGCCGCCGTTCGTGAGATTCGTTCCAGATATCGCGGCAGAACTATCAAAATCACCCAGTCAATAAAGATGAATCAGGTCATTACCGGAGCACCTTTGGGTGACGGCACCATACACAGTTTTCTTGATACATCTTCTGGCGAAGTCGTGATGGGTCTCGGATCGCTCCCCGATCCTGAAGTCACCATCACTACCGATTATCAAACCGCGCGCAAAATATTTCTTGAACAGGATCCGACCGCGGCAATGATTGCCCTGATGTCCGGGTTCATCAAAGTGGATGGCGACATTGTCAAAATGATGACGATGCAAGAAGTCATTCCCCAAGACGACATTGGCAAGGAAGTTGCCCGGCAGATTCTCGCAATTACGTCGTAGCCACCGCGCCACTCGACTGCGACGAACGCACCATCCACGCCGCAACCATCGCCAACACGGCGGCAACCACCCCGACCATCAACCCGTAGCTGTAACTGCGAATCACACCCGAGCCGAGCGTGCTTTCGTGCACGCTGATCATTAGCGCGCCACCCAATACCGCACCCATTTGCGTCATCAGTTGTTGCATTGCACTGGCCACACCCAAATCGGTCTGATGCACGGTGTTGGCAAGCAACGCAGTCAGCGCCGGTGAAGCTAATCCAAGACCCACACCCGACAACCCCAAACCGAATATCACTATCCAGTCGCTACTCCCGATATTTACCTGCGAGAGCACAATCATCGAGATCATCACGCACCCGCCGCCAACCACACCCGACATGCGCTCGCCAGCCCGCGTTGAAAGTAGCCCGGCAAATGGTGCCACGAGCGAAAACGTAAGTGGTCGCGCAATGATTAACCAGCCCACATGCGATGGCGTGTAACCAAGACCGTTTTCAAGCAACTGCGGCACCAGTAAGAATCCGCCCATGTAGGCGACGTTCAACAGCGACTGGGTAACTATGGGAAATGTCACGTTGCGGGTGCGCAACCATTTGAGTGGCATCAGCGGGTCGTCCACGCGCGATTCGATGCGGGCAAATGCGATTAGGGCAATGACCCCAGCGGCAAATGTGGCGATAGTCGAGCCCGACGTCCAGCCCCACGAGTTGGCGCGGTTGATTGCCAACAAGATGAGTACCGCACCCGTGCCAAGTGTGATCGAACCAGCTAGATCAAAGCGTATGTTTTTGCGGCGATTGGTGTCCGGCAACAACCACATCGATATCACCACGCCGAGCAGGCACAGTGGCGCTTGGACCATGAAGATGATCCGCCAGCCAAATGTTTCAACCAGTGGCGCTCCAAGCACGACGCCAATCACCGGTGCGCCGGCCGTCGTAAAACTCCAATAACCGAGCGGTCGCACGCGTTCGTCGGGCCCGAACAATCGGTTGATGTAAGCCATCGCCGCCGGCCCCGTTGCCGAGCCGAGTGCCGCCGACAAGGTGCGAAACGCAATCATCGACCACGCATTCCAGGCAAACGCCGTGCACAGCGCAAACACGCCGGCGAAAAACAGTCCGAACACAAAGATGCGCTTGTGTCCCCACAGATCGCCGGCTTTGCCAAACGCCGGCCCGACCACGCCAAATGCAAGCAGAGGTGCGGTGATTGTCCAACTCATGATGCTTACCGTGCTGTGCAGATCATCGGCCACCGTTTTCAGCGACACGACGAGCAGAGTGATGGTGAAACTTACGGTGAACACACTGGCTAAAACCACCACCAATGTCGCCCATCTTCGCGACACTCCCACGCGCGAGGCAATGCGCCGACGCAACAGGTTCGTCCATGGGATGACGGAGACTTCATCGACGCCACCGGAGTCGATGACTCCCGCTTCATCATCTGAGGCGGTTGGAAGATTCTCCTCCTGTTTCACGGCAATTTACGGTACCGCCGACTACTCCTTCAACAATTACGGGAACGTAAGGTCGATCGCCTGGTATACCAGGCGATGTCCAGTCTTGTCATTCTTAATCTTGTAGCAGTGGTGCAACTCGCCATGCAGAGGAGTGCTCTCCGCATGCGGATTCTCAAGCGCGAAACCAAGACCTACAGATCGTCAATACTGACACGCACCGCCTTGCCAGATTCCGCCATGCGCTCTTTCAACTTTGGCGTGATCTCCAAATCAAAGACGATGTCGGCAATCCGCTCGAACAACTCCGGCGGCACCACATAAAACGAAGGCCTATTGTTGGTCAACACCGCAAACGCGCGATTCCCAGCCTGCGCCACGGATTCGTTCGGATTCTTCTTGAACTCAGTGATACTCGTTGCTGATTGGGTCAATACGGCTTCCATTGGGTCTCCCTCACTTCGCTCTAAATATACGACGAAATTTGGCTCTATTCCATCCCATATTCATATGGTGAACCAATCGCCAAGCTACAAGTACGCCCCGCGGTATCAGCGATCAGGCTCAACTGACTCTCGCACGAAGTAATGCGGGTAACCCTCACGAAGCGACTCTTCTGACGCCGCGCTAATCAATACAATCTCAATATCGTCATCGACATTCGTCTGCTCTGCAGAGCACAAACGCTTGAGAGCGGCTTCGTCGTTGTCCTCATCAAATTGTTGGAGAGACAACAACATCGCCCTACTGCGTTTGTATTCAACAATGAATAACATGTCCTCAATCTAGCCCTCTCTGTAGGTCATTGATCACTGAGTTTTCAATGTCGAGCCTGTCCCGCACATCGGGAGTATCCGTCCCACTCTCCTCAACCCGCGCAATATCTGTCGAAAGATCTGCAAGGTGATGCAACAACTCCAGCACACTAGATTTGGCGTCCACGGATAGATGACCCACGAATGGTGGCTCGCCATATCTAATTCCGCGGCCAACCACTTTAGATAACGACTCAAATAGGTTCGCCCATTGATGTTGAAGTTGAGTTCGAACTTGAATTTCCGAAATCGCTGCCCCACGTATAAGTTCAACATGGACAGCGCGATACCCACTTCTTGGCTTACTTCGGCGATCTATCACTCTGCATCTATCGGCATTGACTTCATTCACGATCTCGCTCACGACGCTGTCCTGGAGACCTCGACCACCCGAAATAACGATTCTCAAACCTACGATGTCGCGAATACGACTCAACGGGAGCGCTGACCGAATGAGCTTTTCCCGAATTGTTCCAAGGTTCTTCAGGCGAGAATAAAATTGAAAATTATTTTGAGAAAAGCGTCCTTCGAGTTCGATCTTCAGTTGTTTTTCACTGCTACGCCAAGTCCGACGAAGATCCGCTAACAGAAGTCTGTCGTCATCAGACAACGACCCCTCCCGAATGGACTCACCCAATCGATCAATCCGTCCCTTGGAAACCCCCACCTAGCCATGTGTGCATCACCCTCAAGGATGGAAATCGCGCACCACCGTGCGGTTACGGGAACGTAAGGTCGATCACCGCTCCGCGAGGCAACATGTCACCGTTGTTTACTCGCACGCCACCAGATGATGCTTCACGCAGTCGAAACGCCTTCTTACCTGTGACCTTGCCGACAACAAAGCCGGCTTCGAGCAATCGCTTTTCAACTGTTGGGTAGCTGTTGCCAACGATGTTTGGCAACTTCACCAAATCTGGACCAAGTGAAATCGAGTAGAGCAGGGTGCTGTCACGGGCAACCTGGGTACCCGGCACCGGTGCTTGGGCACCGATCAAGTCTTTTCCTGCCGCATTGGTGAGCGCGGGCTCACTCGCCACAAGTGTCAGGCGCAAATTGCCTGCAAGTGCCGTGGCCTGCTCAAGTGTCATGCCGACAATAAGTGGCACTTCGCGCAATGCCGGCCCGCTTGACACCGCAAGTTCAACTGATGTTCCCTTGAGCACCTTGTCGCCGGTCACGAGCGCCGGCTGATCAGGAACAATCCACGAAATTACGTTGCCAACCGGCACATCTTCGCTGCCCGCTTCCGTAGTCGTCACGACCAGACCAACAGCAGCCAGTTGGTCGGTGGCATCTTGCACGCTCAAACCCGCAACATCTGGTAAAGGCGACAGCGTCGGGCCATCCGAAATGTAAATCGTAAAATCCTTACCTTCTTCGAGTTTTGTCCCAGTGGCAGGGTCGGTTCGTACGATATTTCCTTGTGGTATCTCGTCGCTACGTTCCGCGGCCAAAATAATCGTCCAGTTGTATGCAGCAACCGAGTTGCGCGCTTCACCTTCGCTCAATCCCACTAAATCCGGTACCTCGTGGGTCGGGTTGACTAGGAATTGATACGCAATAACTCCCGACACGGCAAGAGCCACCACGGCCAGCAGAATCCACAGTCGCGCCCGGCCGGAGGAACGAACCGGTGGTTCAATCACCATTGGAACTTCACTTGACGAACCGGTCACGGAGAGCGAACGAGTGTCGGCACCAACAACAACCACGCCTGGCAAGGCAGCAGCCTTGGCGGCTTCAAGCCGCAATACTTCTGCCGTGTTGTCGGCTTCCCGCTTGGTAATCAGTTGTTCAAAGGTCGCAGCGGCCACTGTCTCAATTGGCTGTGGCATCGGCATCTTGTCGGCTATCTGGGC
>JBDSKN010000083.1:0-2720 GCA_039916865.1 Ilumatobacteraceae bacterium
ATCGCATCCAATCTGGGCAAGGTCGCGCCGCCAACGCCTACCGCCATCGGCATTGCGCCAGAAATAGAAATACTCGAACTAAGTGAACTCGAGCAATTCGTCGCAGATCCATTGCAGTTGTTCGTCAGACACACTCTGGGCATCAAGGCTTGGCGAGACAACGAGTCCGCCACCCCCGCCACATTCCCACTGAGCCTCACTAAACGCGAACATCGTGACCGCAGTGAGCAACTTTTGCAAGTTCTGCTCAACAACAACGGCTCAGACGCCGAAGCAGAGTGGCAAGACGCTTTACAAATCAGCGGTCTGCTTCCGGTTGGAGTATTTGGCGACGCTCAACTTGCCGAAATCACCCAGCTTGTCCATGGAATCGTCACCGAGTCAGCCGCCAAACAAGTTCCACTGCAAAATGGCGCAACCCATGACATCCGCGGCACGGTAGGAAGTTTTCAAATAGTTGGCCGGATCGAGGGAGTGCACGCAGATTCCAAGCAAGTCGTGATGCTCAGCACCGAAGATGACTTTGACAAAATCAAACCTGTCGCCGCACTGCGTTTACTTGTGGCCACGGCTTTCGACCTGTCGGTAGATCGTCTGGTTGTCGTCAGCCGTCACGACAAATGGAAACCTGGCGCCACCAACGCCAAAGGTACTCCCGCTCCGATTGCCCAGATTCGTACTTTGCGACTTGATCCCACGATCACACAATCCCAAGCTCAAGATCGCCTCGCCGTTCTTGGCAATCTAGTTCGCCTGGCACTCGCCTCGCCGTGTGCCAGTTTCGGTGGGGCAGCAACTGAGGCACTTGTCGATCGTGGCGAGGGTCGCAAAAAATTTGAGCAATTCGTCAACAGCAAGTCATACAGGTATTCATCAGAATCAATTGTTTATGGTTCCCACCCCCAATTTGGCGATGTCTTTGCCACCAATGCGCCCGAACTTGCATTTCGTGCTCGCTTCGATACCCAGCTCACCATCACCTATAGGGGTGCCAAGCAGGGGTATCTCGTCTCATGATCACTACAAACCTTTCGCTCACCACCGAACCGCTCATCAATGGGCTAGTCATCGAAGCAAGTGCCGGCACTGGCAAGACGTACTCGGTTGCCGGCTTAGTCACCCGCGAACTGGCCGAGCGCGACAACTTGCGCATCGGTCAAATTCTCATCACCACCTTCACCCGCAATGCCGCAGCCGAACTTCGCGATCGGGTACGCACTCGTTTAGTCGACACCGTACGACAATTGCGAAGCCGAACCCCAGATACCCACGACGAATTAGCCCAGCATTTATTGCGCGGTGATTCGACAGACGTTGACGCTCGGATCAAATGTCTTGAGCGTGCCGCCGCCGAATTCGACACCGCGACTATTTCCACAATTCATGGGGTGTGCACCAAGGTGCTCAAGGCAGCAGGTCTAATTACTGCCACCGAAGGCGACGACGAGATCACCGCCCGCATAGTTGCAGAAGTCGTTAACGATGCAGTTGTTACCGAGGCCATTGACGGCCACATCTGGGATGAAACCCGCATCGTCCAACTCGTTAAGGCAATGCTCGGTGATCCATTTATTGAACCTTGGTTCGATGCACAACAACACGACGCAGCAATTACTCAGCAACTGAATGATCTGGCCGGAATATTGCGCGCCTGTGTCGACCGAGTTCATCAGACCATGCTCATGCACCCAAGTTTCAATGACTTGCTTCGTCGCGCCCACGAGGTCGTAATTGATCCCAGTCGCAGTGCGCTCATTGCTGAACTTCGCGACCGTTTCAAACTCGCCATTGTCGACGAAGCCCAAGACACCGACGCCGTGCAATGGAAGTTCTTCCGCGCACTTTTCCCTTCGGCCGACTCCCGTGCGTTAATCGCCGTGGGTGACCCCAAGCAATCCATCTACGGATTTCGCGGCGCCGACGTGCGCGCCTATATGGGCTTTAGTGCTACTGGCACCGTTCGCACCCTGACTACCAATTACCGTTCCGACAAACCCGTGCTTGATGCCCTCAATATCGCGTTTAAGGGGGCAAACTTCGGTCCAAATATTTCCTATATAGAGGTATCGGCAACCGAGCGCCACAGTGAGTCGCAGATCATCGATGCCGATCCCGTTGAATTCATTGATCTCGGCGAACTCAGTAATCAACGGCTTCTGGCCAGACCCGTTGCCCAACGCGTTCTCGAATTGCTTACCAAGCCCCAACTGCAGGGACCGGACGGACCTCGGCCGATAAAACCCAGCGATATCTGTGTCCTCGTACGCGTCACCGCCGTCGGGCGAGATGTTGAACGCGCGCTTCACCAATTGGGTATTCCGGCGGTGAGCAACGGCACCGAAAGTGTCATGAATGGATCCATGGCCGGCGACATTCGTTCGCTGCTTGAAGCGATGGAACGTGTCTCGGACATCGGTCGCATTCGTCGGGCGGGGGGCACAACTTTTTTTGGTTTCTCGCTGCGCAACGTGGGCATGCTCACCGACGAGGCCATGCTCGCCGTGCAAGATCGCGTCGTCGAACTCGCTACGTTGCTCCAACATCGGGGTATTGCCGCATGCGCTGCTGCAATCTCCGCCGATGATGCGATGATGCAACACCTCGCGCAAGGGGAGCAGGGCGAGCGCAACATCACCGACTTCGCTCACATAACTGAGGTCATGCACGCCTCAAGCGGTGGTCGCGGATGTACTCCAACTATGGCCCTCGAAATCTTTCTT
>JBDSKN010000084.1:0-19866 GCA_039916865.1 Ilumatobacteraceae bacterium
TCATTATTGCCGGTGGCGGTTTCGCCGGCCTCTCTGCCGCTTTGTTTCTGGCTCGTCGTGGTCATGTGGTCACGATCGTAGAACGCGACGGCCCGCCGACTGGCTCCAGTCCCGACGACGACGCCCAGCACTGGGCCCGACCGGGGGCGCCACAGTCACGTCAATCGCATCTTTTGCTTGGCAGAGCTCGCCGAGTACTTGCCGAAGAGTCGCCCGACGTCATCGACGATTTCATTGCCCGAGGAATCCGTCAAGTCCCAGTTTCCGTTGGTGCAGGTTTGTTGGACGGCGAATACTTCCTCATGAGTCGCCGCCTCGTCGCCGAGGCAACTCTGCGACGAATTGTTGAACGAGAACCTGGTGTCACGATTCTTTCTGGAGATCCAGTAGTCGCACTTCAACTGGATGCGTCCGGCGCAATTCCCATTGCGACTGGCGTAATACTGGCGTCGGGTACGGTGCTCACCGCTCCGCTTGTCGTCGATGCCGGTGGACGTCGCTCAGCGTTGCCGAGTTGGCTCGCACTAGCCGGTGCCAGACCTCCCATCGACCAAATACAGGAGTGTGGATTTTTCTATACGACCCGATACTTCCGAGTTCGTCCCGGCTGCACGGCTCCAACCACTCGTGTACCGGCCGCGTTTGCCCTCGACTACGCGACCGTGCTTGCCTTTGGTGCTGACAACGGGACCTTCTCGATCACGGCGACTCTCTCCACTCATGATCCCCTTCGGCCCAGACTCAGGGATCCCGACTGCCACACCAGGTTCCTAAAAGCGGTGCCGACGACCGCGCCATGGATGGCCGTAGGTGATCCGATAAGCGACATCTCGACAATGTCGCGCATCGAGAATCGGCGCAGGAATCTTGTCGACGACGACGGACCCATCATCGGCGGCGTGGTTGCCCTTGGTGACGCCGCTCTGCACACCAACCCGACCCTTGGGCGAGGTATCTCACTCGCCTTCTGGCACGCCCAACATCTAGCCGAAGTTGCAGGTACAGCCACTGATGATCCAGTGGGGTTTGTACAGAACTTCCACAACTGGACCACCGAACATCTCGGAGTCTGGTTCGATACCCAGGTTGCCACCGACGCCGCTGGCCTCGCCCGCCTCGATGCCGGCTTACGCGGCGAACGTCTTCCTGCAAGTGTCGATCCGACAAGTCGATTCCTGGCGGCCGCGTTCGCCTGTGCGGAGCACGACTCAGTTGTTGGTAATGCGGTATCCGCCATGGTTCATCTACTCAAATCACCGACGGAAGCACTCGGAGATTCGGCCGTTGCAGGCCGCACTCAGCAGTATTTGGCGACCAACCCCGATCTGGAACGAATACCCGACGTGCCAAGCCGACGCGAGTTCGAAATAATCGCATCCATGTGACTTCGCAATCACGCCTTGTGCGCGCGCCCCAGAATGTGGGGTGAGGCGAGTTTCGCCACGAAGCATGGTTGGAATTGAAACTGCTCACAATCGTCGACGATGAACCCGGCTGCTTGTATGTTCTCAAGCGTGTTGCGAGTCAGCCTGCATCCACCGGCGAAACGAGTCCAAATTGGATCGGCGAGACGCTGAAAACGCGCCAAGCGCGTATTTGTTGCCAGTACGTGTTCGTAGAAACGCAGTTCACCGCCCGGGCGCAGCACCCGTTGAATCTCACCAAGGGCAACGGCTTGATTAACGACAGAACACAACACAAGCGAGGTCACCGCCGCGTCAACCGAACCGTCCTCAAGTGGCAAATGCTCCGCGTCACCGTCAACAACTCGTATCGTGCTCGGCGCATTCCGGGTGGCCAGTTCGGCCCGCGCGCGGAGATACGACTCGGGTTCGACCGCAATGACCTCGCTGACCGTACTCGGATAGTGCGAGAAGTTGAGTCCGTTTCCGGCGCCTACTTCAACCACGCGTCCGACGAGCCCGGCGAGTAATCGACCGCGATGCTCGGCGGCGCCGGCGGCCTCCATCGCGGCACCCGTGCGCTGATACACGCGGGCAAAGATCGGATGATGTATATGCGTCACCATGGCGACCACACTTCAATTTTAATTCCCATGAGCGGAATCATAACTAGTTGAATAACCGTCAAGCAGTCGCTCCATGTTCAGACTAAAGTTTTAACTATGAAGTTCCTTAATCGCAAGGTTTTCATTGGTTTTGGCATGATCGCGATCGGAATCTTTCTCGTCGCCCGCGGATTGTGGCCAATATTGATCATTGCGATGTTCCCAATCGCGGCCGGATCAATGCTTTCAAGCAGATCGAAAGTGGTATCGTCGGTCTATCCGAGCGAATTAGGTGAGAGTTTGCAGCGACGCGACATCGAGCTGAAATATGGTGGGACAATTAATCCTCAGGCAATGAATGTTGACTTAACCGACCACCCCTGAACGCGCCATCGCAGACTTCACAATCGCGAGTTATCGGTTATCAAACGCTAGAGCGGAGACATGCAATAGTCGTCTGATAAATTGACGACTGCACCATAGGAGGCATGAAATGGACGAGAAATCACAGAAGAAATTCAATGACTCGGTAGCGAAGGCTCAGAAAGCTCTCGACAAGACAACCGCCGCAGCGCAGAAAACTTTCAACGCCGCGACCGCCGCAGCACAGAAAGCACTCAACGCAGTCAAAAAGAAGTAGCTAGCTAATCCAAACGATGGCCTGGCTCCGTTGGATGCTCATCGGCACGGCGCTGATTGTCGGATCTTGGGTCGTACTTATCGTTTTGGCAAAACGGCTGCCGTCTGGTTTGGCGCGCGAACTGGCAGCGTTTCTGCCCGCATGCGCCACAACAATGCGACGACTTCGCCGACATCCGGCAGTTCCACGCAGCGCTCGTTGGTTGACAGTCCTGGCGCTCATCTGGGTCATATCGCCGATCGATCTGATCCCCGAATTCCTACCAATCATCGGGCCGCTTGACGACGTGGTCGTTGTCGCCCTCGTGTTGCGCTATGTGGCACGGCGGATCCCTCCCGAAGTGTTGTTCGAAGCATGGCCGGGAGAACCACGACTTTTGGCTCGGCTAATTGGTCGCGAAGTACCGACGTCTCCGACTCCGTGACTTCTCTTATTGGTCGGGCTGATCGGATTTGAACCGACGACCTCTTGTCCCCCAGACAAGCACGCTAACCAAGCTGCGCTACAGCCCGTCTTGTGAACGGATCACCGAGCCTAACTGAACAGTTGGATCACTCGCCACGTGAGATAGATCGCAAGCGCACCGATCAAAAGTTTGAAGTGCCATGGCACGCTCACGTCGTCGGAATTTGCTCCGGCACGGGCGAGTTGCTTCAAATCAAGATTCTTCGCCGTGACTTTTCCGTGTATCGATGCCACTTGCGCCTCTCGCCCACATTGGGGGCATGTGCCATCCTCATTCATCGCGCTCGGAGCCATGTATTTGGCGCAAGCCTCACACCACGGCATCGGCGGCGGCCTTGCTAATCGGCGCGTTTGCGCACACGAATTTTGATCGGAGTACTTCCGAAGTCAAACTTCTCGCGAATGCACCGCTCGAGATACCGCAGATACGGCTGCGGAAGTTCACGATTGACAAAAAAAGTAAATGTTGGTGGATCCACCGCCCCTTGCAATGCGTACAGCACGCGCGCTCCCGATCCTGCCGGTTGTTTTTGCTGTGCTTCGGCGATCACCCGATTGACATCCGTGGTTGGCACGCGCTTGTGATATTGGACGATTGTCTCGTGCAAAATTGGGCGCAGCTTGTGCACTCCCTTACCGGTCAAGGCAGAAATCTTGAGCACCGGCGCATCACCGATGAAATACAGCTTGCGGGACATTTCCGATTCAATGTTCTCGCGCCCGTCCGCATCTAGAAGTTCCCATTTGTTGAGAACCACCACCACGGGGCAACCTGCCGCGTCGATTCGTTCGGCAAGTCGCTGATCTTGACTCGTCACACCTTCGCCAACATCGATTACCAGTAGTGCAATGTCGGACTCATCAACTGCTCGAAGGGCTCGAACGAATGAGTAATACTCGGCCGAATCATCGACCTTGCTCTTGCGACGCATTCCCGCTGTATCCACGAAAATGACCGGTCCATCATCAGTTTGAACCATCGTGTCGATCGCGTCGCGGGTAGTGCCAGGCATGTCGTGGGTGATTGATCGGTCCTCGCCCACCAAGCGATTGAATAAAGTGCTTTTACCGACGTTCGGTCGGCCGACAATCGAAATACGCGGAACCTTGGGCAAATCGCCAGACTTCTTGTCTTCTGACGTGCCGCCAATTTCGTCTGCAGAACCGGGAATCCGTTTCAGTATCTCATCGAGTAGGTCTCCAGATTTGCGCCCGTGTAATGCAGAGACCGGATACGGCTCACCAAGACCGAGTGACAAGAAATCCCACCGATCGGCTTCGCGTTTATCGGAGTCAACTTTGTTCGATACGACCATCACCGAGCGACCACTCTTGCGCAACCATGCCGCCATGGCCGCGTCGTCATCCGTCACTCCGACGATCGAGTCAACGGCGAATAAAACAAGATCCGCCTCGGTTACGGCAGCCTCAACTTGGCGACTTACCTTGTCGTCGAGATCACTTCCCTTTGGCATCCACCCACCGGTATCGACGACCATAAAGTGTCGTCCAAGCCACTCTGCCTCGCGCTCGAAACGGTCACGGGTGATACCAGGTTGATCCTCCACGATCGCAACCTGCTGACCCATGAAGCGATTGAACAGCGTGCTCTTGCCGACGTTTGGTCGTCCGACGATGACAACGGTTGGAAGCGAAGTCGTCACGCACAGATTCTACCGTTGGGAACGAGCAGTAAACTGTAGACAAGATGAACGTCGACAAAGTATTGCTCGCTGCACCGCGAGGTTTTTGCGCCGGTGTTGAAATGGCAATCAACGCCCTTGCGTGGATGGTACGCACGTTCGACGCACCGGTGTACTGTTACCACGAAATTGTCCACAACAGGATCGTCGTGGATCAATTCAAGGATCTGGGAGTGATATTTGTCGACGACATATTGGAGGTCCCGATCGGTAGCCCGATCATGTTGTCGGCGCACGGATCGGCCCCCGAGGTAGTCGAACTGGCCCGCAATCGTGGCGGCTACGTCGTCGATTCGGTGTGCCCTCTCGTTACCAAGGTCCATCACGAGGTCAAGGTTCGAACCGGTAAGGGTTACCGAATCGTTTATGTCGGCCACGAGGGACACGAAGAGGCGGTCGGCACAATGGCCGTCGCACCCGAGTCGATCAGTCGGGTCGAATCAATTCATGACGTCGATGAATTGCCGCTCTTCGATCAGCCGGTAGCACTGTTGGCACAAACTACTCTCTCCCACCGTGATTGGGAGGCCGTTGCAGATGCGGTTCGAGTCAAGTATCCAAGTGTGTGGTCGCCGGGCAAAAGCGATCTGTGCTTTGCCACCACGAATCGGCAGACAGCGCTAATGAAGATTGCGCCAATCTGCGACGCAATTATCGTAATCGGATCGGCGAACTCGTCGAACACCAGGGCGCTGGAAAAACTCGCCCGCGACTATGGCTGCCACTCGGTTTATCGGATTAATGGAGCGGACGAACTTCCCGACGACATATCCGGAACTGTCGGTATAACGGCGGGTGCCTCGGCGCCCGAACAACTTGTGACCGAGGTAATTGCACGACTCGCCCCGCTTCGGGGCGTTGAGGAAGTTCGTATCACCACCGAGGATGAATACTTTCCGGCACCTCGAAATATACGTGAACTACAGAGCGCAATTGAACTTGCTACGACTATCACGCTTGGCGGAACCGTTGCCAGAGGCTCGCGTATCGAGGAGAGAAACTGGAAAGCCAGCACCGTGTTGCAGGGTTTGTCTCAGTAACTATTTAACTGCGCGGGATAGAGCTCCACGGCACATCGCGATCAACTCTAACATCGCCAGGCAACCCAAGCATTCGCTCACCAAGAATGTTACGCATGACCTCGGTCGTTCCGCCTTCGATGCTGTTGGCACGGGAACGGAGAAATGCCTTCGGTACCGATTCAAATCTCATCGCTGTTTCCGGGCGGACCATTTCGTAACTGCTGTACAACATGCCTTCCGCGCCCAGCAAATTGACACAAAATTCGAATGTCTCTTTGTTCAATTCCGCGCCCGCCATTTTGCCAATGGCGCCTTCTGGACCTGGCACACCGACTTTGCGCATTTGCCCGGCACGAATATTTGTAAGTCGCAATATTTCGGCGCGAATCCACAGCGACATGAGATGATCCCGAGTCGAAGCATCCTGACGTTCCTTGGGAAGTTTTCGCCAAATCTTAAGCGCCTCGCCAATTGCTCCGGAGCCGCGTGGCGGAATTGCACCGCCGATAGCAACCCGCTCGTTCATTAACGTGGTCAGACTCACCCGCCAACCATCACCGGCTCCCCCAAGAGTCTCTGAGACCGGCACACGGACATCGGTAAAAAACACCTCATTGAACTCGGCCTCACCGGTCAACTGTCTGAGCGGACGAACCTCGACCCCCGCGGCGTGCATGTCCACCACCACCGCCGTAAGACCGGCATGTTTTACGGCCTCGGGATCGGTGCGCACAACCAACAATCCCCAGCGCGACAAGTGAGCGAGAGTTGTCCATACCTTTTGGCCGTTGACTACCCATTCATCGCCGTCGCGCACGCCTTTGGCCGCCAAGCCAGCAAAGTCAGAACCGGATCCAGGTTCAGAAAATAATTGGCACCAAATTTCTTCGCCGGTGAAAAGAGGCCGCAGGTACCGCGCTTTTTGAGCCTCGGTTCCCCACTCAACGACGGTTGGGCCGCACATCCCGTATCCGATGGGATTCCGCGCATACGCATTTGGGCCGCCTGCCGAAGTGATTTTCTCGTTAACAATCTTCTGATGCTTAGGTGACGCGCCGAGACCGCCAACACCCACAGGAAAATGCACCCACGCAAGTCCGCGATCAAACTGCTCACCGAGAAATTTTGCGGATGGTGTTGATTGAGGTGGAAATTTGGCCAGCAAATCATCGACAAGATCTGAAACCTGAACTTCTTGCGATGTTGACAATTCAGCAACTGTGGTCATAGTCGTAGATTAGTTGGAAGATCGGACCAGGCGCGCAAACTGGCGCTGTTCTTCGGCGGTCAATTCGGGAATGACGGTACGCAAGCGCATAACCCAACGGATGTTGGCGACATCATTTCGCCGCAGGTAAATGGCCTTCAAGTTGTTCAGTATTCGCACCACTACCTGCCGTGACGATGTCGGCATCAGGAATGCCTCACTCCAATTATCGAGACTGGTGAGTCGCCGATACAGGATCTTGCACTCAACGGCTGAAAGAGGATCCGGCCCATGAAACGGATCAAAATAAACGATCAAGTCATCGTCATTTTGGGACGTGGCACAGAGAAAATGACCTGGCATTCCAATGCCCGTAATTGGCACACCTACCCGCGATCCAATTTCCATAGCCAGAACGCCAAGGGATATCGGCACGCCGAGCCGACGATCAAACACTTGGTTAATCAAGGAATTGGCCGGGTCGTCGTATTCAATGGTGTTGCCAGTGAATTTTCCCGATCCGAAGAGGGAAATCATTAACTGCTGCGGGGTCGCGCACTGAATTGATGCTGCAAGGTCGTCGAAGCGTCGGATCAGGTTATTCACAGACAGCGATTCGTCGGCCGTCACGGCGATGAGCGACAAAGCCAAATCGAGCGGAACATCGGCGCTATCAGCTTTCATTAATAATTCAAATTGAGCAATAGTGTCGATGCCCTGAATGTATCGGGCTACGGTTGACAATATGTTTCCTGGGCACATTGCACTTACTATGCCCAATAAACTTGCAGTAGTAAATGCACACGATGGTTCCGAGATCACCTATGCCGACCTTGACTCGGGCGCCAATCGACTCAGTCACTTACTGCGATCGAGTGGTTTGCAAGTCGGCGACCACATTGCAGTTTGTTTAGAAAACCACCCTCGCTTCTTCGAGGTGATTTGGGGTTGTCACTACGCCGGGCTTATTTACACGGCCTGCTCAAGTCGCCTGACGAGTGAGGAACTGACCTATATCGTCAATGATTGCGGCGCCAAGGCCTTCATCACTAGCAAGTACAAGGCAGAACAGGCCGCCCAAATTAACGACTCCATTCCAAATGTTCACCTGCGTTTGATGCTTGATGATTCGATTGCCGGATACGACAACTATCAGGATGCCGTCGCCGCATTCCCGAACACGCCCCTTGAAGGTCGTATTGATGGCGTGGACATGCTGTATTCGAGTGGGACGACGGGACGTCCGAAGGGAATCAAGTTGGTTTTACCGATAAATCCAATTGGTTCTCCAAATGGAGTGGCAACTCTGGGCCAAATGCTTTTTTCGATGAATGAAAACACGATTTATCTGTCACCGGCTCCGCTGTACCACGCGGCCCCGTTGCGTTGGAACATGGCGGTGCACCGGTTAGGCGGAACAACGGTGATCATGGACCATTTTGACGCCGAAGAATTCCTGCGGCTGACCGAGAAATACAAGGCAACTCATAACCAAACGGTCCCCACCATGTTCGTGCGAATGCTCAAGCTCGATGAGGAGGTCCGCGCAAATTACGACACCTCGTCGCTAATTAATTCATTCCACGCGGCCGCACCCTGCCCAATCGAGGTAAAGCGATCGATGATGAATTGGTGGGGACCAATCATTCATGAGTATTACGCCGGCTCGGAGGGCAACGGCTTCGTGTATTGCAGTCCACAGCAGTGGCTCGACCATCCCGGCACGGTCGGCGTGGCGGTATCGGGAACTCTCCATATTTGCGACGACGACGGCATTGAGTTGCCAGTTGGCGAAATTGGAACTGTATATTTCGAAAGTCCGGCAATATTCGAGTACCACAACGACCCAGAGAAAACTAAGGCATCGCGAGATCCCCTAGGGCGGGGATGGACGACGCTTGGCGACATTGGTTACTTGGATGCCGACAAATTTCTCTATCTCACCGATCGCAAGGCATTCATGATCATTTCCGGCGGAGTCAACATCTACCCGCAGGAGGCCGAGAATGTGTTGATCAATCACCCCAGGGTCATCGACGTAGCGGTATTTGGAATTCCGAATGATGAATTTGGCGAGGAGGTCAAGGCGGTCGTACAACCGGTGACGATGCCGACGACGCAGCAAGAGGCCGAAGCGCTGAGTAAAGAACTAAATCTCTATTGCCGACAGTCGCTGGCCGACTTCAAGTGTCCCCGGAGCATTGACTTTCGTGCAGAGCTTCCACGCCACCCAACCGGCAAACTCTACAAACGTTTTCTCAAGGACGAGTACTGGGCCAACGCCGGACGAGCGATCTGAGTAATCCAGAATGGGATTAAGCGCCACTCATCCATTCCTCGACACTAAGTTGCCGATTGCGTTTGCCCATCGCGGTGGCGCCAGCGACAATCCCGAAAATACGATGCCCGCCTTTCAGCATGCCATTGACTCCGGTTATCGCTATCTGGAAACAGATGTGCACGCTACAAAAGATGGTGTCCTACTCGCCTTTCACGACAACAACTTGCAGCGGACATGTGGTGTGTCAGGTCGCATCAGTGAACTCAACTATGACCAGGTACGAGACGCACGGGTGGCGGGTCGCGAGCCGATTCCGCTAATGGCGGAGTTATTTAGTAGTTGGCCGGAGGCCCGATTCAATATCGACTGCAAGTCCGACGGCGCGCTGCAGCCCCTAATCGATTTATTGACGGCGACGAATTCGTTGGATCGAGTTTGTGTTGGGTCGTTTAGCGACAATCGCTTGCGCCAACTGCGAAGTCATTTTGGCGCCACCCTATGCACCTCGCTCGGCCCTAAGGAGGTGGCTCGGCTGCGTCTGCGCCGCTGGTTGCGATCTCGACCTCAATTTCCCGGCGTTCATGCGGCTCAGATACCGCTAAGGCAAGGGCCCCTCACGATTACCGATCGGGCGCTGGTCGATGCCGCACACGACGTCGGACTGCAGGTTCACGTGTGGACTATTGATGAGCCATCTGAAATGGAGCATTTGCTCGACATTGGCGCGGACGGAATAATGACTGATCGTCTTGCCATCCTCCGCGGCGTACTCGAATCACGCGGATTGTGGAGTAACTTGTAGCGGTGACCCCGACGAGGATGCGGCTATGCCGACGCTTCGATGAGTACTTCATCAGCCGCTGACGTCGTAGACGATCAAGTCCACACGGGGCAACTCCTTTCGTTGCGGGGTCTGGGCAAAACATTTGCCGACTCGACGCAGGCACTATCCAACATCACGATGGACATTGGGTGGAAGGAATTCGTTTCGCTTGTGGGGCCAAGCGGATGCGGAAAGTCCACGATTCTACGGATCGCGGCCGGGCTAGAAACCCCCACCAGCGGTGAGTGCGTCGTCCAAACCACCAAGGTGGGTTTCGTGTTTCAGGATGCGACCTTGCTTCCCTGGCGCAATGTCTTCCGCAACATTGAACTGTTGATTGAACTCGACGACGTGGAGCCAGGTGAGAGGAAACGTCGGGTCCATGAAATCATGCAACTTGTAGACCTTGTTGACTCGGCGCGCAAGTATCCCCGGCAATTGTCCGGTGGGATGAAGATGCGAACTTCACTTGCTCGCTCGCTTGTTAGTAATCCTGATCTGTTTCTTTTTGACGAACCCTTTAGCGCACTTGACGAATTTACTCGTGAACGGCTCAACGACGAACTTCTCGCGCTCTTCGCCCAACGCAAGTTCGCCGCCTTGTTCGTTACTCATTCCATCGCTGAAGCGGTGTACATGAGTAGCCGCGTCGTGGTCATGTCGCCTCGGCCAGGCACAATCGCTCGGGTTATTACGGTTCCGTATTCATATCCCCGCCGACACGACATTCGCTACACCCCGCAGTTTGCCGAGATTTGTGGTCAAGTGTCTCGTGCCTTGCGTCAGGACAGCCAGTGAGGTCGCTCAAATCGGATCGCATTTCAGGAATCGTTGGGCCATTGGTCGTCTTCGTCATCTTCATTGCGGGGTGGTATGCAGTGGCCTACGGCCTGGACAACAATTTCTCACCGGCTTCGAACAAGCCACTGATTATCCCGCCGCCGCACCGACTATTTGAAGACTTCAACGGGATAAACCGGGACAAAATTTTTACCGCAACTTTAATTTCCATCAAGACCAGCATGGTTGGGTTACTCATTTCAATATTTTTGGGACTCCTACTAGGAATCTTGATGGCCCAGGCTCGTTGGTTGGAGCGCTCATTGTGGCCCTATCTCATCGCCATGCAGGTGACACCGATCATTGCCCTTGTCCCCCTTCTGATCAAAATCGTTGGGGCCAATTTCGCCGCCAGGGTCATCGTCACGGTAATCATCTCGCTGTTCCCCATCGTGTCCAATACCCTGTTTGGCCTGCGATCCGTCGATCGCAACCTCCATGATCTGTTTACTCTTCACCATGTTGGGAGAATTCGTCGCCTGATCAAATTGCAATTGCCAGCGGCGTCGCCAGCGATTTTCACCGGATTTAGAATTTCGGCCGGCCTAGCGGTGATCGGTGCAATTGTGGGCGATTTCTTCTTCTCCAAAGGCAACCCAGGGCTGGGGAAGCTCATCACCACATTCTTTATCAACAACCAATCGGGTCCAATGTTTATCACTTCAATCAGCGCAGCACTTCTTGGGCTATCGCTGTTTATAATTTTCGGGGTGATCTACAAGGTCGCGGTCGGTCGATGGTATGAAGAGGCCGCAAAGTTCTGATCCAGACACCAATTACTTAGGAGAATTCATGACTACACACTTGAAAATAGCTGCAGCAATTACAGCGATCACTGCTCTAACTCTTGCCGCCTGTAGCAGTTCTCCCTCCGCTTCGAACGACACTGCGGTTTCGCAAACCACTCAGGCGATTGCACCGGGAGTTTCTCTAACAGATGCTTGTCCGCCAAAAATAGTGATTCAAACCGACTGGTTCCCGGAAGCGGAGCATGGCGGTGCGTTCGAATTAATGGGTGCCGATTACGCCGCTTCCAAAGACACGGGCGCCGTCGTCGGAGCACTTACCGTCCGCGGGCAAGACACTGGAGTCGAACTAGAAATTAGAGCCGGCGGACCATTTCTGCAGATTCCAGTGGTAACAGAGATGTATCAAGATGACGCGATCATGTTCGGCTATGTCGGAACGGATGTCGCAATCAAGACGTACAAGAACACTCCCACTCTGGCTGTATTTTCAGCCCTCAACAAAAATCCGCAAGTGATTCTGTGGAACGCCGACAAACACCCAGACGCCAAGACCATCGCCGACATCGGTAAGGAAATATCGACCATCTACGTCTTTGGCGACCAAAGTTTCATGCGCTACTTCGTCAGCACCGGCGCAATAAGCGAAGGTCAGATCGACACGAACTACCAGGGAAACTTGCTGCTAGCAACGGAAGACGCCGCTCACCAAGGATTTGTTACATCTGAGCCGTACAAGTATTCAGTACTCAGTACGGGAGCAATCAATACCGGTTACGAGCTCATCCACGATGCCGGATGGACGGGTTACTCACAGTCGCTGGCGATCCGCAAAGACCGTTTGGAGGAATTCAGACCGTGTCTAGCCAAATTGGTACCTATCATGCAGCAGGCCGAAATTGACTACATCGCCTCGCCACAACGGGCCAATGCAATCATCATCGCCACGACCTTGGCCTACGACAGTTTCTGGACTCAGAGCGAAGGCGATACAGCTAATGGTGCGAAATCTCAAAAGGATCTAGACATCATCGGAAATGGCGATACGCCGACATTCGGCGATTTCGAGGAACCTCGAGTTACCGAATTCATTGCCAAGGCGTTGCCGATATTTCGTGAACAAGGTCTGGATGTAGTCGATGTGATTGCTTCCGACCTGACTACCAATGAGTTTCTTGATCCAACAATCACTTATGTCAAATGATGACAAGAACGTCCGCGGTATCGCTCAGGCGTCTCGGACTGTGGAGCGATGCTTGGCCACTGGCTCCTTTTCGCTCCAGGGAAAGTTGATCCACAAATCGGTGTGCTTCCAGACATAATCACATTTCACAATCGATTGCGACTTTTCATATAACACTGCAAGTCGAGTCTCGGCCAATCTTCCGGCACAAAATTCGAGCACGTGTTTTAAGGTGTGACCGGTGTCTGCAACGTCATCAACGATGAGAACCTTGGAATCTTTGAGATCGATGAGGCTTGGAACGGGAGGTAGAATCATCGGCACTGCCAAGCGTTCGTTGACACCCGTATAAAACTCAACATTCATCGTGTAGGTATTCTTCACCGCTAACGCATAACCGAGCGCGCCAGCCGCCAAGAGACCGCCGCGAGCGATCGCAAGAATAATGTCCGGTTCGTATCCGCTGTCGTTGATTATTACCGCAAGTTCGCGACTGGCGACTCCAAAGGATTCCCATGTCATAATCTCGCGTTCCGTACTCAACATGACTCCTCGTGTGTTTTATTGCCTATTCGATAAGCACAATCTAGTTCAGAGTGTCCCAAAACTTGGTTCATGCCGGATTCCGAAAGTTATTCGACCTCAAATGGACAATGCCGACATCCGTTTGAACAGCAAATTTGCTGGTTGGCGAGAAATGCCGCCGTCATCACCGCTAGGCCAGTCTGTGGATCCTGATATGTCGGAATGCCGGATTGCACCGCCTGATCATGGAGTCGCAGAATCGTTGAATAATTCGGATGTGATTTGGAGAGCATGCCGGCGTCAACGTATCTACAGTGCGCGAAGCATTGTCCAGTAACCCGGCCAACTCTTTGAGACCACATCGGGATCAACTATCACAACACCGTCGCACGTTAGGCCCACCAGCGACAGTGCCATCGCAATCCGGTGGTCTCGATGAGTTTCCACCACCCCACCGTGCACCCGCGACGGGTGTACGACGAGACCATCCGAGGTTACCTCGATCTCGCCCCCCAACTTGCGTAGTTCATTGGCTAAATCATTGAGCCGATCGCTTTCCTTACTACGAATGAATCCCACTCCGGAAATACGAGTCGGCGTCGCCGCATACATCGCCACAACCGCCACCGTGGGAACGAGATCGGACATCGATGCCATGTTGAGTTCGATTCCGCGGAGTGGATGCACGGCATTTCGGGAAACACCAAGTTCTCCCGCTGAGCTCCGAACTGAACAGCCCATGTTGCGCAAGACTTCAACAAATTCTTTATCACCTTGCACGCTTGATTCGCCGATACCGGTCACCGTCACCGATCCGCCAACTATTGCCGCCGCCGCGAGCGGATACGACGCTGACGAAGCATCCGGCTCGATCACAAAATGTCGACCGCGGTAGCCCTGAGCCTGGACTTCGAAAAGATCGATGCCGACGCGATTTACTTCAGCGCCAAAGTCATTCATGACCGAACACGTCATCGCCAGATACGGCTCCGACACAATTGGTCCATTGATCTTCATTTTTAATCCGTTGAGCAATGCCGGCCCAATGAGTAACAACGCTGTTATAAATTGACTTGATGTGTCTCCCCTTACTGTCAATTCGTGCCCAGTTTGGTATCCGCCACAAACCCGGACGGGAAGGTGACCGGGTTCCTCGAGTGTCGTGACCTTTGCCCCCAGCAATGAAAGTGACTCGAACAATCCCGCCATTGGACGCAGTAGCAATTCGTGGTCCCCTGTCACCGTGGTACACCCGGTTCGAAGGGCCGCAACCGCTGTTAGAAATCGGGAAGTCGTCCCGGCCAGGTTCGCATTCACCGTTACTTCTTCGCCCCAGGCCCGATCGATCGGCGTCACGATGTCGACATCGAAACCCTGAACGATGCAGCGAGCGCCCATTGCAGTCAGACCATCGATCATCGCCAATGTGTCATCACCCGGTGCGATATTGAATAATTTAGATGGCCCTTTGGCGAGCGCGGCACACACCAATGCACGGTTAGTCAGCGACTTTGAACCTGGCACCTCGACGGTTGCCGACAGGGGCCCGAAATGTCGTTGAATCGTGAATCGATGCGGATCGGTCATGAAACGGATTGAATTGTTGGTCGAAAACCGCGAGCAATGAGACCCCCGCGGAACACATCTTGACTCGCCTTGTCTATGACCACAATGAGAATTCCACGCTCCCCCTCCACCGAGTGGGCGACCTCAAAGTTGGCCACATTCACTCCAAGTTTGGCGGCAAGAGTGAATACCTCGGCCGCCGCCCCAGCGCGATCCGGAATTGGAACTCGAACCTCAACGACATCGAGTAATTCGCGCACCCGACCAGGCAGATTTGCGCGAGCAGTCCGAGCAGATTGGAGACGATCTAGTAGTGCTTTGTCATCCCCTTCTTCGACGATTGTTCTCATCGTGTTCAGACCATCAATCATTCCATCGAGGGCAGCCAAGATCGCGCTGCGGTTTTCGCGACACACGTCAATCCAAATATCGGGGTGGCCAGATGCAACTCGCGTCATGTCACGAAAACCTCCGGCCGCCAGACGCAACACGGCCACGTGCTCTTCGGCGCTGCTGTTGGCAAGCCCCATCAGGGTGGCTGCAGTGAGGTGCGGTAAGTGACTAACCACCGCAATGAGTTGATCGTGGCGAGCGGGTGTTAGTACGACTATCTCGGCGCCAAGTTCGCCAACAATTTTGGCCACGCTGGCAAATGAGGAGTCGGCAGTTGAGTCACGGGGAGTAAGCACCCACACCGCGCCTTCAAACAGCGACCCATCGGCGCCTTGAAGACCAACCAGCTCGCTTCCGGCCATGGGGTGTCCACCCACAAATCGCGAATTGTCGATCTCGTTGACAATGGCGGATTTCACTCCCCCTACATCGGTGACCAATCCGCGTGTGTCGGCCAGGGCCAACCGCACTTGTTGGGCAATCGACGAAACAGGTGTGGCGACAAATGTGATATCGGCGTCCGGATCGATACCAACCGATGAAATTATTCCCAGCGCCAGTGCTTCCGACTCGGCCTGTAGTCGGGAGTCAATTCCACTCACCTGCCAACCCCTCTGAATTAGCGCCAGACCGAGCGATCCACCGATGAGACCCAATCCCATCACATTTGCGCGTCGGGTGGTCACGGCGCTCAATCGTATCTGTGGGCTACATCGGTAACCGCTTCAACAAGCAAGCGAATTTCCGCGACGGTGAGTAATCGAAATTCACCCGGTCGTAGTCGTCGATCAGAAATTGGTCCGATCCGAACTCGTGCCAATCGCAAGACCGGATACCCGACTTGCTGACACATTCGACGAATTTGTCTGTTTCGCCCTTCATGGATGACAATGCGCAAGACTCCAGGTTGCAATTGACCAACATCGGCCGGCGATGTCATACCGTCGTCGAGTTCGACGCCAATCCGCAAATTATGCAGGGCCGAATCGGGGACCCCGTGCTCGTCACTGCGAACGTGCACGAGGTACTCCTTGTCAAGCCCAAATTTTGGATGCGTGATTCGATGAGTAAGTTCACCGTCATTGGTGAGCAGTAACAATCCTTCGGTTTCGGCGTCTAGTCGCCCCATCGGGTGGACCTGAGGAAGTTTTGGAATTAGATTCAACACGGTCTCACGATTGTGAGTGTCCTTGGCCGTGGTAATAACGCCGACAGGTTTGTTCAACAGGTAGTAAACGAGTTCGGGACGGATTCCGACCGGAGCGCCATCGATTTCTATGCTGTCGCTATCCACAAGTACTCTGCGTCCAAGAATCGCAATTTCACCATTCACGCGGACTCGACCCTCAGAAATGAGTTCCTCGCAGTGGCGACGACTCCCCCAACCTCGTTGGGCGAGGACTTTTTGCAATCGCTCGCCGTCATCCTGCGAATTGGATAGGTGTGGTTCAGCGCCTCCCGGCGCAGGGTTGGTCATATCTATTCGCTCAATGTCGGCGATTCAATCGTAGAAACGCGCAAACCAAGCTCGAGCGCCTCGACCACAGAGGCATCGGGCACAAAATCGGCAATTGGTGGCAGGTCTTGCAGCGAATTGATCCCCAAGCGTTCCAAAAAGAGAGGCGTTGTTCCAAACAACACGGCCTGACCGGGTCCGTCGTCTCGGGAAATCTCCGTGATGTAACCGCGTGCCTGGAGGGTACGCATCACCGCATCGGGGTCGACGCCGCGAATTGCCGCGACTTGACCACGCGACATCGGTTGTTTGTAGGCGATGATCGCCAGGGTTTCCAATGCGGCAGAAGAAACGCGAATATGTTGGCCATCGAGAATGAATCGCTCGACATAGGCGGCCACGTCTGGATGAGATTGCAGGCGATGCCCGCCAGCGACTTTGCACAGTTGAAATCCGTGACCGGCATCCTCATAAGCGCCGGCCAATTTTTCGCACAGCGTCTCTACGGTTGCGACGCTTTGCTCTAACAGTTGGGCCAGCAGAGTGGAACTGACCGGCTCCATTGCCACCAGCAGTATTGCCTCGAGGGCGCGAACTACATCGGCGGTCAGATCGTGATCGGGTTGTTCATTGTCCATGTGCGGCGATTACCCCTCGTAGTCATCAATGTTCAATATCGCATCAAAGGATCTGTCCGACCCACCAGTCCAGAGCACTCCTACATCACCGAACCGATCGCCCTGGATCAGTTCAACGCGCCCCTGCTTGAAGAGTTCAAGAAGTGCCAGGAATCTGACGATTACTTCTACCCGCTCAGTGATTCCCTTCGAGATTTCCGAAAATGAAATCCGACCCGCCGTTGGCAAAAACTCGATCAGTTCGATAAGTGCATCGGCGACGCTGGCGCGAATTGGCGTGACATGCATCATGTCTACCGTGATGTGTTGTTTTGGCGCGGTGACTTTGAGAATAGCCCGCTGCAGTCGAAAAGGAGTAACTCCCTCGAGTAGATCCGGCATTAGCGAAGCGAATCGCTCTTCCGGTCCGGCCATCCGTGGAAAACTCAAATCGGCCCGCTCGATCAACGTACCCATGACCCCGGCCACATCCTTAAACGTCTTACAGTCCAGCAATCGAGCCAGGAGAAGATCTCGCTCCTCCCACAATGCGAACTCCTCGTCGATATCCGTGTCATCTCGACTGGGGAGTAAGCGACGGGTCTTTAGTTCTATGAGGGTCGCAGCTATTAACAGAAACTCTGTTGCGACATCCAAATCCAGAGATTCCATCTTTTGTACTTCGGCCAGATACGCCTCAATTATCCGTGAAAGTGAAACCTCATGGATATCGAGTTCGTCGCTCAGCATTAGATGAAGTAGCAGTTCGAACGGACCCGCAAAAACCGGAGTCGTGACTTCGTATCCCATTAATCACTAGGTTACTTAATTCACGACTCGCAGACCGACACTGCGACTAATGTTGGGCCGTGACTCGAGTGCTCTCTCTCATCAAACCCACCGGCGAAATGCAGCTCGGCAATTATTTGGGTGCGGTACGCAATTGGGTCGCGGATCAACACCAGGGTGACAAGTTTCATGGCATTGCCGACCTCCATGCTTTGACCATCACCGAAAGTCCGGACGTAGTTGGCCAACAGACTCTCGAACTGGCGGCGATGCTCTTTGCCATGGGGCTCGACCCCGAGGTGGCGACTATCTTTGTTCAAAGTCACCTGCCACAGCACAGCCAACTCGGCTGGATCATGGAATGTACGGTGAGTTTCGGCGAACTGAGCAGGATGACGCAGTTCAAAGACAAATCCGCCAAGCGGGAGACCGAGTTTGTATCCGCCGGGTTGTTCACATACCCAGCGCTGCAGGCCGCCGATATTCTGCTCTATGACGCGCAAGAAGTCCCGGTTGGCGACGACCAGCGCCAACATATTGAGATCACCCGCGACATTGCGATGAGGTTCAACCATCGCTTTGGCGAAACATTTGTCGTGCCCAAGGCGGTGACGCCGGCGGTTGGTGGCCGGGTCATGGACTTGCAAGTTCCCACGTCCAAGATGTCGAAATCGGACGACAACGATGCAGGGGTCATAAACATTCTTGACGAGCCTGCGGTAATTGAAAAGAAATTCAAGCGGGCGGTCACCGACAGCGACAATGAAGTTCGATTTGATCCCGAGAACAAACCCGGTGTTTCAAATCTATTGGAAATACTCGGCGCCGCGACTCAATCGAATCCGCAGACGCTGGCCGCGAGTTACTCGCAATACGGACAGCTAAAGGAAGACGCCGGGGCGGCGGTCTCGGCGATGCTCGCCCCGATAGCCCAGCGGTACAGGGAACTGATGTCAGATCGAGGGGAATTGCAGCGGATGTTGGGAATCGGCGCGCAGCGCGCCAACATTGTTGCCGCCGCCACCTTGTCTCGCGCCTACGAGGCGATCGGACTGTTGCCTCGAGTTTAGAACTTAGATTTTGTCCGCCTGGGATAGCGCCCGTTGCGCTTCGCTGTCTGGGTAGCCCGCAACCAGCGCAATTGTTGTCGAACTGCACCCGATCGATTTCACTAACTGCGCGCCGCGCCGTTGGTGCTGGCGATATGCGGTGAATTTTTGTGTGGGTAGCGGCAGGATGGTGGCGACTACGCGGGCGATGGTACCTAGTCCGGCCTCAATTTTTCCTATGTCGTGCAGTAGCGCACCGGCAATTTCTTCTTGTGATCCCTGCGGTCGCAGAACTATAAAACGCATCGCAATATCAAAACTGTGGCGCTGGTCGGTTACGGCCTGGGTATTCCACAAATCGAATTCATCGGAAGTCAATTCTTCCTTGACCCATGAAATCTCTCGTTCGTTAAGCGGATCGGATGTCAGTGAACCAAAGAATCGCTTGACCAGATGCAACATGTCAGGTGCGCACAATTCTGGCCCGTGGATGGGATTCGCGATAGATCTCAAACAACACATCATTGTCAACCCTTGTGTAGATCTGAGTTGT
>JBDSKN010000085.1:0-59570 GCA_039916865.1 Ilumatobacteraceae bacterium
GGCTAGACCTTGATGACGGCCTGATCGAGACCATCGTCGCACCGCGACGAATTCTTGAAGTCGCAATCCCCTTTCGCCGCGACGACGGCACCCGCGACCAGTTCACTGGTTGGCGAGTGCACCACAACACAACTCGCGGCCCGGCCAAAGGTGGAATTCGCTATCACGCTGAGGTCACTCGCGATGAAGTGGTTGCTTTGGCAATCGGCATGTCGCTAAAGACCGCGATCATGAATCTGCCCCTTGGTGGTGCAAAGGGTGGCGTCGCATTCGATCCAAAAAAGTATTCGATCGGCGAAATCGAGCGCGTCACCCGCAGGTACATCTCGGAGATTGCTCCGTTTCTCGGACCAGACCGTGATGTGCCAGCGCCCGATGTGGGAACCAACGCACAGGTGATGGCCTGGGTGATGGATCAATACTCGACAGGTGTCGGCCATGTCGTGCCCGGTGTCGTCACCGGCAAACCGATCGAACTCGGTGGCTCGCTTGGTCGCGAATCGGCTACCGGTCGTGGCGTTGTCGAGATCGCCGAACTGATCTTGCACAAATTGGGCAAGTCGCTCTCCGGACAAAGGATCGTGATTCAGGGTTACGGTCAGGTGGGATCGTGGGCGGCCAAGTTGGCAACCGAGCGTGGGGCCATCATTGTTGGACTCGCCGATGTCGGTGGGTCGATCTATCACAGCAACGGACTTGCGCTGGGACGCATCGATGCCGCACTGCGCGAAGGCGCATCAAGCGTCACCGAAACCGGTGTCGGCGATGTCGTGGCCAAGGGAATCAGCGGCTCGCGCGAGTTATTTGGACTCGATGCGGATATCGCGATGCCGTGTGCATTAGAAGGAGCGGTGCACGATAAGGAGGCAACCTCGATGAAGGCTCGGCTGGTGGTTGAGGGCGCCAATGGTCCACTCACGCCCGCCGCCGACGAGATTCTCGCCGATAAAGGCGTCCTGATCATGCCCGACGTGCTCGCCAATGCCGGCGGCGTCACTTGTTCGTATCTTGAACAATGCCAAAACTTTGCCCACCTCACGTGGGATGAGGACCAGGTCAATGCGCGCGTGACCGACCTGATGCGCGCGGCCTTCAATCGGTTCTACACATTTGCCGAAACCGCCAATCTTCCCTATCGGCTGGCAACATCTGTGCTCGGAGTCAAGACCATCGCCGATGCCCATCGAATGCGCGGTCTGCATCCGTAATTTGATCAGAATCGGGCGATAACTCGAACCTCGCCTACTTGTTTCCCGTGTCCGAATATCGGCGAAGCAATAGCACGAGGGTCAACGGTGCCGAGATCGACGCCAAGTGCTTGTAGGGCGGCCCTCATCACAGGAGGTCTAGCCCGATTTGCACCGTCGGAAATTTTCAGTGCCACCGCGCGACCGTCGCTCAACGCGGCGGCATACACCCCTTCGGCCCCATCCTTGGCCAGCAAGTCGGGGATCCCCTGCATCAGCAAGGTGACATCACGAGTCGGGCCCCCGACCATCTCCGGATGTGCGCGCATTGCGAACGAGACAATTCCGGCCGGTGAGTCGTCGGGCGACATTGCAATTGCGCGAAAAGCCCGGGCCAGGCCAACAAGAGAAAATGCGTGGGCTGGGGCACCGCAACCGTCTATTCCTATGTGAGTGACCTGTTCACCAGACAGGTCAGTAATCGTCTGGGTGATGTGTTTCTGCAGTGGATGATCATCCCGAAGATAGGACTCGTCGTGGGGCCAATTGTTGAGCACACACGTGGCAAGCATTGCCGCATGTTTGCCGGAGCAATTCATTTGCACGGCCGAGCGAGCTCCGCCATTGCGCAACACGGCTTCCGCGGCCTCGGAATTGAGCGGCAGATCTGGCGTGTTACCAAGGCAAGATTCGGCGAGCCCCACCGTTGACAATAATTCTCGCGCAGCCGCCAAATGTTCGGGACGACCGTCGTGACTTCCACATGCCAAGGCGAGTAGCCGCGCAGGAATATTCAGACCTAGCGACACCATCGCCGTGGCCTGAATTGGTTTGTTTGACGAACGCGGATACACCACCACCGACGGATCACCGAGCGCCTGTTCAATCGTTCCGTCACTCCCCAACATGACAACGGCACCATAGTGAAGGGACTCGTCTCGGCCGTTGCGCGTGGTGACTGCAAGCTCGACGAACGAGGAACTAAGTGGAGACAACGAGGTCACGAACTAATCCCGCAACGCATCTATAAGCATCGACTGGAACAACTTAGAATCGGCCCGAGTCACCACCAGAGCATTGGAAACTTGGTTCAATGCTCCCAATGTATCCATCACAACCATCCCAAGGGTGTGCGGGTTCGATGTTTCCACCGACAGGTACAGGTCGCGGATTTCGGTCGCGATGTCGCCATCGATGGCATACGCCATGGCAATTGGATCCGGCAGATCAAACCCGTCGATGTGGGTTACGTCAGCGCAGAATTCGACAAGCACCCGTTGAATGTCAATTGAGAACTCGGCCAAGGGTGTGCCGATAGCACAAATCTGGCGCGCCAGAGTCGGTGAGATCACCGCATATTGACGCGAGATGTCCCACCCGACGTACTCGAGTTTCATTCCCGATGCCAACACGATCTCTACAGCATGTGGATCGCACCACATATTGAATTCGGCAACCGGTGAGACATTGCCAATGTGATCGGCCGCCGCTCCCATCACCACGCAACGCGCAATTTTATGCGGCAATGTCGGGTCCAGTTGCAAGGCGAGGGCGATGTTGGTCAACGGACCTAGCGTGACAAGGGTGAGTTCGCCTGCATACGCGTTTGCCGCGGCAACGAGCGCGTCGATCGCGTTACCGACGCTCGGGGTGCGACCGTAAAGTGGCAATCCGATATCCCCCATGCCGTCGTTGCCATGGACAAATTGGGCGGTCATTAATTCGCGTACAAGTGGTCGACTAGCGCCGGCATAGATCGGAACCAGCGAACCACACAGTTCTGCGGTGTAAAGGGCGTTTTGAACACCCATTTCCAATGGCACGTTTCCGGCCACTATTCCGATCCCGACTACATCAATGTCGGGGTGACGCAGTGCCATGATCAGCGCGACCGCATCATCACTGGCCGTGTCGGTATCTATGAAAAATGGTCGTGCCACGGGTTGCAACTGTAACTGTTAGTGCTCATCGTCTATTGTCGTGACCGTGGGGGAAATAGTTCGGCGGACGATGTGTTCCGTTGTGCTTATTGCCATTTCCTGCTCGATTCCGAGCCAGGTTCACGCCGATTCGGGCACTTCCAACGATGTCGCAAATGCGACCACAACCTCGGCAGCGACCGTTTCAAAGTACGTATTTCCATTTGCACGGGAGGAGGTTTCGTATATACGCGATCACCTCAATTATCCCGCCACCGATGTTGAAGGGTGTTACGCCAAGTTGCTCGCACCTACCGCCGGAACAATTACCCACACTCGCCGCAAAGATACGTGGGTGGAAGAGATCGACGATCCGGGGACCCGAGGCGGATTGACCATAACGCTTATTGGAGACGACACCGTGCGATATTTCTTCGCCCATCTGGGCCGTGTCAAGGTCAAGATCGGTCAACAAGTTGAGGCCGGCGACTGGATCGGTGTTGTGGGATCGTCGGGAAATGCTCGAGTCACGCGCTGCCATGTCCACGTCGGAATGTCACGAATCTGTCCGCTGGCCGAGATCAATCTGTTGCAGGGTGAATTGTGGCCATGGAGATATCTCGATGCATGGCGCGATGGAATCCAACTTTCGCCGCGCAAGGCAAAAAATAATCTGATCAAAAAATTTCCTAATCGCTGCACCACGGCCACAGAGTCTTGGCGAGCAACCTCATCGCACTTCGACGGTTGATAGCTATCGGTCTAGATAAACCCAAGTGCGAGGACCGCATCGCGCTCTTCCTCTAGTTCCTTTACCGAAGCATCGATCTTCGTTCGACTGTCGTGGTCGATGTCGAGTCCCTGAACAATTCGGTACGTGCCGTTGGCGCAGGTGCACGGAAAAGATGAGATAAGCCCAACGGGAACTCCATAACTACCATCGGACGGCACGGCCATCGATACCCAGTCCCCGTCCGGTGTTCCGAGCACCCATGACCGAACATGTTCCATGGCCGCATTTGCAGCCGAGGCCGCCGACGATGATCCGCGGGCCTTGATCACCGTAGCGCCGCGCTTAGCAACTGTCGGAATAAAAATGTCATTCACCCAATCTCGATCGTCTACCAATGCAGCGGCGTTTCTACCATCAACCTCGCAGTGAATGAGGTCGGGAAACTGAGTGGTGGAGTGATTTCCCCAGATGGTCATCTTCTTAACGGATGAAACCGGCTTTGATAAGTGCTGGGCAAGTTGTGCAACCGCGCGATTGTGATCCAAGCGGGTCATTGCAGTGAACTGCCTTGGTTCGATGTCAGCAGCATTGTTCATTGCGATCAGCGCATTGGTGTTGGCGGGATTGCCGACGACGAGGACCTTTACATCTTTCTTGGCATTGGCGCTTATTGCCTGGCCCTGCGGTTTAAAGATGCCGCCGTTTGCAGACAGCAAGTCGGCGCGTTCCATTCCATCCTTGCGTGGCATGGCCCCGACAAGCATGGCAATGTCGGCGTCAGCAAAGGCAATGTTGGGATCATCGGTCATGATGACATCGACAAGTTGAGTGAATGCGCAGTCGTCCAACTCCATTTTTACTCCGCCGAGGGCACCAAGTGCCGGAGTTACTTCGAGAAGTTGCAAGATTATGGGTGTGTCGGGTCCGAGCATTGCACCTGAAGCAATACGAAACAAAAGGCTGTATCCGATTTGACCGGCCGCACCGGTGACGGCGACTCTCACTGGTGATGTCATGTGAAAACCTTATCTTCCGATCGCTTGCATGATGAGATCGGCATACACCTCTTGACCGACTTCGTTGAGATGTATCTCGTCACCGTAGAGATACTCCGGATGAGCCTCGGCGATCGTATACCAATCTAAAATTTTTACGTTTCCGTATTCGTCCGGTAGTGCATTAATTAAAATATTGTTGGGATCTTGCCACGCCTTTTCCGGAACGTGCGTAGTCAGGAACAACACGATCGAGACATCCGCAAGCGGGACCATGATCGCATCCAACGTTTCCTTGCTCACATAGTTGTTGGTGCCGAGATGAATAATCACGGCCTCGCCGAGGCGATTAACCGATTTCAGATAGTTAACAATCTCTAGCGCCTGAATAAATGCCCGACTCTTCAGGGCATCTACGGTTATCCCGCGATCGGTCAAGATGTCGGCGGCACCGAGCATTACCGAGTCACCGATGGCGAGAATGTCGATTATTTGTCCATCGAGCACGGTAGTTGTGACCGCTGGAATAGTCGTGGCCACGAAACCGATTGAAGTCGTCGTGATGGCCGTAGCGACCGTCGTCGTAGTCAACACGTTGACAACGCTTGACTCGTTGTCCTTTAGACCCTGAGCGATTTCGTCCAGCTTCACTTCCGCCGTGGCCAGACTCGACACGGCAAATATGGGGACTATCGCCAGGAGTAAGCCAAGTCCAAAGTTGCGTCGACGACGGGCCCTGTTGGCACCGATTCGTGGATGTCGAATGTCGTACCACCATGCCGAGAATGCACCCGTTCGCACGGGCATTTCGATGTATCGATACGACAGAGCAGTTGCAGTGAGCGCCACCAGCATCAGGCCACCGAACTCGGTGACGTTTAGTGATTTGCCGGCGAAGCGGCGGTAAAACTGGAATATCGGCCAGTGATAGAGATACAACCCATACGATCGCAGACCGATCCAACGTAGTATTCCAAGGTCGAGAATGCGATGGGTGAAACTTTGGCCCGGATAAACGGCGGCGGCGATGACGGCAATGCTGGCGATACCGACGAGCAGGAAGCCTCCTCGAAACAGAAGGTCATAGCCACGGTTGCCCCCGGCGGCATCGCCCTCGATGACGTCGCGGAACTTCCACATCATCACACCGAGGGCCGCGATCCCGCCGATGCCGACGACATCGACACCGCGACGCAGATTAGGAGGTGCAACTCGAGTCCGTTCCCATGGGCGCCAGTACATTGCCACGGCTGCCCCGATTAAAAGCCCTCCGGCTCGACTGATCGTCCCCAGAAACAAATAATCGAGGCGCAGAACCGGATGACCTACAAGAGAGAGAAAATGCTCTGGCGACTTTTCCACCGAAACGGCGACACCCGACTGATACACCGATGCGACATAGATGCTGATTGCCACAGACCCGAGCAAGAACAAAAGCCCAATCGAATGTAGGTAGCGGCGCCCTGCCTTGAGTAGAACCAACATGACGAGCGGCCAGACGAAGTAGAACTGCTCCTCCACGGCAAGCGACCACAAGTGGCGCAATGGAACAAAACCAAACGCACTGAAATACGACGAGCCGGTCCAGATCTGAAACCAGTTGAACGCGTACACCAGCGAGCCAATCACGTCTCCTCGTAGCGTGCCCAATGTGTCGCGCTCGAACAGCGCGCAATAGACGGTTACGGCCAGCAGAAGTGCCCACAACGCCGGCAAAAGCCTGCGCGCACGGCGCAACCAGAAGGCCTTCAGACTGACCCGCCCGGTAGTTGCCGACTCCGTGACGAGCAGCGTTGTAATCAGATAACCGCTGATG
Source organism: Ilumatobacteraceae bacterium (assembly GCA_039916865.1). Lineage (GTDB taxonomy): Bacteria > Actinomycetota > Acidimicrobiia > Acidimicrobiales > Ilumatobacteraceae > UBA3006. Next base: position 6,651 of record JBDSKN010000085.1, read on the forward strand.
ACAAAGAAAACCTCGACGCCAAGAAACCCTCCCCCGAGCCAGGCCTTATTGGCGTGATAGATGATGACGGAAATAACAGCGACGGCACGCAAACCATCCAGACTCGGTAAATACGGAAGCGAACCTGTTTGTCTCATTGAAAAGCCACTGCTAAGGGTAGTCAGTGGTGCTATCGAATTGACTTCACTATTTCGCCCATAAGCGCACCAGCTTCTGTCGGGTTCAGACCGATTTTCACTCCGGCTAATCGCAACGCATCCATTTTGCCGCGCGCGGTTCCTTTACCTCCCGAGACGATGGCACCGGCATGTCCCATTTTTTTTCCGGCTGGCGCAGTCACTCCCGCAATGTAGGCACTCATCGGCTTGGTGACATGCGCTGCGATGAAATCCGCCGCTTCCTCTTCGGCCGAGCCGCCAATTTCGCCGATCAACATGATTGCGTGTGTTTCTGGATCGACTTGAAATTGCGCCAGGCAATCCACGAATGAGGTGCCCGGAACAGGATCACCGCCAATTCCGACACAACTACTCACGCCGATGCCCTGCTGCTTAAGTTCATATAACGCCTGATATGTAAGCGTTCCGGATCGCGACACGATCCCGACATTCGGACCATCGGCGGTTGGCAGATGGGCGATTTCACCGGCGGTAATCCCGATGTTGCACTTTCCCGGACTAATTATCCCTGGACAATTTGGTCCCAGCAATCTAGTCATCGGATAGTCGCGCTGGAGCGTTGCAAAGATCCGCGCCTCGTCCTGCGCGGGAATACCTTCCGTTATGCAGACTGCAAAATTGATTCCTGCACGAGCGGCCTCGATGATTGCTGCGGGTGCGGCCCTCGGCGGCACGGCAATAAACGATGCTGTCGCACCCGTTGCCATAATCGCCTCGGCGACGGTGTCAAACACCGGAATTCCTTCGACATCTTGTCCGGCTTTTCCAGGTGTTACCCCGGCCACGATCTGAGTGCCGTAGTCGCGATTGCGTAATCCATGAAACCGACCCTGCCCACCTGTGAGTCCCTGCACGATCACCTTGGTGTGTTGATCCACAAAAATTGCCACGGCTTTACTTGGCGATCTCAACCGCGGCCCGTGCCGCTTCTAGCATCGTTGGACGTGTCGAAAGTTGCGACTCCGGTATTCCGGCCTCGACAAGTATCCGATGGCCCTCGCTGGAGTTGGTGCCGTCGAGCCGAATGACAATTGGTGCGCGCAACTTCACGCGGTGCACGGCCTCGACAATTCCCTTTGCCACCTCATCACCTCGGGTGATACCGCCAAAAATGTTGATCAAGATGCTCTTCACATTGGAATCCGAGTTAATCACTTCGAGAGCGGCCGTCATCACTTCCGCATTTGCGCCGCCACCGATATCCAAAAAATTTGCCGCCGCTCCGCCCGCCTGATTTACTACATCCAGGGTGCTCATGGCGAGGCCCGCCCCGTTGGCGATGATCCCCACCGTTCCGTCGAGCCCGATGTATTGGAGTTTCTTTTCCTTGGCGAGTTTCTCGCGTGGATCGAGTTCCTCGGTCGCGCTATATTCCTCCCACTCCGGATGGCGAAATGCTGCGCTACTGTCCAAACTCACCTTGGCGTCGAGCGCATGCACCTCTCCATTTGGTTTCAAAATAAGCGGGTTAATCTCGGCGAGATCACAATCACCCTTTGTGAAACACTCATACAACTTGACCAAAATGTCCGCTACGCCATCCAACGCGCGGTCGGAAATCTTGGCATCAAGCGCCGCCCGTCGCGCTGTTTCGGTGCTTAAGCCATCGATCGGGTTGATATGTAATCTGACAATCGCGGTCGGATCATTCGCAGCGACCTCTTCGATTTCGACACCCCCCTGAGCCGAGAGCATTAGTAAGTGCGCTTTGGCCGCGCGATCAAGAGTGATCGAGGCGTAATACTCCTCGGCAATGTCGGAAGCATGTTCGACCCACACGCGCTTGACGATGTGTCCCTTTATATCCATTCCGAGAATGTTTCCGGCATGAAGGCGAACTTCTTCGGCGTCTTTGGCCAACTTGATGCCTCCCGCCTTTCCGCGACCCCCGACTTGGACTTGCGCTTTGACGACGACTGGGTACTGCGCTTCGTTTGCGGCACTCACCGCCTGATCGACGGTCGTTGCAATGCCGCCGGCCGAGACCGGAATGTTAAAGCGGGCAAAGTACTGTTTGCCCTGATATTCAAATAGATCCATTTTCTCTACTTCCGCTGATCGAGAGTTGTTTCGAGCCAAGTCGCAATGTCTTGCAGTGAAGACCCCGGTCCGAAGATTTCGGCAACACCTTGGGCGCGTAATTCGCGGGCGTCCCCATCGGGTATTACTCCGCCACCAAAAATGAGGACATCGGACATATCGCGAGCGCGAAGTTCGTCCATCACCCGCTTAAATAGGGTCAGGTGAGCGCCCGACAACAGCGACAACCCGACTGCGTCAACATCTTCCTGCAAGGCGGTTTCCGCTATCTGTTCCGGAGTTTGGTGCAGACCGGTATAGATCACTTCGAAACCGCGGTCGCGCAGGGCCCGGGTAATAGTTTTCGCACCTCGGTCGTGACCGTCCAAGCCCGGTTTGGCGACGACAATGCGATACGTACGATTCACGAAGATATAACCCTACGCCCTTTGCCCATACCCACACCAACTCGACGACGAGTGCATTTTGTTGTCTAGTCTGCGCCAAACTTGACTGGTGTCTCCCAACTTACGTTCGCCATTCCGGCGCGCGATTATTCCGGTCATCGGTGGCATTGCTTTTTTTGCCGCCCTGTTTGGGGTCACCTGGCTGATGGCCGCCTACGTCACCAACAACACGGAGGTGCAGTCACAAATTGGTGACCGGATATTCGTCGTTGGTCGAGTGGTTGACATTTCGCGGTCGATTGCCGACAACGGACCGATCCTGTATCCAGACTTGCGCGATTCGGATGGGACTCGATCAATTGTGATCGAACACACGGGTGACGATTCGGCCAAGGGATGGCAGGTGTATTACGCCTATCCTGCCGATCGGGACTCGAATTGCTTGGTGCAGCAAATTGAACGGACTCATACCTTTACCGATTGCGAGGGTCGGACTCTGAATGCGAGTGACTTGCAACCGCCCGCCGATGTTCGTCCAATCGTCGAAAATGGAATCACATTGCTTATCGATATGCGTGGAGCTTCAAGTACTACGTCGTCTCCGTAAGCCCGACTGGACACTCAGCGTTGGATTTTTTTGAGCGGGGCCCACGACAGCGAGAGGTGCTTAGTGCCAACCGCGCTGAAACGCACCGAGGCCTCGGCCTTTTCATCTCGTCCCCGAATGTCGATGATGACTCCCTCGCCAAATGTCGGGTGGATCACATCGTCGCCCACCCTGAGCCCATGCTCACTTGACTGTCGAACACCCGATCTGTCACGTCCGGCATTTATTGCCGCATCCACCGCACGATCGAGAAATTCGGGACTGGAAGAATATTGAGACATGCGATCAGATCGGGGACGGAAACTGGCCCGGCTCGAGTCGATTCCCGAGTCAACGTTTCCAACACGCTCGATCAGATGTTCAGGAATTTCGTCAAGAAATCGCGATGGCGGATTGTACTGGGAGCTTCCGTAGAGGTTTCGGCTCCAGGCGTGGCTAACCATCAGCTGTTCCTGTGCTCTCGTGATGCCGACGTAGGCGAGACGGCGCTCCTCTTCGAGTTCGATCATGTCGCTTAGGGCGCGATTGTGGGGAAAGATGCCTTCTTCCATGCCGACAATGAATACCACGGGAAACTCGAGTCCCTTGGCGGCATGCATCGTCATCAAGGTGACGTGATTATCCGAGTCGAGTTGATCGGTGTCGGAAACGAGCGCAACTCGCTCCAGAAATTCGTCAACTATGGTGAATTCACTGGCCACGCCAATTAACTCCAAGACGTTTTCCAGTCGACCGATTGCTTCAATGGTTCCTTCGGCCTCGAGTTCACGGATGTATCCACTCACATCGAGGGCATATTGCAACACAGGTCCTGGCCCTTCGCCAAGTCGTCCCGACAACTCATCGATGAGGGTGACAAAACTCTTTAGGCCGCGTAGGGCGGTCCCGCTCACGCCGGCTTCTAAGGCACGCCGCATGGCGATCGAAAAACTCACGCCACTTTCGGTGGCATGGGTATCCAGTTTGGCCAGGCTCGTGTCGCCAATACCGCGCTTTGGAATGTTAATAATTCGCTTGAGATTGATTTCATCGTTTGGATTGGCCGCGCACCGCAGGAATGCCATCGCATCTTTTACTTCTCGACGATCGTAAAACCGAGTGCCGGCAATTATTTTGTACGGCATTCCGGCATATACGAGAGATTCCTCCAGCACTCGGCTCTGGGCGTTGGTGCGATAAAACACGGCAAAGTCGCTCCAGTCGCGGTGTTCAGTGTCGTGAAATTGTTTCAGCTGTGCAATGACCCATTGCGACTCATCGAATTCGTCATTGGCGAAATATCTGGTGATCTTCTTGCCAAAGTCTTTGTCGGTCCAGAGTTCTTTCGGCTTGCGTTCGATGTTGTTTGTGATAACCGCGTTTGCCGCATCCAAGATGGTCTGGGTACTGCGGTAGTTCTGCGCCAAGATCACCGTGGTGACTTCGGGGAAAGCGTGTTCGAACTGCATGATATTGCGATAGTCGGCCCCACGAAAGCGATACACCGATTGGTCGGTGTCGCCGACAACGCACACGTTGTGATGCACCGCCCCCAACATCAAGACAATCTTGTTTTGCGCCATATTGGTGTCTTGATATTCGTCAATCAAGATGTGCGCGAAGCGCTCCTGGTATGACTTCAACACATCTGGATTGAGGCGAAACAACCTCACCGTATTCATCAACAGGTCATCAAAATCCATCGCACCCGCCAGCTCAAGCCTCCGTTGATACTCGCGATATATTTCGGCATGCTTTTCTTCAAAAATGTTGTCCGGTGCGATTGCGGCGTCGCGTGGTATAACGAGTTCGTTTTTCCACAGGCTGATGCGAGCCTGCACCCCGCGGGGAGGAAATCGCTTGGCGTCGAGGCCCATGTCGCGAATGACATAGCCGATCAAACGGTGTGAGTCCGACTGATCGTAAATCGAAAACGATTTGGGATAGTCAAGGAGACCGGCCTGAGCGCGAAGTATTCTCACACACGCGGAGTGAAATGTGCTCACCCACATTTGATTTGCCACCGGGCCGACAAGCGCCGCGACGCGGTCGCGCATTTCCTTGGCCGCTTTATTGGTGAAGGTGATCGCCAGAATTTGCATTGGGTGTATGCCTTGGGAAATGAGATAGGCAATTCGTTGCGTAAGCACGCGTGTTTTTCCCGAGCCCGCGCCGGCAACAATCAATAGCGGGCCGCCGGGGTGTACTACCGCATCCTGTTGATCGGGGTTTAGCCCCGTTAGATCAAAGGGTCGTTGCGTCGGCACCGATGGCACAAGTTAGGCGTGCTGCAAGATGCGCACCGGCAACATTCGCGGTCCACGAACCTGACCGAGACTCCATGTGACGGCGCTTGGATCGGCAAGTTCGAAGTCGGGGAATCGGGCAACGAACTCTTCGACGGCGATACGCAATTCGAGTCGAGCCAAGTTTGAGCCAAGACAGCGATGGATGCCCAAGCCGAATGCCGCGTGGCGATTCACCTGTCGATCTATGAGCACCTCATCCGCATTTTCGAACACCTCTGGGTCGCGATTGGCCGCCGGAAACGGCAACAGGACGGCATCTAGTCGCTTCACCGGGCATCCATTGATCTCGGTGTCCTTGATCACCATCCGGGCCATTGTCACGGGCGCATACGCACGGAGAAATTCTTCGATTGCCGTCGGCATTAGCGAGGGGTCGGCAACTAGTCGACGACGATCATTGGCGTTGCCGGCGAGATGCCACAGCGCCGAACCGATTGCACTCCATGTCGTGTCGATTCCGGCCACGAGCAGCAAGATGATTGTGCCCGTAACGTGGGCCGGGCTAAGTGGTTGATCATAGATTTTGGCATTAAGCAAAAATCCGATGAGATCGTCCTTGGGATTGGCGATGTGGTCCTGCACATGTTGATAGAGGTACGCGTCGAGCTTCTGAAAACCTTCCTTGCGCTCGCCAAACTCGGCACCGACGGCTTCCAGAACGAGGTGCACGGTTTCACGGAAGTAGCCACTGTCTTCGAGCGGCAATCCGATCATTCGAGCAATGACATTGACCGGAATGTGTTGGGCATACGCAATAGCCGCGTCAAAGGTTGGCGCATCACCCACCGTGTCAAGCAATTCACGACACAGGCGACGAATCTCGGGTTCCCATTGGTCGATTACCTTGGGACTAAATGCGGGCAATAACACGCGTCGGGCATCGTGATGAAAGGGTGGGTCGGATGTGATCGGCGGGGCGCCACCAATCGGTGCCTGCGACTCGACGTTGTCGTTACGTGGAGCATTCGACACCACCACCACCTCGGACGAAAAATGTTCGGTGTCGTAGGCGATAGCGGATATATCGGCGTGACGCACGGGCAGCCACACTCCCCCGTAACGATTCGAATGGGCGACTGGGCATTGCTCTCGCAACTCGTCCCAGATGTCGTAAATGTTGGCGTTATATGAGGGATGGGCGTGGTCGAAGTCGGTCTTCCAGTCGCCGACCGGGGCGACGACCGGATTGTGCGGGCTATGTGCTTTCTCGGTCATCGAATCATTCCGTAATTTGGATCGCGAATTCAGGGCAATTGGCGGCAGCAAGTCTGGCCTTGTCTTCCAATTGGGCGGAGACAAAGCCATCGCCGACCTCGTGGGCGCTGCCGAGATCGTCGACATCGAATAATTCGGGCGCCAGAGCAAAACATCGATTGTGTCCTTGGCACTTTTCAGCGATTACCCGAACATGCATGGCTGAATCTTACTAGCCGGTATTACGGACTTTGATCCCGTGGCGACAGCAGGACAGAAATGAACCCAAGATTGACTGACTATTCTGCACCTATGGAAATGCACCCAGCCTCAGTTTGGGAAGCGATCACCGATGTTGTCGGCGACGCTCCCGCTGTTACCCACGGCAGTACCCAGCGAACCTGGACTGAGTACGACGATCGAGCGGCTCGTTTGGCCGCCACATTCGTCGAGGAGGGACTAGCGCCCGACAGCAAAATCGCAATATTCCTTTACAACTCGAATGAGTATCTGGAAACTCAGTACGCGGCGTTCAAGATGCGCGGTGTACCTATCAATGTAAATTACCGCTACCTCGACGAAGAGCTGTATTACCTACTCGAAAATGCCGATGCCGAGGCGCTGGTGTTTCATTCGTCGCTGGCGGATCGGGTTTCGCGAATTGTTCACCGCTTGCCGAAATTGCGTCTACTGATAGAGGTCGACGACCTGAGCCAGGGAGGCGATTCGGACTCCGGGAAAGGCGTTGCCGCCGCACATAAATACGAAGAGGTCGTCGCCGGTCACCAACCGATGCCCCGAATTGATCGCAATGTGGATGACATCTACATGTTGTACACCGGCGGAACGACAGGGATGCCAAAGGGCGTGATGTACTCGGTGGGGGCGCTTACCGAGTCGTTCATACGCGGCGGATATCCGCTGGCGGGGCTGAGCATCCCCGCATCGGCTAGCGAGATTGCTCCAGCCATTAAGGCCCTGCACGCTGCCGACAATGCACAGATTTCAATACCGGGCTGTCCGCTGATGCACGGAACCGGAATGTGGCTCGGGGCGATGTTCGTTCATTTTGCTGGCGGATCGGTAATCAGCCTCGAGCAGCGAAGTTTTGATGCCCACGAAATGTTTCAAGTTGCCCAACAGAAACGGGCCACCAATCTTGTGGTGGTTGGAGACTCATTTGTGAAGCCAATGATTCGAGCCCTAGACGAGGCGGCGGCCGCCGGTCGGGCATACGACACCTCGCATGTGAAGCTGATCATCTCTTCGGGGGTGATGTGGACGAATGAGGTCAAGGAACATCTGCTCGAACGCATCGAGCAGGCAATCCTGCTCGATGCCATGGGCAGCACGGAGGGTGGAATGGGCACCAGTATTTCGATGAAGGGGGCGACTTCGGCCACGGCAAAGTTTGTCCAGAACCCGACCACGAAAGTATTCGCAGAGGACGGCCGAGAGGTTCAACCGGGTTCGGGAGAGATCGGTTTGGTGGCGGCGGGCGGAAGCGTCCCCCTTGGCTACTACAAGGACCCGGAAAAATCGGCGCGAACATTTCGAGTGATTGATGGCAAGAGATATTCATTTCCGGGTGATATGGCGATGATTGCCGAGGATGGATCGCTCATATTGTTGGGACGCGGTAGCCAGGTGATTAATTCCGGCGGCGAAAAGATATTTCCGGAAGAAGTCGAGGAAGCGGTGAAGCGGATTAGCGGCGTGTTGGATTGCCTCGTCGTCGGTATCGCCGATGAAAAATTTGGTCAGGCGGTGACGGCGGTCGTGTCGCTGACGCACGATGGAGCATCGGATGCCGCAGCGATCAAGGCCGGGGTCAGAGGCGGCTTGGCAGGTTACAAAACACCAAAGCGGGTGGTGTTCGTGAGCAAGATCCCGCGTGCCGCAAACGGCAAAGCCGACTACGACGAAGCAAAGCGACTGGCGCTAGCCGCTCCGTAATTTTTGACGCAGGAAGTCGATCACCTTGGCAACTCCCTCTTCCTGGCGTTGCTCGGTAAGTACGGAATGATCGGTTTTGGCAGTAGAGGGAAACTCGACGGCGATGAATGCGTCACCGAGCAATGTGCGCAAGGTGTCGAAGCGGGTGCCGACAAGTTTGTCCTGGTCGAATCGCAGGCCGAGAACCTGACAGCCGGCGATCGCACGCTGCGAAACGACGATTGCATCGTCCGGCGAAAGTCCGAGATCAGCCCCACGCGACTTTCCGAACGAGAGCGGAAGCGAAGGCTGGGACAACACCGGGGCGACCACGATGTCGTCGACCATCATGGCAAGAGCGAAGCCACCGCTAAAGCACATCCCCACCGCGCCAACTCCGACACCGCCGACTTGGTGGTGGAGGTGCCTGGCAACCGCGCGCAACCATGCGATCACCGGAGAAGTGTGACGCATTGCCATTGTTGTGAACTCGCGAGAAATACACACTTTTGACAGGGACGCACCCATGTACATGGTGGAAGGCTGGCGACCAGCCTTGCCGACAAGAAGTGGCATCACCACGGTGAAACCTGCGTCAACGACATCGTTGGCGAATTTGGCCACGGTTGGGGTAATTCCCGGGATTTCGTGCACGATGACCACACCTGGGCCGCGACCTCTCTGATACGTGGTGTGTGTTATTCCGGCCGCCGTAAATTCGTCCTGTGCCCAGCCGCGCATGATGTCTGTACTCATCGCGGTGCTTCGCTCAGGGAATTCAGTGCCGTCGTGGCGAGAACCTCAGTGCCGTTTTTGAGCACCGCGAGATCGACATTGTTGTCGCCCATGGCGCCATACAGGTACCGCGCATAGACCCCCTCGCTGATGATCGCCAGACGCCAGGCCGCAAACGCCCGATAGAAAGCGATGTTCGATACATCTCGCCCCGTGCGCGTCGCATAGCGACGAACGATTTGGTCGAACGTAGGGAAGCCTGGAGCACCAGTTGGGTCGTTGTGCCTGGGAAGTCCCGAACCCGGATCCGTCCAGACGACACCGAGATGTCCGAGGTCGGCGAGCGGGTCGCCAAGCGTGCACAGTTCCCAGTCCAGGACAGCGGTGATGTTTCCTGTTGCCACATCGGTGAGGCAATTGCCAAAACGGTAATCGCCATGGACAATAGAAACGCCAAGTTGCTCGGGGATTTGTTCCCGCAACAGGCGCTCGGCGTGTTCGACGGCCGGGAAATCACGAGTTTTGGATTGGCTCCATTGGGTCGACCATCGCTTAAGTTGCCGCTCGACGTATCCGGTTCGCCTGGCGAGGTCTCCAAGACCAATGCCATCGATGTCAACCTGATGCAGTTCGGCGAGCACATCGACGAGGCTTTCACTCGCCGATCGACGCAAATCGACGGTCAATAGGTCGGCGCTGGCCGGCGAATCGAGCACGGCCCCGTCGACAAAACTCATCACATAGAACGGTGCGGAATTGACGGTTGCATCGAGGCATAAACCGAGCGCGCGAGGCACAGGCACGTCGGTTTTTCCGACCGCCGAAATAATCTTAAATTCGCGGGCCACGTCGTGTGCCGTGGCCAGCACGTGGTCAAGCGGTGGGCGACGCAGCACCACGGCAAATCCCTTGTCATCCACAACTCGATACGTGAGATTTGATCGCCCTCCTTCGATCGGAAGGTATTGAAACGGTGGATTCAGGCCATCGATGTTGTCGACAAGCCACCGCGAGACACGAACATTGTCGATGCCGACCATGTCTCGACGCTACTTCGTGATCGTCGGGCTGGATTTAGCCCGAATTGCTACGGCCGGGCAACACCGACAACTTTGGACCAAGTCACCGCGCTGATCTTGACCACATCACCCGTTCGCGGGGCATGCACCATTTGCCCGTTACCGAGATAGATGCCGACATGCGAAATTGGGTAATAGGAGAAAATAAGGTCGCCTGGTTGGACTGCCGCCGTGGGAATGCGCGGAAGAGCGGCGTACTGATAGCGAGAGGTACGCGGAATTCCCACTCCAGCAACTCCCCAGGCATAAGAAGTGAGACCAGAGCAGTCAAATGCGTTTCCAGGCGACTTGGCGCCGAAAACATAACGCACGCCCAACTGCGACAACGCGGCCTTAACTGCAACACCTGCTCGTGACGAAGGGGGTGCAACGTTTGCAAACTTGGACCCTTTGAATTTCGCCGCTTCGGACTGCGCCGCCGCAAGTGCGGCTATTTCGCGGCGTTGGCGTTCGGATTTAAGCAGCGTGCCTAGCTGCTGCTCGGCTTCCGCTTGCCGCTGCAAGTAGACAGTCGCGAGTGATTCCGCATCTTTCAGTCGCTCGGCCGCATAGTCCGCTACACGAACCGCTTTTTTGCGCTGGGACTCGAGCGACGACCTCTCCTTGGCAATGTCGTCGATCAGGGCCTGAAGCGAATCGGTGTTGCCGGCGCCGGCGTTGAGCGCCACCGAGGTGAGGTACTTCTTGCTCACCGAATCGGTAAGCCCGCTGGTCGAACTCAAGATACTTGACAACGAATTTGACATTCCGCCACTTACAAATGACTTCATCGCTACGGCCCGCAGGTCCTTTTGCATCGCGGCGAGTTCGGCTTCCTTTTCTTTGATCCGCTTTTCGGTGGCGGCGATCTCGATAATCAAATCCTCTTGGTCATTCTGGGCCTGGGCAAACGTTTCTGCCAACTGATCCATTTGTTGGCCAAGGCGGTCGAGTTCGTCGATGAATGCGTTGACCCGTTGCTGCTGCTCGCTAGAGCCCCCACTACCCCCACCAGATTGGGGCACGGCCTGGGCCAGGAGTGGGCTCACCGAAACGGTCGCCGCCGTGGCCAAGGTGATGGCTACGACCAAACCACGCGCATTGCGACGAAAACGCCCATTGGCGTAGGTAACCATGATGGGGGCAGTTTAGCGATTATTACGGTTATGTTGCAGCAGTCCGCAAACCCTTACCAGGGTGGCTGTAATCAGAAAAATTTTATTCCCACTCGATTGTCCCAGGGGGCTTGGAGGTGATGTCGTAGGCGATGCGATTGACCCCAGCGACCTCGTTGATTATCCGCGACGCCATCTTCTCCAGCAGGTCGTAGGGAAGACGGGCCCAGTCGGCGGTCATGGCATCCTCGCTGGTTACGGCCCGAATGATAATCGGGCGCCCGTATGTGCGCTCGTCTCCCATCACACCCACCGAGCGAATATCGGCGAGCACGGCAAAGGCTTGCCAGATTTCTCTTTCCAATCCGGCCAGCAGAATCTCCTCACGCACTATCGCATCGGCATCTTGCAAAATTGCAACCTTGTCCGGCGTCACCTCGCCGATAATTCGAACTCCCAATCCAGGACCGGGAAACGGTTGGCGCCACACGATTTCGTCGGGTAGACCCAACTCGGTACCCACCCGGCGGACCTCGTCCTTGAATAAACCTCGCAACGGTTCGACAAGTGCCAGAGTCATGTCCTCGGGGAGGCCTCCGACATTGTGATGGCTCTTGATCACGGCCGCGGTTCCGTCGATGCCACCGCTTTCAATGACATCCGGATACAGCGTGCCTTGGACCAGGAACTTTGCATCTGTAATTCCGCCGGTGTGTTGTTCGAATATCCGCACGAAGAGTTCGCCAATCGCCTTGCGCTTTGTCTCGGGCTCGACTATTCCATGCAGACACTCAAAGAATTGCTCGCCCGCCTGCACATGAATCAGATCGATTCCAAGATGTCGATGAAAAGTTTCGACCACCTGTGAGCTTTCATCTTTGCGCATCAAACCGGTATCGATGTAGACACAGGTGAGTTGACTTCCGATTGCCTTGTTCACCAGTGCTGCCGCTACCGCCGAATCAACTCCGCCTGAAATCCCACAAATAGCGCGCTCAGCACCAACCTGCTTGCGTATTGCCCGGACTTGGGTATCGACAATTGACGACATCGTCCAATTGCGCTTGGCCCCCACAAGTCGATGCAGAAACTGCTCAATGATGGCTTGACCAAATTGGGTATGGCCGACCTCGGGGTGAAATTGGGCGCCCCAAATCTTTCGTGAGTCATTTTCAATGACGGCCATTTTGGCGTCGTTAGTTGATGCTGTGGCAGTAAACCCTGGCGGCAATTCGGCGACGGCGTCGAAATGACTCATCCACACATCCAAACTTGGGGGCACAGAGTCCGGCAGCAGCGACGAACTCGAGCCAACCACACGGGTCAGCGCGGTTCGACCGTACTCACCGCGGCCGCCTCGGGCAACCGAACCGCCCAGTTGTTGAGCGATGAGCTGGCAGCCATAGCAAATTCCGAGAATCGGAATACCGAGCCGATAGATCTTTGGATCGAGTTGCGGCGCGCCCTCGACATGCACGCTCTTTGGACCACCCGACAGGATGATCGCGATCGGAGCCCGTCTTGCTACTTCGGCGGCGTCAATGTGGTGTGGAACAATCTCCGAATACACCTGGGCTTCGCGAACACGGCGAGCGATTAATTGGGCATACTGAGCGCCAAAATCCACGACCAGGACGGTCTCGGTGAGACTCGGCGGCGGCGGTGAATTTGTCGTCATTGTGACAACCGACTGTAGTTGGCGAGTGGCGTTTGGCCTCGGAAGATGTGACGATGGGGAGATGAGATTTCTGCAATCGGCTTTAGCAATCCTCTCGAGAAGTGCCGACAATTGTGTTGGGCTCTATCCCAAACCCAATTGCGGTTCCGAGCCGGTTCTCTCCGGCGACCGCGGCGGCATCATGCAATACGTCACCCTTGGTGTGATCGTTGTCGGACTCCTAATTATTTTGACCGTGGTTGTGCGAAGTGTCATTCGCACCGATCGCATCAAAAATGACAACTAATCTCGCAGTGTGAAATCTCGCGGGCGACTAATTGGGGTCGCGTTTGCAATCGCCAGCGCCTCTTTGTACGGCATCACGCCATATTTCGTGAACATCGCGTTCGATCACGGCACGGATCCATTCGGGTTGATGACCGCCCGATACATCATCGCTTCCGCGGTGCTTGTCGCCATCCGTCGAATCCGACTCCCCAACGCGCCTTGGCCATCTCGTCGCACTTTTGTGCATCTCTTTTTGCTCGGTGCGATCGGTTTGTACCTCAATAGCGTCTGTGTGTTCAGCGCCCTAAACCTGATGGATAGCGGGCTCGTGATGGTGCTGTTTTACTTTTATCCCATTGTCGTTGTGCTGCTGTCGTGGTCGCTACATGGCCACAGACCTGACGGCGTCATTTGGCTGTGCTTGGTGCTCACCGTTGGCGGAGTGGCGCTTAGTGCCAGCGATGTCTCGGGCGGGGCCGTTGGCGGGGTGATCTTGATCATCGTTGGCGCAATTACATACGCAACCTATTCCGTGATCGGATCTCGTGTGATGCCGGAGACCAATGTGATCACCGGGTTGCTCATCGTATTATTTGGTGCCGCCTGTTCATTCACCGCCGTGTGGATTATCAACCCGCCTGGTATGCCGACCACATTGCCGAACAATCTTGCAAGTTGGTTGAGTGCCGCCGAGATCGCAATACTCGGAACCGTTGTCGCGATGGGATTGTTCTTTGCCGGAATGAATCGAATCGGTGCCGGCAAAAGCGCCGTGACGCAGACTTTTGAAGTACTAGTTACCGTGTCGATGGGATTGATTTTTCTCAGCGAATCACTCACCGTTCGACAAGTCATCGGCGCCGTGCTTATTTTGGGCGGCGTCATAGTTCTAGCCATGCGGGAAGCCAGGCGAGCCGATCTGCCGACACCGCAAATGCATGTATAGGATTGAAAGTGTTCATCACGGTTGATGGACATGGTTGATGGACATAGCGAAAAAATTCATAACTTCTTGCAGGGTTGGGTGAAATCCCCTACCGGCGGTTACAGCCCGCGACCCTCACGAGCAATCGTGAGGCTGATCTGGTGAAACTCCAGGGCCGACGGTCAGAGTCCGGATGGGAGCAAGAAGACGTGGGTAACGCCTCTACAAGGGCGCGCCTGACAGATGAGGCGTGCATGACCTAGAGGTGCTGCTCGTGTCGTCCCCGCTCTCAATGCCGCTGCGCAGTTCGGACGATAGGAGAGCAAACGCGAGTGACCACGATCGACGAACAGGCAATGCAACTTGCAGTGGCGACCGCCGCTCAGGCGCGCCTGCGGAGTCGTCCAAATCCCTGGGTTGGCGCGGTGATCACAAACTCGAGTGGCGTGATCGCCACCGGCGCGACCGAGGCCGTAGGCGGTGCGCACGCCGAAATTGTGGCCCTGCGCGCGGCCGGTGAGCGTGCCCGCGGCGCAACCTTGTACACCACGCTCGAACCCTGCCATCACATCGGTCGCACCGGACCATGCACGAAGGCGATCATCGACGCCGGAATTTCACGCGTTGTCGTCGGTGTCGTCGATCCCGATGAGCAGGTCTCGGGACGTGGAATCACTGCCATGCGCCAGGCGGGAATTTCCGTTGAGGTTGGCGTCTGTTCTCAGGAAGTGACGGCCCAACTCGAGCCATACCTTCACCACCGGCGCACTAAGCGACCGTTCGTCGTTTTGAAAATGGCGAGCACGATAGATGGACGCACCTCGGCGGCCGACGGCACAAGCCAATGGATTACCGGCGAGGATGCACGACGACGGGTGCACGAGCTGCGCGCCGAAAGCGACGCAATACTTGTCGGCGCCGGTACCGTGCGAGTCGACGACCCGTATCTCAATGTTCGCGATGTTGCCGGTGAATCCCCTCGACGAATTGTGTTGGGCAATATCGACGCCGGGGCGCACGTGCATCCGTGCCTGGAGTACAACGGCGATCTTTCCTCGCTTCTCGACACGCTTGGCGGCGAAGGGGTCGTTCAACTACTCGTCGAAGGCGGTCCACGGGTCGCCGCATCGTTTCACAGTCAGGGACTGGTGAATCGCTACATCATGCACATTGCACCAGTAATTGCGGGTGGCGATGACGCGAATCCGGTGTTTCGCGGATCCGGCGCCGGCACGATGGCGGAAATGTGGCGCGGGAGAATCGTCGCCACGACCCGACTCGGCGACGACATTGAAATTATTCTGCAACCGCTTCAATCCGCTTCACTCGCCTCAACCTAAGGATGGTCATGGCCACAATACATACACCTATGGCACCAATTGAAGATGTAATTGCCGCAATTGCCCGTGGCGAAATGGTGGTGCTTGTCGACGACGAGGATCGAGAGAACGAAGGCGACCTGATCATGGCCGCCGAATTCGCCACGCCTGAAAAGATCGCCTTTGTGGTGCGCCATACCTCGGGAGTAATCGTCACTCCACTTACCGCCGAACGTTGCGATGAGTTGCGATTGCCTCTGATGGTCGACAACAACACCGAAAGCCACCGCACCGCATTTACGATCTCGGTCGACCTGCGAAAGGGCACCACTACCGGAATTTCGGCCGCAGACCGTGCCGCCACCCTGCGCGCTCTGGCCGACCCGGCCGTTCCGCACAGCGCGTTTTCGCGCCCGGGCCATGTATTTCCGCTGCGTTCGCGTGATGGCGGCGTGCTCAAGCGGGCTGGACACACCGAGGCCGCGGTTGACCTGGCCCGGCTTGCAGGTTGTCAGCCGGCCGGCGTCATCTGCGAAATCCAAAACGACGACGGCACGATGGCGCGATTGCCCGACCTACAAAAATTCTGTGAGAATCACGGCCTGCTGCTTTCGTCGATCGCGGAACTAATCAGCTATCGCCGCCGGCACGAGAGGTTGGTCGAGCGAATGGGCTCGGCAAGTGTTCCGACTAGTTGGGGAGTTTTCACCTGCATCGCGTATCGCAGCACGGTGGATGGAATCGAACATCTTGCATTTGTTAAGGGCGACCTGAGCGATGGCGCCCCGGTACTCACACGCGTGCACAGCGAATGTCTCACCGGGGATGTGTTCGGAAGCAAGCGTTGCGACTGCGGCTCGCAACTTGCCGTGGCGATGCAAAGAATCAACGCCGAAGGGCGCGGAGTCGTCGTCTACCTGCGCGGCCATGAGGGTCGCGGAATCGGTATCGGCCACAAGATCCGCGCGTACTCATTGCAAGACGAGGGCTTCGATACCGTGGACGCCAACACCAAACTCGGCTTTCCCGTAGACAGTCGAGAATACGGAATTGGCGCGCAAATATTGGCCGACCTCGGAGCCCATGAGCTTCGCCTGATCACTAATAACCCCGCCAAGTACGGCGGAATCGCCGGCTACGGATTGAAAATAGTCGAGCGTGTCGCCATCGACACCGGTACGACGCCCGAAAACGAGTCCTACCTGCGAACGAAGCGCGATCGAATGGGTCATGTATTTGACGGATCAGATATTCACCCGACAGCGGAAGGAGCGCAAAAATGAACATCGCCGACGGAAATCACGCGGGCGCTTCCCTATCCGTGGGTATCGTCTGTTCGCGTTTCAATGAATTTATTGTCACGGGTTTATTGGATGGAGCCAAGCGTGGACTGCGCAATTGTCGAGTCAATGACGCGAGTATCGATGTGATCTGGGTTCCCGGTGCATACGAAATTCCACTCGCCGCCAGGACGATGGCCGTCAGCGGACATTACGACGCACTGATCGCGCTGGGGGCGGTTATCCGTGGCGAAACCGCACATTTTGAATATGTCGCCGGACCATGCGCCGACGGGGTCGCAAGGATTCAACTCGAAACAGGAATTCCGATCGGGTTCGCGGTTCTTACAACCGAAAATGTTGAACAGGCCGTCGAACGATCGGGCTCGGGTGCCGGGAACAAGGGCGAAGAGGCCGCCATCGGTGCGATCGAGATGGTCAATGTCTTGAAAGCGATTCGCAACAAGAAATAGTTATTCAACCGTTCCTCGGCCAGATACCAATTCACACATCCGTGTAGCAACGCGTCGGGCGTTGCCTATGGAAGGTGGTGGCGATGGGTATTGGCCTCAGCGTGCTTGTCGCGATCACGAGCGCGATCACTGTTTCCGGACCGGCACTCGACAGACTTCCTCACCAAGTACCGAACGAATTAGAGACAATCAATTTTGTGATGTTTGAACTCGATCTCGCCTCGTTCATTCGCCAGCGACCGATGCTGCGACGTAGTTACCCGCAACTGAACTGGACAACCGATGGATGTTCGGCACCGATTGTCGGCGAGTCGGGTCGATCCTTCAATTTTCGTAACGCCTGTATCCGCCACGATTTTGGCTATCGCAACTACAAAGCCAACGACATGTTTACGACCGATTCACGGCTGCGCGTCGATGAGCAGTTTCGCCGGGATTTGCATGCACTATGCGCGCCGAAGATACGTACGTTCAAGGTGAGGTGCGCGGCCTGGGCCGAGATTTTCTTTGCCGCAGTCCGATCCGCAGGGGGTCCGTAGCCGCAGAATCAGGGGGCGAGCGCGACCGTCAGCAGTTGATACAGCATCCGTCCGGTGACACCCCAGATCGTCTCGTTGTCGAGATGAAAAAAATGGAGACAGTGCTCGCTTGGCGGCAAACCCCAGATCTCCTGCGAATAGGTATCGGGTCGAATTAACTCACTGAGCGGAACGCTAAACGCTCGATCGACTTCGGCATTGCGTACAGACAGCGATGGCTTGTCCTGCAAGCGAGCGACCACGGGAACAATGTGACTATTGCTGACAAGAGTTGAAGTTGCGACCAATTGCCCGATCACCTCGACGCAACTTGGGTGCAGATTTATTTCCTCATCGGCTTCGCGCAGGGCGGTGTCCACGGCCGCCTCGTTGAAGTCAACTCGACCGCCGGGAAACGAGATTTCGCCCTTGTGGTTTGTGATGTGCAGTGAGCGGCGGGTGAGCACAACTTCGACGCCTTCGTCACCCTGGAACAGCGCGATCAGTACCGCCGATGCCTTGGCATTTTTAGGCAGCGGTGGCTGAACCAGTGCCGCGCTGCGAGCGACGACTCTTTCGACAACCCGATCAAGCGACATCAGTGCGGAAATGTCGATGTTGTCAAAGTAGTGATCGGATCGAACGCGAAATTGCGCTGGGCGGGCGATGACCTGATCGCCGCCCGGACGGCGACCATCAACGATCGGCCCCATGATCGAACCGCTGCGTTCTACGCGGAAGGCTTCCAGCCGCTGTCAATCAATTGCTTGATTACATCGGCGAATCCGGCAGTTTTCATGTTTGCCAGGGTCTTGCCCGGTTGTTCCTCTCCGCGCTCCCATGTCTGCCAGGCGAGAAGAATCTTTTCCATATCAGGTGCCGGTTGATCAAAACCCATCCCCGTATTCTACTAACCGTATTCTACTGACTATCGGCACCTCGCTTGGCAAAATTCGTACCCAAACTAACGACGGCCAGAACGAGTCCGGCTCCAAATAGCGCGAGACGACCAGAAACACCAACATCGGTAGTTACTGCCGAGACCAAGCACCCGATGATGATTAGCCAATCAATTAGGCGATGCATTCCTCGACTCAATAATTTGAATGCGCTCAGCGATCCGTCGGCCACGGCAACATTGAGTAACAAGGCAATTCCGAACAGCACCGGCAGGAGCGGCTCGCGAATTTGGGCCGACATCACAATCATCAAGATGGCGATCACATACTCGACGAGTTGATGGAGCCAAAAGCCCCGACCTTGCGTATTCATATCACGCCACTGTATTGGATTCGCACGCCAACTTCGAAATTGCCGTTCAAAAGACAAAGTCCCGAGCCGCGAGGCCCGGGACTTTGCAACTAAGCAAGTTGTAACAGTTTGTTACATCATTCCCATTCCGCCACCTGGCATTCCACCACCGGCGGGAGCAGAGTTTTTCTCTGGCTTGTCGGCCACGAGACATTCGGTGGTAATCACCAATGCGGCAATCGATGCAGCGTTTTGTAGCGCTGCCCGAGTGACTTTGGCTGGGTCGATGATGCCGGCCTTCACAAGGTCGACGTATTCACCAGTTGCGGCATTTAGTCCGACATTGCCCTTTTCGGATTCGATCCGTTGGATTGCAACGGCACCTTCGATGCCCGCATTGTCGGCGATGAAACGCGCCGGTGCGGTGAGCGAGTCGTACACGCTGCGTGCACCAGTTGATTCGTCTCCGCTTAGTGATTCGACGACGGCGAGCACTGCCTGACGGCTGCGAATGAGCGCCACGCCACCTCCGGCAACGACACCCTCTTCGATCGCGGCGCGAGTTGCCGACACAGCATCTTCGATTCGGTGCTTCTTTTCCTTGAGTTCGACCTCGGTGGCGGCGCCGACTTTGATGACGGCCACTCCACCGGCGAGCTTGGCAAGACGCTCCTGCAACTTTTCGCGATCCCAGTCAGAGTCAGTATTTTCGATCTCTGCCTTGATCTGATTGATGCGACCAGTCACATCTTCCTTCTTGCCACCACCATCTACGAGGGTCGTGTTGTCCTTGTTGATGATGACGCGCTTGGCGCGACCGAGCAGATCGAGCGAAATGTTCTCTAGCTTGAGACCAACTTCTTCGCTAATAACCTGGCCACCGGTGAGCACCGCCATGTCTTGCAGCATCGCCTTGCGACGATCGCCGAAGCCTGGAGCCTTCACTGCGGCACTATTGAACGTGCCGCGAATCTTGTTGACGACGAGCGTGGCCAAGGCCTCGCCCTCGACATCTTCTGAAACGATCAACATTGGCCGACCGGTCTTCATTACTGCCTCGAGCAATGGCAACATCGACTGCACCGTTGAGATCTTGCCGGCGTTGAACAAGATGTACGGATCTTCGAGTACCGCTTCCTGACGATCGGCGTCGGTGACGAAGTACGGCGAGAGATAACCCTTGTCGAACTGCATACCTTCCGTGAACTCGAGTTCTGTGCCGAAGGTGTTTGACTCTTCGACCGTCACAACACCGTCTTTGCCAACTTTGTCGATGGCGTCGGCGATGACCTTGCCGATGGATGCGTCGGCAGCCGAAATTGTGGCGACGCTGGCGATGTCGCCCTTGTCGTCGACATCTTTGGCCTGACTCTTGATCGACTCAACCGCCGCGGCGACTGCCTTTTCGATACCGCGCTTCAAACCCATCGGGTTTGCGCCGGCCGCCACGTTGCGCATGCCGTGTTGGACCATGGCCTGTGCCAATACCGTTGCCGTAGTTGTTCCGTCACCGGCCACATCATTGGTTTTTGTAGCGACTTCCTTGACCAGTTGTGCACCCATGTTTTCAAATGGGTCGTCAAGTTCGACTTCCTTGGCAATTGATACGCCATCGTTGGTGATGGTTGGTGCACCAAACTTCTTATCGAGTACGACGTTGCGACCTTTCGGTCCGAGGGTTACCTTGACCGCGTCAGCAAGTTTGTTGACACCGGCTTCGAGTGCGCGACGCGCCTCTTCATCAAACTTCAATTGTTTTGCCATTTTGTGACGATTCCTTTTCTATAAAGACTGATTGACGACTATGGGGAAATTATTTACTGACGATTGCGAGCACATCTCGACTGGTGAGGATGAGCAGGTCATCGCCCTCATGAGTAATTTCGGTTCCGCCGTACTTCGAATACAGCACGGTGTCCCCTACTTTGATGTCCAACGGTGAGTGCTTACCGGTGTCATCGCTCCAGCGACCTGGTCCAACGGCAACAACGGTGCCTTGCTGTGGCTTTTCCTGGGCCGTGTCAGGAATCACGAGACCGGATGCGGTGCGCTCCTCGGCGTCATTTGGCTTGACAACAATGCGGTCGTCTAGGGGCTTCAGTTTCATATGATGAGGTCCTCCATGAAGCGTGAACCGTTGGTTCACGCGGTTTTATGAGCTGTAATGGCTGGATTTTTGCTGTTAGCACTCTAGGAGTGCGAGTGCTAATGATACGCCCCTAGGGGCCTACTTTCCAACTGAGGCTTACTTTGCCTGCAAGTTGGCAAACCAACCCAATGGGCAGACCGATGACGGTGCCGAGATTGCCGTCGATTCGATCGACGAGCCTGTTGCCCTCGCCCTGGGCGCCATACGCTCCGGCTTTTCCCAACGATTCTTCGGTTTGCAGATACCAGGTCAGCACATCTGGAGATATCGGAACCATCGTTACAAGTGCCGTATCGACGCCGTCTACCTGTCGGTCGCCGCGTTGGATGCTGACAGCGGTATGGACCTGATGGGTGCGCCCCGAAAGCTGACGCAACATTTCTGCTGCCTCTTCCAAGTCGAGGGGTTGACCAAGAATTTGGCCGTCGACTTCTACTGTTGTGTCGGCCCCGATCACCACCACATCCCGAGACTGATCATGGGCAAGTCGTCGCTTGGCAATCACCGACGCTTTTTCGACCGCGCATCGCCGTACATACACCAGAGGCGTCTCGCCAATGTGAGGAGTTTCGTCAATATCGGCGGGATCGGTCGTAAATGTCAATCGAAGTGGAGCAAGAAGTTGGGTGAGTAATTCGATCCGCCGCGGCGACCGAGATGCGAGAACGATGGCAGGCGATGCGTCGAGCATCAGCCTCCGCTCAGTTGTAGGACATCGGCATCGTCTGGTACGGACATGTCATCGCGGTCGGCCAAATAACCTTCCGGTAAGACAACCTTGATCGGTCCGTTGGTGTGACCGCGAGCGATGCGTTCGCCGCCGGCGACGATGCCAGTCGTTGGATCGAGCGATCCGGCCAACGAAACAAGTTGTGCCAGCGATGAGACTTCGCTGAACTTTCGGCGAACTTCGCCACCAACCGGATACCCGGTGAGATACCAACCGGTGTGTTTTCGGAAATCACGAATTCCCCGATCTCCGTCGAAGTGTTGGCACAATGCGGCTGCATGTTCGATCATCACTGAGAGCACTTCGCCCAGTACCGGCGAGGGCCTGATCGGTTGTCCGCTGAAGGCATCGATGAGGTCACGGAACAACCATGGACGCCCCAAGCATCCACGACCGATCACAACGCCATCGCACTTGGTTTGCTCGACCATCCTCACCGCGTCGGAGGCTTCCCAAATATCGCCGTTGCCCAATACCGGAATGCTTTGCACCGCCCGCTTCAATTCGGCGATGGCCTCCCAGTGCGCGCTCGGTGCGTAGTGCTGTTGTGCGGTTCGAGCATGAAGGGCGATGGCCACCGCACCGGATTGTTCACAGATGATTCCCGTCTCGATGTATGTCAGAAGATCATCTGAAATTCCCATCCGAAATTTGCAGGTCACGGGAATGCCGTAGCCATTTCCTGCGTCCACGGCGGCGGTGACAAGGGCGCGAAGCAGATTGCGTTTTAACGGTACCGCGGCCCCGCCGCCGCGACGGGTGACCTTGGCCGCCGGGCAGCCAAAGTTGAGATCGATATGATCAACGGCCCCGGCTTGGCCGAGTTTGTGCACGGCTCGGGAAAGCATCTCCGGATCGCTGCCGTACAATTGCAAGCTTCGGAAAGTCTCGTCCGAGCCAAACTTCAACATCGTGTCGGTCTTTCGGCTTCCGTTGACGAGACCGGTGGCCATGAGCATCTCATTTACGTAGATGAGATCGGGTCCGAACTTTCGACATAGCGACCGAAACGGTGCGTTGGTCACGCCAGCCATCGGTGCGAGTACTACCGGTGGCCACACCGAGTGGCCACCCAATCGCAGCGGGGCGAGTCGAGTCGTGGGAGGTGCCGGTTCGGTCATCGGTCGATTTTCACAGACTGGTGAGTTGGAGATTTGGATTCGCACCCGCGCCGAGATGGCTTGGTCCGTCCGAGCGCAAGCGATACCAACCTGCGGAAGCAATCATCGCCGCGTTGTCGGTGCACATAGACATACTCGGTAACACTAAGTGCAGTCGATCGGTTTGACACATGGACATCATCTCGCTGCGCAGCAAGGAGTTTGCCGCTACGCCACCGCCGAGGGCAATTGTTCTGGCGCCAATTTGCTTGGCCGCTCGGCGTGCCTTGACTGTTAGCACATCAACGCAAGCAATTTGGAAGGATGCCGCGACATCGGCTGTAGATACGGACGGATTCTTGCGCACATGATTGATGACCGCCGTTTTTAGTCCGCTAAACGACACGTTTAAACCGTCGTGCAGCATGGCTCGGGGAAAATCGATTGCCGTTGCCGACCCGTCCACAGCGGCCGACTCGATCGCCGGTCCCCCGGGATAGCCGAGACCCAGAAATCGAGCCACCTTGTCAAAGGCCTCTCCCGCGGCGTCGTCAATTGTCTGACCGATGATCCTGTAGTTGCCGTGTCCGCGCATTTCCACAAACAGGGTGTTGCCACCCGAAACGAGCACGACCAGCATCGGAAATTCGACCTGCGGATCGTCAAGTAACGCGGCATAGAGATGGGCTTCCAGATGATTCACTGCGACAAATGGCCGATCCAGCACAAGAGCCATCGCTTTGGCGGCCGACACGCCAACAAGTAGCGCACCGATCAGACCGGGTCCGACCGTGGCGGCAATGGCATCGATGCGTTGAATCGGCACACCTGATTCGTCGATCGCTCGGGCAATGACGGGGGTCAACGCTTCAACATGGGCCCGACTGGCTATCTCTGGCACGACCCCACCGAAACGGGCATGGACTTCAAGTTGTGATGCAACCACGGACGAGAGCACGTCTCCTCCACCAATCACCACGGCCGCGGCGGTCTCGTCACAACTTGTTTCGATTCCGAGCACGACCGTCGTCTCATCAACTTTCATGATCTGGTGCTTTCGATCTCGCCAAGGCGGCTGGCAAATTCATCGCTTTGAATGTTCGAGCACCACATCACGATTGCATCGTCTGTATTCTCGTAATACTTTTTGCGAACTCCGGCGGGGGCAAACCCAAATCGGCGATAGAGATCCTGGGCCGCAAAGTTTGTATGACGGACCTCAAGTGTGAGCGCCGAGAATTTGCGAATGCGGGCCTCCCATGCCAACTCAAGAAGCAACTCGGTGGCAATACCGCGGCGCTGCCACGCTGGGCTCACCGCCAAGGTGGTGATATGAGCATCGTCACCGGCGAGTAGCAACCCTCCATATCCGACTATCTGATTTCCGATGTGGGCAACCAGGTACAAGCGGTGCTTGCGCGGCATCATGGCGATTTCTTCTTCGAACACTTTCGACGTCCAAGGTCGTGGATACACCCGTTCTTCAATTGCCATCACACTGCGAATGTGTCGGCGCTGCATTGGCGAAATCACCAAGAATGGACTGTCGCCGCGGTCGTCTGTCCGGCTCGCCCCCCGACCCAAGAGTCGATCGAGAATGCTCACGATGCAACCCGCGTGGCCCAATTGATATCCGCGTCGGGCTGGCGCAGGTAGATCGGTAATAGCTGATCGGCGGACTGCCACTGTTCGTGGACGGCCAGTCGGTGGGCCATTTCGACAACTGTCGCCGCTGCTGGCCGAGAAAAACGAGTGTCGGCAAACTCGCAACCTTGGATCGATGATCCAAGCGACTCGATAATTTCACGCCGGTATCGGAGGGCACCGTTGCCGACAAAAAGCGCGCTTTGTCCGCGCTCCAAGACAGTTACGACCAATTCATGCACCGAACCAACGTGCGGCGTAAGCACCTGTGTCAGGTCACTTTCGATAATCCGATACATCGACCAAAAATTCTCATGTCGGCGTGCATCAATCACCGAGACAATTACCGCATCTGTGGAAGGAGCCGCGGCGGCCAAGACATCCAGCGAACAGATCCCGATGATTGGCAGATCCAAACTGAAGGCGATTGCTTTTGCCGCGGACACTCCGACGCGCAGTCCGGTAAAAAGTCCGGGGCCAACGTCGACCGCGATCGCGCCGAATTCGCTAAATGTAACTCCGGCTTGCTGGCGGACGAAGTCGATCATTGGGGCAAGCGCCTCACAATGCTGGCGATCGCTCACCGCTTCGCTTTGCGCCAGCACGCGAGTACCCTCGCCAATTGCGACGCTTACCGAGTCCGTCGAAGTATCGATTCCGAGAATCAGCATTACTTGCCCCACGCGTCAAGAGAATCTCGCAACACGATCCATCTTGTATCCCATTGCCCGCCACGATCGCCAACATCGATGAGTCGTTCGTCAATTTTCGACAAATCGTCCGAATTGCGGAGACGAACTACCAACGCGTCTCCAAGTGCATCGCCGACGACATCACCCCATTCAACTATCACAACTCCGCCGATATCTAGCAGTTCGTGTAGACCCAGATCTGCTAGTTCGCCCGTTCGGTCGAGCCGATACAGATCTGCATGATGTAGGTGCAGTCTGCCACTTGTGTAGCTGTGCAATAAGTTAAATGTGGGAGAGGTAATCGGCTCGGTAATATTCAAGGCTCGGCCAAAGGCTTGGGTAAAGAACGTCTTTCCCGATCCCATCTCGCCCACCAGCACGATCAGATCGCGCTGACGAACTAGTCCTGCAATGACGGCCGCGATTTGCTGTGTATCGGCCTGGTTTCGGGCGTGAAGGTGAAGCATCGACATTTAGTGCGGCGATCGAAGATAGTTGCGCGGCACACGAGCGCTGATGCCGCACAACACCTCGTATCCAATTGAGTCGACATGGCGGGCCCACTCATTGGCCGAAATGTGCTCGGTTCCCTGGAGTCCGATTAGCACCGCCTCGTCGCCGATGACAACGTCGTCGAGGCCGCAGTCGATCATCATCTGGTCCATCGTCACCACGCCGGCGATGCGTCGGCGCCGACCGCCAATGAGTACCTCCCCCGCGCGCCACAATTGACGCGGCACGCCGTCCGCGTAGCCGAGCGGCAGGGTGGCGATATGCGTGCGCGTCGCGAGCGGTCGAATCAGACCGTATGAAATCCCTTCCCCAGCAGCAACATGTTGCACATGAGAGACCCTCGCCTTCAGCGAAAGCACGGGATCTAGGCGAATATTCGTCGATGCGCCGAACGAATCGGTTTCGGCGTTAGTCGCGACACCATACATGGCGATACCAACGCGAACCATCGTGGACCCGGTATCTAGTTGGCGAATCGCCGCCGCGGAGTTGGCGACATGTACCTGTGCCGGGTTGATCCCGATTCGCCGAAGGTGGTCAACGAGTTGGGCAAATCGCTTGCGCTGAATTTCCGTGCCGGGATGATTGACAATGTCGGCGGTGGCGAAATGGGTGTAGAGCCCATCCAGTTGCAGGTTTGGTTCGGCCACAATTTGTTGTGCTCGTGACACCGCTTCGGAATCGGGTGCGCCGACGCGGTGCATCCCTGTGTCGATTTTGAGATGAACCTTGGCGATCCGACCGAGGGTGTTGGCGGCCTGTGCGTAAAGCCCAATTGTTGCCTTGTTGTACAACGTCGCAATCAGGTCGTTCTCAATCATGGTTCGATGCTGCGAGTTTGGTTGCTCACTCATTACCAGAATTGGCGCATCAATACCAGCGTGGCGAAATTCAATACCTTCATCGGCAAGGGCCACACACAGTCCGGTCGCGCCCGCATCTAGCGCCGCCGTGGCCACTTGAATTGATCCGTGGCCATAAGCGTTTGCCTTCACAACCGCCCACAGCTGTTGCGGATTTACATGGGTACACAAAGTTCGAACATTGCGTTGCAATGCCGAAAGGTCTATGTCAGCCCACGCCCAGCGCTGTGTCGTCATCGCGTTTCGAATGTTTTCGTTAAGCCGCAGCAACAACTGCCACGGCAACTTGCGCCGTGTGGGAAAGCGAGACATACCAACTGGCAATTCCCTTGGCCGCGGCAAGGTCGCGGGCGCGGCCCGTCACTAACAGAACCGGTTCACCAGAGCCGCGTCGCGCAATTGAGACATCGTGCAGATCGATGGCACCCAAACCCACACCGAGTACCTTCATTGTCGCCTCACGTGCCGCAAAACGAGCCGCCAGGCTTGGGGCCGGATCCAATTTAGAAACAACACTGCCAATTTCACTCGCGGTAAACATCCTCGCCCGAATCGAGGGGGTGCGTTCCAGTACCCGACGGAAGCGGTCGATGTCAACCGCGTCGATCCCAATGCCAAGCATGGGGGTCCTTACGAGCGCCAGTGATCCGCCATCTCGCTGATCGGCAAGATGAGCAAATCGGCAACTGGAACTTCGGCCAGCCGATCTTCACGGAACGAACCTTCGGTTTCCGTCACCCAGTCAACTAGGCGCGTATATCGATCGTCGTATCCCTGCAGCACGTTGCGCATCATGGCAGCAGGTAAATGGTCGTGAAACAGGACATGCAGCAGCGTGATCCCCGTGGTGACCGAACCTTTGATCTCAGGAACGAAAATGACCGTTCGAGCATCTCGACGGCCGCGGGCCACCAGTACCTCCTGCTCACTCACCACCCGATTTTTGGTTCCAACGAGTGAACTATTGCGCTCCACGCGGGACTCCAATTGGCGTGAAATACCACCGCGATCGACGATGCTCACGGTTGCAGTTTTAGTATTGACATCACCCTCAATCCGATAACGGGTGAACCCGACAACGGAAGACACCGCGGCGTCCAAGTCGGCAATAACTTTCAGCGTTCGATAGGAAATGCGATCTCTGGATACACCAGCCTTGAGCAGGTATTGCACCAGTGCGCGATCGAGTAGACCTTCGTCGCTGCGGGAAATACCGACCGTTACCGTCTTGGCCTGATGCTTAATCGCATCCACCGGACGGGTCAGCTCGTCGATCGAACGAGTTAACGCGGAAGTGACGTCATCGAGTAGCGCCTCCGGTGTGCCAACTTTCCCCGAGTCGCGTTGATACGACTGCAGTGGATCGCCGGACATGACATTGCGCAGCATGGTCACAACCTTCACTGCCGTAGACGCTTCAAGATTGCCGTCATAGTTTCCGGTGGTTAGGGCGTCAAAGAAACGCCCAGCTGGCAGACCAATTCCGGCGTGAACCTTGGTGAGCAGTTGACTTCCGACCCCGCCGAGCTCGACCACATGTTCGATAACTTCTCGCGCCTCGCGCAACGGTCGCGCCAGGGTATCTATGGCCAATGCGGATTCATAGCCAAATATGTGCCCAACCATGACGCTCAATACAAACGCCAGGCGCGAATCAACTTGGGGTACCGCGATTACCGCGGCGGCCGCATCAAAACGTTGCTCGCCTTCCGTGGCAATGACAATGGGAAGCGCCTTGTGCGCGCGATAAATTGCAATCTCTTTTGCAACGTCTGCCGCATTTCCTTCGAGGAGTCCGGTTGCACAAACGATGATCAACGGCTCACAGGACAAGTCAATGTGTTTCTTGTCTTCGGTCGTGTCACACGAGATCGACTTGTAACAAAGTTCCGAGAGTTTGATTCGCACCTCCTCGGCGGCGACCGAGTTGAATCCGTTGCCAACTACCGTCCAGTACCTTCTGGCGGGCGCAAATTGATGGGCGGCATCGGCAATTTGCGGGCGTAAGGCGAGCACCTTGGTGAGAGCATCAGGGATCGTTCGCAGGGCCACCAAAAGTCGGTGGCGCTCGTCATCGCTTCCGGTACCCATCGCTTCCGAAAATACGCAGGCCAGCAATACTCCGGCGGCCACCTGCGAATAGAAGGCCTTCGTACTTGCCACGCTCATTTCCACATCGCGTCCGTCCGACGTATACAACACTCCGTCGGCCTTGGCGGCAAGATCGCTTCCCCTGCGATTTACTATCGCCACCACGGAGGCTCCTCGCGCTCGGGCTAGATCGACGGTCCGATTGGTATCGGTGGTGGTACCACTCTGGGAAATAGCGACAATCAATGTGTCGGACATGTCGAGGCCGAGTTGAAAGCCAGACAATTCGGTAGCTGGCAATGCGTCCACCAATACGTTGCGGTCTACCAGCGTGCCTAATATCTGAGCCAGGCTTTGACCCGCAACGGCCGCTGTACCTTGGCCAATCACGCGAATTCGAGCAAAGCTACGCGTCGTAAGTTTATCCTGGACGCCCTGGGGAATCACGGAAGTGTCGAGAACGGCGCGCAGAACTCCACCACTTTCGACGATCTTGCCGCGAAGGGTCTTGCGAAAGCTCTGTGGCGCCTCATTCATTTCCTTGAGGAAGAAATGTCTATACGCGCCACGGTCTATGTCCCGAGTGGTCACCTCCGCCCGAACCACGTCGTTGTCGCCCAAGGAAATGTCGCTACCGCCGTAAGTCATCAGTCGTACGCCGGCGAGTTCTCCGGCCCTGTCTCCATCGAGTACGACAATTTGTCCGCGGCTCGAGGGAACGCCGGCGTCGGCCGGCAATTCCCCATCCATTCGGATGTACTGCATCGTCTCTTCGACCACTCCGTACGGTTCGCTGGCAACAATGAAACGGTCTTCTGCAAGACCTACGTAGATGCCCTGGCCACTCCCGCGTAACGCGAGCAACACGGTGTTGGGTCGCTCGGCGCATGCGGCCGCAATTGCGACCGAGCCTTCAAACGTGGCAACGGTGGCCCGAAACGCACCAGTGAGATCACCCAAGGTGGAAAAATTTCGCGAGATCATCGCCGGAATTACCTTGGCATCCGTGGTAATCGGCTCGGCGAATTTCAGATCGTTGCCAACCCTGATGTCGGCATGGTTGTCGACGTCCCCGTTGAGTGCCGCTACCACATATGGCGAATTAGCCGTGGCTTCAAGTTCTTCGCTGTTGACCGGATGTGCGTTGGGCTCGGAAATGATGCCCACGCTCGCCCATCGAGTGTGGCCTAAAACCGCCACTCGGCATCCTGGCTGGCTAAGGAGCATGCGCAAGAGTTCGTCTTCCACAACCTCACTCCGCATCACTCGAGTGTTGTCGCCGAGTTCGCCTATCTCGGCCGCCGCCTTGTACACGAACGACCATGCCCTGTCATCTCCGCTCCCGACCCGAACCGAACCCGAACTAAACAGTTCGTCTTTCAATCGACCCCTCAGCAGCGGCACAACTCGGCTGTCGGTCGGCAAAAGTCCGTGGCCCCAGACCATCACGTGCACGCCCGCAGAGTCGCGACCACGGACTTCCATTCGATCGATTGCCGAAAATGCCTGCTGAATCGCGTAATATCCACATCGCGAACTCACGCTCGCGGCCTTACCGGCGAGGGCATCGATCAGTCGAGCCGTGCGCAACCGATCGTTACGAAGCGACCAACAGGCATCTCGCAAGGCAATGAGTTCATTGCTACTCCGTTCAACTTGTGACACCGAAAAACCAATCAAGGCCTCTAACGACTTCTCGGAACTTGCGGCCAGCGCCTCAAGTTGATCAACCCGGGCGATGATTGCCGCTGCCAGTTCGAGGTTGTAGGCGAGGGCAATTTGGCCGGCATCCCCCCGCAGCGCGGTGTCTACATCTTGGATGCAAGAAGCCGCCAGTGCGATATCGCCGGCCGCCGCTGCGGTCAGCGATGCATCCAACTGAGCGATTAGGTCGGCAACGACTGGAGCCGAACGTCGAGTCGGTCGAGTGACAACGCAAACGATCCCACACATGATGTCTAGGCTACCGAGTCGACATAAAACGCAGGCCGCACCTGGCCATTATTCATTTCGTTAACCAAGTCGCCGCTCAACTATTTCTGCCAAACGATTAGCGATGTCGCTTGCGCGTTCGGCAGTTTGTGCTTCGACCATGACACGGACAACCGACTCGGTTCCACTCGATCGGAGCAGCACTCTGCCCGTGTTGCCTAGTTCTATTTCGGCGTCTCGAATCTCGTCGGCAAATACCGAGCCAATATCCGCCTTCCTTTGAGCGACCTTCACATTTACCAGCACCTGCGGATAACTCGTCATTGCCGCGAGTGCAAGTAGCTGCAGCGGTTTACCAGCACGATGAATCATGTCGGTTAGCAACACTCCGGCCAGCAGCCCATCGCCTGTTGTGGCGCGGGATCGATAGATGATGTGCCCACTTTGCTCTCCGCCGAGCACATAGCCATGGGCGTCCAGTTCCGCAAGCACGGACCGATCGCCAACCGGCGTCGTCACGACGCGTATTCCCGCTTCGCCCATTGCCCGATGAAAACCAATATTCGTCATCTCGGTTACGACGACGGTGTTGTGGGTAAGTTGCCTCGACTCGTGCAGGTCTCGAGCGGCCAGAGCAATCAGATGATCTCCATCCACAATGTTGCCGGCGTGATCTACGGCAATGACGCGATCACCATCGCCATCAAAGGCCAGACCGATGTCGCCGCGATGCAGACGAACGGCCTCGCTCACGGCATCGGGGTATGTGGCGCCACATTTGGCGTTGATATTTTGACCATCCGGTTCACTGTTGATCACGGTAACCGTGGCACCGCATCGCCCAAATACTTCGCCGGCGACATCGGACATGGCACCATTGGCGCAATCCAAAACAATGTGCATCCCGATAAACGCCTGGTCGGGAACCGTGTCGACGATGTGTTGCACATAGTCGTGAATCAATTCGGTGGACTGAACCAACGCGATATCGGCCCTAGCCGAGACTTCCGATTGGGAAACCAGTTCGATTTCGATTGCGGCTTCCTGATCGACCGTCAATTTGATCCCGCCAATGGCAAATATCTTGATCCCGTTATCGCGATACTCATTGTGCGACGCAGTGATGGCCGCACCCGCCCATCCATGTTCTGCCGCCACCGCAGCAATCGCCGGAGTCGGCGCTACCCCCATCAGATGAATTGTTGCTCCGGCTCGGGCGCAACCGGTTGCAAACGCCTGCTCAAGTCGTTCACCAGACTCGCGAGTATCTCGACCGATGACCACGTCTCGCAGTGACAATACATTCGTGGCAGCCGCACCGAGCGCTGTCGCGTAAACTTCGGTCAACTCGCTAAACGCTCGACCTCGAACACCGTCGGTTCCAAATTGAAGCATCGTTGACCTGACGATCTATCTACACGACACAGGTCGCGTGGAAATTTTTAAATCAGCGCTTGGTGTACTGCGGAGCCTTGCGGGCCTTCTTGAGGCCATACTTCTTGCTTTCCTTCTTGCGAGAATCTCGAGTAAGCAAGCCGGCCTTGCGCAAAGTCGAGCGCTTGTCGGGGTCGAGTTCAAGTATTGAACGAGCAATTGCCATCCGCAGCGCGCCGGCCTGGCCGGCAATTCCGCCGCCTTGAATATCACAATCGACGTCGTAAGCGGTTTCAACTCCAACAAGGTGTAGCGCTTCGCTGGCCAACATCCGTTGAACTTCACTCGGAAAATACTCGGCAAATTCGCGACCGTTAACGGTGACCTTTCCTGTACCTGGACGGAGTCGGGCGCGGGCAACCGCTTCCTTGCGACGACCTGTGGTTTGGGTGAGTGGCTTTGTTCCCACGGTTACTCCTCTGGTTGGAATGATTCGGTGCTCAGCGCGCTTTTGCGTCTGGCAAATTGAGAGCGACAGGGTTTTGGGCCTCGTGGCCGTGTTCTGTACCGGCGTGCACCTTGAGCTTCTTGATCATCTGACGACCAAGCGGACCTTTGGGCAACATGCCACGAATTGATCGACGAATTGCATCCTCTGGTTTGCGGCGCAGCAGTCGGCCATAGGTTTCGCTGCGCAATCCGCCCGGATAGCCGCTGTAGTCATAGACAAGTTCCTTGTCCGCCTTCTGGCGAGTGAGCACAATTTTCGATGCATTAATAATCACAACATGATCACCGGAGTCAATGTTTGGGGCGAAAGTTGGCTTGTGCTTTCCACGCAATATTCGGGCGGCTTCCGTACACATCCGACCAAGAACGAGACCGTCGGCATCAATGAGGTGCCACGAGCGCTGAATTTCGCTTGCTTTTGGTGAGAACGTACGCATCGCATTGTTCCTTAATTGGTTCGAAAAAGCCCGTCCAATGGGCTTTTAAAGGATAGGGGTGGTCCAGGGCCATTCACACCTCGTAACCCACCTCCCAAAGGCACAGTCCATGCGGTGGCGCGACCGGTGCCGCCAGCGCGCGATCTCCGGCGACGATCAATCCGCGCATGTCGCTAGGTGGTCGCTTGCCGAGACCTATCTCGACGAATACTCCCACCAGCGCGCGAACCATCTGATGGCAAAAGGCGTTGCCGCGAATATCAAATCGAAGCACAGCATCGTCGATCGCGTGCCAGTCGGCGCTGTAGACATTGCGGCGCATCGAGTACTCGTAATTATCTTCATCACTTGTCTTTGGCTTGCGGCAGAATGCCGAAAAGTCGTGCTCGCCAATAATCGCATCACACGCCAGTTGCATTGCCCGCAACTTCAAGGGAGCAGTGATATGCCATGCGGTCGATGCCTGAAATGGATCGGGCACCGGCGAGTTCAGCACGTTGTAGCGGTACTCCCGCCACAACGCGGAGTACCTGGCATCAAAGTCTGCAGATGCCCAAGTCGCCTCCCGCACCACCACAGCGGGACCGCACATCGAATTTAACTGCCGAGTCAGGACATCAAGATTTGTGCGTTCGGGAAGATCCGCACTCACCACCTGTCCCCTAGCGTGCACTCCAGTATCCGTGCGACCGGCCGGCGTAATTTTCACCGGCACCTGCATAATTTGGGCCAGCGCGCCCTCCAAGGTGGAAGCCACGGTCTGAACACCTGGGTTTAGGGCAAACCCGTGGAACTCGTCGCCCTTGTATGAAACGACGAGGCGCGCCCGACGGGCTACGAATTCAGGTTTTGCTTTGGTCCGATCGGTTTTTGCCACCGGCATCTCAAGTCGAATTCGCCGGTCAAATGCGACTAATTCGAATTAGATCAGTTCGATGCGTGCCATAGGAGCATTGTCGCCATGGCGTGGACCAATCTTGAGGATTCGAATGTAGCCACCGTTGCGCTCGGTGTACCGAGGCGCGACAACGTTGACCAATTTATTTGTCATCTCTTTGTCATTCAGGTACCCCTGGATCTGGCGAATTCGATGAACTCGCAGTGGGCCAGTGTCTTGAGCCTTCTTCGCCTTGGTGATCAACTTCTCGGCAATTGGCCGCAGGGCCTTGGCCTTTGCTTCGGTAGTGACAATTCCCTCGGCGGCGAAAAGCGATGCGGCCATGTTCGCCATCATCAACCGTTGGTGGTGAGCACTTCCGCCAAAGCTACGTGATCGTCGTGGTGTTGCTGGCATGACTCATTGTCTCCCTGAAGATGTTCCGAATGACCCTTGGAATCAGACGCGCAACGACAAGCCGCGCTCGTCGAGCTTCATCTTGATTTCATCGAGGCTTTTCTGACCAAAGTTGGTGATGTTAAGTAAGTCTTCCTCGCTGCGAATGAGGAGTTCTCCGATGGTGTTTACCTGGGCCCGTTTCAAGCAGTTACGAGGACGCTCAGACAGGTCAAGATCTTCGATGCTGAGATCGAGATCAGGTGAACCGGCGCCCGAACCGATTACCTCGCCCAATTCAAGGGCCATCGGCTCGTCGCTGAGAGTTGCAACTAGATCAACCAGCGATCGCAACGTTGCACCCGCCGAGGCAAGCGATTCGCGTGGTGTAATCGAACCATCTGTCTCGATGTCAAGGACGATCTTGTCGTAGTTAGTGGACTGCTCGACGCGAGTTGGCTCAACG
Source organism: Ilumatobacteraceae bacterium (assembly GCA_039916865.1). GTDB lineage: Bacteria > Actinomycetota > Acidimicrobiia > Acidimicrobiales > Ilumatobacteraceae > UBA3006. Next base: position 41,673 of record JBDSKN010000085.1, read on the forward strand.
GTAAATGTGCACCGTCGGACCGGGGAAAAGAGAGCATCGATCGGAACTACACCGATGACTTTGCGTGTTTCGCGATCGCACGAGAGGTACCCCTTGCCGCGTTCGATCGTGAGATCAACGACGAGTCGGCCCTTGGCCGACAGGGTTGCGATGTGCTGCGACTTATTGAGAATTTCAATTTCGCTTGGCAATCGAATGTCGCCAGCGGTAACCTCCGCTGGTCCCTTGATGTCCACGCTGACAACAACCGGGTCGTCCGAAGTCGACACGACCACGATGTCTTTGAGGTTGAGAATAATTTCGGTGACATCCTCGGTGACGCCTTCGATTGTGGCAAATTCGTGAAGTGCCGACTCGAATTTGACCGTGGTGATTGCGCTACCTGGAATAGACGACAGCAACATTCGGCGAAGAGAGTTGCCGATGGTGTGGCCGAGACCGGGCTCAAGAGGTCCGATCGAGAACTTCTGACGGTTGTTCTCTTCGACACCGATTGCGTCGACTGTTGGGCGTTGAATAACGAGCATGTGGGTTCTCCTGTTACCAGTACTTTTGGGGGGTTACTTCGAGTAGAGCTCAACGATGAGTTGCTCACGGACGGGAACATCGATGTGCTCTCGCTGTGGCAATTCACGAACGGTGACTTGTTTGCCGCCATCGGTGGCGTCGATCCAACCGACCATTCGTCGATCGAGGGTGTCAATGTTGTGTTGGATGACGATCATGTTCTTTGCCTTTTCCGACAATGTGATGACCTGACCGCGACTAACGGAGTACGACGCGATGTTGACCCGCTTGCCATCCACGAGAACCAGACCATGGCTGACAAACTGACGAGCTTGGGGACGGGTGCTCGCCCAGCCAGCGCGATATACAACGTTGTCTAAACGCAACTCAAGCAGACGGAGCAGGTTCTCACCGGTTGGACCAGTAAGGCGAACCGAGTCTTCATACATTTTTCGGAACTGGCGCTCGAGGACACCGTAAATGTATTTGGCCTTTTGCTTTTCCTGCAATTGCAAGAGATATTCACTGCCGGCGCCGCGGCGACGAGTACGACCATGGGTGCCAGGTGGGAATGGACGACGCTCTAGGGCCTTGCTTCCCTTGGTGTTCTCGAAAACATTGATTCCGAGTCGACGCGAGATTCGTACTTTTGGTCCGGTGTAGCGAGCCATGACTACGGCCTCTTCCGCTTGGACAGGCGGCAACCATTGTGTGGGACCGGTGTTACATCTTTGATTCCCGAGACTTCGATGCCAAGGTTCTGAATTGAACGCAGCGCTGTGTCGCGACCCGAACCCGGGCCCTTGACATGTACTTCGGCTCGGCGCAGACCTTGGTCCATTGCGGCACGACCAGCCTTTTCGGCGGCCATCTGAGCGGCGAACGGAGTCGACTTTCGCGAACCAGAAAAACCAACACCGCCCGACGATGCCCAGGCAATGACATTGCCCTCGGTATCGGTAATTGAAACGATCGTGTTGTTGAACGAACTCTTGATATGCACGACGCCATTGGTGACGTTCTTGCGATCTCGCTTGCGCGGACGACGGGTTCCAGCTGTCTTGGCCATCGTTATTTCCTCACTGCCATCTTCTTATTGGCAACCGTCTTCTTTGGTCCCTTGCGCGTACGAGCATTTGTGTGCGTGCGCTGACCTCGAACCGGCAATCCCTTGCGATGACGAGTCCCTTGATAGCTGCCGATCTCGACTTTACGCTTGATGTCGGTTTGCACGTCGCGGCGACGATCACCCTCAACGGACAACTTATTTTCGATATACGTACGAATCTTGTTGACCTCGGAGTCGGTCAGATTGCGCACCCGCGTGTCCGGATTGAGATCCAACTCTTTGCACATTTTGATCGAGGTTGAACGACCGATGCCAAAAATATATGTAAGAGCGATCTCGAGGCGCTTTTCGCGCGGGATGTCGACTCCTGAAATTCGTGCCATTCGGTTTCCTTAGAAAGTTGTGGGGTTTTTCGGATTAAAAATCTGATCAGCCTTGACGTTGCTTGTGACGCGGATTCTCGCAGATCACCATGACTCGCCGATGACGACGGATGACCTTGCACTTTTCACAAATTTTTTTGACACTCGGTTTTACTTTCACTTAATTGGCCTCGTAAATCTGCGCTAATTGTATGGTCATTTAAATCGGTAGGTAATACGACCCCTTGTGAGGTCGTATGGTGTCAACTCAACTTGAACCTTGTCACCCGGCAAGATGCGAATGTAATTCATGCGCATCTTTCCGGATATATGAGCCAAAACTGTGTGTCCGTTTTCGAGTTCTACTCGAAACATTGCATTAGGTAGAGACTCTGTGATCTTGCCTTCCAGCACAATTGCATCTTCTTTATTCTTCGGCAGGGTATTCTCCTCAAACTTTTCACCGCCTCCTCAGAAAAAACGCTTCTAAAGGCGAAGAGTTATGCTACCGCCGACCCCAGTGGCCCAAAACCCCCTATCTGCCTATCTCCAGGCCTCGACTGTGGCTAATAGTTTGGCAAACACCTCGTCTTGGCTGCCGAGACCGTCAACGACCACTAATTTGGCAGTTTTGCGGTAGTAATCAACGAGAGGAGCGGTGATCTCGTCGTAGATATCCAGCCGATGATTGATCGCTTGGGGAGTGTCGTCATCACGTTGGTGAACGACTCCGCCGCAGTTTTGACAAATCCATGGATTTGGATCGTCGCCGGTGGAGACAAAATTGACGTCACACCGCTGACATGTGCGCCTCGCCGAGAGCCGCTGAAGCACGACGTCGCGCTGAACTTCAAGATCAATGACCACGTTCACGGGGCGAACCTCGGTGAGTTCGTCGAATGCTTCGGCCTGGGCGAGAGTGCGCGGAAATCCATCCAGGACATAGCCATCTACTCGGGCATCGGTCTCGCCGATGCGACCCTGCACCAGCGACACCATTAGGTTGTCTTCGACAAGACGGCCCTCATCAATCACCTTTTTTACTTGGCGCCCAACGACGGTCCCTAGTCGGACTGCATTGCGCAAAATTTCGCCGGTGGATATGTGCGGAATTCCATAATGTTCCGCAACGCGACGACACTGAGTTCCCTTACCGGCGCCCTGGCGGCCAAGCATGATGACGCGCACTCCTGTGGACATTGGTTCGATACTCCTCGTGAACTTCTTGGTGACGTTCCTAAAACGGAATCGTCACTTCAAGAAACCCTCGTAGTTTCGCTGCATCAGTTGGCTATCGATCTGGCGCATGAGCTCAAGCGCGACACCCACAGCGATCAAAACCGTGGTGCCGGCAAATGGGAATGACTGCACATTTCCCACCCACAAGATGATGTATGGCAAGACGGCAATGAAAGCGACAAACAGCGCACCCGGTAACGTGATCCGATTAACCGTTTTAGCCAGGAACGACTCCGTTTGTGGCCCGGGACGAATACCCGGAATAAATCCGCCCTGTTTTCGCAATTGATCTGCTTGCCTTATCGGATCAAAGGCAATCGAGTTGTAGAAGTATGCAAACGCGATAATCAGCAAGAAAAAGATTGAGATGTACAACATATTTTGGCTGTTCACCAGGTAGTTGTTGACAAACCCCGCCACCGAGCCGCGCCACCCTTGGGCGCTACCAAGCATGTTCGACATCAGCACCGGCAAGAGCAAAACAGAACTGGCAAAAATGATCGGCACCACTCCGGCCTGGTTTACCTTCAGCGGGATGTAGGTGTTTTGACCGCCATACATCTTGCGGCCGACCACGCGTTTAGCGAACTGCACAGGGATTCTCCGCTGCCCGAGTTCGACTCTCACCACCGCCACGAGTATCCCAATCGATACCGACACAAGAATGACGAAGACAACGATCTTCTTGTTCTGTAGCAACGAGTAATAGCCGTAGGGAAGATTGCTCACCACCGAGGCAAAAATAATCATCGACATTCCGTTGCCGATGCCACGTTGACTGATGAGTTCACCCAGCCACATCAAAAGTGCGGTTCCTGCAACGAGCGACGGAATCACGATCAGTGCTCGCGGCATGAACGGATCTAACAACACCACATCTGGCGCTCGAGTAGCCGCTCCAAAAAAGGCCGAACCTCGACCTTGACCAAATATGAATGTAAGTCCTGCCGATTGTAAAATCGCGATTCCGATGGCGACATAGCGAGTCCATTGGGTTATTTTTCGTTGACCAACTGCTCCTTCCTGCTGCCATTCTTCGAGCTTGGGAATGACCACCCCTAATACCTGCATGATTATGCTGGCGGTGATGTAAGGCATGATGCCCAACGCAAAAATAGAGAAGCTGCCGAATGCTCCACCGGAAAATAGATTCAAAAATCCGAGTGCTCCCTGAGACTGCGAGGCTTCGCGGAGTTGCTTAACCGCCTGGGCATCAATGCCGGGAACTCGTAAAGCGGATCCGAAACGATAGAGAAGAATCATCGCCAAGGTGAACAACACTTTGTTGCGTAAATCCACCACCTTGAAGATGTTCTTTACATTTGACAACATCGTGACTGCTCCTTTCGTTTGACTTGGCCTGCGTTAAATCCCTTGCGCTGTGACCTAACTAGGCACAGTACTAGCGGTTTGTAAATTGACTCCCCTTGGCCGCCGGACGTACTCCCTTGAACGGCAAAGGCACAATGGTCACGCTGCCACCAGCAGCGATTATCGCCTGTTCGGCTGTTTTGGACACGGCGTGTGCCGAGACCTTCACCGCCGAGGTGATCTTTCCTCGACCGAGAACCTTGACAAACATGCCCTTGTGAGACGCGCTTCGTTGCACCAATATCGCCGGTGTCACCTCGTCGACTTCGAGTGCCTGAATGACATCGAGATTGACAGCGTAATACTCGACACGGAATGGGTTGTTGAATCCCTTCAACTTTGGAACGCGTTGCTTGAGCGGCATCTGTCCGCCTTCAAATCCGCGACCAACGGTATTGCGGGCATACTGACCCTTTGTTCCGCGTCCAGCGGTCTTGCCGCCTTTACCGCCAATTCCACGACCGACCCGCTTTGGTTTCTTGGTTGAGCCCGGTGATGGGCGAAGTTCATCCACGCGCATGACTATTTACCTTCCGTGATTTCAATGAGGTGTGGTACGCGCGCAATCATGCCGCGAATTTCTGGCCGATCCGGAACCGTATTGGTATGTCCGATACGACGCAATCCGAGGGCCCGCAGAGTGGCGCGGGTTTTTGGCTTGCCACCAATTTCTGAGCGAACCTGGGTCACCGTGATGGTTGGACCCTTGGTCGCAACCTTCTTGCGCCGCACGACTTTGTTTGATGAATCGCCCAACGCCAACTTGGCAGATGCTGCGGCCACGAGCTTTTCTGCGGCCACCTTCTTTGCCTTTGGTTTACGGTCGCGAGTGCTGCGACCTGGTTTTTTGAATGCAGCCATAATCTGTCCCCCTATCCTGACTTCTTGCGCTCGTTGTACGCGCGTAACAGGGCCTTTGGCACAAACGACTCGGCAGGAATGCCGCGCCGACGGGCCACATCGTCGGGTCGCTGTAACGATCGCAGACCATTGATTGTCGCCCGCGCAACGTTGATCGCGTTCGATGAGCCCAATGACTTGGCAAGCACATCGTGAATGCCCGCTTCCTCGAGGATTATTCGGGCCGCACCGCCGGCGATGACTCCGGTTCCGGGTGCCGCCGGCTTCAACAGAACCCGACCGGCACCGTTTACGCCTATAACTTCGTGCGTGATCGTGGAGCCAGTTAGTGGCACATTAAAGATATTTCGTTTTGCTTCTTCTGTGCCTTTCTGAATCGCCAACGGAACTTCTTTGGCCTTGCCGTAGCCCAGTCCAACTCTGCCGTCGCCGTCGCCAACTACGACAAGTGCGGTGAACGAAAATCGACGCCCACCCTTGACCACTTTGGCGACGCGATTAATGTGCACTACTCGTGACTCTCGGAGCGTGCCCGGCTCGGGAACCGGACGCGTTTGTGTTTTCTCAGCCATTTAGAATTCCAACCCTGCTTTTCGAGCAGCATCTGCTGCGGCGGCTACGCGACCGTGGTAGAGGAACCCACCGCGGTCGTAGACAACTTCCTTAATTCCGGCGACCTTGGCCCGCTGCGCGACGAGAGTTCCGATGCGCTCGGCGGCCTCCACGGTGGCACCCGAACCGAGCTTTCGCTGATCCGGCTCAACGGTCGACGCGGAAGCGAGCGTCCGACCTTCCTGATCATCTATCACCTGGATCGAAATGTGCTTGTTACTGCGATACACGGCCAAACGGGGGCGCGCGGTTGTACCGGTAATTTTCTTGCGCACCCGTCGGTGGCGACGTAACCGTCCACTATGGCGTTGGCTAGATGCTGTTTTCATGACTCTGCATTCTCCCGTTTACTTCTTGCCGGTTTTGCCTGCTTTACGCAGGACTTTCTCATCGACATAACGAACGCCTTTACCCTTATATGGTTCCGGCTTGCGGATCTCGCGAATGTTTGCCGCAACCTGGCCGACAACTTCCTTGTCAGGACCCTTGATGATGATTCGAGTTTGGACAGGAACTTCGAAGGTGATTCCGGCCGGAGCGTCGACTATTACCGGGTGCGAAAATCCGAGGGCAAGCCTTATCTTGCTCGCGCCCTGGGCCTCGGCGCGAAAGCCGACGCCGACCACTTCTAACTCCTTGCTGTAGCCCTCGGTAACACCCTGCACCATGTTGGCGACCAGTGTTCGTACCAGTCCGTGTCGAGCCCGGGCGTCACGCTCGTCGTTATCCCGAGAGACAACAATCTTGTTTTCGTCCCGGCTCAACGAGACGCCCAGCGGCATGACGCGATTAAGTGTTCCCTTTGGACCCTTCACCGTGATATTTAATCCGGAGATCGTGACATCCACGCCCGTTGGCACCGTGACTGGTTGTTGACCAATTCGAGACATGTGTGTTCTCCCTTTAGATTCTTTCGATTACCAGACGAAACACATGACTTCGCCACCGACCTTGCGCCTACGCGCTTCGCGATCGGTCATGAGGCCTTGGCTCGTTGACAGCACCGCAACACCCAATCCGCCAAGTACACGGGGTACTTCGGTTGCCGCGCGATACACACGCAGGCCGGGTGTTGAAACTCGCTTGATTCCCAAAATCGTGCGCTGACGATCTTCGGAGTACTTTAAATTGATCTTCAGCTGTTGTGCAAAGCCGTCGGGGTTTGGCACAACGGCATAGTCATGGATGTAGCCCTCCTTTTTCAGAATCTCGGCGAGAGCCGACTTCTGCTTGGAGGCAGGCATGAGCACTTCGTCTTTCATAGCGGCATTGGCGTTGCGAATGCGCGTGAGCATGTCGGCGATTGGATCTGTCATCATGACGCGATCACCAACTCGACTTTGTCAGGCCGGGAATTTCGCCCGCGTGCGCCATTTTGCGCAGGCACAGACGACAGAGTCCGAATTTTCGATACACAGCACGGGCGCGACCGCATTTCTGACAGCGCGTGTAGCCACGCACCTTGAATTTTGGTGTCGCCGCCGCTTTGATAACGAGTGATTTCTTTGCCATATTGAGTTGACCCCTTACTTACTTCGTGCTCTTCGAGATGCGCTTGGTGGCACCGCTACGTGATTTCTTGGTTGATGCAGGAGTCTCGCCCTTACGGAAGGGAAATCCGAATGCATCAAGTAATGCCTTGCCATCAAGGTCGGTTTTGGCCGTGGTGACAATGGTGATGTCCATGCCTCGGGTTGTATCGACCTTGTCATAGTTAATTTCTAGGAACACCAATTGCTCGGTGAGGCCAAACGTGTAGTTGCCATGGCCGTCCCATGACTTACCTGGAAAACCGCGGAAGTCACGAATACGGGGAATCGCCACCGCCAACAGGCGATCGAAAAATTCCCACATACGGTCTCCGCGAATTGTTACCTTGGCGCCGATGGGTTGATTCTCGCGCAATTTGAACGACGCGATAGCCGTGCGCGATTTCGTGACCAGCGGCTTTTGACCACTGATTGCCGTGAGGTCGGCAACCGCGCCATCGATTAGCGACGCTTGTTGTGTGGCACGACCGACGCCCATGTTGATGACGATCTTTTCTAGCGTCGGAACCTGCATTACATTTTTTACGCCGATCTCTTTGACCAGGTCGACCCGCACAACGCTGTTGTAATGAGCCTTTAGGCGCGGAACATAAACAGTTGAAGTAGTCATCAGACCTCGTCTCCAGAGCTTCTCGCGATGCGCACCTTGGTTCCATCATCCTTGACGAGGTAACCCAATCGCGTCGGTTTGCCCTTGTGCACAAACATCACCTTCGACGCGTCAAATGGCATGTCCTTGTCGATGATGCCGCCGGTGTTGGCGTTGCCGCGGGCAGCAAGATGACGCTTGGAAATGTTCACGCCGGCGATCATTACCTGGTTCTGTTTGGGAAGCACTGCAGATATTTCGCCTTCTTTACCTTTATCCTTGCCGGAAATAACGACGACCTTGTCACCTTTTTTTAGTTTCATGACTACAACACCTCCGGGGCAAGCGAGATTATTCGCATGAATTTCTTGTCGCGAAGCTCACGGCCGACCGGTCCAAAAATTCGGGTGCCGCGCGGGGTTAGGTCGTCCTTGATCAGAACGGCCGCATTTTCGTCGAAGCGAATGTAACTGCCATCGGGACGACGCTTTTCCTTTTTGGTACGCACGACAACACAGCGAACGACTTCACCCTTCTTCACTCCGGCACCCGGGATGGCGTCTTTTACGGTGGCGATGAAGACATCGCCGATGGACGCGTAGCGTCGACGAGTTCCGCCGAGGACCTTGATCACGAGCACCTCACGGGCACCGCTATTGTCCGCGACGCGGAGACGGGATTCCTGCTGAATCACTTTGCGCGCTCCAAGATCTCAACGAGACGCCAGCGCTTCTGCTTCGACAGCGGGCGAGTCTCCATCACTCGAACTCGGTCGCCGACCTGAGCATCGTTGGTTTCGTCATGGGCATAGAGCTTTTTGGTTCGGGCAATGAACTTGGCGTACTTGGGGTGACGGACACGCTCGACAATTGAAATTACAATCGTCTTGTCCATTTTGTTGGAAACCACGACACCATCACGCAATTTACGATTATTGCGGGCAGCCTCGTCGGCGGCCACGTCGGTGGTTTCTGAATTTGAAATTGATTCGGTCATAACTTGTCTCACTCCCCTGCCGCTTCAGCGGCAGCGATTTCGTGTTGGCGAATCAGCATGCTGATTCGCGCGATTTGACGGCGCGTCTTGGTCAAAGCCGCGGTGTCATCAAGTTGTCCCGTGGCATTGCGAAAACGGAGGTTCAATGCCTCCTGCTTGGTTGCACGGAGTTCCTCCACCAAAGTAGACAGGTCCATTTCTCGCAGTTCGACCAGATCGCGTGCCATGTTAGAAAGCCTCCTCGCGGCTGATGATCCGCGCCTTGATTGGCAATTTCTGCACGGCGCGTTCCAACGCCTGATGGGCGGTCGCCGCACTTGGATAGGACAGCTCGAACAAAATCCGACCAGGCTTGACCACAGCAACCCAGAACTCTGGGTTTCCTTTGCCGGAACCCATTCGTGTTTCGGCAGGTTTCTGGGTAACCGATTTATCCGGAAAAATATTGATCCAGACTTTTCCGCCGCGCTTGATGTGTCGAGTCATAGCAATACGAGCAGCCTCGATTTGTCGCTGGCTGATCCAACCAGGCTCCATTGCCTGGATCCCGTACTCGCCGAAGGCCAGTTCAGTCCCGCCCTTCGATGGTCCGCCGGTGCGACCGCGGTGATGCTTGCGATATTTGACTTTGCGTGGGCTCAACATCGTGTCTTAATCCTCCCGACGAAAGTGCGGGGCCTCGTGAGGATCAACAATGCGACGCTGAATGTCTTCTTCCTCAGCGAGCAATCGTTCAAACTCTGGATCTGCCTCTTTGACAAGCGGCGCAACCTCGGTGATGTCGAGATCGCTTGGGCGTGGCCCGGCCGACGTGACGACCTTAAGCGTCGCCTCGGAATGTCCGGATGTCTGACCCACTGCCATTGCCGCTTCGCGGGCAATGCGATCATCGCTTTGACTCTTGTACGGCAAGATCTCGCCCTTATATAGCCATACCTTGACGCCAATTCGACCAGCCGATGTACTTGCCTCGCGGAATCCGTAATCGATGTCGGCACGCAGTGTGTGTAGTGGAACACGACCTTCGCGATACCACTCGGTGCGACACATTTCAGCGCCACCAAGCCGACCGGAGCACTGGATGCGAATACCCTCGGCACCGTACTTCTGGGCATTTTGCACGGCGCGCTTCATGGCGCGGCGGAATGCGATGCGATTCACCAATTGATCGGCGACACCCTGGGCAACAAGTGCTGCATCGAGTTCGGCTTGCTTGATCTCTGTGATGTTTAGCTGAACCTTGTTGTTCCCCGTCAGTTGGGTCAACCCGGCGCGAAGTTCGTCCGCCTTTTGACCCTTGCGACCAATGACGATTCCCGGACGCGCGGTATGCACGTCGATGCGGAGCTTGTCGCGCGTGCGCTCGATTTCGATACGACTCACGGCGGCATCTGAAAGTTGAGCGTTGAGATAGTCGCGAATCTTCCAGTCTTCGGTGAGATATTGACGGTATTCCTTGGTGCTAAACCAGCGACTCTTCCAATCGGTGGTAATTCCAAGGCGAAAGCCGTACGGATTGATTTTCTGGCCCATCAGTTCTCCTCAACTTGTGCGTCGTCAACCTGTACGTCATCGGTATCTTCGACCACCGGCGCACTTTTCTGGGTCCGCGCGCGACTTCCTGATACACGAGCGGCCCGGCTGGTGGTTCTGCTGGTGCCCTTGGATTCATTTCGCTGTTCGCGAACCGCAAGGGCGCGATCGGTCATTGTCTCAACGATGATCGTGACATGACAGGTGCGCTTCAGAATCGCCCCGGCTCGCCCTTTTGCCCGCGGACGAAATCGCTTCAGAGTCGGACCTTCGTCGGCAAAGCATGCCTTGATATACAGAGTCTCGGCATCTTTTTCATCGTTAAACGTGGCATTGGCAACGGCCGAGGCAACTAATTTTCTCACCACATGGGCGGAATCGCGTTCGAGGAAGCGCAGCAAGTCGTCGGCTTCCTGCACCTCTAATCCACGGATGAGATTGAGTACGACGCGCACCTTGGAGGCCGACATCCGCACATACATGGCGGATGCCCGCGTTCCACTGGAGACGCCAGCAGTGCGAGTTGCCTCGTTGAGTTTTGGACCGGTCATGACCTATTGACTCGCTTCCGCGGCCGCAGCGGCTTTTTCTTGACTGGAGTGGAAGCGGAATATGCGCGTTGGTGAAAACTCGCCGAGTTTGTGACCGACCATTGATTCACTGACATACACGGGCACATGCTTGCGACCGTCGTGAACGGCGAATGTGTGGCCGACCATGTCGGGAATGATTGTGGAGCGACGCGACCAGGTCTTGATCACCCTGCGCTCGCCACTTTCGTTCATCGCGTCAAGCTTCTTGAGCAGATGCTCATCAACGAACGGACCTTTTTTCAAACTACGCGACATGATTTATACCCGACCCTTTCCGGAACGACGACGGCGAATAATGAGTTCTTGTGATGGCTTGTTCTTGTTGCGGGTACGGCGCTCTGGTTTGCCCCACGGTGAAACCGGAGGACGACCGCCGGATGTCTTGCCCTCGCCACCACCGAGTGGGTGATCAACAGGGTTCATCGCCACTCCGCGCGATTGCGGGCGAACGCCCTTCCAACGATTGCGACCGGCCTTGCCGATCTTGATCAGTTCATGCTCGGCGTTACCAACCTCACCGACCGTGGCTCGACAATCGATCGGAACCCGACGCATCTCGGTGCTCGGCATGCGCAACGTGGCGTAAACGCCCTCCTTGGCCACCAGCTGCACCGCCATTCCCGCCGACCTGGCAACCTTGCCGCCCTGGCCCGGGCGCAGCTCAATATTGTGCACAACGGTGCCCACCGGCATGTACCGGAGAGGCAGCGCATTGCCGACCTTGATGTCGGCCTTCGGACCACTTTGAACGCGAGCGCCAACCTCGAGACCCTTTGGCGCCAAGATGTAACTCTTCGAACCATCGTCGTAGTGAAGGAGCGCGATCCGGCACGTGCGGTTTGGATCGTATTCAATTGCCGCAACCTTGGCCTCGTAAGTGTCTGTATTGCGTTTGAAATCAATTAATCGGTATTGCTGCTTGTGGCCACCACCCTGGTGGCGCGAGGTCATTCGACCCTGAGCGTTTCGTCCGCCGGCCTTGGGGTTGGACACCAGCAGCGTGCGCTCCGGCGTTGACTTGGTGATGTCGGCAAAATCGGACACCGTTTGAAAACGGCGACCTGCACTCGTCGGTTTGCGTTTACGAATTCCCATAGTGATTCTCTTTCGGCCCGACTAGTTCTCAAAGAGCGGGATTTCATGTCCCGCTTCGAGGGTTACTATGGCCCGCTTGGTGTTTGGACGCTGACCCGTGCGGTTGGTCCCGCGAGTCATGCGCACCTTGCCACGGCGGTTGAGTGTGTTAACACGACGAACCTTGACTCCCCAAATGGATTCAACTGCATCGCCGATCTCCGGCTTGCTGGCATCCGGGTGAACCTCAAACGTGTACGTTCCTTTATCGATCAGCGAATAGCTCTTCTCTGAAACAACTGGACGCAAAATGATGTCGCGGGGGTCTTTCACTTGGCAACCTCCACGGCCTTTGGCAGGCTCGCCTGAGTAAACAGAATCCAGTCGTTTGCCAAAACGTCATAAGCATTGAGTTCACTTGTGGTTACAACCTGCACGTTGGAGATGTTGCGAAAGCTCTTCGAGCTGACAACATCGGCGTGCTCCACCACCACCATGACCTTGCCATTCAAGCCGAGTTCATCGAGTAATCCGGATGCTGACTTGGTACTCGGAGCATCGAAGGTGAACTCGTCGACCACAACAATTTTGTTGTCTAGGGCCCGATCTGAAAGCGCCGAGCGCAATGCGAGTTGAATCATTTTCTTGGGTGTGCGCTGCGAATATTTCCGTGGCTTTGGCCCAAGAGCCACTCCGCCACCGCTGAAGTGCGGGGCACGAATAGATCCCTGACGGGCATTGCCAGTTCCCTTTTGACTGAACGGCTTGGAACCGCCACCGCGTACTTCGGCTCGCGTCTTGGTGCTCTGTGTTCCGGAACGACGATGGGCCAGCTGGGCGGTGACGACTTGGTGCATGACCGAAACATTGGGTTCGATCCCAAAATATTCGGCGGGCAGCGAGGCGGTGCTGGCGGACTTTGGCGCCGCGGTTTTCTGAACAACTTTCTTTGGTGCCGCCTTCTTGGCGACCTTCTTGGCGACCTTCTTGGCGACCTTCTTGGCGACCTTCTTCGGCGCCGCTTTCTTGACGACCTTCTTTGGCTTAGAGGTGGCCATCGGTTACTTCTTTCCCTTGGCCGCGTTGCGCACGATTACAACTCCGCCGTTTGGCCCGGGCACCGAACCTCTGACAAGTAGCAATCCGCGCTCAAGATCTGCCTGTACGACTTCAAGATTGAGGGTGGTCGTTTGCTGATGACCCATGTGACCCGCCATGCGTAGCCCCTTGAGAACGCGGCCAGGAAAGGAACACGAACCGATCGATCCCGGCGCACGGTGATGTTTGTGATTACCGTGCGATGCGCCTTGCCCGCGGAAATTGTGGCGCTTCATTCCGCCGGCAAAACCCTTGCCGCGACTTACGGCAATGACATCTACACGCTCTCCGGCAATGAGAGTGTCAACGGTAATTTCTTGGCCGACTTGAAATCCATCAACCGAATCCAAACGCAACTCAACAACGCGACGACCGCCAACGACATCGGCCTTGGCAAAGTGGCCGGCTTCAGGCTTGCTCAACTTTCGAGGGTCCTTCTGCCCGTATGTCACCTGAAGTGCCGAGTATCCGTCACGTTCTCCGGTCTTTACCTGGACCACACGCGCCGGTTCGACACGCAGCACAGTGACGGGGATGACGCGTTGATCGTCGCCCCAAATCTGTGTCATGCCGACCTTTTCGCCGACGATAGCTTTCTGTGCCATAACGGCGACCCTTTTCTGTTCGTGTAAATCCAAATGTCTGTAATCACGCAAATGCTCCGCGCGGCAAGGCCGGCGGAGCACCAAAATCGTTTTCGCTGTAAGGTTCCCCACCGAAATGGGGCGCTCACAGACGCCAGTTGTGACGTCATCTTGCCTTTTAGGGACTTCGCCGACCTAAGTCAGATCCGTCGTGGATACGGGTGTGTCACTCTATCGGCGACACCTGCCAACGACAAACGCCTGATTTGCGGGGATTAAGTCGGATCTAGTTGGAGGCTCGAGTCACCAGCGTTGCGCTGAGGGTCAATCGGACCGAGTTGCGCAGAATCTCAATAGTTACCGTTGCCCCGGGAGCCGAATCGCGTATTGCAGCGACTAATGCGGCCTGGCCATCGATCGGCTCTCCGTCTACCGAGAGCACGATGTCACCCTCTTTGATTCCGGCAATCGAAGCCGGCGAGTTGGCCTGAACGCTGGTGATAATTGCGCCTTGACCGCCGTCACTTCGGCCGGACAACCCGACTCCAAGAAATCCTTCTTGGCGGACGCCGCCGCTTGCAAGAAGCCGCAATTGGTCAATCTCGGGAAGGACCTCGTCTACCGAAATTGAAAATCCAATATTGTTTGCCGCAGACGTAGCATCGCTTCGAGCCACAGCGGTATTAATGCCGATCACTTCGCCGCGCAGATTAACCAGCGGACCACCAGAGTTTCCAGAAGAGATTGCGGCGTCGGTTTGAATGAGACCATTGAGAGCACCGGACTCGGTAATGATCGTGCGCTTCATCGCCGAGACTATTCCCGTCGACACGGTGGGACCGCCGTCTAAAGCGAGGGCATAGCCGATTGCCACCACCGAGTCGCCGACCCGCACACTGCCCGGTTGGGCAAAGACAACGGGGATCAGGCCGGTGGCATTTATCTTGATCAACGCCAGATCGTTGCCTGGGTCCATCGCTAACACTTCGGCCACGCGTGGCTCAGACTCGCCGGCGAATCGAACTCGCACGGAGGTCGCGTCCGCGACAACATGGGCGTTGGTAAGAATCTCGCCGTCCGAGGTAATGACAACGCCGGTACCAACTGCTTCGCCGCTACCGCTGGCGTCGCTAACCTCGCTCGATATCGTCACCACGCTGTCGGAAAGGGCATTGGTTACTTGGGCGACGATGCTTTGGCCAAGACTCGGATCATCCGAGCTCACCGCGCTGGTAATAACTGGGCTCGAGCGTAAATTTGTCGTCGAATTGGATCCGAGATTGAGATCCAACCTATCGGCGACTACAAATCCGAGCACTCCACCTAGAAAACCACAGAAAAGAGCAACGACAAGTGGGCCTCGTTTGCGTTGAGGACGCACCGGCATTGGAGGCGGCGGCGGCGAATACGAAAAGGGTTGATTGCTCCAACCACCTGGGTCACCCGGAAAGCTGTCAGTCACAACTTGATGTCTAGCGCAACTTTCAGATCTTCGGCAATCGTCACGGCACTTTCTTGACCAGTTCTTAAAATCCTCGGAGTAAATTCCGTCGTTGGCGCCGCCGCACCAGATCCAATAAGCCGTTGCAATCCCCCGTCAACCCACTAGGTTCGAAATTGGTGATCGTTCTTTCCATCCGCCGCGCAACCGTGGATGACGCCGCGGCGATATGCGAAATTTACAATTTTGAAGTCGAACATGAAACCTCGACTTTCGACCTGGTTCCACGCACGCTGGAGGTTCAGCAGGCCTGGATTTTGGAGCGAAGCGGGGCGTTTTCGGTTGTTGTCGCCACCGCCGCCGATCGGGTAGTAGGTTTCGGAGCCCTGAGCGTGTATCGCGATCGGGCTGCCTACAGCACAACGGTTGAGGACTCCCTGTATGTGTCGCGCGAATTTAGCCGTCAAGGCATTGGCAGGGCGATTCTCGAACACTTATTGGAGATGGCGGACGCGTCCGGATTCCACTCCGTGATGGCCCGCATCGGAGCCTCGGGTGTCGGATCACGAGCAGTACACGAAGTCTGCGGTTTCACCTTGGTCGGAATTGAGCGCGAAATCGGCCGCAAATTTGGGCGCTGGCTCGACGTGGCGTTGATGCAGTGCATCCTGCATGAACGCAAACGAAACTAACTGTTTTGTAGTTTGATCTCAATATCCACGCCGGCGGGCAATTCGATTCGCTGCAAACTATCGATTGTCTTGGCGTTCGGTTCGATGATGTCAATAAGTCGCTTATGAATGCGCATCTCAAAATGTTCGCGCGAGTCCTTGTCGACGTGAGGCCCGCGTATAACGGTGTATCGATGCTTATCGGTGGGCAATGGAATCGGACCTCGCACAGTGGCGTTGGTACGCGCAACCGTCTCTACTATCTTCTTCGACGAGTCATCGATGATTCGATGATCAAACGCCTTGAGTCGGATGCGGATGCTTGAGGTCATGAAACGGGGTCAGTCAATTCTTTACTTGAGGATCTTGACGACTCGGCCGGCACCGACAGTTCGACCACCCTCGCGGATTGCGAATCGCAGACCTTCGACCATGGCAATTGGCTTGCCCAGTTCGACGGTCATCATCACGTTGTCGCCGGGCATCACCATTTCGGTGCCCTTTGGCAATTCGACGGTTCCGGTGACATCGGTCGTCCGGAAGAAAAACTGTGGACGATAATTGTTGAAGAATGGCTTGTGACGGCCTCCTTCTTCCTTCTTTAACACATATACCTGGCCCTCGAAGGTCGTGTGCGGAGTAATTGAACCGGGTGCACAAAGCACCTGACCACGCTCGACATCTTCCTTCTTCGTGCCGCGCAATAGGGCGCCAATGTTGTCGCCCGCCATTCCCTCATCCAAAAGCTTGCGAAACATTTCTACGCCCGTACAGGTCGTCTTTTGGGTGTCACGCAATCCGACGATTTCAATTTCATCGCCGGTGTGAATTCGACCCTGCTCAACCTTGCCGGTGACAACGGTGCCGCGACCGGTGATCGTAAACACGTCTTCAATTGGCATTAGGAACGGCTTGTCCAACTCGCGTTTTGGTTCTGGAATGAATTCATCACATGCACGAATAAGTTCCATGACTTTTTCTTGCGCGTCCGCATCGCCGTCGAGGGCCTTCAGCGCCGACACTCGAACCACGGGTGCGGTGTCGCCTGGAAACTCATACGACGTGAGCAAGTCACGACACTCAACTTCGACTAATTCGAGCAATTCCTCGTCGTCGACTAGGTCGGCCTTGTTCAAGGCAACGACAATGTACGGCACACCGACTTGACGAGCCAGGAGCACATGCTCGCGGGTCTGTGGCATCGGTCCATCGGTGGCGGCGACGACCAAAATCGCGCCATCAACCTGGGCTGCGCCAGTGATCATGTTCTTGATGTAGTCGGCGTGACCCGGCATGTCGACGTGCGCGTAGTGACGCTTCTCTGATTCATATTCAATGTGCGCAATAGAGATCGTGATACCGCGAGCTTTTTCTTCCGGGGCCTTGTCAATTTGATCGAACGGCGTGTATTCCGCCAATCCCTTGCCAGCCAACGTCTTGGAAATTGCAGCTGTCAATGTTGTCTTGCCGTGGTCAATGTGACCCATCGTGCCAATGTTGACGTGTGGCTTATTTCGCTGAAATTTTACCTTTGACATGGCTACTCCTGTTAGTTGCTTTCTCTTTGGTGTGGACTATTCGCCGCGCACTCGCTTGATGATCTCTTGGGAGATGACTTCGGGGACCTGCTGGTAACTATGGAACTGCATTGTGTAAGTTGCACGTCCCTGAGTACGTGAACGCAGGTCTGTACTGTATCCGAACATTTCCGAAAGCGGAACCTGCGCTCTGATGTTCTGGGCATTGCC
>JBDSKN010000086.1:0-7772 GCA_039916865.1 Ilumatobacteraceae bacterium
CGTGAGTTTAATGAAGCAGGCATTTGCCCAGACCAACAATGTGATCGTTTCGATATTTGTCAATCCGCTTCAATTTGACGACCAAGACGACCTGGCTAGGTACCCCCGAACACTCGAGGCCGACATACAGCTCTGCCAGCAGCAGGGAATAACCGCGATCTTTGTCCCATCCGTTGATCAGGTCTATCCGACCCCAACTAACCGCTCGATATCCTCTGGACGGGTCGGCGACATATACGAGGGAGAGCACCGCAAAGGACATTTCGATGGTGTTCTAGCAGTGGTGAATCGGCTGTTCGAGATGATGACGCCAGATTTTGCCGTCTTTGGTGAAAAGGACTATCAACAATTGTTTCTGGTGCGACAAATGGCTGCGGACCTACACCCAAACATCCGCATCGTCAGCGTCCCCACCGTTCGCGAAGCGGACGGATTGGCGATCTCCAGCCGCAACACCCGTTTGAGCGCATCCGATCGAATATTGGCGACGCGGCTATTTGAATCGTTGGCCACAACCGAACGACTTTTTTTGACGGGTCAGCGCGATCCTCGGCATCTCGAAGCCACCGCCCGCAATTACCTGAGTCAATTTGGAGAGATAACCGTGCACTATCTGGTCTGTGTAGATGCGAAGTGTTTGCTCGCGATTGACTCCGTAGTTAAGCCCGCCAGAATTCTGTTGGCCGCCACAGTTGGAGACGTGAGACTCATAGACAATATATTGCTGAAACCATAATTCTTATGATTCGAGATATTTATCGGCGCAGGGACGCGTCATCCATCGTTGCCCGCAGTCGAACCGTGAAGACGCTGCCTCCGGACAAGATTCCGCTGCGTCCGAGCAAGCGACCATAATTCCAGTTGGAAAGTCCGAGCTCGGGGCGAATCAGGGCAAACTGACCGTCGACCCAGCGACTCATTCCATTGCCAACAAATGGAGCGTTCACCTCATTCCAAACGTATTCGTGTTCAGACATGTCTGTGCTTAGGACGGACACTATAAACTGAGGGCTGTATCGATTGCATAGGGAAACCGAATGAGCGAGATCCCTTGTAATCACCACACTGCACTCCGGGCGCGAGTCCCATTCCCATTCCCTCGCCAATTGGGATTCGTCGATGAATCGCGAATCAACTTCCGTGTCGGCGAGCCAGTCACTTGGAAATTGATTGCCAACAAGGTGGGCAATGCCAATAGTGCCACGAATACTTGCCGCGGCAACCAGACCTCGCTCGAATGCTGGCAACAGATCGCGAGTTCGGTTTCGAGGTATGCACACCACATTGAGGGTGTTGCACACCTTGCGGTCGAGTGAGTTTCGCACCGCGTCTTCGAACGAGGCCGCATCGGCATTCTCGCCGACGATGAACCAGGCGCCCCCAGTTCCGTGCAGACTCACCGGAATACCGGCCTGGCGCGCAATGGCGCCCAATTGGTCTACCGCCTGCCCACTGCCGCGGGCTATCGCCAGGGCCACCCGAGCGTCGCTAAACAGGGCCCAGCCGGCAGCATGACTCTTGGAATTGATTAGTTGAATCGCATCGGGTGGCAATCCGCTATGAGTCAGTGCAGGGCCAATTGCAAATTCCATAATCGCCCGGGCAGTTCGAAGCGCATCGCTCCCAATTCGCAGCACACAGGTATTACCCGATCGCAGCACACCGATGGCATCTGCAAACACGTTTGGGCGTCCTTCAAACACAAATCCGATAATTCCCAGCGGGGCGCTGACGGATTCGACGGACCAGCCTTCGTGTTCAACTCGTTCGAGTACGACCTCGCGGGCGCCAACTTGGTTTTTCCAAATTCCGAGAGAGTCAATCATTCCAAGCCTCATCTGCTCGGTCAATTCGAGACGAGTGGTGGCTCGCCCTCGCAATTTCGCATCCGCAAGATCCTTCGCGTTTGCCGAATTAATCTGCTCTATCACGAACCGATCCGACAACAATCTGGCAAACTCGGTGAAGAATGAAATTATCGATTCCTCGCTGGCTGCCCGAAGTTCTTCAAATGCCACCTTGGAGCGACTGACACACTCCGACACCGCCAGCAATTCCTCCCGGCGAATGTGCAGAATTTCCTTGGTCTCGGCAATCCCCAGCAACCGATCCCCGTCGCGGAACGCGGCCGCCAACTCGTCTCCGACCGACAGCAACTCATTTCCGATCAAGATTCGGTCACTTGCCTCAAGTATGTGTGAACGATTTTCGGAGACCATCGATGTAAGCGTAGATCGGCGGTGAGTATGTTTATCTGTGATGCTCGCCGACGGGACCAAAACCGCAAATGACCAAATATATTTTCGCCAGTTGCTCTCTGGAGTCGACTTTGCCACTGGGGATCCCGCGGCCGCCCAAATGGTCAATTTCGTCTATCTAATTGGTGATCGCAGCGTTGGGCAATGTGTCATCGTCGATCCCGCATACGCGGTCGAGGAACTCGTCCAGATTGCCCTTGAGGATGGCATGACAATCACCGATGTACTGGCCACTCACTACCACCCCGATCACGTAGGCGGTTCAATGATGGGTCTACAAATTGAAGGCATTTCGAAACTTCTCGAACGAATTGACGTTCCAATTCATGTTCAGCGGACCGAAACCGAGTGGGTGATTCGCAGCACGGGTGTCACGGTTGATCATCTTCGCCAACACGATTCGGGTGACACAATTGAAATCGGTTCAGTTGACATTGAACTTGTTCATACTCCTGGACACACACCGGGAAGCCAATGCTTTTATGTAGAAAACTCGCTAGTGGCCGGCGACACTCTGTTCCTTGACGGCTGTGGAAGAACCGACCTTCCGGGAAGCGACCCCGAACAAATGTACGACAGTCTGCAACTTCTCGCCTCGCTGCCAGATCGCACAATTATCTATCCAGGTCATCGCTATTCGGAACCTGCACATGACTTTCTTGGCTCCATAAAAAATTCCAATTATGTGTTCAAGCCTTCGACAAAGCAAGCGTGGTTGCAATGGTTCGGTCGCTAGATGAATGCACTCACAATGCTGCTCAGGCCGCCGGCGGCGAGCAACACCAGAACCATCATTCGGAAGCGCTCCACGGCAATATATCGACGCAGTTGGATTCCTAAATAGACCCCAACAATCATAATTGGGGCGGCGATTGCAACAATGCCCAAAATTTCTCGTGACACCTTGCCAGTCGCGACAAAGAGACCCGTACTGACCAAACCGGTTATTGCAAAAATTGAATTTAAAGTTGCCCGCACGGTATCCGGGTGGATCCGTCGGGCATGAAATGTGAAGACGAGCGGTGGTCCATTTGTCGAGGTTGCCATCAATAGAACGCCACTGAGTACGCCCATCAGCCAGTCAAATGAGTGGTGGGTCGATCGCAGATCTAATCCCCTACTCAATACCGCGACGCCAAACAAGACCGCAACACCAAGTACCACTTTCAGAACATTTTGCGGAACTAAGACAAATGCGATTAGTCCAAACGGAGCCCCGATACATGACGCGACAATGAAGCGACGAGTCAGAACGCGGTCACGTTGGTTGCGCAATTGCCAGGCCTGACCCGAGGTGCTTATCGTTCCGATTAGGGCCGAAACGACGACCGCAATCCGCAGGTCAATAACCAAGACCATTAATGGAACCGACAACAGGGCAAAGCCAAAGCCAAAGATTGACTGAGTCAGGGCGGCAACGAGAACTATGCACGCCACCACGATGTACTGGTCAAGGTTCACGAATTAGGACACGATCGCGCTCAACGATTCCGCAAATACCGACGAATGCAGATCGACATCGGTGTCCGTGTGAAACGTCGACATCAACGCCATGTTGTGAAATGGGGCCAACATGACGCCTCTATTCAAAGCAAATAGGTGCAGATACTTTTCGAGTTCGGGATTTACAGCAGCCGCCGCATCGGCGCCGTTTTTGGGCGGCGGACAGAACCAGTACTCGACTCGGCAGCCGAGTTGCTGGACATGCCAAGGCAGACCCAGTTCGGCACACGCGGACTCGACTCCGGCCGCCCACCGCGAGGCAAGCGGGATGGTGAGTCCAAATTGTTCGGCAAGCAACGAGTTAGCGAGTGTCGCCCGCATCGCCGCCATGCTCAGGGCGCTTCCACTTAAGGTTCCGCCGATTCCCGATACATCAACATCGTGACTCGCCCTCAGCGCCGACAGCTCCTCGGCAACGCCTGCCGACATTCCGAATGCGCCAACGGGTACCCCGCCACCAATGGTTTTGCCGATCACAACGAAGTCGGGTTCCAATCCCCATGCCCGTGTGCAGCCACCCGGACCGGCAGAAATCGTGTGGGTCTCGTCGATCGCCAACAAGGCACCGTACTGGCGCGTTAGTTTGCGAACCTGGTCGTGATATCCGGGTTGGGGTAACACGATTCCAATGTTGGTCAGGGCTGGCTCCATCAATACGCATGCGACATCAGATGTGGCAAGCGCGGCCTCCAGCGCCTCTAGATCATTGAATGGAATGGCGCGTGTTGTGAGGGAGGGATCCACCTGCGGACCAATGGCGCCATTCCTACTAATGGTGCGACCTCTCGCATCAAGAATCACAAGAGTTTCGTCTACCGTGCCGTGATAGCACCAATCGTGAACCACGATCTTGGATCGTTTGGTGAGATGTCGGGATAAGCGCAACACGAATCGATTTGCGTCGGTCGCGCTCAAAGTGAATTGCCACTTTGGCAAACCGAATCTGCGCGCCAATTCGTCGGCGACCCATATCGAATCGGCAGTGGGCAGCATCGTGGTAAGACCTAGACGCGACTGTCTTGAAATTGCGTCGGCTACCGCGGGATGGGCATGGCCGGTCATCGCACCGGTGTCGCCGAGACAAAAGTCAACATACTCATTTCCATCCACATCGTGAAATCGTGCACCGGATGCACGATCGACAAAAATTGGATGTTTTCCCGGCCACCTAGTCATCCACGGCATTGGAACTCCGGCTAACAACGACCGTTGCGCCTGTCGTGACATCTCGGCGGACTTTCGATGTGTCTGGAGAAATCGTTCGTCTTCGGCCCCCTGCGCCAATTCGAGTTTCTTCAAATCAATCATCTTCCAATCATTGCTTATCAAATGCCTCGGGCGAAACTCGTACACTTGTCACCGTGGCGACGACGGGTGCTTTTGCACATTTGCGAACCGACGAATCTCGTCTAATGCAACGAATTTTTGCACTCGCCGAAATTGCGCCGATTGAAGGCGGCGGCAACTGTCGTCTTGCCCTCACCGACGAAGATCGCGATGGTCGAAATCTCGTCTTGTCGTGGATGAAGGATCTTGATCTGGAGATTGGGATTGACTCGATTGGAAACGTGGTCGGAACATGGAATGTGGGAACGGGACTACCAGTGCTGACCGGATCGCACATTGATACCGTTCGCACGGGTGGCAAATACGATGGCAACTACGGGGTCTTGGCCGGACTAGAGGTCATCGAAACCTGTCAGCGTGACGGATATCGACCGTCGCGACCATTAGCGGTCGGATTTTTTACCGATGAGGAGGGCGCACGATTTGCCCCCGACATGCTTGGATCGCTTGTGTACGCGGGCGGACTACCCCTCGAAGTGGCACTCGACACGACATCGATCGATGGCGCACGTCTGGGAGATGAGCTTGCTCGAATTGGATACGCCGGTCCGCTACCTTGCCCAGGGCCAGCACCTCACGCATTCGTCGAAGTGCATATCGAACAGGGTCCGGTGCTGGAAGCAAATCAAGTGCTCATTGGTGCCGTGACCGGAGTGCAAGGTATTTCCTGGCAAGAACTGACAATCACCGGTCAGTCCAATCATGCCGGCACAACTCCAATGTCAATGCGCCACGATCCCGCCTATGTGGCAGCAGAGATTGCGGTGTTTGCACGAAAATTGGCAAACCGACTTGGCGGCCATCAAGTGTGTACAGCGGCCAAGATCGATCTGCATCCGAATCTTGTCAACGTCGTCCCCGCTCGCGCCACAATCACGCTTGACATTCGAAACACCGACGAGGATCAGTTGCAACACGCCGAAGCCGAGATGGCCATGTTCGTGAACGAAATTGCTTTGAACGAGGGGGTCACCACCGCAAAGCGCGTGCTGGCACGATTTGAACCAGTCGAATTTGACCGACGTGTGGTCGACTGCGTCGAGGAAACGGCGCGATCATTCGGGTTCTCGGTGCAACGAATGCCCTCGGGTGCCGGACACGATGCACAGATGATTGCGCGCATCTGCCCATCCGGAATGATTTTTGTGCCGAGCGTGAATGGAATTAGTCATAATCCAGCCGAGCACACAGGCGAGTCAGACCTTCACGCAGGTTCTAACGTCTTGCTCCACGTGATGTTGAAGTTGGCGGAGATGGAGTTGAAAGCATGACCCGAACCGTTGTCGTCGGCGCCGCTCAACTCGGGCCAATTCAGAAGGCCGAATCGCGCCAATCGGCGGTGGGAAGAATGATCGAATTGCTGCATCAAGCGGCCGCCAAGCAATGTGATCTGGTCGTGTTTCCGGAACTTGCGCTGACAACATTTTTTCCTCGCTGGTTTGTCGAGAACATTTCGGAGACCGATCACTGGTACGAGACGGCGATGCCATCGCCGGTCACTTTGCCCCTGTTCGAAGAAGCGCGCCGGCTCGGGATTGGGTTTTCCCTCGGCTATGCCGAGTTGACTCCGGATCGAGAACGGTTCAACACTCAAATCCTCGTCGGCCGGGACGGTTCGACAATCGCTAAATACCGCAAGGTGCACATTCCGGGCCACGAAACGAATGAGCCTGATCGACCCTTTCAACATGCCGAGCGTTACTACTTCACACCAAGCAACGAAGGGTTCGGGGTATGGCCGGCCTTTGGCGGCCGGATCGGGATGATGATCTGTAACGACCGTCGATGGCCGGAGAGCTATCGGGTGATGGGACTAGCAGGCGTCGAAATGATCTTGTGCGGATACAACACTCCTTTACATTACGTACCGGATCCGTCACAGGATCGGCTCCAGGGCTTCCATAACGCCCTTGTGATGCAGAGCGGCGCATACCAAAATGGCACATTCGTCGTTGGAGTTGCCAAGGGCGGGGTCGAGGAAGGCGTTGAGGGATTGGCAGAGTCGTGCATAATCGCCCCTTCCGGCGAGTTGTTGGCGAAGGCGACCACAAATTCGGACGAGTTAATTGTTGCCGCCTGTGATCTGGATTGGTGCAACCGATATAAATCCACTCTTTTCAACTTCGATCGTTATCGCCGCCCCGAAATGTATGGTCCAATCACCTCTCAACGAGGCGTCAAATTCGACTAGCGTAAACAGCACCGGCTTAACAAAATGTAAAGGCGAAGGCCAATTGATGTCTACATCACACCCCACCACCGTGGTTGACTCCGTGAGTTTTCAACTCAACGGACAACCGGTGACGGTGAGATCCGACCACCCCCATTTGCTGGCCGCCCTGCGCGAAGAGTTGGATGTCACCTCCCCAAAGGATGGATGTTCTCCAACCGGCCAATGCGGATGTTGCACCGTTTTAGTAGATGGCAAAGCGATTGTCAGCTGTCAGCAACCACTCACCAAGATTGCCGGCGCATCAATCGTCACACTGGAAGGCCTACCCGCCGAAGAACGCACGCGATACGCCGATGCATTTGCCGCATGTGGGGGTTTGCAATGCGGATTTTGCATACCGGGAATAATCGTTCGGGCCAAGGCCCAGATCGACAAGAAGGGGTCCGCGTTAAAACGCGAAGACATGGCCCGCCACCTTGGGGCTCACCTAT
>JBDSKN010000087.1:0-4628 GCA_039916865.1 Ilumatobacteraceae bacterium
ATCTTGTGATCGATACGAGTGATCTGAATGTTCATCAATTGAAATCGCAGATTGTCGAATTGTTTTCCAGCGGAGATGACACCTCGGGAATGCAGGTGTCGGTAACATCGTTTGGGTTTAAGCACGGTATTCCTCTCGATGTCGATATGGTGCTAGATGTCCGCTTCCTGCCAAATCCGCACTGGGACGAACGAATGCGTCCCCAATCGGGACTTGATGAAGAGGTTCGCCGCTATGTGCTGGACCAACCACTAACTAAGGATTTCCTAGGGAGAATTCATGGTCTATTTGAGTTACTCATTCCCGCCTATGAAACCGAGGGTAAGAGTTATCTCACGATCGCCATCGGATGTACCGGCGGTCGACATCGATCCGTGGCGATTGCGGCAGAACTCGGCGAGTGGCTCACGGCACACGGACAAAATCCTCGCGTCACTCATCGCGATATTACCCGTTAGCCAATTAGTTCGATGATCTAAGGGGCGTCGAGTCTCTCGAGGCTAAAGTTCATTGCTATGACTATTCGCATTGGAATTAACGGCTTTGGAAGAATTGGTAGGAATTTTTTTCGCGCCGCACGCGCCGGGAACTCAGATATTGAAATTGTCGCAGTAAATGACCTTGGGTCACTGACGACAATGGCCCATTTGCTCAAGTACGACTCAGTTCTTGGGATCCTGCCAGGTGAAATAACGGCGATCGATTCTGGAATTTCGGTCGACGGAAAAATTCTTAAGGTTCTGCAGGTACGCGATCCAAAGGATCTTCCCTGGCGAACACTCGAAGTTGATTTGGTCATCGAGTCCACCGGTTTTTTTACCGAACGGGACAAGGCTGCGCTTCACCTCGAGGCTGGCGCGTCGGTGGTGATCGTATCGGCGCCATCCTCCGGCGCTGATGCCACGTTTGTCGTTGGAGTTAATCACCTGGAATTTGATTCAAGTAAACACAAGGTAATTTCAAATGCGAGCTGTACCACTAACTGTTTTGTGCCAATGGTCAAGGTTCTTGATGACGCCTTCGGTATTACCAATGGGATGATGACCACCGTGCACGCCTATACCGGCGATCAACAACTTGTTGATGGGCCACACAGCGATCTGAGGAGGGCGCGAGGGGCGGCTATCAATATCATTCCGACCGGAACTGGTGCGGCGCGGGCGACAAGTTTGGTCCTTGAATCGATGAAGGGCAAATTGGACGGAACATCGCTGCGAGTACCGGTGCCAACTGGCTCGATTACCGATTTCGTCGTCAATTTGAGCGAGGCGGCATCAAAGGATCAAATAAATGCCGCATTTAAAGCCGCCGCAGACGGTCCGTTCAAAGGGATAATCGAGTACACGAGTGTTCCGATTGTTTCGAGTGACATAGTTACCAATCCCCATAGCTGCATCTTTGATAGTGAACTGACGATGAGCTTGGGAACTATGGCCAAGGTATTCGGCTGGTACGACAATGAGTGGGGATATTCGAACCGTCTCGTGGATCTGGTACTTCACGTCGGCAAAAATCTATAGAGCGGTTTTGACTAACCTAAATGTTGCCCCTGCCCAATCTGGAAAGTCTTGGAGACGTGAGGAACAAGCGCGTACTTGTTCGTGCCGACTTCAATGTGCCGATGTCGGGCCCCGATAATGCCAGGGTAGTTACCGACGACTTTCGTATCCGCAGCGCCATTCCAACCATTGAATGGCTGACTAGGCGAGGAGCCTCTGTGGTATGCGCAAGTCATTTGGGGAGACCAGGCGGACTAAAGGTTGAAAAATTCTCGATGGCGCCAATTCGTCAACGATTGGCGGAGTTAGCTCCACATGTTGCGCTCATGGAAAATTTGCGCTTCAGTCCCGGTGAGGAGACAAATGATCCCGAATTTGTTAGGCAGCTAATAAACGGAATCGATCTATATGTCAACGATGCTTTTGGGGCGGCCCACCGATCACATGCCTCCGTAGTTGGACCGCCACGAACATTGCCGTCGGCGGGGGGTCGCTTGTTGTGGCATGAAATAGAGGTATTGAGTCAATTACGGGAGAACCCGAAACGACCCTTCGTTGCCGTTCTTGGAGGT
Source organism: Ilumatobacteraceae bacterium (assembly GCA_039916865.1). Classification (GTDB taxonomy): domain Bacteria; phylum Actinomycetota; class Acidimicrobiia; order Acidimicrobiales; family Ilumatobacteraceae; genus UBA3006. The sequence continues at coordinate 2,072 of JBDSKN010000087.1, forward strand.
GCCAAGGTAAGGGACAAAATCGGAGTTATTGAGGCTTTGTCAAAAGTTGTCGATGAGGTGCTAGTTGGTGGGGCGATGTGTTTTACATTTCTCGCCGCGCAGGGATATTCAATCGGGGATTCGCTTGTCGAAGTAAATCAAATTGAGACCTGCAAGCGACTGCTCGATGGCCCAATTCGAATTCATTTGCCGGAGGATATTGTGGGAGTGGATAAGACGGGAAGGTTCGCCACCTATGGACAGCGGCTACCTGACGGATCAAAGGGATTAGATATTGGTCCAGGTACGGCGGCCATTTTTAGTGACTTGATTATGGATGCTCGTTCCGTGTTTTGGAATGGGCCGATGGGAATGTTTGAGGACAGTAGATTCGCCGCCGGCACCAGGACAATTGCTCAGGCAATCGCCGATACCAAGGCATTTACAGTTGTCGGCGGTGGGGATTCGGCGGCGGCTTTGGCACAATTCGAATTGGAGGATCAGGTGGATCATGTATCGACGGGCGGGGGCGCTTCGCTTGAGTTTCTAGAGCTTGGCGATCTCCCTGGGTTAGCCGCTTTGCGAGGAGCGCCACATGTCAGATAGTCGGATATCAGTGCGTAAACCGTTGATTAGTGCCAACTGGAAGATGAACCACAACCACTTTGAATCAATCCAGGTGATTCAGAAACTTAGTTATCTTCTAACAAGAGAGGATTTCGACTCAGTTGATGTCAGCATCCACCCACCGTTCACAGACCTGAGAAGTCTGCAAACTTTGATCGATGCCGATTCGCTTCAGATATATCTTGGGGCGCAACACTGTCATTGCGAAGACAAGGGTGCCTATACGGGAGAGATATCCCCGGTTTTTTTATCTAAGTTGAATGTCTCGTATGTCATTTGTGGTCATAGCGAACGGCGGGAACTATTTGGCGAAACCGACGATGATGTTCATAACAAGATCATCGCTATCCAGAAAAACGGTATGACGCCGATTCTCTGCGTTGGCGAAACGCTTATCGAACGCGAAGCCGGATCAACCACAACCAAAGTCTTGGGCCAAATTCGATCTGCGCTTGCAAAACTAAGCGCCGATCAGGTGAAATCGATGGTTATCGCCTATGAACCGATTTGGGCAATTGGTACGGGGAGGACCGCAACCGCAGGTGATGCCCAGGCCGTGATCGGGGCTATTCGAGCCGAGGTCGCCCAAATCGCGGGTCGTCAAGCCGCCGAAGCGATTCGCCTTCAATATGGTGGCAGCGTTAAGGCCGCCAATATCGCGGAGATCATGGCGCAGCCAGATGTTGACGGGGCTCTTGTAGGTGGAGCCAGTCTTGACCCAGCCGAATTCGCACGCATCGTCCAATACAGGTTGCGGTGATCGGTCATCGTGTTAGGGTTATGAAATCTGACACGGGTATTCCGCCCGTGTCTTCCAACGGAAACGAAGTTGTTTCCACCTAATTCGACGGGGAGGTCGATAGTGATAAAAACCAAAAAAGGTGTTCGTCTCGCAGCTGGTATTGCGGCCTTAGCCCTTGTGGCTGCGGCGTGCGGCAGCGATAGCGCGGCGCCCGTTACAACCGATACTGAGGCACCAATTCCAGAAGTCAGTTATCCAACAAGTTTGGCTGACTGCGCGAATGTGACCTACGACTACACAACGCCGGAGTCAACAAGCAACGGAATGACCGTCACTTACGACATTGCTCCTGAAGCAGTGTGGGAAGATGGCTCGCCAATTACCGTGGCTGACTTTGCTGCCACATGGAGTGCATCGCTCAATACGCCAGGTTCAATTACGACAACCGGATATGACCAGATCACTGCGGTCGACGCCGGTACCAGCGACAAACAAGTTGTGGCCACGTTCAAGTCGGTGTATGCACCGTACAAGACGCTGTTCTTTCCACTACTTAAGGCTGCAGCGTTGTCGAATACCTCGGACGTTTCTGCTGACTTTGCAGACTTCCTCGGCTATTCGGCTCGTCCATACAAGATGAAGTCGTGGAGCCCAAGCCAAGTCGTTTATGTTCCCAATGACAAGTATTGGGGCACCGATAAAGCGTTGACGGCCAAGGTCGTCATGGTTCCTAAGGCCGACAGCGACACAGAAATTGCGTCGATTAAGGCCGGCGAAGTTGACTTCATTTATCCGCAGTATTACGGCGGAATCACTGAAGCTGTTGCGCAGGACGACATCACCTCGAAAGTGACGTTCGGTGGAGACTACGAAGCGTTGTACTTCAATCAGAAGTGCGGACCTTTCGCAGATCCAATTTTCCGAGCCGCATTCTCGATGTCGATTGACCGGGAAGCCCTTTACGAGCAGATTTACATCCCAATTAATGATCAGGGCGTGCTCTTGCAGTGCGGTCCGATCGTTCCTGGGCCATACTGCGCAGGAGACGAATTTGCCGGTAGTTATGATACGACTGGCGCAGAAACACTGCTTACCGACAACGGTTGGGCAAAGGGTAGCGATGGCTATTGGGCCAAGGGTGGCGAGTCAGCACCTGCGATCCGCTGGATCATCAACACGGGCAACACCCGTCGTGAAAACACCCAGGCT
>JBDSKN010000088.1:0-3249 GCA_039916865.1 Ilumatobacteraceae bacterium
TGGCCGTTTCCAAATAGAAACAATCCAGCCAGGAAGATCCACAGCGAACTCATTTCCACACCAACACCGGCAATAGTGCCGCCAACTACCGCCAGCCCGTAACCCAACCTCAGCCCCCCACGTCGACCGCGGTGGGTCATAACTCGCGCCAGGACCTGAGACATAAATGCCGTACCCATCGTCACTGTCGCCGAGGCGACTCCACCCCATGGCGTGTCTTGCCCGAGAATGTCTTGAATGACAAAGGCGCCGACCGTTACAGCTGCTGCGAGCGCTGCGGCTCCGGCGATTTGGCCAGTAACTAGGACGCGAAGAGTGCGAGTTTGAAGAGACGCCCGATCCTCATCACTCAAGGGAACAAAGGGACGCGGTGAATCTATCGTGATGGTGTCGAAGAGGGGACTTGAACCCCTACGCCCTTTCGAGCGCAAGCCCCTCAAGCTGGTGCGTCTGCCAATTTCGCCACTCCGACGTGGAAACAAATATTATCTAATACGGGAATCTTTCAATTTACGCGAGAAAGATGCTCAGGGCGACAACCGACATTACCCATACGAGCGCAAAGACCATTGTGATGCGATTCAAGTTGCGTTCGGCGGCCGCAGATCCAAGCGCGGCCGCTCCTCCGCCGCCGAACATGTCGCTAAGCCCACCCCCTCGACCACTATGTAGTAGCACTCCAACGACCATCGCGGCCATCGATATGACATTGATTACAATCGTCAGGGTTGTCATTAAACTTCGCACGGCTAGAAATTCTACTGGATTACTCGGGAAAGTGGCACGCGGAGTATTGCCCGGTACTGCGTAGGACCAAGTCTGGTTCTTGCTCAGCACAAATCCCTTGGGCCTTCCAACAGCGAGTTCTAAATCGGCATCCCGATGGCGGATCCACCGGTGACGGTACATCGCCTTCCAACATGATTCGATGTCGAGATCGCTCGGTCGTCGGGTTTGGAACGGGGACGGCTGACAACAGGGCCACCGTGTACGGATGAGTCGGATGCTCATATACGGCGTCCTTTGGTCCAATCTCCATGATCTTGCCCAGATACATGACCGCCACCCGATCGGCGATGTGCCTAACTACCGAAAGATCGTGGGCAATGAATACATACGACATGCCCAATCGCGCCTGCAAGTCACAAAAGAGATTCACGACGCCCGCTTGAATACTGACATCCAATGCCGACACTGGCTCGTCAAGAACGATCAGGGAAGGATTCAACGCCAAGGCTCGGGCAATTCCAACGCGTTGCCGCTGCCCACCGGAAAATTCATGAGGGAAGCGGCGAGCATGATCCGCGGCCAATCCAACCAATTCCAGCAATTCCGTTACTCGCTCGGAATGGTTACCGGGTTCTTTTTGTACTGTTAGAGGCTCCGCAATCGATGCACCGACCGTCATTTTCGGATCCAGAGAGGCAAACGGATCTTGGAAAACGATCTGCAACCGACGCCGCAACAATCTCATTTCCTCGATCTTCAGTGTCGACAGATCTCGACCGTCAAAAAAGACAGAGCCACTTGTGGGCGACAAAAGTTGCATAATCAATCGACCAACCGTGGTCTTACCGGACCCGGATTCGCCCACTATCCCCAGCGTGTGTCCCCTATCGACGGTAAACGACACTCCGGAAACTGCCTGAACAACTCGTTTGACCCTGCGAGCCCCGCGCAAAGCATGAATCTCGAAGTTCTTGACTAATTGATCAACCCGTAACAGCGACTCGCTCATGATTTGGTCGCCAGCTGTGAAAAAATCTCCTCAACCCGAATACATGCGGTTTCCAAATCGCCATATGAACGCAAATTCGGTAGCGACGCATCGCATTCAGGTTTCGAAAATTGGCATCGTGGGCTAAATCCGCATCCGGTTGGAGGAAGAAGCATATTTGGAGGGAAGCCTGTGATTGGTTCGAGTCGATCTACACCCATGCGCGGCAGTGAATTCAATAGCCCGCGCGTATAAGGATGGCTCGAGTGGTCAAATATCGCGTCCACCTCTCCCCTCTCTATATTTCGCCCGGCATACATCACGTTCACGCGACTTGCCACACGCGCAATTACCCCCAGATCGTGAGTGATGAGCACAACTGCGGTACCAAATTTTTCTTGCACCCGCTGAATCACCTCCAGAATCTGGGCCTGAACCGTCACATCTAGAGCGGTCGTTGGTTCATCGGCGATCAACACCTTTGGGTTGTTGGCAATCGCCATTGCAATTACTACTCGTTGGCGCATTCCCCCAGAAAATTCATGCGGATATTGAAGAGCTCGGTCACTTGGCTGTGGAATCCCCACTAAATCGAGTAACTCCACTGACCGACTTGCGGCTTCTTTATTCGACATTTTCTTTTGATGCGACTGCAACATTTCAGAGATTTGGGCTCCAACTCGATGGACCGGATTTAGCGCCGACAGTGGGTCCTGAAAAATCATCGACATTAATCGACCACGAATGGAACGGAGTCGCCTGTGGTTAGCGCCAACGAGCTCTTCGCCATCCAGCAAAACGGATCCTGTCACTCTGGCCCGTGGTGGCAACAATCCCATCGCCGCCAAAAATGTCACCGATTTACCCGAACCGGATTCTCCAACGACGCCCATTAATTCACCCGGCGAGATATCCAAGTCGACACCGCGCACGGCCTGCAGCTCGCCCAATGGGGTGTCGAAGGTTACGTGCAAATCACGAATTGAAAGAACTGATTCCGCCATCAATGTCCCATGTCCAGCCGCGGATCCGTGGCATCTCGAAGCGCATCACCGATAAAATTAATGCACAGCGAAATAATTACTAAGGAAAAGCATGGGAATACGGCCATCCACCAGAACCCCGTTTGCACCGCACCCTTGGCCTGGCCGACGAGTAACCCAAGTGAAGTCGTACCGGCTCCGGCCTGAGGTCCGTAACCAAAAAACGAGAGCGTTGCCTCCCCGATAATCGCCGCAACCACGGAAAACGTAAGCGCGACCATGATCGGACCGATTGAATTCGGTAACAAGTGACGCATGATGATGTATTTACGTGAGGCACCAACTGCTCTTGCCGATTCGATGAATTCCCGTTCCTTCAACGAAAGCACCTGACCGCGCACGATACGCGCGACGGTCATCCAACCGAACAACGCAAGTAGAAAGATGATGAATCGAATAGATCCTGAATCACCAATAATTGGTGAGAGGAAACTCAGGGCCCCCAACATATTGCGGACTACCAATAGAGCGACCAGAAATGGGAAGGCA
>JBDSKN010000089.1:0-3422 GCA_039916865.1 Ilumatobacteraceae bacterium
CGGTGGTACTGCAACCGTTAGGGCTAATCAGATATTCACCTTCGGAATTCCATTCGTCCCTCTAGGTTCCGTGACCCTTGAGGCCAAAGCTTCGATGAGATGCGGGCTGTAGCAGGCACCATGTCGCTCTCAACTCGTAGCGACCGCGATCGCGGGGCGATCCTTGTATGGTTTGCCGCTTTTGTAATTGTGTTACTGGGTTCGGGAGCGCTGGTCATAGATATGGGTTCGCTATGGAGCGAACGACGCCAGTTGCAAAATGGTGCCGACGCCGCTGCACTGGCCGTTGCATTGGACTGTGCAAAAACCGCCTGCACCCAGTCGCAATTGGTTGCCCTTAACTACGCCAAATTAAGTGCTTCGGATGGCGCGGCCTCGGTTTCGTTGTGCGGAAAAGGTGCGGCCTGACCGCCTGTTCGCCGGTACCTAAAGGCGTGTCCGGCGCCGTGGGATATGTTCAGGCCCTCACCAGCACATGGAATCCCGACAGTGGCGGATCATCCGATCAGGTGCAATTTGTTTTTGCACCTTTGCTCGATGCCTTACAGGTTGGTCAAACGGTGCGCGCGCTCGCGACTGTGGCTTGGGGATCACTAGGAACGGCGACCGTGCTGCCGATCGTGATTTCGAAGTGCTCCTTCGATCCGACGTGGATTGCCGCGAATGGATCGCTTTCGGTTCCGAGCACTCCGATTAAAATCTCTTCCAACTCCAACGGACTTTGTAGCCTCGGATGGGCGGCCGGATTTGATTTCCTCAAAGACACGGTCGGCGGTTGTGGGTTAACCACGATCGAAATTGACTCTGATGGAACAACATTGGATGCCGGTAGCGAAGGTGTATTGCCCCAGTGCCGACCAATTTTACAGGCCATATTCGACCGTGGAGAGACATTAATCGTGCCGGTTGCCAAATCGCGGACTTCGCCTGGCTCCCATTCCACCTATCTAGTCGATGGATTCGCCTCCTTCAAGCTGTGTGGATTCGCCCTCGGCGGCGGCTATAACGAGAATTCCTGTTCGCCAACCTGCAATGGCTCCCCATCGCAAGTTCGCATTTGTGGAACGTTTCAGACTCTCACCGTCCAAGGCGGAGAATTGGGCGACGGTACCGACTATGGTACCCGTGTTTTAAGGATGGTTGGCTAATGAACTCCCCTTCACGCTTGGTCTCGCAATTGTGAGGCGCGAAATTCGAATCGCGGCCGGCATCGTTGCCGCCCTAATCGGAACCATCATGCTCTACGCGGTCGTAAGCAATCGGGACGTCGGCACCGGTAGTCAAGTCACCGAACTCGGTTCGGTGGTGGTGGTGAAGACGACCATTCCGCGCCAAACGCCTGTCGAATTAATTACCGAGAGCGTTGAGATAGTTCAAATTCCAACCGATCTAATTGCTCCTGGTGCGGTTGTGTCTCTGGATCAGATCACAGCCGGCTATGTCACATCCACCGAACTTCTTCCGGGGGAACAACTCTTACATGCCCGGTTTAGAAGTCCGGAGAGTTTGGCCCGAATTCAAGTACCAAACTCATTGCAGGAAGTGACAATCCCAATTTTTCCGGAGCGAGCGGTTGGTGGCTCATTCAATCCTGGCGATACCCTCGGTGTGATTGCATCATTTGGTGCCGGTGAAGGTGGCCAGAACTCGTCATTCATACTCCATCGTGCGTTAGTCACCGCAGTCCAATTCTCGGCTAGCGATCTTGGTATCGCTAGCGCAACTGCAAGTGGAAGCGAGACAAGTGCTCGAACGGCCCCAACCAATCAACTTTTGGTGACGTTCGCTGTCTCTTCGGTCGATGCCGTGCGATTAGTTTTTGCCGCGGAATTCGGAAGTATTTGGTTGAGTCTTGAAGGACCGTCTGCAACGGTTGGGGGCGAAGGCATCGTAACGCTCGAACGACTGCCGATTCTGCGATGACAACGTCGAAGCGGCAAAGTGGGAGGCGCAGAACTGATGAAACTTTCCGACTATCTGCGTGAGCGCGAGCGCGAGGAAGATCCGTCAATTGAATTACAACGTCCGACAGCGGCCGATCCGATGTGGCTTGTGCGCAAGAAGCTTGCCAGCGCATTATACGAACGACTGGGCACTAGGCTCTTCGACGCGCAACTTGGCCAGGAACGACTGGAACAGGTGGTCAGCGGCCACATCGATGACCTGTTGACCGCCGAGGGAACTCCGCTGCGGGATGCCGAACGAGCCGCGTTCATTAGTCAAATTCTTGACGATGTAATGGGACTCGGCCCGATCGAGCAATTTCTTCACGATGCCAGCGTGAGTGAGGTAATGGTCAATTCAACCGACCCAATTTACATTGAGCGGGCGGGCCGAATCGAGCAGACAGCGGTGCGGTTTTCCACACAGGAACACCTGCGTCGAGTGATTGACCGCATCGTTACGGGTGTCGGGCGTCGAATCGATGAGTCCTCGCCGATGGTTGACGCTCGTCTAGCGGATGGATCACGCGTGAATGCAATAATTCCCCCGCTCGCCGTCGACGGTCCGGTTCTGACTATCCGTAAGTTTTCCAACGACAAGCTTGACATCGAGCAACTTATCGCCCTAAATGCAATCACCCCGCAGGCGGCGGCCCTCTTGGGAGCTGCCGTTAAAGGCGCGCTCACCGTTCTCGTTTCCGGTGGTACCGGAACCGGAAAAACAACGATGCTCAACATCTTGTCCTCATACATCCCCGATACCGAACGAATTGTGACGATCGAAGATGCCGTCGAACTCAAGCTGCGTCAACGTCACGTAGTTCGCCTCGAAAGCCGATTGGCAAACTTGGAAGGTCATGGCGAGGTGCGAATTCGCGATCTGGTTCGTAACTCTCTTCGAATGCGTCCGGATCGAATTGTCGTCGGCGAGGTTCGAGGCGCCGAGGCACTCGACATGTTGCAAGCAATTAATACCGGCCACGATGGTTCGCTGGCGACGATCCATGCCAACTCACCTCGCGACGCGCTCTCGAGGCTGGAGACGATGGTGATTATGGCCGGATTCGATCTTCCGTTGCGTGCAATTCGCAATCAAATCTCCTCCGGTTTTGACATCATCGTTCAAATGACTCGATTCCGAGATGGGTCACGAAAAGTTTCACAGATTTCCGAGATAAGCGGGATGGAAGGCGAAACCATAACTCTTTCCGACCTATACATGTTTGATTATCAAAGCGGAGTAGACGGAGAGGGTCGATTTCTCGGCACCCTGCAACCGACCGGGGTGCCACCTTCGTTCCTCGACAGACTCGCCGATCGCGGGATCAGCTACTCCCCCCCGACAGTTGACCAATATTCACGAGCGCGCACCACGATTCGCAATCGAGCGCGATGACTCGCGAATTGCGATATGCCGCCGCGACATTTCTGACCGGAGCGATCATCTTCGGAATAGGTTCGCTGCTTGGCTCGGAAACC
>JBDSKN010000090.1:0-2677 GCA_039916865.1 Ilumatobacteraceae bacterium
TGAAAACTTTGCCAAGGTAACCGCGCCCACCATCGGGAAGAATGATCACAACTAGGTCGCCCTTCTTCCCTCGCTTGGCTATTTCCAGTCCGGCGACAACCGCCAAACCGCACGAGCCTCCCACCAGTAGCCCTTCTTCTTGCGCCAGTCGTCGGGTCATCTTGAACGCATCTCCATCGGAGACGGCGATAATCTCGTCGACAACCGATGGATCGTATGCGGTTGGCCAAAAATCTTCGCCCACGCCCTCAACTAGATATGGTCGGCCGGTGCCGCCCGAATACACGCTGCCTTCCGGATCGGCGCCAACAATCCTGACCTTACCTTTGCTCATTTCCTTTAGATATTTTCCGATTCCCGAGATAGTGCCGCCTGTTCCGACTCCCGCAACAAAATGAGTGACCTTGCCATCGGTATCTTTCCAAATCTCAGGCCCCGTCGTTTCGTAATGCGAGAGAGAATTATTTGGATTCGAATACTGGTCCGGTTTCCACGCACCCGGAATTTCCTTCGTCAGCCTGGCGCTTACCGAGTAGTACGACGCCGGATCGTCAGGGTCGACCGCAGTCGGACACGTCATGACCTCGGCGCCATACGCGCGCAAGACGCTGATCTTGTCCGGCGAAACTTTGTCTGGGCAGACGAAGACACATTTATATCCGCGCTGCTGGGCAACGAGGGCAAGCCCGATTCCAGTGTTGCCGCTGGTCGGTTCGACAATCGTTCCACCGGGGGCGATCAACCCAGCCGCCTCTGCCGCATCAACCATTCGCACCGCGATTCGATCCTTGACCGAACCGCCGGGATTCAGGTATTCGACCTTGACAACAACGTCCGCCGGCAAGCCCGCAGCGATCTTGTTCAATCTGAGCAGGGGAGTGTTGCCGATCAGATCGACTACCGAGTCATAGATCATTCCCTCACACTACCGAGGGTCGCCGCCGCTATTTCTTATCGACGGCCTTGAAAAACTTACTGAAAATCCGTCCCAACATCCCTTTGAACCCGCCTTTTTTCTCGGCGTTTTCAGCGTATGTCTCTGCCAATTCAGCGTCCGCCTTCAACGTTTCAGAAATCGAGACCTTGCCGTCTTGGTCTAAATCGAAGAACGAGTCCATAGAGCTGGCATCGCCCGTTTCGTGTTCCCGATCTTTGTCGCGATTCGTTTCTTGGTTCATGGAGTGTTCCAGTCGGTTGTTGTCAGTCACATCCGCCATGTTAACCATTTGGACTCCTTGTGGCTGCGGCTGAATCTGCATTGATGTGTAACCGTGGAGCACGGCCGTACTTAGATTTCTATGTGCTTCTGCACACCCGAGTACTTTGGAGTCTTATGTCGCTGCGAATCGAATATGTCGGTCGTCTCGACGACATCCTCGATCCCACTGTCGAATACCTTTCACAGCCGGTTGACATCTTCCAAGTACAGCATCTGATTGTGCCAACCGCCGGTGTCAAGGCTTGGCTGATGCCCGAACTGGCCAAGCATCTCGGTACGAGCGGCAAGCAAGACGGCATTGTTGCCAACATTGAAGTTGACTATCCGGGCTCACTGACTAAGTTTCTGACACCAAATCGAAACGGAAAAGTCGATCCATGGTCCATTCAGAATCTGACATTCGTTCTGCTGGAGATTATCGCCAACAATCCTAAGTATTTGGAGATTGTGAAGCGATCAGGTGGTCCGCTCCTGGCCGCTCGTGCAATTGCCGATCGATTCGATCGCTACCAGGTACGTCGCCCGGCAATGATTCGCCAATGGGAAAATAAGATTCCAACTCTCAGCCCCACAACCAACGATGAATTTCGCAACGGTGAGCAAGTCACCAAACAACTCGACCTAAGTGACATCTGGCAGTACGAATTGTGGCGGACCGCCCGTGAGCGAATCAACGAGCCCAGTCCTCCTGCACGCCAATTACAACTGAATGATGAGGCACCCAAAGAACTATTAGTGGTTGGATTGCAAACGCTCAGCCTGCAGCAAACACAGGTGCTTCAGCATCTTGCAAAAATCTGTGAAGTACGGGTGTTGCTCATTCATCCATCGGTACCGCTGCACCAGCGTTGGGCAACTAACACGCCGATTACTCCCGATCTCGCCCCAGTTCGAAGCGAAACCGACATGCCCCAAGATGTCGATCCACTGGTGCACGCCTGGCTGCGCGGAACGCACGAAACACAGACCTTGCTCGCATCACAAGGCATTACTCCAACCAATGCAACGCCCGTTCCAACAACGCCAGCCGATCACCTGCTCGGTCGGATGCAACATGTTGTCACTACCACGCTTACGGCGGCACCAACCGCATTCGACACCAGTGACCACTCGATCGCCATTCATCGCTGCCACAACATCGGCCGCCAAGTGGAAGTTCTGCACGACGCACTTCTGCACGCCTTTACCGAACTGCCAAATCTGAAGCCACATGAAATAGTCATCCTCAGTCCCGACATCACCAATGCCGCCCCGTATTTGCAAGCCACTTTTGCCCGCAAACTCACTGTGGACAGTCGCAGTGTGCAGTTGCCAATGGTTGTTGCCGACCGCGGAATCCGCGAGGTCAGCGCCGGTGCCGAATTACTGGCCAACTTGCTCGAACTCATCGGTTCACGTTGCTCGGTAGATGGCGTCATGTCGGTTGCCACCTCGCCACTCGTCTTAGACCAACTTGGG
>JBDSKN010000091.1:0-26407 GCA_039916865.1 Ilumatobacteraceae bacterium
TGGTAGCCGGAAGTGCCCTGTATAGGGACAGTCTCGGTCTGGGCCACGCTGTTGCCGAGCTGCGGTCCGCAGCGACGAAGGCAATATCAGCGAAATAATTGTTTAACGATCACGACTCCAGCCAAACTTGCGATCACCAGTCCAACTGCAACAAGAATTGCCAGCAAAATCTGCCATTGATTGTCTAGCAGTGGAGAGAAAACGCCGGTGTCAATTGAAGTTCCATCTTCATTAAAGGTACGAATGGGATCGTCGAATCGCGGACAGGCAGTTCCCTGATCGCTCTGCCCAATGACTTGATCACCCCCGAACAATTCGGCAGCGGCGCGGACCTTTGAAACCAGGATTGGTGAATTGATCGCGCTGGCAGCGCCCACCAGGTAGGTATGTCCTTGGGAAAGAAACTTGGTATCGCGGCCGTAGCGCACGTTGACGACATCGCCGACCGAAGCATCAATAGTCGAATATCCACCGAGCGAACCAGCCCGAACCTGCAACTGTGAATAGGTGGCGGTGGTGTCATCAATCTTGATCAGTTGACCGATGAACACGACCTGGGGATCGTTGGCGGAGGCGCAACCGGACGGAATTGTGGTGACAGCCGACGGGTTGAGCGGCGCCGTTACCGATGGCACGCCGGTAATTCCACCTTGTTCATCAACAGACTCCGGTGGTGGCTCGGTGGTGCTAGTAGCCGAGACCAGGCTCGGCAAGCCGGTCAGAGCAATTGCAATTGAGACCACACTTGCTGCAGCCAAGTTGACAAGGCGACGCACGACTACGACGCTACCGACCAGTGAAACGAGGATCGCGCTTCTCGGCAAAGGCGAGCATCGCCTCAATCGTGTCCTTGGTCCCGAAATTTACCGTCTGGGCCGCGCCCTCGTCATCAAGGGCTTGCTCAAGGGTGACATTGGCCGAGTTATTCAGCAATCGTTTTGATTGCGCCAAAGCAATTGGTGGACCGGCCGCAAGTTGCTTCGCCCAGCTGTCGACAAAGTCATCAAGTTCGCCATCTGGCAGCACCCGGTTGACGAGTCCGAGCCGTTCGGCTTCGGTGGAATCAATAATTTCGGCAAAAAACGCAAGTTCCTTGGCCCGATGCAAGCCAATTCGGCGAGGCAATACCCATGACCCACCAAAGTCGATTGACAAACCACGCTTAGAAAAAATTTCCGAGAAGCGGGCGCTGTTAGATGCCACCACAAGATCGCAAATGAATGCCATATTGCAGCCAGCGCCGACGGCAACTCCCCGAACTTTGGCAATTGTCGGTTGCGGTATTCGAGCCAACGCCAGGCAAACATCCGATATGTGGCGCATCGAAGAGAGTTGATGACGGTCGGCCACCCGTGCCCCGTCGGCGCCGAGATCGGCGCCCGAACAAAATTCGCCGCCGGCGCCGGTGAGCACCAATACCCGGTCCGAATTGGTGTCGGCTATCTGCCGGAAAGTGTCCAATAATTCCTGCCACATGGTCGCATTTGCGGCGTTTTTCTTGGCCGGGCGGCTCATGGTCACCGTAACGACGCCGTTTTGACGAAAAACCTCAAGTGTTTCCATAAAAGTGACGATACTGGCTACATGGGATTCGATCCGCACCGAAAACAGGTCAAACGACCGACCGACTACCTAATCGTCGTCGGCGCGCTAATGACAATTTCTGTTCTTCTTCTGTGGGCGTTTCGCGGCTAGCGTTTTTCGCTAGATGGGAATGTGGGGCGGCTCGTTCGGAATAGTAGAAGTGCGGCGAGTGCAACCTTACGAAGCAATCAAGACGTACGTGTGCCCCGGATGTAATCGCGATATACCGGCGGGAATCGGCCATTATGTTTGTGTTCCTGCTGATGCACCCGATTTGCGTCGCCACTGGCACTACGCATGCTGGGATAATCGTAACTGACGACTAGCTCTGCCGATTTCCCTTTGCCACCTCGTTCGCATTCAGCAACTCAATGGCTCGCTCGGGATCGAGCGCTCCGTCTTCGATGACTACATCAATAAGCGCGCGTCGCTCGACTTTCGCTTTCTTTACAAGGGCGGCCACTCGGTCGTAACCAAGCACACCATTCAGTCTCGTGGCAAGTGCTGGAGTGGCGTTGGCGTAGTACGCGCATTGCTCGACATCGGCCTCGATGCCATCGACGCATCGGGTGGCGAAAAGCGTGCAGGCTCGGGTAAGGATTTTTATCGACTCAAGCAAATTTGCCGCAATCAGCGGTTGGTAGGTGTTCAATTCAAATGCGCCCTGCGATCCGGCAAACGCGATCGTCGCGTCATTGCCGAACACTTGGACGGCAACCTGGGTGACCATTTCGCACATCACCGGATTAACTTTTCCGGGCATGATTGAAGAACCCGCTTGCAATTCAGGTAAATAAATCTCCGCAAGTCCAGCAGTCGGACCCGATGCCATAAGTCGAATGTCGCTGGCGATCTTGAATAGCGCAACCGCAAGTCCCCGAAGATGACTCGACGCCTCGACATGGCCGTCGCGCGACGCCTGGGCCGCAAATCGACTGGGTGCAATTGATAGTTCGATTCCGTAGCGCTCGGCGATTCGAGCAACAACGTCGGCACCAAACTTTGGCGACGTGTTAAGTCCGTTGCCAACCGCGGTTCCTCCCAATGGCACCCGACCAAGACGCGGCAGCGAAGTTTGTAGACGCTCGCTCGCGTCGCGCAGTTGTGAGGCATAGCCGTCGAACTCGTCGCCAAGAAAAATGGGAACCGCATCCATCATGTGAGTTCGACCGGCCTTAACAACGTTGGCGAACCGGTTAGCGGCAATGTCTAGCGACGTTGTCAATTGGTCGATTGCCGGAAGTAGCGACCATTGGATTTGAACAACCGCAGCAATTGTGACCGCAGTCGGAAATGCATCGTTAGATGACTGCCCGAAATTGACATGATCATTCGGGTGCACGGCCAGTCCGGAGGCCGCGGTGGCCAGACTTGCCACAACCTCGTTGACATTCATGTTTGTTGAAGTACCCGATCCCGTTTGAAAGACATCGATCAGGAATTGCTGGTTGTACTCGCCCGCCTCGACTGCCGAAGCGGCCGAAGCGATTGCGGCAAACCGGGCACGGTCGTCGCCGACAGCGTCGGCCCCATTAATTATCGCTGCGTCCGACTTGATCGCAGCAAGGGCGTGCACCACTTCGATCGGTAGCGGCAACCCGGACACATCAAAATTGGCTAAGGCCAACTCGGTCTGCGCACCCCAAATTGGTTGTGACGGTTCAATGGTCGTCATGCGGATCCTCGTTGGCTCAAGTACTGCTTATTGTACCGATGTCGAGACTTTTAGAAGGCATCCGTCACGATCTCAAGTCGCGATCCGAGCACACAGGCAACATCGAAACGAACGTGACGGATGACTAAGGAATGTTTGCTTCGCAGATCTGTCAAGAATATTGAGGTTGCTCGGCGAAGTCGCAATTGTTTGGCCAATGTGACTGCCTCGGCCGGAGTACCAAATGCAGTACTGGCACGCGCCTTAACCTCACACACCACGAGTTCGTCGCCAATTACGGCCACGACATCCAATTCACCTCGAGGACATCGCCAATTACGGGCAATGACGCGATATCCGTTTCGCTTATACCAACGAGCGGTGAGTTCTTCGGCCCACCTGCCCCGCGCGATGCGCGCTGCCGAACTTACAGATCGACCCGCGCCAGTTCTTCGATGTTCAGATCCTTGAAACTGAGTACCCGCACGCGCTGCACGAATCGGCTCTTTCGATACATGTCCCACACCCATGCGTCAACCAACACCACCTCAACTATCGGACGCGTCCCCTCGGATAATACTTTTACATCGACATTGTTGGCTAGGTAAAATCTCCGATCGGTTTCGACCGCAAAGCGGAACATTCCGACCACATCTTGATATTCCTGGGCGAGGTGGAGCTCGCGCTCGGCCTCAAAGTTTTCGAGATCGTCCGTATTCAACGATGTCCACATTCAATGTGTAGAGACAGTTGCAAAAATTGCTACTTAAACTTCACGCTTTTCGCGAATTTTGGCCGACTTGCCCTTGCGATCTCGTAGGAAATTAAGTTTCGCTCGGCGCACATCCCCGCGCTTGACTATTTCAAGTTTGGACACGGACGGGCTATGCATCGGAAAAGTTCGCTCGACGCCTATCCCGTAACTGATCTTACGCACTGTGTATGTTTCGGCCACTCCAGAGCCGGCGATGGCCACAACATTGCCCTGAAATATCTGGACGCGCTCCTTGCCGCTTTCGGTGACCCGCACATGAACCTTGACTTCGTCTCCGGGACCGACGCTAGGAATGTCCGTGCGCAAAAATTGGCTGTCGACGATGTCGGTGGACTTCATGGCGAGCGATCCTTTAGTAGGGGAACCCCATTAAATGGGGAACCTAGAAGGATACGGCACTGGCGGGAACTCTTCCAACAGGAGTTTCTCGGCGGCGTTGAGCCCACCTCGTTTATCGATCAAATCGGGACGCAACGACAACGTTCGGTGCAGTGCCTGAGCCTGTCTCCAACGCTGAATACGAGCATGATCACCACTGCGCAGCACCTCCGGGACCTGCCAACCGCGAAATTCGGCTGGTCGCGTGAAGTGCGGCTCTTCGAGAGTGCCAGTGATGCCAAAACTTTCAGATTCTGGAGAGTTACTGTTACCCATGACGCCCGGTACCAACCGAGTTACTGCCTCGATTATCAGACACGCGGCGACTTCGCCTCCAGCCAAAATGACGTCGCCCACCGAAACTTCCCCGTCGACGAGATGTTCAACAATTCTGTGGTCCACACCTTCATAACGACCGCATAACAGGCTGAATCCACCGGCGGCCAGAAGCCGCTCGGCAAATTGTTGATCGAATCGTCGCCCGCCTGGCGACAAAAGCAGCAACGGCCGAGGCGGCTGTATTGCTTCAACCGCGGCAAATACCGGTTCGGGACGCATCACCATGCCGGCGCCGCCACCAAATGGCGCATCGTCGACGCTGTGATGCACATCCACAGAGTGTTCGCGCAAATCGTGACAGCGAAGGTCAATCAGGAGATCGCCCCGAGCGCGACCGAGCAAACTCTTGGAGCAGAAATCATCGACGATTTGAGGAAAAATCGAAAATACATCGATGCGCATGGGAGTCTCTGCGCTCATTGGTCAAACAATCCGGGTGGCGGGTCGATCGTAATGCGACCAAGTTCGTGCGACACCACAAACGGCACCGGCACTAGGCCGCCGGAATCGAGTTCGATAATCGGATGGGCGGGATTATCGATCACACTCACACAAATCCCGTATTTTGTGCCGTCCATGCCAAACACGGCGCTGCCGATTAATTCGTGAACCCACAAGATCGAAAGATCCTCAATCGGCTCGCCGTACAAATCTTGATTGGAAAGTCGCTGCGCAACATTGCGATCTGTCAGGCCCACAAATTCGATGAGCCAACGACTTTCTTGCTTCTTCGAGGAAGCGATTTCGTACCACTTCCCCGATGCCCATAGGCGTGTGCCGGGTGCGCTGCGGGCGGGATGGTCTGAATACAAATCCACATACATTGCCCCCTTGATCCCATGCGGTCGTGCCAGACGACCGACGTGCAACAGGCCCGCGGGCGGTTTCCGCTCAGTCGTCGACGAAGTCGACATCAACATCTACGCCGTCGCGAGTTGCAACCGCGCGAACCACGGTGCGAATGCTTTGCGCAGTGCGACCACGCCGACCAATCACGCGACCAAGGTCGCCATCGCCAACGCGAACTTCCAAAAGGACCTTGTCTCCGTCAGGAAAACCCTCCACACGAACCGCTTCGGGATTGTCGACGATGGAGCGAACAACGTGATCGAGTACCGCCGAAGCCACGGGAGCAGAATTGGCGCTGGAAGTTTCAGACACGAGACGGACTCAGAGTTACTTGGCGGTCTTGGATGCGGAAAACTCGGCCCATGCGCCAGATATTTCAAGAAGCTTCTTCACTCGTTCGCTGGGCAGCGCGCCCTGCTTGAGCCATTTGATGGCCTTGACATTGTCCACGCTGAGCACCGAGGGGTCGTTCTTGGGGTGATAATTGCCGACGATTTCAAGGAACTTTCCATCGCGGGCATTGCGCGTATCGGCAGCAACGATGCGGTAATGAGGTTGCTTGGTTTTGCCCACTCTGGTGAGTCGAAGCTTGACGGACATGGGTGACAGGCTAGCGGGGTGACCCCCGAGAGCCCAACGCATCGGCCAAATCAAAGGCCTTTGCGCCCTTGCCACCCTTGCCCCCCGATGCACCCATTCGCTTCATCATCTTTTGCATTTCGCTGAATTGCTTAACGAGGCGATTGACATCGGCAATCTGTGCACCACTTCCTTTGGCGATTCGGCTTCGACGACTGCCATTGATAATTTCAGGTCGACGCCGTTCTTCGACGGTCATCGAACGAATAATTGCCTCTGTTAACTTCACCTGATCATCGCCAATTTCGGCGTTTTTCATTTCTTTTGGCACTCCGGGGATCATGCCAATGACATTTTGTAACGGTCCCATCTTCTTGATTTGTTGCAATTGATCCAGAAAGTCATCCAGTGTGAATGCGCCTTCAAGCATCCTTGCCGCCGCCGACTCTGCTTGATCCTTCTCGTAGACGCGTTCGGCCTGCTCGATGAGCGTAAGCATGTCGCCCATGCCGAGGATTCGACCGGCCATCCGATCGGGATGGAATTGTTCGAAGGCATCAAGCTTTTCGCCTGTGGTGGCAAAGGCAATCGGCTTGCCAATGACCTGTTTCACCGATAGGGCCGCCCCGCCCCGAGCGTCTCCGTCGAGTTTTGTCAGAATTACTCCAGAAATTGCAAGCGAATCATCGAAGGCCTTGGCAACGGCGACCGCGTCTTGACCGGTCATCGCGTCGACAACCAAAAATGTGTAGTGAGGCGACACCGCATCCGAGATATTGCGCACCTGGCGCATCATCTCGTCGTCTATCGCCAGACGACCGGCGGTATCCACGATGAGCACGTCGCGGCCAATGCTGCGTGCGTGATCTAAGCCGGCCTTGGCGGTCGCCACCGGGTCGCCCGGCACCGAGAACACGGGAACATCTACTTGGGCACCCAGAACTTTCAGTTGTTCGACCGCCGCGGGACGCTGCAAATCGGCTCCAACGAGTAACGGCTGGCGACCCTGCGACTTAAACCATCCGGCCAGTTTGGCCGCGCTCGTAGTTTTGCCAGACCCCTGCAGTCCGGCCATCATCACCACCGTGGGCGGATGCGATGCGTAAGAAATCTTAAGCGTCTCCCCACCGAGCATCGCCACCAATTCGGCATTGACGATCTTGATTATTTGCTGTCCAGGGTTGAGCGCGGTCGACACCGTGGCGCCTACGGACTGCTGGCGAATGTGTTCAATCACATTGCCAACCACTCCGACATTGACATCGGCCTCAAGGAGCGCGGTACGAATCTCGCCAAGCATCTCGCTGACATCGACTTCGGTTAGACGACCCTTATTGCGAAGTCGCTTGAGAATACCGCCGAGGCGATCAGCGAGTGAGTCAAACATGTTGTTGCCGAAGGCTAGCGGTGCAAACGGCCCTAGCCGACGACTGCCTCGGTCACAATAGAACCGTCAATTGACACCGTGACGCGACACTCGCAGTAATCCTCGGTGACAGCAAATTGTTCACCGTCGCGGCGCCCGACACGCCACACCCAACCGTTGGCACGAGCCTGCGCCTCGGCATCTGATTCGAATTTGCCGATAAGTGTTGCAGCTTGTTCGGCCGTTATAACAATATTTCGATCTGGAACCGTTGAAACGGAATCACCGGTTGTGTTACTTGTCGAGTCGTCCGAAGATGAACACCCCGATAAAAGAGTTGCACACAATAGGCCAGACACGCACACAAATAAGAACCGCTTCATCACTGATCGAACAATGCGGCAATAAATTCATCCGGGTTGAAAGGTGCCATGTCGTCAATTGTCTCACCAATTCCGATCAATTTCACGGGAATTCCGAGTTCGGTTTCAATTGCGAAGACAATTCCACCCTTGGCCGATCCATCAAGCTTGGACAGCACCACGCCCGTCACTTGGGTGGCAAGCGCAAACTGACGGGCCTGAACTAGCCCATTTTGTCCGGTCGTGGCGTCAATTACGAGCAGTACCTCGGTTACCTTTCCAACCCCTTTTTCGGCGACACGTCGAACCTTCTTCAGTTCCTCCATCAAGTTGGTGTTGGTTTGCAATCGTCCCGCCGTGTCCGCAATTACCAAATCAATGCGACGAGAATGCGCACTTTGTACGGCGTCAAAAATGACAGAACTCGGATCACTTCCTTCGGCGCCCCGGATTAGTGTCGCGCCCGAACGCTCGGCCCATGCGCCAAGTTGCTCTACGGCAGCGGCGCGAAATGTGTCTCCCGCAGCAAGCAGCACGCTGCGACCGCCTGCAACTTGTTGAGCGCTTAACTTGCCGATGGTCGTCGTCTTACCGGCGCCGTTAACCCCGACAATGAGCCAAATGTTTGGTCCATCAATCGACTCATCGAATACCAACTCGCGGTTTGCACTTCGCAGTTGTGATGCCATATCTAGGCGGAGGGCTTCAACAAGTTGATGGGGGCTAACTATCTCTTTATTCTTTACGCGTTGACGCAAACCGTCCAACAAATTGTGTGTTACCCGAACTCCAATATCGGCAAGTAATAGGGCCTCTTCCAAGTTGCTCCATGTAGCTTCGTCAATTTCACTGCGCGTCAAAACGCCTGATACGGCGCCTGCCAAGGCGTTGCGGGTCTTTGCTAGGCGATCCCGCAAGCTGGGCGTCGAGACAGTAATCGGACTGACAGGCGCCACAGTAGAAACCGGATTTGTCGTGACGGTGTTCGGATGTCCGGCCATTCGGCGGCGCCGACTGAGAATCAATACGCCAATTCCGAAAACCACCACCACGAGTGCGAGCAGTGGAAAAATAAGGGACGAAGTCAGGCCGATCATGCCGATTTCGCGGCTGCACGCTCGACAATCACTCGCGATGACCCGCCAGACTGCATCGTTACTCCAAGAAGACAATCGCCCGCTTCCATCGTCCTCTTTTGATGACTGACGATCAGCAATTGCGCCTCTTGGCGGAACTCATCTACAAGGTTCAAGAAGCGATGGAGATTGACGTCGTCCAATGCTGCTTCAACTTCGTCCATCACATAAAACGGGGACGGCCTACTACGGAAAACAGCGAACAGGAACGCCAACGCGGCCAGCGAACGCTCCCCGCCCGACAGGAGCGACAATTTCTTGATATTTTTACCGCTTGGCTTTGCCTCAATTTCAATGCCAGTGTTGAGCAAATCGTCCGGCATCGTAAGAGTGAGTTTTCCGAGCCCACCGGGGAACAGCATGGCAAATAGCTTTTCGTAATTGTCTCGCACATCCGCAAATGCTGCGGCGAACACAGATTGAATTTCGCGATCCACCTGCTTGATCACCTTGATGAGTTCACGACGGGAGTTTTTTACATCCTCCAATTGCTCCTCGAGAAATGTATGGCGTGCCTGTAATTCGTCATACTCGTTTAATGCCAACGGGTTGATCGGACCCATGATTCTCAGTTCGCGTTCCAGTTCGCGCATTCGAGCAACGGGGGTGACACCTTCTGGCAGTTTTGGTGGCGGAGCATCGACGGCGACTTGCGGCTCGACTTGTTGGTCGCGACGCAGTGAATCAACCGCGGCCTCAAGACGCATCCGAACTTCGGCTTCCTCAATTTCCACTCGACGGTTTCGTTCGCGCCCCTCATCTAACTGATGCTCGAGGTCAGATCGCTCGCGCCTAGATTCATCCAACCGTTGGGAAATCAAGCGAACTTCATCGCTTTGTCGACGACGGGTCTCCTGCAAAAGTTTCTGCCGAGCGTCCAATGATTTTTTGGTTCCGTCGACGAACGATGTCAAGCGAACTAATGCGTTCAGGGCGCCTTCAACTTGTGTGCGTCGTTTTGCTGCGGCATTACGCGCGTCGGTGTCGACACTAAGCCGCTCTTCGACGTCGACCAATCGTGAATCAAGGAACTGTCGGCGCTCCTGTAGTCCGGCGGTCTTTACCTCAAGGTCGTTGCGCAAAAGTGAAAGCAAGCCATGCAACTCGGCCTGCACCAAACGTAAAGTGTCATACGCGCCAGCCAGTTCATCATTGCTTGATGTCGTTTGTGAACGATGGCGCTCAAGAAGGTTCAATGCGGCGGTGTGCGAGTCACGGGTCTGTATAACCGCCTTTTGAGCGTTAGACAATTCAACTTCGGCAACCCTTAACATTTCGCTAGCCAGTCGCGCACGGTTTGCCGACTCGTCAAGAGCGGCGGCCGTGACGACGGTCGCCCCGACATTCAGTCCGGCCGAAGAGAAGCGGTCATCATCGCCGGTGACCACGACAACATCGGGATACGCGAGAGCGACATCAACTGCATCTGCCCACGACTGGACGAATACGACTCGTGACAACAACACATCCAATAGCCGATTGATTTGAAATTCGTGTACTCCCGGGAGGGCCCTGACACTGCCTCGCAGAGATACTCCCCTATCAATTCTGGGCGTGACCGGAATCGTTGCAATTGCGTTCAATGCCAGGACCGACCCCGAGTGAGCACCCTGGCGTAATCTCTGAAGCGCGCTGCGAGCCGCATCGGCATTAGTTGTGACCATGGCAGCCAGCGAGTGACCGAGCGCGACTTGTACGGCAGTTCGTCGATCGCCATCTATCATCAGTAAGTCGGCAAGCGCACCAACTGCTCCGTCGAGGTCTTCCAACATTGCATTGCCCGCTCGCGATGTGTCGATGGTCGATTGCAGGGCTTGCATCCGCGAGTTAGCCAAAACTGAATCGGATACGGCCGCCGTGTGCGTTGAAAAGGCCGCATCTCTGGCGACTTCGGCACGGACTCGTTCGGTGTCGGCGGTCGAAAGTCGCTGAAGTAAATCCATCTCGGCGCGTGTCTCACCCGCAACTACCGCCCGAAGTCGATCAACTTCATCGTTGAGACCGCGAACTCGACCGTTCAATGCGTTTACTTTTGCCGTCGTGTTGCGCGCATCTTCGAGACTGCTGGCCCCGTCGCCTAGATCGGTTCTAGCGTCTGCTTCGACTGCCGCAATTTGTTCGATGACTTTTTCCAACTCTCGTCGCAATTCGGTTGCATCTGCCTCGAGCGTGGCAATGACACCCGAGTCCATTAGCTGGCCGCGGTCGCGCTCCACAGACCTACGACGTTCGGCAAGCACGGCCAGCAAGCCGATTGCACGACCGCGCAATTGCTCAACCCGAACCAATTCGTCGTTGACTTCCGAATCCCCGCGCGCCGATAGCTGTGCTTCGTCGGCCATAACTGCGGTGTCAAGCGCTGACAATCGCGACCGCAGCACTCGTTCCGACTTTTCTCCCCCAATTTTATCGACTGCCAAATTTGTGAGTCGCTTTCGAAAGCCGAAAATCTCCCGGCCGGTCAAAAAAACATGCACATTGTGTAGCTCAGTGGCCAGCGCGCCATGTCGTCTTGCAGCATCCGCCTGTCGTTCGAGCGGACGCAAATTGCGGCGGACCTCACGCAATAGGTCCTGTGCGCGCAGCAAGTCGGCCTCTGTATTGTCGAGTCGGCGCTGGGCCTTTTCTCGACGCTTTCGATGCTTGAGTACCCCAGAAGCTTCCTCGATGATCCCGCGCCGGTCCTCGGGGCGGGCGTTTAGCACGGCGTCGATTTGACCTTGGCTGACGATCACGTGTTGCTGACGACCCACACCGGCATCGGACAGAAGGTCCTGCACGTCTAGCAATCGGCAATCAATGTCATTGATTGCGTAGGTGCTCTCACCACTGCGAAACAACGTCCGTTTAACGGTGACTTCTGTGAATTCAATGGGCAATAAGCCGGAACTGTTATCGATGGTGAGTGTTACCTCGGCGCGACCAAGCGCGGGACGCTTGGATGTGCCGGCAAAGATCACGTCATCCATCTTTTGACTGCGAACCGCCGACGGCGCCTGGGCGCCGAGCACCCACGCAATTGCATCCACCACATTGGACTTCCCCGAACCATTGGGACCAACCACGACGGTGACCCCTGGCTCGAGTTCCATCACGGTGGTGTCGG
Source organism: Ilumatobacteraceae bacterium (assembly GCA_039916865.1). Lineage (GTDB taxonomy): Bacteria > Actinomycetota > Acidimicrobiia > Acidimicrobiales > Ilumatobacteraceae > UBA3006. The sequence continues at coordinate 12,129 of JBDSKN010000091.1, forward strand.
CAAAGGACTTGAAGCCCTTGAGGGTTAGCGATTTGAGAAACACGTCAAACGGCGAGAATAGTTGAAAAATCGCTGCGACACGGACTCTCTATCGATAAATCATGAACTACAAATCAAGACCCTTATCGTTGGCATTTCGGGCAATAACAGGTCGTTCTTCCCGATACCACCGTTTGCGCAATGCGAGCCACCCCACATGTGAGGCAGATTTCACCGGCTCGACCGTAGACACGATGCTGCAATTGATAGTTTCCCGAGATCCCATCGAGATCGACATATTGAGAATCGACAAGGGTGCTGCCGCCGTGTTCAACGGCTTGGCGCAAAACTCCCACAATCGCTTGATACAACCGAGCAGTCGTCGGCCTTGACATCCGCGCCGGTACCCGGTTCGGTCGAAGCCTTGCCACATGCAATATCTCATCGGCGTAAATATTGCCGATACCCGCCACCACATGTTGATCCAACAACACCGCCTTGAGACTTCCCCGCTTGGGCCGCAGTAATTGATGCAGCATTTCGGTCGAAAAATCATCGGTAAGTGGGTCAATCCCCAATTGAGCCAACTCTGGGACAAGGCTTTTCGCTCCATCTGGGTCATATACAACCACTTCGCCAAATGTGCGCGGGTCCACAAACCAAAGTTCCTGCGCGTCGTGGGTGGCGTCCGGAGCGAGATGCAAGACCACGTGAGTGTGTGCTGGTCGCTTGGCACCGCGCGGCACGACGAGGACCCGTCCGCTCATGCGCAGGTGAATCATCAATGACTCGCCGGAATCGAGCGAACACAACAAATATTTGCCGCGCCGATTAGCCGCCGTTATGCGCACTCCAGACAATCCAAGAATGAGAGCCTCCGGACTTGTCCGGCGTACTGTTCTTTCGCGCCCTACTTCGACTCGCTCAATTCGACGACCAACGACATGGTCTGCGAGCCCGCGTCGAACGGTTTCGACTTCGGGCAGCTCCGGCATTTCCGTTAGCCGAGCTCACGTTGCAGTGTGTCGCAAGCAATTTCCGCGGCTAACTGTTCCGCCGCCTTTTTTGATCTCCCCTCGCCATGTCCAAGGTCGCGACCATTGACGAGAACAGTTGCATAAAACATTTTTTCGTGATCTGGTCCCTCGTCCGTGATGCGATAGTGGGGCGCCACATCAAACAGCCGCGCTGTCAGTTCCTGCAATCGTGTCTTGGCATCGATCCTGTCAAGATTTTCGATTGCGTCGTTAATACTCTCCTTCATCAATCCCCCCACGACGTCGTACGCGACATTGGCCCCGGCGTCCAAATACACTGCGCCAATCAGCGATTCGAGAGCGTCCGAAAGGATCGACGTTTTTTCGCGCCCTCCGGCAAGATCTTCGCCGCGGCCAAGTTGTAGGCATTCACCGATACCAATGTTGGTTGCAACTTCGGCCAACGATGTCGCATTGACAACACTCTTACGCAGATCGGTGAGTTTGCCTTCCGCCAGATCGGAATGTCGGCGGTAGACGATGTCGGCGACCACCCAGCCAAGCACTGCATCGCCAAGAAACTCCAACCGCTCATTTGATGTGAATCCATCATTTTCGGCTATCCAACTTCGGTGCACCATTGCAACCTCAAGTAGCGATTGGTTCAAAAAGGTATGGCCAATCCGCGAGGCCAGTGCGTGCAGCTGGTCGCTCACTGTGCGGCAATAGATTTGGCGAGACGACCAACCATATCGCAATCGACCATTTCTTTGGCCACCTTGATGCCATTGAATATGGCTCGCGCGTTTGACGAACCATGGGAGATGATGCAGACACCATCAACCCCCAGCAAAATTGCACCGCCGGTGCTGTCGGGATCGAATTGCGAATATAGGCCGAGGAGCGCCGGCATCAACGCATCGGCATGGACTTTGTATTCGGGTGCTCCAATTGCAGCGAACAGCGCCTTGACAATTCCGCGCATGGCCCCTTCCAGGGTTTTGAGCGCTACGTTTCCGGTGAAGCCATCCGTGACGACCACGTCGACATCGGTCGTCATGATGTCGCGGCCCTCCACGTTGCCGATGAAGTTGATCCCCGTTGTGTCGCTCAGCAACGCATACGCCTCCTTGCGCAATGAGTCGCCTTTGCCAGGTTCCTCGCCGATCGAAAGCAGTCCCACTCGCGGATTGTCAATCTTGTAACGCGCGTTGGCGTACACCGAACCCATCAACGCGAACTGCGTCAACCAGTGGGCCTCAACTTCGGCATTTGCTCCGGCATCGAGCAAAACGGTCGGTGTGGAACCAGGCACAGGAATTGGTGTGGCGATCGCCGGTCGCTTGACCCCCTTAATTCGCCCCATTCGTAAAAGCGCCGAAGCCATTGTCGCCCCGGTGTTGCCGGCCGAGATCATCGCGCTGGCGACGCCGTCGCGCACGAGCTCGGCGGAACGTACGAGTGTGGAATCTTTTTTGTTGCGCACTGCGGACGCGGGTTCCTCGTACATGTCGATGAACTCCGAAGCAACGTGCAACTCCAGATTTCCGCGCCCGGCAAGTTCTGCGGGACCGACCAGCAGTACCGGAATTCCTGCCTCTAGCGCCTGTTGTGCGCCTGCAATGTTGTCATCGGGTGCGTTGTCGCCACCCAATGCATCTACCGCGACCGGCAACATGTGGGTAGGAGACCCAACCGCGCCGACGAATTATCTAGCCGACGTCGACGGCGACGCGACCCTTGTACCAGCCACAGTTACCGCACACATTGTGTGGCAACTTGGTGCTGGAACAGCGAGGGCAAACGCTGCGTGACGGTGCTCCGAGCTTCCATGCCGCAGCCTGATGACTGTGGCCCTTCATTTTGGACTTTTTCTTCTTTGGTACTGGCATCGCTCGCTCGGCTTTCGGAGTATCGCCCACACGTGGGTGAGCATAAAATCAACGGCTTGTCAGGTTATCGCCGACAGTTGTTAATCCCCCAATTGCTGTCGTAACTCGTCGAGCACGGCCCAACGTTCGTCGACCGGTCGCGCATCACAATTGCACGGACTCGTTTGCAAATCGACCCCACATTGTGGACATAGCCCCGGGCAATCGGCGCTACAAAGCGATGAGCGAGGTTCGCTGAGCAGGACCAGCTCGCGCACCATGGGTCGCAGGTCTAGTTGCTCGGCTCCAAGTGGATATGCGTCGGGATTGTCAGGAACTCGTTGATATAACTCATCGACAATGGCTTGCGAAATTTGAGCGATGGGTCGTAGGCACCGGCGACATTGCAATTGCCAACGCCCACCTAGCACTCCATGAACAACGATGCCGTTGGTGAGTCCCTCCAGATGAAGATCTACATCGATCAGCGAATCATCGGATATTCGCGCGTCGTCAAATCCAAACTGACTCGCCGGAACACTTAAGGTGAGGTTTTTCTGGGTGCCCGGTCGGCGAAGCAGTTCAACGATGTTGACAATAAATGGTGACCCCATGCGGAAACCATCTTGTCCAGTGATCAGTACTCGTCGTCGGTTTTGTCCTGGTCGAAGAAGCCGTCACCCGAACGCAAATTCTCATTGGAAGAGTCGGTTAATACTTCGTCGCCAGGACCGATTTGGTTAGAAATAGAAAGTCGCTGCCTACCTTGAGCAACCGTACGTATCAGTCGATCGAGGAGGATTTCGAAACTACCAAGTCGGCGGTCGAGAAAATCCTCGGTCTCGTTCTTAAGGCGGCGCGAATCGGTGTCGGCCGCCTCGAGCACTTGCCGAGCACGAGTTTCGGCCGATCGAACAACTTCTGTGCGTTGCACGAGACGCTCGGCCTGAACTCGTGCGGCTTCCACGATTTCGTCGGCGTCGCGTTGTGTTTTGGCCATGAACTCGGTGCGTTCCTTGAGCATCCATCGGGCCTGTCGAATTTCATCGGGCAAACAGGCGGCCGCGTCCTGCAGCAGTCCGACGATATTGTCGCGGTCAATTCGCGGCGTACTCGAAAGTGGAACATTTGGAGCGGTTGCGATCTTGTCGATGACTTGATTCAACAAGGTTTCGGTGTCGCCCAATTCAATTGGCACTGTCTCGTCAATAATGTCGGCATCAAAGTCGTCGTAATTGTCATCGTCGCGATTCATGATTCGGCACTTTACCTGTGTTTTGCCCGAATGGCGTTATCCACATTGACCGGAACAAGCGTGGACACGTCGCCGCCATGGGCAGCGATTTCTCGAATATAACGACTACTTATAAATCCATGACCTGGCAGGGCAAGCATCACCACCGTACGAAATCCGCTCACCGAGTAATTGGTATTGGCCATCTGCTGTTCAATTTCAAAGTCTCCGGCATTTCGTGCACTTTTAACTATGCAATTTGCTTGCACCGAGGCGGCGGCATCGATTGCCAATCCCGCGAACGCCTTCACCCGCACTCCCGGAACATGGATCAATGCAGCCTCGGCAAGCGCAACTCGCTCATCGATACTGAAAAATCCAATCGGTTTTTCTGGATTGTGAATGACCGCGACGACGACTTCGCCAAAGAGCGACGCGGCCTGCTCGACGGTGTCGACATGACCCAGGTGGATTGGGTCAAAACTTCCTGGATACAGCGCAATCATGGTTTGTACGGTATCCGCTGAATAAAGGTGACAAACGCCCGGCCATATCGTTTGGATCGAATCACCTCCCAGTCGCTGCAAGTGGCAATTTCGCTGCCTAGTTCCCGATTGCTTTCGGCAACTACTAGCGACGCGGTCGAACCACTCAATATTTCGGACCACATAGCAAACTCGTACGGCGGATCTGCGAGCACCAGCGAGACGTCGGGAATCGTGCCGTTGTACACCAACGCGTCACCGCGAATGACGCTGGTTCGATCTCCCAGATCAAGGGCCTCAATGTTTGTACGCAGGGCCTCTAGGGCGAGCCGATCACGTTCGACAAATGTGCAATGCGCTGCACCGCGCGATAGCGCCTCGATGCCAAGTGCCCCACTACCGGCGAATAAGTCGACAACCTTGGCGCCAATAATCGTATTGAGGCTGCCCAAAGCATTGAACGTCGCCTGGCGGGCCTTGTCGGTGGTGGGTCGGGTGACGGTTCCCTTGGGCGCGATTATTTGTCGACCACGTAGTTCGCCGGCAACTATTCGCATGCATCCACGCTATTGCCCGAAGAATTGAATGTGGAATGTTTCGGCCGTAGTGTGATTTTGCTGCTTTAATATTGGCCATGGACACCCCGGGCGATGATCACCATGACGAGCCAGCAGAAGCCCCGACTGAGTCGATCATTTGTGTCGACTGCGGCGGTCGGGCCCACCTTTTGACACGAATCAGGGAAGACGGTGGGTGGCTAGCGGGTGACATTGTCGCCTATCGCTGCAGCGATTGCCTGGATCGTTGGGATCTCGAGTTACCACCGCTCGGGGACTAATTCTTAAACAGAAACTCCTCGTCTTGGGGCGAAAGCAACAGATCTAATTCGTCGCGCAGTGCGGGATGCTTAGAAAGCGTTGGATCGGAATCAATGATCTGAAACGCCGCTGCACGGGCAGTGTCGATGAGTTCGCGATCGCGACGAAGCGACGCCAATTTGAGGTCGCTGCGGCCCTTTTGCATTGTGTTCATCAGAGTTCCCTCGCCGCGCAATTCAAGATCAATTTCGGCGAGCACAAATCCATCGGTCGAATTGACCAGTGCGTCAACTCGTGGCGAGCCAACATCCGGGTCCTTGGTTTGCAACCAGCAAATTGATGCAGCGGCTCCACGCCCCACCCGACCTCGCAACTGATGCAACTGGGCAATGCCGAAGCGGTCCGCATCCAGCACCACCATCGCCGTCGCATTCGGAACGTCTACCCCCACTTCGATCACCGTGGTAGCAACTAGTACATCTATTTTCCGATTGCGAAACGCGGTCATCGCCGAGTCTTTCTCCTGGGATGTCATTCGTCCGTGCATCAATCCAAGTCGCAGTCCCTTAAGTTCGTCTTGTTGGAGGCGCCGATAGATTTCTTCGGCGGCCGCAACTTCCAATTTGTCGCTGTCTTCGATCATCGGGCAAACGACGTAAGCCTGTTGACCTGCATCAATTGCATCACGAACGTCCTTCCACATCATCGCCTCAAGCAAAGGGCCAGCCGCCCATTTGGTCTTGATCGGTGTTCGCCCGGGCGGCAATTCGTCCAACACGCTCACGTCTAGGTCTCCGTAAACGGTCATCGCCGCGGTCCGCGGAATTGGCGTGGCGGTCATCACCAACACATCGGGGGTGATGCTGATGCTTGAACTACCTCCCTTGTTGCGAAGCGCGGCACGCTGTTCAACCCCGAAGCGATGCTGCTCATCGACCACCACGACACCGAGACTGTGGAACTGGACCTGATCCTGGATCAGTGAATGGGTTCCAACCACAATGTCAATAGTTCCAGCCGCCAATTCGGCTAGCAGATCACGACGACGCTCCCCCGTAATTCGACTAGTGAGCAACTCGACGCGCAATTGTCGATCACCGAACAGATTGTTTGGGTCCGGCACAAGTAATCCCACCAACATTTGACTGATGCTCGAAAAGTGCTGCTCGGCGAGGACCTCCGTGGGCGCCATGAGCGCCCCCTGGTGCGCTCCTTGAACTGCCACAAGCATGGCCCCAACCGCCACTATTGTCTTTCCGCTACCAACATCTCCCTGCAACAGCCGATGCATCGGATGTGGTCCGGCAAGGTCGGCCGTAATTTCATTAATTACGCGATGCTGAGCATTCGTGAGCGGAAACGGCAACGCTTGTTCAAATCGCCGTACATGCTCGCCACTTACATTGTGTTGAATACCCGTTGAATCCCGCTCGAATGCCCGCTTGCGTCCAACCAGTACCAATTGCACGCGAAGCAATTCGTCAAACGCCAAGCGTCGTCTTGCCAAGTCTTTGGCGCGGATACTTTCCGGCAGGTGAATACCCCAAAGGGCTTCTTCACGCGAGACAATTTCGAGCCGAGCGAGCACTTCGACCGGAACCGGATCGCAGATGCCCCTGGGCTTGCAACGCTCAAGCGCATTTTCCACCCAGCCGGCGATTTCCCATGTGCTCAGATTGGCCTTTTCGCTTTGTGGATAAATCGCCACGATACGTCCGGTTCGATCGCCGATCAGATCCACAACCGGGTTAGTCATTTGTAACGCGCCGCGAAACAGGTCGACCTTGCCGAACATTGCAACCTGCATCCCCTCAGAGAGTTGCTTGGCCCGCCACGGCTGATTGAAAAAGACCGCCTCGAGTCGACCGGAGTCATCGCCGACCCGAACCGACACCATGCTCCGACGGCCCTTCATCGGACGTTTGGTCAGTTTTTGAATCTCCACCAGAACCAACGCTTCCTGACCCGGGACGAGATCCGAAACCCGCGCTTCTGAGGTGCGATCTACCCACCTTCGGGGATAGGTCGTCAGCAAATCGAGGACATTTTCAATTCCGAAGTCGCTGAGCGATTTTTTCCGTTTTTCACCCACTCCCTTGAGAATTTGGACATCAATCTCGGCGAGTTCGCGCAGCGTTATCGGTGAATTCATTGACAATGTTCGGCCGGTGCGCTCACTCCACACCAAATAGGAACGGATACAGCGGTTGGCCGCCGGCATGTACCTCAACCTCGACATGAGAGTGATGTTTGGCCATGTGGGCACCAAGGTCGGCCGTCATCGCCGCGGTTACGCCCGCACCGGTAATGATCGTCAATAGTTCACGACGACCATCGGTGATGAGGTGATCCAGCAGCGCGGTGGCCGCCGCAATTTCGGTGCCGCCAATTGACACAATTCCGTCACCGCGAACCAACCCAATCCAGTCACCGGCCCGGACGGGACCGATTTCGACCTTTGTATCGCGCACCGCTTGGGTTACTTCGCCGGTGGCCATCGCTTCGGTGGCGCTCGTCATGTTCCTTGCATTGTCGATTGCGGTGGCTTCGGGGTCATAGAACACCAATGCGGCAAGTGCTTCCGGCATCGAACATGTGGGAACCACTTGTACATCCTTGGTCGTCAGCGAATTCACCTGATTGGCTACTGCGATGATGTTCTTGTTGTTCGGCAAAATGACGACTTGTTCGGCATTCATGTGTTCAACGGCATCTAGTAATTCGGAGGTGGAAGGGTTCATCGTTTGTCCGCCGGTGACGACACCGTGTACACCCATTTGTCCAAATAGTTCCGCCAATCCGTCCCCGCTACAGACTGCAACCACCGCACATGTGACCGGGGGGAGAGCCGAGCTAGTGAGAATTTTGCGCACGCCATGCTCACCCGGCGCAATACCGAGCGTGGCCTCACGCGCCGCATGATCGTCGGCCACTTCTTCAAATAAGTCAGTGACACGAATTCGATGCGGGCGACCTCCAAGTTGCAGCGGTGCTTCAATGGCCGCGCCGATGTCATTGGTGTGGATATGACAGTTGTACAAGCCGTCTCCGCCGACGACGACAATAGAGTCACCAATGTCTCCCCAAGCTGACTTAAAGGATTTGGCATTGTCGTCTGCAAGGTCCAACAGGAACATCACCTCGTAACGCAGCTCGCTGACATCCACCTCACCTGAACTTGAGCCACGATGCATAGCCGCATCAAGTTGTTCCGCAGATGGTCCTTCAATTAGTTCGGGTTCTGGTAGTGGTTCGCCATCGACAATGTGAATTGCGGAGTCCATAAACAACATAAAGCCAGCACCACCCGCATCCACTACTCCGGCATCTTTCAAAACCGCGAGTTGCTCGGGCGTATTGGCAAGTGCAGTTCGACCTGCCGCGCGGGCGACGCGCAACATTGCGGCCAAGGTTGCGCCATCGGATGCCGCACGCTGTGCCGCATCCGCCGTTTCACGAATCACTGTTAGAATCGTTCCTTCGATCGGCCGCAGTACCGCTTCGTAGGCCGCATCCGAGGCGGCCTTAAGCGCATCGGCAACCTTCGATGACCCGGCAGATCCGGCAGTACGCAGCGTCGATGACAACCCACGCAAGATTTGGCTTAAGATCACGCCGCTGTTGCCCCGCGCCCCCATCAGCGAACCATGACTTATCGCCTCACATGTTGGTTCGAGCGCGCTGTCGGCGCCTTCTAATTCAGCAACGACGGCGTCCAGAGTGCGGGCCATATTGGTACCCGTGTCTCCGTCCGGCACCGGATAAACGTTGAGCCGGTTAATTCCCTCGGCATGAGCGCGCATTGTGTCACGGAAGGCAATCACCGTGAAGCGTAAGGCGTCGGCTCCAAATAGTTCAAGGACGGGCACCTGCAAAGATTACCCAACATGGTAGAAAACGCACCGATCTGACAAGATCTCAAGATCGGATTCCAGACCACGGAGGTTCGCCCTCATGCAGGGAGTTATTAAGGCCTATGACCCGTCGAGTGGTGACGGCGTTATTTTGTGCGACACAAACTTAAGCGAGTTCGAACTTTCGCCGTCGGCACTCGAGGGATCGATTTTTCGGATGTTGCGACAAGGTCAGCGCGTAGTATTCGACCTTGATGATGTCGGTCGGGCCACACACTTGCGACTCGGGTCCGAGCGCGACATGCTCACACCAGGTACATAAGTCATCTTTGAATACATTTTCGACGAAGGATCACCCGTGTTACGCCAAATGACGCAGAATCAATCGCTCCTGACTTGGGTCGCGGAATGGGAAAAGATACTTCAGCCCGCCGATGTCTATTGGTGCGATGGAAGTAAAGAGGAATACCAACGACTGTGCACCGAACTCGTAGAAGCTGGAACCTTCGTCAAGCTCGACGAATCCAAGCGTTCGAATAGCTACTGGGCGCATTCCGACCCGGGTGACGTGGCGAGGGTGGAAAATCGAACGTTTATTTGTTCGAATAATCAGGTTGATGCAGGTCCAACCAATAATTGGCGCGATCCCGGCGAGATGCGTACGGAACTCACCGCCCGATTCACCGGGGCCATGGCGGGTCGCACTATGTATGTGGTTCCATTTTCGATGGGGCCACTCGGGTCTCCGATCGCCCATATCGGCGTTCAATTAACCGATAGTGCATACGTTGCCGTGAACATGTACATCATGACCCGAATGGGCGTGGGCGCCTTAGAAGTTCTCGGTAATGATAAGTGGGTCCCCTGCGTTCATTCGGTCGGGGCTCCACTTCGGCCAGGCCAGGCCGATTCACCGTGGCCGTGTAATCCCGACAACAAATATATTGTGCACTTTCCCGAAACCCGCGAAATTTGGAGTTACGGCTCTGGCTACGGTGGCAATGCCTTGCTTGGCAAGAAGTGTTTCGCCTTGCGAATTGCCAGTGTGATGGCACGCGACCAGGGTTGGCTGGCCGAACACATGCTCATTTTGAAACTCACTAATCCACAGGGGTTATACAAGTACATTGCGGCCGCGTTTCCCTCGGCCTGCGGCAAAACAAATTTGGCGATGTTGGTGCCGACGATTCCCGGTTGGAAGGCCGAGACCATTGGCGATGATATTTGCTGGATGAAATTTGGTGCTGACGGACAACTTTATGCCATCAATCCAGAGGCCGGTTTTTTTGGCGTTGCGCCCGGTACCGGATACGACACCAATCCAAACGCAATGGCCACAATGTGGGGAAACACGTTGTTCACCAATACGGCTTTAACTCCGGAGGGCGACGTGTGGTGGGAAGGGATGACTCCCGAAAAACCCGCAGTGGCAACCGACTGGCTCAATAATCCGTGGACCCCCGCATCGGATTCTCCTGCTTCACATCCCAATGCACGGTTTACCGCGCCCGCGTCACAGTGCCCATCGATTGCACCCGAATGGCAAGACCCGCGGGGAGTTCCAATTTCTGCAATCCTGTTCGGCGGTCGTCGCCGCACGACCGTTCCCCTGGTCACTCAGTCATTCGATTGGAACCACGGAGTATTCCTTGGATCGATCATGGCCTCCGAAACAACCGCGGCCGCAGATGGGGCCGTGGGCAAATTGCGATTCGACCCGATGGCAATGCTTCCGTTTTGTGGATACAACATGGCCGATTATTTCGCCCATTGGTTGGCAATCGGAACCGCTACCTCGCCGGAAAAATTACCCCAAATATTTTTCGTTAACTGGTTTCGTCGGAACAGCGATAGTCGATTCTTGTGGCCGGGCTACGGCGAAAACAGTCGCGTACTTAAATGGGTGTTTGAACGTGTCAGCGGTGGGGGCAAGGCCGATACGACAGCAATTGGATACCTGCCGACGATTGATGCGCTGGATGTGACCGGTCTGGATATTTCGTCGAGCGACCTCGAGGCTCTACTCAGCATCGATCGCCAAGGTTGGCGAGATGCGGTTACACAAATTCGAGAGCACTACAACAAGTTCGGTGACCGATTACCGCGCCAACTTACCGACTCTCTTGAATCCCTCGAACGGTCTCTTACCTAGGTTGCCGGTTGCTCAGACTTGGCGGCCAGATTCATAGCCAATAGTCGTCGCATCGAATGCTCCATGCCATCGACCGAGCCGTCGAGGAATATGACATTACCTCTTCCATGTTCGGCGGCGTCGCGAATAGTTTCGGTCCACATTGCGAATAGCACCAATGCCTCGCTGGCACCGGACTGTTCGACGGTTCGCGAGGCTTCGGCTAGCCCGGCCGCAACTTCGGTGCGAAACATTCGCACGCCTTGACCACGTTTTTGCGAAGCGATGGCCTCGGCCTCCGAGGTGATCCGAATTGCCGCCCCCTTTGCTTCAGCTGCCTTCGTCTCGCGAATCAGCAACGCTTCCCCTTCATTTACGGCGGCTGTGCGCAAATTTGCGCTCGCAACTACCGTCGCCATTGATCGCGTAATCACCTCATCAAACGTGATGTCATTGAGTTGAAGATCGATGAGATGATATCCCCAGTCGGCAAGCGTGTCGTCAAGATGCTTTTTGGCCTCGGCCACAATTTCTGCGCGGAGTCCCAAAATTTCGGCTTGTCGTTGAGTGGCAACATAACCACGGGTTATCGCTTCCACAGTTCGAACCAGCGCAATAGTAAGTGACTCACGGTTGATGAATTTAAATGCAATTTTTTTGACACTGTCCTCGGCATCGTTGATTGCGGAATACAGCAGCATCACCTTGAAGTACACATTTGCTTGATCCTGGGTGATGGCCTGAAACGAGAGTTCCATCGATTGGTGCTGCAAGGATATTCTTGAGTGAATTTTTTGCATCAACGGAATTCGAAATCCAAGACCGGGACGCACGATTCGGCGATACTTGCCAAACGTCGTAATTACCGCCACATAACCTTGCTTAACTACAAAAATTGGGAACATGGTGGAAGGTTATACGGTTCTTGGGATCCCTTATCCGACTAGAACCGCCCGGATCGCGAGTCCCATTATGAACAAACCACCAAATCCGTAGAGTAAATACACTCTGCTCTTCAGCTGAACTCGATACGAGTAGATGATGGCAATGGCAATGATGGCGACAAATCCATAAAAGGCGTGAAACTGAGGAAATACCCGATTGTCACGATTGACCATCATTACGCCCATGGCGACCTGCACGAATACCGTGAACTGGGCAAGCGCGGTGAACCACCACATGGCGCGACTGCGAAGCGAAGTGACTCTGTGGGCCACGAGGGCCCAGACGCCGGCCAATGCGTTGGCGATGATCACAACCCACGCCCACTGCGTATGCAAGTTGAGAAGCGTTGTCGAACTCACGGCGCTGCTCAATCTAGTCGATAATTCGTTAATGAAATAGGTTAACGAATCAGCGTGTCGGCCTCGCGACCACTTTGAATAAGTTTGAGATTTCCGTTCGTGCCAAGTTCTACCGAAGTGATCGAACAGTTGTCAAGCCGAAATAGGACGAGTCGATCATCGTCTTGAGTTCGGCCGATAACTGCGTTGATCGCCATGAAGTGACTGAATATGACTGTGTCGCTGTTTATTTGGCGTATGAAATTTACAACTTCGTCTCGAAATATCGTGTAACGCGGGCCAAGCGACAGCCAGGTTCCACCCATCGTTTTTCGCAGCCACGCAACCCGATCGGATTTCGGCACGCCTTCCGGTGAGGGAATCTCGCCAACTTCGGGGCTAATTTCGGGTTTCGAATTCCACGCTTCGCACAATGGCACTGCCGTTTGCTGGCATCGTAAGAACGGACTAGTTATTACGCTCATCGGCCCCAGCGGAGCCAATTGATCTGCCATTTCACGAGCCTGCTGGTGACCAAGTTCGTCAAGACCTGGATCGAGTTCCGCATCCCAGCCGGCCGCGGCCCGACCATGTCGCACAAAATACAGGCGCGTCGTGCTCACTCGAAGAGCCACCGATCGCGCGGTGGTCCAGACTCGCCTACCTTGATGAACCATTCCGTACCAAATGCATTTCGAAAAACATCTGGCGGCATGCTTGTAAAGAATGTTGTATCAGTGACCTGACTCGCATGACAGGCGATCGCGCGAAGTTTTTGGTCACAGTAGGCAGCGACATCGACCTTGTGGCTAATGGCGGATTCTGGCTCGCCAATTGGGTTTCCATCGTCGGCAGGTGCATCGGGATCGAAGTCGCCCGGACCTTCGCCGTTAGTTCCCGGCTGCGAATCGGACGCGAATGACCCGCGCAGCGTGCGAAAAAAATCGCGATTCATCGTCACTTCAAATACTTGTGCAGTTCCGGCCAATTGGGCCGCCCGATGACCAACATGGTGAACCTTGATGTGGTCGGGGTGACCGTAATTGCCGTGCCAATCGTAAACAGTGAGGATGTCGGCCTTTTCTTCGATCAAAATCTGGGCTAATTTTGTCGCGGCTTGCTCGGTGTCGGCGTTTATGAATGCACCCGCAAAGTGATTTTGCTCCCAATTGGTCATCCCGCTATCGGTATACCCAAGCCACTCCACGCGCTTGATCAGTAAAACTTCGGCCGAGGCCTGCAGTTCCTTGCGGCGTCGATCTACAAGGGATTCACCCGGTGCCAGATCACCGGGAACTTGTCCATGGTCTCCGTTTGTGGCAACCACTAATACGACTCGATGCCCCTCGGCGCTCGCTCGGGCGATGGCGCCTCCTGTCGCTAGGCACTCGTCGTCTGGGTGAGCATGAAAACACACCATTGTTCCCATTGTTGATATTCCTATGCGTCTTTCACGGCACCGCTGGTTAGCAGTGACTCAATTTTCGATTCGCCGAATCCCCAATCTTGGAGTATTTCGCGCGAATGCTGGCCAGGGTGCGCCGGCGGTGTGGGCGGCGCGTTAGGTGTGCGAGAGAATCTAGGAGCGGGGGCCGGTTGGGTCACACCTGCGATGTCGATGAATGTTTTGCGTTCGACATTGTGCTG
>JBDSKN010000092.1:0-8396 GCA_039916865.1 Ilumatobacteraceae bacterium
TCCGCTGATCTCGAGTATCGCGTGACATGAAAGTCGTCTACTCAGCAACACACTTGTTGCACAATCCCCAAGTCGAACTGGAGAAATCGACGGCACACTCGCCGTTTGAACACTCCGGTCGGGGCGAAGCGATTCGCGAAGTATTGGCGGCAGATAATTCGATGACCTTGGTGTCCCCAACCGAGTGGGGGACCGCTCCAATTGATGCTGTACACAATCCAGGTCTGTCGCGTTTTCTTTCCACGGCTTGGTCCGACTATCAGCGAGATGTTGGTCCGCGACGTGAAGTGGTGCCAGATTTTTTCTATCGAACGTCCTTGCGAGATGGAATGCGTCTCGGCGCAGAACCCGAAGCCATCAACGGAAAGCTTGGATGGTGGTGTTTTGAAACCACGACACCGCTTACCGAAGGAAGTTTTGAGGCCGCTCGCGGAGCCGTAAATACCGCCCTCAGCGCCACCGAACTTGTCTTAAACGGAGAGAGTGCATCGTATGGGCTGTGCCGGCCGCCAGGGCACCACGCAACTTCTGATTTATATGGCGGCTACTGTTTTTTCAATAACGCCGCAATTTCGGCCCATCACGTGGCCACAACGACTGCGTCCAAGATCACCATCTTGGACGTGGATTACCACCACGGGAATGGCACGCAGCAGATTTTCTACGCTCGCGACGATGTGCAGTACGTATCACTTCACGGTGATCCCCGCCGCGCCTATCCGTATGTGACCGGCTACGTCGATGAAACCGGAACGGGACGCGGACTGGGGAGCACATTGAATATTCCGCTCGCGGCCAGAACCGACGACGATCACTATCTCTCCGCACTGGCAACTGTGTGTGAGTCGATTGTGGCGTTCAAGCCATCGTTGCTTATCGTGTCCCTCGGCCTCGATACTTTTATTACCGATCCGATTTCCGACCTATCGCTCACGACGGACGGTTTCCTACGCTCGGGTGCGTTGGTGCGCAGCCTCGGTTTACCTACGGTTGTGTTGCAAGAAGGCGGGTATGACGTCAACGCTCTTGGTTTCAATGTTCAAGCCTGGTTGCACGGCCTCGAAGGAACAAACTAAGAAGACTTCATGTCGGCGAGCACTCTTTGCCATCGCTGTGGGTCGCTTTTGTACGGGGCATAAAAACTCATTCGTTGAATGACGTCGCCGTAACGCTTGTGTAATTCCGGTGCAATTTGTTCTGGCTCGCCAACCACGGCAAATGCATTCAACATCTCGTCACTTATCAGGTCGCCCATTGACTGCCACATCCCCTGCTTCGACATCGCATTGAGTTGGGAATGCACATCGTTCCACCCATGAAGTTCAAGTACACCGCGGTAAGAGGGGGTCGAGCCGTAGAAGGCGATCTGTTGCTTGGTCAGGTCGGCTGCCGTTTTGATCTCGGATGAAGTTGTGCCGGTAACGACAAAACTTGGTCCGACAATTTCAAATCCGTCCATGGTCTTACCGACCTTGGTCCGACCCCGCCGCAGAGCGGGGATAGTGACTTCCCGAAGGTACCGCTCGGTAGTGAAACCATGGCAGATAAACCCGTCACACACTTCTCCAGCCACTTCGGTCATCAGTTCGCCCACGGCGGCAAGGAATATGCGGGGAACTCCCCATTCGATGTTGTCACTGCGGTCGGGGGTGAAAAACGGAGTCATCAACGTGTGTCGATAAAACTCTCCCCGAAACTCAAGCTTGTTTCCGGTCAGCCAGGTGTCCCATATCGACCGGATCGCCAACACCATTTCGCGCATCCGCGCCGCCGGTTGACTCCATTCCATACTGAACCGCTTAGTGATGTGCGGCTTGATCTGACTCCCGAGTCCCAAGATAAATCGGCCGCGTGAGAAAGACTGCAGATCCCAGCCAATATTTGCCAGCGTCATTGGATTGCGGGCGAATGCAACTGCGATTGATGTACCCAGATCAATATTCGTCGTGTGTTCGGCGGCAAGCAATAATGGAAAGAACGGGTCATGGGCGGTTTCGGCAGTCCATCCTCCGCTGTATCCGGCTTGCTCAAGGTCGTGTGCCGAAGTACCTGCACTGTTCAAATTGAGCGAAATTCCACCATCGATTTTCATTGCCGGATTCGATTACGGCGACTGTGTCGTGAGTGACCGTAAGTTGTCGACATGATCGACAATCGAGGTCGGAAGTTCGCTGAATTTCACGTAGTCGACGCTTATTTTGGCGGCGTAGACCTTCAATAATGGAAGGAAGTCGTCGCGCAATTCATCGACCGACACTTCCGCAATGAGGGCCGGTGTGTTCAAGGTCGCCGCAGTTCGTCCGTGGCCGTCGACAATTGGAACGGAGATTACTCGAATTCCAAACGAAAGGCGCTCGTCGCTGATCGCATATCCTTGGCGCCGAACTTGGGGCAAAATTACCGAGAATTCCTCGTCGGTCCTACTTGTTCGCGCATTCATCGTGGATCGTGTCGGCAACGAAAGGGTGCGTCTTAGTTCATCGTCGCTGAGATCGGCAAGGAGGACATCTCCCATTGAAGTACTGCGTAGAGGACTGCGTGTTCCAACGCTCATCGTAAACGTGAGAACCTTTGGCGTGGTGACGCCGGCGACCAAAAGGCTGTCCGCTCCGTCGAGTTGCGAAATTGAGCAGCACTGATTGGTTATCTTGGCGAGCTCTTCCAAATGCAGACGCGCGATATCCCACATTCCACGCCCCGAGATATATGCCATGCCCAGGTCCATGACACGCGGCGTAAGTGAAAAACCGGAAGGATCGCTTCGTACATAGCCAAGGGACTGCAAGGTAAGCAGCAGTCGATGTGCAGTTGGCCGAGCAAGCCCGGTTTTAACCGCCACCTGCGCGGACGACATGACAGGTGCTGCGATTGAGAAGGCCTTAATAACTTCGAGTCCGCGAGCGAGGGCCTCTACGTAGTCTTTATTGACTTCCTTGGCCACGAATCCCCCGACTGCATTTGCTCGTCAGAATTCAATTTATCAGGGGATAAATTCCCTCACGAATCCGCTTGATTCTCGCGCAGAAACTGTTCCAGTTCGGCCGCCAATTCGTCGCCGCTCGGTAATGGTGCGCCGCCAAATCCGGTCGTGAGTGTGCCATTTCCGCTGTGCGATTCATCGAATTCTCGCTCAAGTTGCGAGAGCATTGCGGCATGTTCTGGATTGGCGCGTACAAGTTGATCCAGGCGTTCGCGTTGCAACATTGCTTGCTGGCGTATGTCGCTTATCTCAAGGGAAATTTCGCCGGAGTCACAGACCGCACCGAGCAGCGCTGCCGAGGCCGCAGGATAAGCCAGCGAGGCCACGTAATGCGGCACTTGGGCCCAAAGTCCGAGTGCCTCAATGTCCCGTTTTGCTAGTGCGTGTTCAAGTGCCGCTTCCATTCCTGCGGGTACATCTACCGAGCTCTTCAAATAAGGAAGCGACGCGATCAATTTGGCTGATGGAGAGCTGCACGAAACTTGAACGGCCCTGGTATGTGGGGTGGCAATCGGATACGCACCGATACCAAGCATTCGCCGAACGCCTAGTTCAACCGCCAGATCAGCGACCACGTTCGCAAAATGCTGCCAACGATTATCCGGTTCTGGCCCCGTTAGTAGGAGCACGGGTTTTTTATCGATGTCATATCCAAGTAGCAACTGAGGAGTCGACCAAATGAGTTTGGTATTTATACCTTCGCGAAGTTCCATGGTTGGGCGCCTAGCCCGGAAATCTATGAATTCGTCGGCGTCAAAGGTGAGGAGGGTTTTGGCATTTGTATCAATGATCAACATTTCCATCGCCGCCGCCGCCGCCGCACTGGCATCTATCCAGCCAGAAAGCATGACTACCAAAAGGGCCGCATCGAGTTTTGGTAATACGGACTCGAATTCGGAACTTATTCTGTATGGCTCACTCATAGCGAAATTCAGTGTAGGCGTGCCAAAAGTATTTCTGCATGTGCCGCGGCGGAGTCAACTTGCATTTTGAATGGCTCGAGTTCGGCAATGCTTCGCTCGCCAAGCGCGCCACCCAAATAGCGGGCATAAACTCCCTCGATGATGCAGGCATACTTCCAAAGCGCGAACGCAATGTAGAAATCCAGTTGAGATACGTCACGACCAGAGACCGTCGCATATCGCCGAATTAAATCTTCGCGATTGAAGAATCCGGGAGTTTTCGTTGCCTGGTAAGCCGCTACTATCGCGTCGTCATCTGGACCGGTCCAGTACACCATTAATAGGCCAAGGTCGGCGAGCGGATCGCCGAGTGTGCAAATCTCCCAATCCAATACGGCGACTAAGTCACCAGAGTCGGAAACTATGCAATTGTCCAATCGATAGTCGCCGTGAACAATTGTCGCTTCCCCTTGCGGCGGGATTCGAGCCAGAAGTTGGTCATGGACCAAATCGATGGCGGCCAAATCCCTCGTTTTCTGGGCGTTCCATTGGCCATACCAGCGCTTCAGCTGACGCTCGATATAGCGCTCGTGACGGGCAAGATCATGCAATCCGACCTCGGCAATATTGACCGTATGAATTGCCGCCATCGTGTCGATCAGTGACTCACTGGCTCGCACTCGAGTTTCCGGTGTCAGCAGTTTCTCCGCACTCTGCTGATCTCGAATGATCAGGCCATCGACGAAATCCATGACATAAAATGGTGCCCCGTTGACAGTTGGATCGTCGCACATTCCCAATGCGGGTGCCACGGGCACCACCGAGTTGCGCAACGCAGAGATGATGCGGTGCTCGCGATTCATATCGTGCGCACTTGCCAGGGCATGACTCAAAGGTGGGCGACGAAGTACCATTCGCCGACCGCGAGAATCAACGACTAGATAGGTGAGGTTCGAGTGTCCGCCCGCGATGACTTCGAACGAGTACGGAGCCTTGACTCCTCGGACATGAGTTGTTAGCCATTGGCTGACACTTTTGTGGGCGATTCCCTTGATTTCGTCGTAATCATTTGTCTGCGACATCACCCTGAAACTTAGCGACAAGCGGTTCTCAATGATGTAGTTGGCAGTAGCGTGGCAAATGTGTCAATCGATGTCACCGATGCAACTTTTCAAAAGGAGGTGCTGGATCGATCCATGACAACTCCGGTGATTGTTGACCTGTGGGCCCCGTGGTGCGGTCCATGTCGGACAATCGGCCCGATCCTTGAACGGCTCACCGATGCAACACAAGGGAAAGTAGTCCTGGTCAAGGTCAATGTAGATGAGAATCCGCAGATATCGGGGGCGTTTCAGGTGCAGTCGATTCCTGCGGTGTATGCCATGAAGGACGGCAAGGTTCTGAATCACTTCATCGGCGCAGAACCCGAACATGTGATCGATGCATTTGTGGGTTCGCTTTTGCCGGCCGATAGTGCAGTGTCGGTTGCATCCTTGGTATCCGGAGGCGACGAAGACTCGCTGCAAGCCGCGCTGCTCATCGAACCAGCTAACGAAGAAGCAGTTGTGGCACTGGCAAAGTTATTGATTGCCCGCAACGCGATTACCGAAGCGTTCGAGGTTTTGGCCCGGGTGCCTCAGACAGCGCGGGTTGCCGCTGTGTTGGCCGATGCTCGACTGGCATTTCGACCCGAAGATGACTTCGACTCTCAACTTGCCGCGTTACTGCCGACTATCAAGACCGACGAGTTGGTTCGCGCTAAGTATTTAGAGATTCTCGACCAGATGGGGCCTCTGGACCCGCGGACCGGACCACATCGGAAGAAGTTCACGGCTCAACTCTTCTAATTTGCAGGCCGATCTGGGCACACATGATCGGTGATGAATTATTGGCGACGATTCCGACAATACATATCCGATCTCGTGGTCTGGATTGGAATTGGCCGAATCGTGGCCTCAGTCGGGGGAGCGGCAATCGTTCTGGCGGGAGCATCGTGGGTGATGCGATCGCCGCCATTTCCAATCGAGTCAAAAATTCCCTTCGCTTCGTCGAGATCGGCAATTGGAACCGAAGGTTTCTCGTATTCGCCAATTGTCACGACGTCGACGATTCCGTCCACGATCATGGTTCATGTCGCCGGCGAGGTAATGAATCCCGGAATAGTTGTGATCGCCTGGGGTTCCCGGGTAATCGCCGCTCTCAGTGCAGCAGGGGGCCCAACTGCGCGGGCCGATTTGAATTCCGTAAATCTGGCTGCCCCCCTTTTTGATGCGGCCCAGCTTTACATTCCGCGTCGCGGAGAAATCTCAAAGCCATTGGTGATCCGACCGAAGGCTGGCGTTAATTTGCCAACTCCATCAACTAACGATTCGCCTTTGTCCCCACGGGATGTTCTAACAATTGACGTAAATACCGCAACAGAACAACAACTCGATACCTTGCCGGGTGTTGGCCCGTCTACGGCAAAAGCAATTGTCGCCTATCGATTACTTCACGGCCCATTTGCCCGGGTCGAGGACTTACTGAAAGTGCGCGGCATAGGCCCGGCAAAACTCGAAGCATTAATGGGACTTGTTCGGGTATGAAAGTTACAGCGCCCCTAGAACAAATGCGGCAACTCCAATGGAGAGAATAGTTCCTGCCCACACGCCGATCGCCAGTGGCTGAAATTCGCTTCGCCATTCTGTCCAATCCACGATCGCATTGCGGGAAGCCCGCACGGCCGCGAAATGTCCTATTGACCACCACACCACGGCGCTGACGAGGATGGCGATGAGAATTCGGCCGGCCTCGGTAATGGCCGGTACTCCCGCAAGCGCGAGCGCGGGTAGAGCCGCGTTTATGACTAGAAAGCCAAGAACTCCGGCGATTGGGCCCGGAAGCCAAATCAGAACCGACCCAACTACGGCCATTGCGGCAGCAATCTCGACGGCCACGAGCCCGCCTCGTTGGCGGATGCGATTGCGAGTCTCGGTTATGCCATCTGGCACGAGCCCATCCGAAACTCGCGGCGGGTGAGTTGAGGGCGCCATGAATCAATTCTACGGGGTGGTTAGCTCCAAGGTGCGGCACAAGTTACACGACCATCGCCTGGTACTTATCGCGCTACTCCTTTCTATCGCCACACGCTGGTGGTGGATATTGGCAAACGTAGTTCCATTTTTAGGGCATCGAATTATTTCACTTTTACTCGCCGGAACGGTGATAGTCGCATTCGCCAATTCTCGTCCCAATCGTAAATTCATCATTGCCGTGACCATGGCAACTGTGATCGTCGGCGCATCGGGCGCACAGGACGCTTGGCGACATTCTTCAACCGAGTCGATTGGCCCATACCGCGGCCCGGCGCTTCTCCGCTCCGACCCCGAGCAATTCTTTGGCGGGCAAAGAGTGGTCCTCGAAGTCAGTGGTGAACGCTTCGAAACTGTTGCTTATGGCTCACCGGCTCGTCGAATTCGGACGCGACTGATGGGTGAAACAGTATGGATCGAGGGAACTCGATCGAGAGTTCGACCGGATCGTATGAAGTGGTTGGCTCCTCGCCATGTTGTTGGAAGGCTCTCACTCACGTCGGTATCTGAACAAGCGAGTTTTGGCCCGCCGTTATTTCGAAGCGTAAATCGCATTCGACGCGTGTTGATCCACGGCGCCGGAGTGATGCCAGATGCGGAGGCGACGCTTTATCTTGGTCTGATAATCGGGGATGATCGAAATCAGCCTGAGTCCATGCGCAATGCGTTTCGCTCCGCGGGATTATCACATCTAGTGGCGGTATCTGGTCAAAATGTTGCGTTTGTATTGATTGCGTTGGGTCCACTGATGCGACGATTACGAACCTGGTGGCGACTCGCCGCAACGGTTGGGGCGCTTGTTTGGTTCGTTTTGCTAACTCGAATTGAACCATCGGTTCTTCGGGCAGCGACGATGGCGGCGATGTCCGCGTTTGGCTTTGCTCGAGGTTTGAAAGTATCGCCGAAGAATTTGCTTGCGTTCGCGGTCATCGTTTTGATCGTCGTCGATCCGATGCTGGTTTGGTCGATCGGTTTCCTCATGTCCGTTGGAGCTACCACGGGGCTCATCGGAATCGCGCCAATCCTGTCGCGGGAATTAATGCAACTTCGAGTGCCGGTGTGGTTCGCCCAACCGTTGTCGATAACAATTGGCGCCCAACTTGGTGTGATGCCAATCAGCTTGGTGGTATTCCATAGCGCACCTGTCATAGGAATACTCGCCAATCTTTTAGCGGTACCCGTAGCCGGTTTCGTAATGCTCGCCGGTCTGCCATTGGGTTTACTTTCGGCGGCATTGCCAGAACAGTTAACCGCCTTTGTAATGTGGCCAATTGTTCTTGCAGTGCGTTGGGTGTGGTGGGTTGCCGTGATTGCCGAGCGAGTCTCTCCGCCCGGCGTGTTCAATTGTGTCGGTTGGGTGGCCGTGGTGGTGTCCGCAATAGCGTGGCGATGCTATTTTCGCAAACGTTCTGCAATGTGCTAGTCGGCATGACAGAGTAGGGC
>JBDSKN010000093.1:0-18101 GCA_039916865.1 Ilumatobacteraceae bacterium
TGAAGAGACGCCGCCAAGTTATCGACCTAGACGATCTGATCGCCAATGTGGTGCGCGCGATGAGCAACGACCCCAACTTTGCCGCGGCGGTTAGATGGCGGTTCAGACATATTTTTGTAGACGAAGCCCAGGACATGAATCCGCTGCAATTTGCGCTTTTTGAATCGATTCGCGGTGGTCGTAGTGATGTGTTTGTTGTTGGCGACCCGCTGCAGGCAATCTACGGCTGGAATGGGGCAGACCGTAAAATATTTGACGCGCTTCCCGAGCATCTCACGCAAGCCACAGTGTTGAAACTTCGAAACAACTATCGGTGTTCCCCACAAATTCTCGATGTTGCACGATGGGTGGTTCAACGCACCGATGAGGCTGTCTATATTCGGGCCACTAAGGATGACGGTCCAGTTGTTCGACTCATTGAATGCGTCGATCCGGTCGCCGAAGCAACAGCCATTGCTGACGCACTATGGGAACTTGCCCCTACTGGAGGCCCGCGGCCATGGCAATCTTGCGCCGTGCTTGTCCGCACCAACAGCCAGATCGCACCAATTGTTGCCGCCCTAACCAAGGCCAACATTCCGGTGCGCGTGTCGCGCACCTCCCCAGAAATCACTGCGGCTCAAATGGCTGCCGGGCAATCGAAAGATCGTCATGGACTCTCGACCTGGGCTAGCGACGCACTCGACGAGTCCACAAACGATGCAGAACGAATAGTTGCCGATCAGGTTCGACAGTTTTTGCGTCTCGATCAACCTGGCTCGGTCGACGGCCGGGCCTTTAGCGCCTGGATAGCTGCCACATCGATGAACAATTGGAGCGCCAACGGAGTCGAGGTCCTCACCTTTCACTCTGCAAAGGGTCGCGAGTGGAACTGCGTAACTGTTGCCGGAGCCGAACTTTTACTCGTACCCCACACGTCTGCAAATACGGCCGAGCAACTAAACGAGGAAACTCGCCTGGCGTATGTCGCCCTTACCCGTGCCGAGCACAGGCTGATCATTAGCTACGCCATGACACGCAATGGTCGTCAAACTGGAATTAGCCCGTTACTTGCCGATCTACCCACTCACAGCGAATCATTGCCCTCCGCGCTTGCCTATGCACCTGTCGCCGGCCGTACGACTCGACCAAAATTGTCCGACGAACTTGCCAAGTGGCGTACCACTCGTGCACGCCAAATTAAGCAATTACCCAGCGTCGTCTGCAGCGATCGCGAACTTGTTCGCATCGAACAAGTCTTGCCGGCGAGCGTCGAAGAACTGGCCGGCATAATTGGAGAACTGACGGCCCGACAACTGGCGAGCGAACTCTTGCCAATTATTGAATCCTTTAGAAACGAACCTTGCAACGATCTACCTGTCGCTAATTCGAATTAGCACCGGTGCATGATCGCTCGGCGTTTCGCCCTTGCGTGCGTTGCGATCAATCAAGCTCCACATTGTGCGGTCGGTTACTGAAGCACTTGTCAATACAAGGTCGATGCGCATCCCGTGCCCCTTGTGAAAACTTCCGTTGCGGTAGTCCCACCATGAATAAAGTTGTACCTCTGGATGCTGACTGCGAAACACGTCACTGAGTCCCCACGAACACAGATCCTGCAACACTTGTCGTTCGGGCTCGCTCACATGTGTTGACCCGACAAGCGCGGCCGGATCCCACACATCAATGTCGCTTGGTGCAATGTTGAAATCACCGGCGACAACGAGATCGTCCGTTGTTTTGGCCACGGCCCCGAGGTGATCCTTCAGCTGCTTCATCCACCTCAGTTTGTATTGATAGTGGTCATTGTCAAGCGCACGACCATTTGGCACATACACAGATGTAACCAGACACCCTCCACATCGGGCCGTTATTATTCGAGCTTCCGCATCAGAATCACCAACTGCAAAGTTGGAAACGACCTCACCAATGCCAACTTTAGAAATGATGGCAACTCCGTTCCATTGGCCCTGGCCAAAATGGGCCGAGTCGTAACCCATTTCTGTGAATGTGAGTGTCGGAAATGCCGAGTCCGCCATTTTGGTTTCCTGCATGCATAACACATCTGGTTGGACATCATGGATCCATGCTTGTACTCGAGGCAATCGAGCTTTGAGTGAATTCACATTCCAGGTTGCAATAAGCATTTCGACAACCTACTTCCTTCGCGATGTTGCCTTGCGATTTGCTCCAGCAGCAATTCGTACCTCAATGCTTCGTCGCGACGGAGTGAAACTGTCAACAATCAGCGCAACTTGCTGTCCGAGTTTGACGTGATCGCGTGCGCTTCGGGGTACCGGATTGGCCATCATCTGCAAGGGCAAATAACCGCGGATATCACCAATTTTCACATACACACCGTGGGCCGAATACGCGTCAACAACACCCTTGACCTTGCTGCCAACCGGATGACGCTCGACAAAATTAAGAAATGGAGCAAGTTCGTTGACTGCCGGGGCTTTCGGGCTTTGTTTTGACGTCTGCTTTTTCAAAGGAGTCTGTCGAGATGGGGAAGTTTTTGAACCCGTTTGTTTGGCGACAGAGGACCTGGACGTTGCCGCTGCTTTGACCGACGGAGCGGGCAACTTGACTTTCGCCGCCGTTCGCGCCCCGGGCGGCGGCGTCTTTGGAATTGGCATTGGTCGCAGTGCCTCCCGGCTGGCCTTCTTGATCTTCACCGCCAAAATTTTGCGACCGAGACTCGCTCCGTCACGGTTGGCCGAAAGTCGAACCGGAAGCCTTTCGATAAACACCCACCCGACATTTGGAACCGGCTTTCCGCCGAGTAGCCGACCTGGATCGAACAGCCATTTGTATTGATGATGAAATTCTTGATAGCTGTCGTTGGACAGCACGCTTGCGCCGACCTTCTCGGCGATGGTGAGCACAAAGCCATCCCCACGTCCAATAGCACCGGCGGGTGGCGAGACAAGTTCGTTATTGTCAATCGCACCATTAAATTCGGCCACTTCCTTCTTGTCGATGCGATGTCCAAAGGAGGCATCAACAACCACCGTAACTTTCGTGTCCGGGTATTCCGTCATAAATGCAAGCACCGCCTCGTTCAACTGCTTAAGACTTGGCACCGTGCGACCCTCGGTGGCGAGGTTCGAACCGTCCACTACCACATGTTTTGCCATGCTATGTAGTCAACCATTCACTGAGCCGATTTCTTGCGCCATGCAGTCGCCTACGCTCAATGCGTGCATAGGGCAATTTTATTTGATTTTGGTGGGGTCATTGTTTCCGGCCCGTTTGAGTCATTTAACAACTATGAGCGAGTCCGCGGGCTACCAAATAATTTCATCCGCTCAGTCAATGCCCTTAATCCTCACGAAAATGCTTGGGCCAAACTAGAGCGAAGCGAAATTACGGCTGCGGAATTCGACCAACTATTCGCGATCGAAAGTGAGAATCTTGGCCATCGAATTTCCGGCAACGAAGTTCTCGCCCTCCTGGCAGGCGAGATTCGCCCCGCAATGGTGCACGCGCTCGATGTCCTCAAGACATCCGGTTACAAAATTGCTTGTCTCACGAACAACGTTGTGAGCACCCAATCTGTCCCGCCAACCAAGCGTGAAAAATTGCTCAAAGATGTGCTCTCTCGATTCGACGCCGTCATCGAAAGCAGCGTGATCGGCGTGCGAAAACCAGAAACTAGGTTTTACGAAATCGCCTGCGAAAGCATCAAGGTACGACCATCCGAATGCGTGTTCCTGGACGACCTAGGCGTCAATCTCAAGCCTGCCGCGGCGATGGGAATGGCGACAATTAAAGTCCTGAACAGCGACCAAGCATTAGGCGAACTCGCTCAGGTTCTCGGCATCGAGATCAATTCGCCAAGTTGATCGGCTTGCACATGAATTTCGGGAATTGCGGTAGTTTCCCAAAGCATGCCGCGGCGAAGTGGCCCAATCGTGAAAATTGTGGTGCTTAAGTTTCCTAGTGAGTCGATGAGCGCACCCGATCGTGGATTGCACTGTAAGCCAAGACCCTGTGGTCC
This sequence comes from Ilumatobacteraceae bacterium, assembly GCA_039916865.1. Taxonomy (GTDB): domain Bacteria; phylum Actinomycetota; class Acidimicrobiia; order Acidimicrobiales; family Ilumatobacteraceae; genus UBA3006. The sequence continues at coordinate 3,983 of JBDSKN010000093.1, forward strand.
AACAACTGCCTGTCCATTGTCAATCAAGAAAGAAATTATCGACCGGGTTCCCTCGCCGACTTCCGTCGGGCTAGTGCATAACACCACCCAATCTGCAGTAATCGCGATTCCTGTCGAAGTCAATATGGTTAACGACGATGGCGAAACAACCGTTACTCCCGTGACTCCGGACTTCACCACCTGAATCCGCTCTAGTTCGAGATAGCCGTCGATCTGAATTCCAACTTCTGTAGCAATTCGGTGACGATGGATTTCCCAATAGCGCATCGCATGTCGAAGAAACTGGCGTTGCTGAGCCGGAGAAAAATTCATCCATAGATCTTGGGTCCTCGTCCGCAAACCATTTATCGCGGCGCGCCAATTGCTTCTGTTCTGCCTCAACCAGTGGAGTACTTCACGTGGTGTCGACATGTCCGGAACCGATGGCGGATGTTCGACATGAGTGTGTCGAGTTGGCAAGAGTCCGTGTCGAGAGATTCCGATAATGTTGGTGGGAGAATTCTCCAATACACGGACCGCAACATCAATGAAGGTCAGACCGGTTCCAATTGTCACGACGGTTCCGTTACGAATGCGCGACAATGAGTCCGGTGCCCATGGGTCGGCAATGAATCGATCATGGCCGCGAACTTCGGGGCTAAACCATTGCGGAACATACGGTGGTCCATTACCGGTTGCCAACACGACCAGGTCGGATTCCAGAACCTGTCCATTCAAACACCGGATTTCGTGACCTTTGCCGTCACCGACATCGGGACTGCTAATGCTCGCCACTGCAGCCTGCACATGGTCGAACTTCACCTCGTTCGCCGCGGCGCCTCGCGCATCGTCGAGAACATGGCGAAGGTATTTGGCGTATAGCGCACGAGGAGCAAACGCATCACGGTCGATGCCTGCCCACTTCACGAAGTCGTCCGGAAATTCGACCAGCCCACTCAATGCCTTGGCCCTGACGTTTAATAGGTGGCCAGGGAAGTCGGTGGAAAATGCGACACCTTCGCCAAGTCGCTCCCGAGGTTCGACCACGGTGACGTGAATTGGCGAATTAGCCTTTCGCAAAACTTGGGCAGCGAGCAAAGTGCCGGATGCTCCACCACCAACTATCACCACTCGCAAAGTCATTGATTTGTTACCAAGAACTAAACGTCTGCTCCATGAGGTCAGCGAGTTCTTGGTCGTGGATCGCCTTCGACCCTGTCGCGGGACTTCCGGACTCTACGCGCCCCACATGACGCCAGTCGTAACCACGATTCTTGAGCTGCCACACGAGGTGATCAACGAAACGCCACGCCCCCATATTTATCGGTTCCTCCTGCAGCCAGAGAAGTTGCTTTGCCATTGGATAACGGTTCAGAATCTCGCCGAGCTGCGTTCGCGGGAACGGATAAAGCTGTTCGAGTCGCACTACTGCCACATTGGCCTTGCGTTTGTCACGCTCTGCCATTGCATCCCAGGCAACCTTTCCGCTGCAAAACACGATGCGAGTCACGCCTTGTACATCCGGCCCGGACGGATCATCTAGTACTTCCTGAAAACTCCCCGAAACAAGTTCGTTAATGTGCGAGTGACTCTGCTTCATTCGCAATGGTTGTTTTGGTGCCATAACCACGAGCGGCTTTCGAATTTCACGGCGTACCTGTCGTCGCAACAAATGGAAATATTGTGCTGCGGTTGTTGGATAACAAACCTGAATATTGTCGTCCGCGCAGAGTTGCAAGAATCGTTCCATCCGTGCTGATGAATGCTCTGGACCTTGTCCTTCATACCCATGGGGCAATAACAGCACTAGGCCATTGCTCTGGCCCCATTTGTCTTCGGCGGCGACAATGTATTGATCGATGATGACCTGGGCTCCATTTGCAAAATCGCCGAACTGCGCTTCCCACATAACAAGCGATTGCGGACTGCCGTTTGCGTATCCATATTCGAAACCAAGTGCCGCATATTCGGATAGCAACGAGTCGTAGACCCAGAATTTCGCCTTAGCGGTGGGCAGTGTTGCCAGCGGAACCCATCTTGCTTCCGTGTTGTAATCGACCAGAGTTGAGTGCCGCTGACTGAATGTTCCACGGCGTGTGTCTTCGCCAACTAATCGAACCGGTGTACCCTCAACGACTAGAGATCCAAACGCCAGCGCTTCGGCCGTCGACCAGTCAACATTTTGTTCCGATTCGAACTGTCTGATGCGTGCTTCGAATTGCTTCACCAATTTTGGGTGTGGTGCGAAACCTTGCGGATACTCGGTGAGATGACGAAAGACATCATCTAGAATTTGGCGGCTCACGCCGGTAGCCACATGTGGCAATACGCCGGCCGGTGTTGGAGGTTTCGGCACATGGACCGGGCTTGGAGCCGACGCTCTCGTTTCATCAAGCGCTCTTTGTAAACGCGACTGATAATCGGCCAGTGCGCTCTCCGCCTCTTCGACCGTGATGTCGCCGCGCTTCACCAACGTTTCTACATATAGTTTTCGAACGCTGCGCCGTTCGGCAATTGCCTTATACATAAGTGGCTGGGTATAGCTCGGATCGTCGCCTTCGTTGTGGCCATAACGGCGGTAACAGATCATGTCGATCACGACATCTTTGTGAAACTTTTGACGATATTTGAAGGCCAATTGCGCCACGCGGACACAAGCCTCCGGGTCGTCACCATTGACATGAAATATCGGCGCCTGCACGGTTTTGGCTACGTCGCTGCAGTAGTGCGATGACCGGGCATATTGAGGCGCCGTCGTGTAACCAATTTGATTATTGATGATGAGATGAATTGTCCCCCCGACGCGATAGCCGCTGGTGTCGCTCATCGCCAAACACTCGGCAACAATTCCCTGACCTGCAAACGACGCGTCGCCGTGAATCAATATCGGCATCACTGGGTATGACAACGGCGGATCGATGTGGTCTTGGGCTGCGCGGACTGTCCCAAGCACGATCGGATTCACCGCCTCGAGGTGGCTTGGATTGGCCGACAATTCAACTGGCAACTTCGATCCGTTTCGCGAAACATATGTATCAATTGCCCCGAGGTGATATTTCACGTCGCCCGACCCTTGCACCGACGAAGGGTCTATGAAGCCCTCAAATTCTTGAAATATCTGGTCGTAGTCCTTGCCCATCACATTGGCCAAGACATTTAGTCGCCCACGGTGGGCCATTCCAAGTACTGCGCCATGCATATTTGAATCGGCTACCAATTCAAGTATCACATCCAAAATCGGAATTGCCGATTCAGCCCCTTCCAATCCATACCGCTTCGTGCCAACGTATTTAGTGGCAAGAAAGCGCTCGAATGCTTCGGCCGCATTCAGTCGCTCAAGAAGCCATCGCTTGTCGACCACCTGCTCGTTGAGACCCGGGCCCTCCACATGTTCCTGAATCCAACGCTGCTCGGCGGTGTTTTGAATGTGCATGTATTCAATGCCAACGCTTCGGCAATATGCGTCTCGCAGGGCGCCAAGTAAATCGCCAAGAGTTGATTTACGAACTCCCCCCACCCCGCCTGTGAGAAACTCACGATCTAGATCCCATATCGACAATCCGTAGGTGGCAGGATCCAATTCAATTGGCATTTCCGGTTCCTGCCATCGCAACGGGTCAAGGTCCGCGATTAGGTGACCACGAACACGATGCACACGAATGAGTGTCGCCACCTGCATTTGCTTATCGAGCATTCCATCTTCGCCGTCAATTTGATTTGAGTCTTGATGCCACTTCACTGACGCATACGGCACACCCAAACTTCTGAACATGTTCTGGTAGAAGTCGTGCTCCCCAATTAGAAGTTCGTGCACATACTTGAGAAATAGTCCGCTCTCGGCACCCTGAATGATGCGGTGATCATAGGTGCTCGTGATTGTGACGACTTTGGAGACACCAAGTCGAACTAGCGACCGCACATCGCTTCCCTGAAACTCGGCCGGATACTCAATGCTGCCAACCCCAACTATGACACCCTGCGTCGGCATCAGTCTCGGCACAGACTGAACGGTGCCGATTGTTCCAGGATTGGTGAGACTCACATTGGCCCCTTGAAAATCATCGACCGTAAGTTTGTTGGCTCGCACCTTTCGAATAATTTCCTCATAGGCAAGCACGAATCCGGCAAAGTCCAAGGTGTCCCCAAGACGCAATACCGGAACAACTAATGCGCGCTGACCCTTGCCTTTATCGACGTCAACGGCGAGTCCGAGATTCACATGGGCATGCCTCTGAATCAACGGCCTGCCGTCGGCGTCCTTTAAAAAGGAGTTTTTCAGATTCGGCATTGCGTCAGCGATTGCCCGCACGACTGCGTAGCCGATGATGTGCGTAAAGCTCACTTTGCCCTGTCCGGTTCGCGCCCGATAGTTGTTAATTACCGTGCGATTAACTTCCAATAATTTGGCCGGAACATTCCGAAAACTCGTGGCCGTCGGCACGCCAAGGCTGCCCTCCATGTTTTCCGCAATAGTTGCGGCGACGCCTCGAATTGGCTCCGGCGGTCCATCCTCGACAATCGAGGTTGGAGGCGCAACCCGTGGCTTTGGCGGTTCTACCCCTAGGCCGGACTGAATCTCCTCGACCGGCTTGGGGCCAATCGGACGAATTATCTCGGCTGTGATATCCGGCCGTGGCGCGCTCAGCGAGCGGTAGTCGCTAAAGAACTCCTGCCAAATTGTCCCTACCGAAATTGGGTCTTCTCGATACCGCTCGTACATTTCCTCGACGAGCCAAGAGTTGGCACCAAATTCTTCGGGGCGCAGCGGCTCGGACATTGACACTAAGCGTATCCGCGGGCCGTTTGGTACACGATGTAACTAACATGATTCCATGAAACGAATCATCTTCTGCCAAATCGTCGCCGCAACATTTCTTGCAGGCATCGTTGCATCGTGCGGTGGCTCGTCTGACTCGGCATCGACCACGGCGGTGGTCGCCGATGTCGTAGTAATTGCCGAAAGCGGAATACGACTCGACCAGTCGTCCTATGCGGCATCTTCGGGAAGCATTTCGATTGCCTATGTCAACCATGACACCATCCGACACACTCTCATCGTCGAAAAAGACGGCACCAAAGTTTCTGGTTTCGAGTTGAATGTGAGTAAAAAAGGCGACACTGACAAGGGAACGGTGACGCTTGCAGCAGGTTCATACCAATTGATGTGCACCGTTCCCGGGCACCAAAACATGAAAGCCAGTTTTACGATTGGGTGAGACCAAATTCGGTTAACCGAACAGCACCTCTGAAAGCACCCACAGCACTAGCCACAAAACGCCCGATGCGATCAGTGCGTTTTTGTGACTTTCAAACGGCCACAACATCTTGTTGCCGGCTTTCACACCGCCTAGCAACCCAAGCGCGGCGATTTCTAGCAACAGAGCGATAGCACAGGCGATGATGAAAAAAGTCCACGCACTTCCACTAGTGGCGCCGGGAAAGGCTCCGGCGTAGAAGTGCGGAGTGCCGACCATGAAAAAGAGCAGCGACACCGAAAAGACCACGTTCAAGCGTGAGACGAGAAGTGCCTTACGACCGGCCACAGCAGCATTTGGATTAGCTTCGGCGCCGCCTAACACATTGACCACGTTGGCGAGAACCTCCTTCTGATGTTTCCAAATGACCATCCAGACGTTGGCCGCCATAGTGATTCCGAGAATCATGCCAACTGAAATTGCGGCATCATGTGCCGCATGACCACTACCGAAAAAGTCTTTGTAGAAGTCTTTCTCGATCCCTGTAATTAAAATTCCTGTTCCCAGTGTGGCAATTGCTGCCCAGCGGAACCACCAAAGTGCGCGACGTCCGATTTTATCGATCGCAATATTGCGGGCCCTGCCCTCGTCGCCAAAAGCGGCGAGTGCCGGAGTCTGTACCAAATTGAAGTAATAGAGCAGGCCAATCCAGGTGATGCCGGCCAGAATGTGCAACCAGCGGAATCCAAAGGAACCCAGGTAGTCGCGAGTCAGAAGTTCCATTGTGATATTCCCCTCTTGTTGGTTGTTCACCCTCAAACTAGCACCCCTCATAAACCGACTGCGCTACTAAGTTGTAGGGGTCATGGCCGCCGAATTTATTTATACTTGTTACAAGTTGGCGCGCTTCTACCCGCCTGATCGAACCGTATTGGAAGACATTTCGCTGTCGTTCTATCCAGGCGCCAAGATCGGAGTCATTGGTTCAAATGGCAGCGGAAAGTCAAGCCTGCTTCGGATCATGGCGGGCATTGATGACGGCTACACAGGTGAGGCTCGCCTGACACCCGGTTTCTCTGTGGGCATGCTCTCTCAGGAACCACAATTGGACCCAAGCAAAAATGTTCTCGGCAATGTCATGGATGGGGTCGCTCAAATTCGGGATTTGCTCACCCGTTATGACGAAGTGATGGCGATGTGGGGCGAGCCGGACGCCGATTTTGACAAGGTCGGTGCTCTCCAGGCCGACTTAGAAGCAAAAATTGCCGCCACCGACGCGTGGAGTTTGGAACGCAATGTTGAAATTGCGATGGACGCGCTTCGTTGCCCACCGAATGACGCCGATGTCACCAAATTATCGGGCGGCGAACGTCGCCGAGTCGCGCTCTGTCAATTGTTGCTGAGTCGACCCGACCTATTGCTGTTGGATGAGCCAACCAATCATTTAGATGCAGAAAGCGTCGACTGGCTCGAGCGTTTTTTGCAGGAATATTCTGGAACCGTGGTGGCAATCACCCACGACCGTTACTTCCTCGACAATGTAGCCAAGTGGATATTGGAGCTTGACCGTGGTCGTGGGATCCCATTTTCTGGAAATTACACAAGTTGGCTGGAGCAGAAGCAGGAACGACTCGGACGCGAGGAAAAGTCGAACGAGGCGCGAGCCAGAACATTGCAAAGAGAACTCGAATGGGTCAGGATGTCCCCGAAGGCCAGGCAATCCAAGGGCAAGGCTCGACTAGCGGCATACGAAAAACTTCATGCCGAGGCGCAGTCGTCGGACAAGGGTGCCGACAAACTTGAGATAGCAATTCCGCCTGGCCCCCGACTTGGTGACACGGTAATTGAGGTGAAGAACGTTCGAAAGGCATTTGGTGATCGTTTACTCATCGAAGACCTCTCCTTTTCTTTGCCGCCGGCGGGAATCGTCGGAATCATTGGTCCAAACGGGGCCGGTAAGACAACGCTATTCCGGATGATCGTCGGCCAGGAAGCACCCGATGGCGGCACGATCACAATCGGCGACACGGTGCAAATGAGTTACGTCGATCAAAGTCGTGATTCGCTAAATTCCGACGCCACAGTGTACGAAGAAATCACGGGCGGCGCAGAATCAATCAAGATCGGTAACCGTGAAATTCACGGTCGCGCATACGTGGCGAGTTTCAACTTCAAAGGTAGCGATCAACAAAAGAGAGTTGGCGACCTTTCCGGCGGCGAGCGCAATCGGGTACATCTTTCAAAACTTCTCAAGAGTGGTGGCAATGTTTTGCTATTGGATGAACCAACCAATGACCTGGACGTGGATACCTTGCGGGCCCTAGAAACCTCGCTTGAATCCTTTCCTGGTTGCGTCGTTGTAATAAGTCACGACCGTTGGTTTCTCGACCGCATCGCCACCCATGTGTTGGCATTCGAGGGCGACAGTCAGGTGCATTGGTTCGAAGGCAACTTCACCGACTACGAAACTTGGCGAAAGAAAGAGTTGGGAATAGCCGCCGACCAACCCCATCGACTCAAATACAAACCTCTGACCCGGTGACCTAATGAATCGCTCCATACGCAACATTCGACTTGCCTGCGTGGCATCGTTCGTCTGCGGAATCGCCGGAATGATCGCTTCCTCGGTGGACGGAAATAATGTTGGCCGCGTCACAACTTTCGGGGTGTTCAGCGCGATTGGGGCGCTGGTGTTACTTGCTACTTCCGCAAGCTCCGATGGCCACCGCGTTGATGTATTTGACGAAGCGGACGCCGAACAGCTTGAGCGACAGATCGCTTCACTCGTGGCCGACGGAATCGATGAGTCAAACTTGCGGAGATTAGTTGGCGATGCTTTTCGCGTCGGGCGCCGTACTTCGTGATTTATACAGACAGTGAACTGGCCGCGCATCTGGCAAGCGAAACAGGTAAGCGCCTGGTTTCGCTGCGTCAAAAGCTATCCGATGAAGGTGCCTCGCCTTGGTATGTAATGGACGCCGGTGATGCGATCGCGCATCGATTTCTGCTCAACCAACTTGAAGAATTTCGTCCCAACGATGCAGTGCTATCAGAAGAAGGTGCCGACAACCCGGATCGGCTTTCGGCCGATCGAGTGTGGATAATTGATCCGCTGGATGGCAGCAATGAATTCGGCGAACTCGGTCGCGACGACTGGGCGGTGCATGTTGCGCTTTGGCAACGTACAAATTTGTCCGGTGGCGAACTTGTGGCCGGTGCCGTCGCTCTTCCCGCATACGACCTCACGCTGAGTACTGCCGATCCTCCGCCAATGCCTCCCCAACACGAGGGAAATCCGCGCCTTGTCGTGTCTCGAAACCGGGCTTCGCGTGAGGTAGTTCTCGTGGCTCAGGCACTTGGATGCGAGGTCGCCAGACTTGGTTCGGCCGGAGCCAAAGCCATGGCTGTCGTTCTGGGTGAGACCGACATATATGTTCATGCCGGCGGTCAGCACCAGTGGGATTCGGCTGCACCGATTGCGGTCGCGCGCGCCACTGGCTTGCATACCAGCCGAATCGATGGTTCGCCGCTTATCTATAACGAACGAGACACGTGGCTGCCCGATCTAGTCGTTTGTCAACCTCATCTGGCCGAACGAGTGTTGACGGCTCTGCGTGAAGGCAGAATTGATGCGTGATGCTGTCCGTAACCGAAGATTCGCCGGATCGGACATGGGGCGCATTTACCGAAAATGGACCTTGGGTTTTAGCCGCCGAGAAAATTGGTTGGCTGCAGCAAGCCGCTGCGTTAAGACAATCCGCCCAGGGCGAGATCCCTCACCTCACTCGACCATCCAGGGTTCCGCCGGTGACGAGACTCGCCACCGTGGTATTCGTACTGATGCGAGCATTATTGCCCTGGTGGGCACGCAAGAAATTTCGTAAGTTTCCGACACCCGAGTCATCGCGCGCATACATTTCGTTGCGCCTGCGAAAGGCGGTCGAACGCCTTGGGCCAACCTACATAAAGCTCGGTCAAATTATCTCCAGCGGCGATGGTCTATTCCCCGCCGAACTGGTTCGAGAATTCAAACTCTGTCGCGATCAAGTACCGGCCGAGTCATTTGAGCGAGTGCGCATGGTTCTGGAACAAGATTTCGGATCGCGCCTTGATGACGTCTTTGTTCGCATCGATACCACCCCATTGGCAGCCGCATCGATCGCCCAGGTGCATGCCGCAAAACTAATCACGGGCGAAGAAGTGGTCGTCAAAGTACAACGACCGCAGGTCTCGCGGCTCGTCCGCAAGGATCTCAAAGTCATGTCGTGGTTGGCACCCCACCTTGTCGGTCGGATCAAGATCGCGGCATTGGCCAATCCTCCCGCGCTTGTCGAGCTATTCGCCGAGACAATTGTTGAGGAACTTGATTTTCGCATCGAGGCTGACAACATGTTGGAGATAGCAAAGATGCTGCGCGAATTGAAGCAGGACGGCTATATCGTTCCGCGGCCACATCCGAAACTTGTCACACGGCGTGCTTTGGTTATGGAGAGACTGGATGGCTTCAAATTCGACGATGTGGTCGGCATGAAGAGGGCCGGCATCGACACCGAAGCTGTGATCCGCACTGGAATGATCGCGTTTATGGAAGGGGCACTGATCCACGGCGTCTTTCACGGCGACTTACATGGCGGCAACCTGTTCGTTCTGCCCGACGGCCGCACCGCACTCCTCGACTTCGGAATTGTTGGTCGGCTCACCGGAAAGCGCCGCATGGCCTTCCTTCGCCTAATGCTGAGCGCCACCACGAATCAAGTCAAGGGACAGGTCGAAGCGCTACGTGACCTCGGCGCGCTCCCCGACGACACTGATATCGACGCCGTGATTCGTGACCTGAACCTCGGCCAGCCGGTCGTCGACCCGACCACGCTTTCTGGTGAGGAACTCGTCAAGGAAGTTCAGCGACTCGTCAAAGCGATGCTCGGCTACGGCGCACGGATGCCCAAGGAACTCATGCTGTATGTGAAAAATCTGGTGTTCCTAGATGGCGCCATTGCCCGGCTGGCACCCGATCTCGACATCATTGGCGAAATTGCCTCGATTTCAATGCTGTTTGCTCAGCGCCACGGCGAACAACTCGGCCGCGAATTGGGAATTGACCACACCCAGGTCGAAATCAATTTGGACAGCGTGAAGGCCGGCCTTGGAGTGGACGCGACCACTAACAAGATGACCTATAGCGACCTGCAAAAACGGCGCGCGATCATTCAAAAGCGCATGCGCGAGCACACCGGGCGATGACCTTGGCCCTAAACCTCCATACATCTCGCTACCTCTATATATGAGGCTGGTCGTTGCCAACTGCAGCGTCACATACGAAGGCCGTCTCAACGCGGCGCTTGGCGAGGCAACCCGGCTGCTGATGGTCAAGGCCGATGGGTGTGTGGCAATACATTCGGATGGCGGTGCCTATAAGCCGCTCAATTGGATGAATTCACCAAATACTCTGGTGGAACAGGCCGATCATTGGATAATCACCAACCCCAAGGGCGAAAAACTCACCATTCATCTTCATCAGGTGTTCAGTGACTCCCGCCACGAACTCGGCGACGACGCCGGACTTACCAAGGACGGAGTCGAAGCCCATCTGCAAGAATTGTTGGCAGCGCTTCCAGCGAGAATTGAACCTGGGCTGACGCTGATCCGCCGCGAATACCCCACCGCAGTTGGGCCGGTGGACTTGCTTTGTCGCGATGCCAAGGGAAACACGGTCGCAGTCGAGATAAAGCGTCGAGGTGAAATTGATGGCGTTGAACAACTGACCCGATACATCGATTGCTTGCGCGCCGACTCGTCCCTGGGCGGGATCCGCGGTATTTTCGTGGCCCAGGTCATCAGGCCCCAAGCACGCGTTTTGGCCGAGAGTCGCGGCATGACTTGGTGCGAAGTGGACTACGACCAACTTCGAGGATCTCGAATCGACGAGTTGCGATTGTTTTAACGCCTAACTCGATTTGCTTAACTCGCTAATCCGCGATAGATAAGGGTTGCCTTAACCCGCAGATTTTCAGATTTCGAAGTGCCGGTGATTCCATACTTGGAATACACACGACTGAGCACCCGTTCTACGGTCTTTTCAGAAGCAAATGTCTGACTAGCAATGACGGCATTTGCCTTGCCTTCCGCGACAAGGCGCATGACGGAACATTCCTGGTCTGTGAGATTGAACTCGTTCATCTCATCTCTAACCCCGAGGGGATATCCCTCAATCTTGTTTTTCCTCTTGCAAGGTATTTGGCTCCACCATACACTCCCAGTAGTCAACCCAACACAGAGAGTGAGCATAACCTTATGAAATTGATCTTGGCGGTCCGCACTTTTTTAACATCACCGGGGCCAGATGGCGATCGGGGCGCAACAGTCGTTGAATATGCCCTGCTCGTGGCCCTTATTGCCCTTGTGGTCATCGGCTCGATCACCATATTTGGTGAGCAGCTGGCTAATTTCTTCAGCGGCCTCGGCGACAATCTTCCAACACCGACAACAGTTCCGTGATCCACCGACTGTGCAAATGACGCGCAGTTTCAACCAACTTAGGGAATTTGGCGACCGTGGCTCGGAGACATCGGAGTCCCCGCCCCATGTTCTCCACACGGTCGCAATTCTCGGTGAACTAGGTAAATACACATCCATTGAATCAATAATTTCGTCAAGCTTCTTTGACGATCGTATTGAATTTAGACAAGTCGCGTTCGAGTCGGTACTGACTAACGAAATTGACCTCACCGCGAACGAGTTATTGGAGGGCAAGCCGACGGCAATATTTATCGGCTCCGATATTCCGACGATCTTTGCCTTCGGATTGGCACGGAGATTACTGCTCGTGTCGGCACCCACCGAAGTTGTGTTGGTAACGACGACTTCAGCAGAGAATTGGGCGCTTGCCGCGCTCATTGGCATTCACAACATTGTCGACCCAGAATCGGGCGAATCTGATTTCATCTCGGCCATCGGAGTGTCGGTTGACCGTGGCGCGCGAATGCGTGCCCACTTCGATGTCAACTCTCCAGCCGTTACGAAGAGAGGTCGCCTGATTGCGGTCCTATCACCCAAGGGTGGCTCGGGGAAAACAACGATTGCGGTGAATGTGGCAACCGCGTTAGCGCAAACCGCACCAAACCGAACACTGCTGATTGACTTCGACTGTCAGTTTGGTGACGTTGCGACGGCCCTCGGATTGAGCCCCGAACGCACGCTGACAGATTTAGGAAACGTGACTCGCCTCGACGCGACCTCGGTCAAATTGTTCATGACCAGGGATTCCACGGGTTCGCTCCTCGTTTTGCCGTCGTCTTCGAGTCCGGAAGAGGCCGACCTTATCGATAAAACCTTGGCCGAAGAACTACTCGACATCATGTTGTACGAATTTGATTACATCGTGGTCGATACAGCCGCCGGAATCGACGAACGAAGTCTGGCTGCAATAAGTTGCGCTACCGATCTCGTCTTCATTGCCAACATGGACGTTCCCAGCGTTCGCAACTTAATTAAGGAACTGCAACTACTGGACCGACTTGGAAAGCCCGGCCAGACACGACACTTCGTCTTGAATCGAGTTACCAAGGACTCCGGATTAGAAATTGACGACATCGTAGAAGCGGTTGGGATTCCGATCACCAACAGTTTGGCAATGTCTTCGCTGCTTCCTCAGCGATTGAATTCAGGGCGCGCGGTTGTGCTTTCGGATCCCAAGTCATCCGAATCGAAGAGCCTTGTCAGTCTCGCTCGCAAACTTTTGACACCCGATGACCTGGCCTCCCTGATCGCGTCAAAACGACGACGTTGGAGGCGAAGTTAGATGGACGGCAACAAGCCGAATTTGTTATGGCTGTCGACCCATGAAGCCGACCAAGCGATCGATGGCCGGCGCCGAGTCGGCGACTTCGACGATGTTCGCAAACGGCTTATCTTCACCTCGGTATTGCGGCGGCAAATTTGCGACGGCCCGCTTCAGAGTTTCCTCCGCTTCGCGTGCGGTGTAGGGAATCGGCTGACCGGTCGCGGTCGCAAGATCCCATCCGTGGGTGAGATATTCCATAGCAGTCATGCTGAATACGGCCTCGGCGGGCAAATCGGTGCCCATCATCCGAATACTTCGGTCGAATCCAAATTTCTTCCACCCGTCGAGAAGGCTCGTCGCAGCGGCGTTGAACTCGGTGGCCGGATGAATTTGGCAGTGGTAAGTGGCGGCGTCGCCTTCAAAACTTCGACCGTTGCAGTCGGCATCGAAGACTTGCAACCATCCGACCATATGGTTGACGAGATCCTCAACCTTGTATTCCGGACAAGGCGTCGAAAGTTGCCGTTGATCTCTCTTGGTTCCTTCCATGACGTCACCAGTCTTTGTCAAGACCCCGGTCAGGAATTCGATTTTGTCCATAGCCCCAATAGTAGCCAATCAAGCAAAAGCGAGACACAAATCAAGAAGTGTGTCGTTGTGATTGGTGCGATCACAATTTTTGGTAAACAGCTCGCCGATTTCTTCTCCGGTCTCGGCAACAATCGTCCAACCCCGACAACAGTTCCGTGACCTAGAGACTGTGCAAGTCGCGCGCGGTTTTAAATGGTCACTTGACTCAAGGGATCGTGGTACGGCGGTGCTGGAATTTGCGCTAACCGTCCCGTTGATGTTGATCATGCTTGTCGGAATTATCGAATTCGGCCGTGCCTACAGCGTCGTAATATCCCTACAAGGCGCGGTTCGCGAAGGTGCAAGGTCGCTTGCTTTGGGTGAGAATTCGACGACGGTTGGAAATGTGATTCGCTCGTCCACGGCAATAACAATCGACGGAATAATTCAAACTCCATGTCCCGTCGCCGGTGGTACTGCAACCGTTAGGGCTAATCAGATATTCACCTTCGGAATTCCATTCGTCCCTCTAGGTTCCGTGACCCTTGAGGCCAAAGCTTCGATGAGATGCGGGCTGTAGCAGGCACCATGTCGC
>JBDSKN010000094.1:0-23138 GCA_039916865.1 Ilumatobacteraceae bacterium
CCGAGGCGAGTTCTACCGGTGTTCGCATGTCGGTAACTCTAAAGGGTCGCCGAACTAATTTACAAATCATGCTAATTAGCAATCAGTGTGACTTAGGCCTTTCAGCCTGATCATGTATAGCGGCGCCAAAAAGATGAATTCAACACCAACCGAACATCTTGAAGTTTACACTTGGGGCGTGACGTCGTTCGATCGCCAGCAACAACTGCAACGCCTGGCCAACGAGGAATTCGATGTCTTGGTAATTGGGGGTGGGATTACTGGCGTTGGGGTGGCACTTGATGCGGCAACTAGAGGATTTCGAACCGCGTTAGTCGAGCGCCACGACTTCGCATCTGGAACTTCATCAAAGAGCAGCAAGCTGATTCACGGCGGACTTCGCTATCTCCAACAGGGCGAACTGAAGTTGGTGTACGAAGCGCTTCATGAGCGGCAGCGCTTGCGTCGAAACGCACCTCATCTGGTCCAAATTCTTCCATTCCTAATCCCAATACTCACCCGGGATGGACTGGTTTCCCGAAAGATTTCTCGAGCATTGGGAATCGCCCTGTGGATGTACGACCTCACCGGAGGTTGGCGTATCGGCAAATTTCATCGGCGACTTAAAGGCACGGACGCGAGCCTGCATCTGCCCACAATTCCGCCCCACCGAATCGCCTCGGCGTACCTCTATTACGACGCCACGGCTGATGATGCTCGTCTCTGTTTGACCGTGGCGCGAACTGCCGCTCAACAGGGTGCCGCGATTGCCAATCAATGCGAAGTCGAAAAGGTCCTTCATGATTCAGACGGAAAAGTAAGCGGAGCACGAGTCAAGCCGCATTTGGGTCAGTCATTCGACATTCGAGCTCGCGCCGTGGTCAATGCCGCCGGAGTCTGGGCTGATGAAGTTCGTCAAACCGATTCGGGAACCGATCCGCACAGCATTCGCCCCGCCAAGGGCGTTCACATTACATTGCCGTGGAAATTGATTCGTAACGATGTAGCCGTCGTGATCCCAGTTCGCAACGACCGACGAAGCCTGTTTATCGTGCCGTGGATCTCAAATGGAGACGGCACATTTCAATACGCATATGTAGGGACAACCGACACGGATTTTGCAGGAAATGTCGATGAGTCGCAATGCGGCTCCAACGACATTGCCTACATCCTTGATGCGCTCAATGTCGCAATCAGCACAAACATCACCCCCCAAGATGTGACGGGGGTGTGGTCCGGACTTCGCCCCTTGGTGCGCAATTCAGACGGCTCGGCCGGAACGGGCCGGACCGCCGATCTGTCGCGCAAGCACAAAATTCAGCACTCGCCCTCCGGAATGATTTCGATAACGGGTGGAAAACTCACCACCTACCGCAAGATGGCCCAAGACACCGTCGATGCAGTCCAGCACCAACTAGGGCGTCGAGCCAAATGTCGAACAAAACGATTTCTACTGCTCGGCTCGCCAGACGACGCGCGTCTCGCTCTCTGTGGGTCAAATACCCATTTGGCCCATCGGTATGGAACCGAGTCATCTCGTCTCCAAGAACTGATTGAGCAATCGCCACACCTTGCCGAGCCACTCATCCCGGGACTCCCCTACCTTGGCGCCGAGGCCATTTTCGCGGTGCGCAACGAAATGGCCATGAATCTACGTGATGTACTTACTCGACGCACGCGGTCGCTGCTCATCAATCGCAAAGCCACCATCGCCAACTCCCGCCGAGTAGCCGAACTCATCGCTCCCGAGTTGAACTGGACACCCGAGTTCGTTGCTCAGCAGGTTGCCGAATTTGTTGACTTTTGTGCGCGCGAAGAGGCCGCGGGATTAGTGACAGAAGCCGAGTTTCTAGCAAGCCACTCGTAGCAAACAACGCCACGCGCCTAATCTGAACAGCGATGCGACAACCAACGGAACCAATTGAATTTGCATGTGAACCGGCGGCACTCACCGAAAAGTTCAGCAACTCGAAATTGGCTACGAACCCAGTCGATCCCAAGGTCATAGTCGCGCTATCAAACGCGTGCGACACGTCAGTCAATTCGCTGGATACCGCTCAGCACGGTCGCGATTGGTGGCCGCTGGCAATGCATTGGTCCCTGGCCGGAGTCATTCCCCGGCGCCCACTCGCAGTGTGCAGACCAAATTCAACAGAGCAGGTAACCGAGATTGTTCGGATCTGTGCGGCCAACGACATCCCGCTAACTGTGTCGGGTGGCAGAAGCGGAGTCTGCGGAGCCGCCATTCCTATCTATGGCGGCATAGTTGTCGATACAACATTGATGTCTGGAATCCGTAGCGTCGACGTTGAGTCGGGCATCGTAGAAGTGTGGTCAGGCACTTTTGGCCCCGAATTCGAAGACGAACTCCGTACCCGTCATCAACTCACGGTTGGACACTTCCCGCAATCTTTTGATATTTCGACGATTGGCGGCTGGGTCGCCTGCCGTGGCGCCGGACAATTCTCGACCCGCTACGGAAAAATCGAAGACATGGTAATAGGCCTGGAAATTGTGCTGGCCGACGGATCGGTCATAACCACCGGAGGATCACCCGCGTCGGCAATTGGTCCCGATCTCACTTCAATTTTTGTTGGCAGCGAAGGAACTCTTGGAATAGTGACTCGTATTTGGCTTCGAGCACATCCCGTGCCGGTACATGAGCGAAAAGCCACATATTCCTTTCAGTCATTCCACGATGGCATTAAAGCTTGCCGAGACATAATCCGTAGCGGAGCCACGCCGGCAGTATTGCGCCTCTACGACCAATTTGAAAGCGCCAGATCACATGGAGCCATCGGAAATGTGTGCACCTTGCTCGTATTGGATACCGGAGACGAAACACTTATCGATGCGACAATGAACATGGTCGAAGTGGCCTCCCACCGATATGGAGCGGTTGACGGCAATGTTGAGTTGGTCGACCAGTGGTTGCATCACCGAAATGACACATCTGCATTGCAAGCGCTCACGCGAAAGGGATACATCGTCGACACCATGGAAGTGTCTGCTCCGTGGTCAAAACTTCCGGCGATAGTCGACTCGGTGCGATTCGCGTTGCTCGAGATTGCGGGTACTCGGGTCGCAACCTGTCATCTATCGCACAGCTATCTCGACGGAGCTTGTCTGTATTTCACATTTGCCGCCGAGGCAGAACCGCACAAACTTGATGCTCTCTATGTTGCACTTTGGGACGCTGCGCAGCGAGCAGCGATTTCGGCCGGCTCGAATATATCGCATCATCATGGCATTGGGATTAGTCGCGGCCGATTCATGTCCGAATCCCTCGGCGGAGCGTTTGAAGTCTTGAAATCGCTGAAGACCGCGCTGGATCCTGGCGATCTACTAAACCCCGGCAAACTTGGTTTACCTTCGCGGCGTGGGAAGGCGGTGTGGCCGTGAGTGTTCTAGTCATCGACGTCGGGACGAGCGGACTTCGAGCATCAATCGTGAGGGCAGACGGATCAATTGACAGTTTCGCATACGAGGCGTTTGCTCCCACTTCTCCATTTCCCGGATTGGTTGAATTTGATGCCTCGGCAATGCGTGACGCTGTGCTTCGCGTGGCCGCGGCATCTCTAACAGCTGGAGGAGGTGTCGATGGAGTTGGGATCACGAATCAGCGGTCGTCGACAATTCTGTGGGACTACGACACGGGCGTACCCATTGGTCCTGCCATCGGCTGGCAGGACTTGCGCACGGTCATGGACTGCATCACGGTTCGCGCCGAGCACGGACTTGTACTTGCACCGAACCAGACCGCAACCAAGGCATCGTGGATGCTCAAAAACTATTCGCATCCCGATCGCGCCAAGATTCGTATCGGTACCGTTGACAGTTGGGTCGCCTATGTTCTTTCCGAGGGCGAACTTCATATCACCGACTTTTCTAATGCAGCTGTATCGGGATTACTGACTTCGACCACTTCCTCATGGTCGCCACAAGCAATCAAACTCATGGAGCTTGACGAATCGATGTTGCCCACAGTTGTGCACAGTTCTGGCGTCGTGGGTCGTGCCACAGCCCTCAAAGGTTCGCCACCGATTGCGAGTCTGGTTGGCGATCAACAATCGTCGCTGATCGGTCAAGGCTGCATTAACCCGGGTCAGGCGAAAATTACATTTGGAACCGGTGGGATGCTGGATGTGTTCGTGGGTAGCAATGCACCGAAGGTCGCTCAGCGCGGTCCGCACGGCACATTCCCAATCGTTGTATATAGCGATTCAGACAGCGTGGCGTGGGGGGCCGAGGCGATCATGTTGTCGGCCGGCACCAACATTGAATGGCTTCGCGATGATTTACAAATTATTGATTCGGCTGCCCAAAGCGATGAAGTTGCGGCACAAGTAGCCACGTCCGACGGTGTCGTATATGTGCCGGCGTTACTTGGGTTGGGCACGCCACACTGGGACTACGGGGCCAGAGGGTCTCTCTTTGGAATTACGCGAGGTACAACTCGTGCGCATATCGTGCGCGCCGTGTTGGAGGGTATTGCACATCGCGGGGCTGACCTAGTTGAAGCCGCAAGCAGCGATACAGGCCTAGCCATCGATTCGTTGCGCATCGATGGTGGAATGAGCCGCAACAAGACATTTGTCCAGGCCCTGGCAAATGCGTCAATGAAGCCGATCGAGGTGTCGCCGGTTGCCGAAGCCACCACGCTCGGGGCAGCGTTTTTGGCAGGTATCGCTGTGGGCACATGGAATTCACTGACCGAGGCGACCTCAACTTGGAGGCCAGCTTCGGTGGTTAGTCCAACAACAGGTCTTGATCGTGCCCAATGGCTCGAAGCCATTTCCAGATCAAGAGGCTGGATACCTGCCCTTTCCTCGCTCGACTTCTAGATTGATAACGCCAAGTTTGGATACCAAACCTAATTTCGAAAGGAACATCAAAGTGACTCCACCGAAGCAACCCACCGAGGCCGACCTCGTGATTCTCAATGAGGCCCAGGGCGCCGAGTTGGCCGTACGCGATCTATACGATGCGGCGCTGCTGGTCGGAGGCTTTTCCGATGTTCAAACCAGTGTCTTGATTTCATTTCGCAATCATCACACGGCGTATGCCCAAGCTCTCAACGGAGTCCTAGGCAAGTCTGCCGTAAATATGCGTAGTGAAACTGTGTATTCCGCTTACAGGGATCAAGTGCGTGCTTCGACCACTGCCCTTAAAACTTTGCAGTCGCTCGAAAACGTACTTGTAGCAACTCATACCGCGATCGTAGGTTTACTCGTTGGTCTAGATGCTGCAAATCTCATGGCATCGATCTTGATTGTCGAGGCCCGTCTTGCCGCCGTTTATGGCACCGCACCGGAGTTGGATCTGGCCAGCGCGCTAGACGATTCGGCCGTGTCACTCGTTGTCGCAAGTTCGGTAGAGGGGTGAAGAATATGTCCTCACAACTAAGCAGGCGCGACCTTTTCCGGCTTGGCGGAATTGGAATTATTTCTACTACCTTGCTTGCGGCGTGCAGCAAAAACAATGGCACATCGGACAATGCAATTGCAAGTATCGGGACAATTCCACCAAACACATCGCTACCCACCGCCGAGGTAACCGACGTAGTTCTTCTGCGCACGGCCGCATCTCTTGAATACGCCGCAATTGACTTGTACTCCACTCTGTTAGACGCCGGCTACTTATCTGGTGACTTTGCAGCAGTGGCCGCAATTGCTAGGCGATTTCGCGATGACCACGCGGCCCATGCTGCATCATCTAATTCGCTTGTGCTGAAACTCGGTGGACAAGCATTCGAATGCGCCAACTCCAGATTCACTTCGCTGGCTATCACACCCGCAATTGCTCTAATATCTACACCCGAAAATCCCGATGTCGCATTAGATGCCGTGACGCTTGCGCACGCCATCGAAACAGTATGCGCACAGATGCAACAAGGATTTGTTGGACTGTATTCAGATCCGGTGCTCAGAGGTGCGGCTATAAATGTCGGCCAAAACAACGCGCGCCACGCGGTGATACTGGCTCAAATGTTGAACCCAGGATTGAGCGGTGTGGAACCTTCTACGGAACCAGCGACCGGTGTTTCGAAGGTATTCGCAGTTCCGTCAGCATTTGGTGGTCTGGCTATTGTGCGCGTCCCGCTCGGTCCGCCGAATGCGGAAGGTGTAAAGACTTCAATCACGATGGAAACTCCAAGTCTCAATGCCCTTACATACGAATTCGTCTCTTGCTAACTACGGCGCCACCAGCCATACACTGAGAGCGACGGTGAGTCGACCGGATGATCGCGGGTCAGTGAGTTTTACTTGCTGGTCTGAGGAAAGTCGGGGCTTCACAGGACGGAATGCTGGCGAGAGCCAGGTCGGGGCGACCTGACGCAGGATGCAACAGAAAACAAACCGCCGATGGATGGTGGTCGCAAGACTTCCGTCACAGGCAAGGTTGAAACGGTGCGGTAAGAGCGCACCAGCGCATGAAGCAATTTGTGCGGCTTGGTATCGCGATTCGAAGCAAGATCACGCAGAAGGCATGGGCGGTCCGCTTGTCCGTTACTTGTAACGGACAACCTTCGGGTAGATCGCATAGAGGGATGGTCATCGGTCGAGGTGGGAAACCGCCGACGCTACAGAACTCCGCTTATAGGTTGACTCACCGTCACCCGAACCCTGCGCCAAGTCCACACGCAAAGCAAAATACCGGCCGTCTCAAGCAGCAGGTTCCACCATCCTCGATCCACCACCGGTAATGGCTTACTACTGAATTCAAGACCACCAAAGGGCCACCAAAATATCTTTGTGTCGAGAAACGCGCCGTCAAATACGAGATGTAAGAACACGCCAATCACACCGGCAAGCAGGCGCTTGCGTCGCGGGCGCCTTCCGACCGAAACCAGCATTGCAATAAGCAAAAGTGTGACACTGATGGCGAAACTGTGGAACGGTCCCGCGTGTCCGAACCAAACATCCACGACATCCGGCAAGAGAGCCCCGAATATTAAGTACCGATAACAAAAAAGAGGGTCCCGAAAAATAAACCAGACCGATGCGACCGCGGTGCCAGCGAACCAAAAGAGCATGATCGCTTAGATTACGAGATAACAGCCACAGTTTGGGCACTCTGGAAACTCATCTGCCGGCAACTTCTTCATTGCGTCTAATTCGCCACGGGCTATATCCAAGTGGCATGACTGGCAAGTCGAGCCGTGAAGTTCGGCAACTGCGCCACCAGAAATATGCTTGCGCTTACTCTCATAGTCAGTGAGATGTCGCTCGGGAATCACAGAACTTGTTGCTGAGCGTCGCTCAACCAGCTGCTGGATTTCCTGCCGAATGACCAACTGACTCATTTGAAGATCCTTGAGCGATTTCGAAAGTTGATTGGACGCGGACTGTTCACTTGCCCTGAGAGTCTCAATTTCACTAGACAGCTTGTCTACGAGTTCCAACAGAGCCAACTCTCGATCATCGAGCAGACTTCGAGATTCCTCGCAATTGGCAATTTCATGTTGGAGTGCCTCGACCTCACGTATTGCGATCACCGAACGCAATTGTTTTTTCAATCGCTCGGACTTGACATCTAACTGATGGCTTTCGGTTTCGAGATTGGCAATCTCTCTTTGTGCCTCACTATGTCGCCGAACCGCGATCTCGGACTGCTGCATGATCTCGGCATGCTCAGACGCTGAGCGCGCATGAATATCAATTTGTGACAGATGACTTAGCCGATGGCGAGCCTGACTGATGGCAATGTCGGTTTTCTGCAGCGCCAGCAGATCCGACAATACGTTCATTATCCGCCCGCGATACTGGTTTGCACCGATGGGGGGAATGCTTTGGCGCAGTTGTACACCCAAATCGTCCCGATCAGTACCGTCGGAAGCGGCGAAAAAGGGTTTGTGTCAGTCGGTGAAATCGTGGTACCGGGATCCAGAATGCTCACCACAACAGTCTCGTCCACCGCGCCACCCTCCGGTGCAGGCGGCACCGTAGTCGTCGGACTCGTATTGCCGACGACGGTCGAATTTGAGTTCGGAATTGTTCCCGAGATCACTTCGGCCAGACACTCGTTGCCTGGCAGATAGATACGAACAGGTCCACGACTCGACTCCAGCGGAGGATCCCAATCCTCGATTGGAAGATTGGCGTGTGCTTCATCCATGTATTGCTTCCAGATTTGAGCCGGAAACATCGACCCTTGCACTCGCGGAATACCGACCTTGACAAATTCGGGAATATTCACCATCGGTGTATAGCCCTTTGGATCTCCCACCCAAACTGCAGTTGTCAACTGCTTGGTAAACCCGACAAACCAAGCATTCGTGTTGTCGTCCTGAGTGCCCGTTTTTCCGGCGGCCGGACGATCCTGATCCAACGGCGTGCGACGGGCCGTACCGGTTTTCAGTACTCCCTTTAGAACGTCAACGGCAGTATTTGCAATTTGAGTCGGAATCGCTTGAGTGCCTTCGAGCACATGCGTATACAAGACGCCCTGAGCATCTTCGATCCGCTCGATCATGTACGGCCGCATGTGCATTCCCCCATTGGCAATTGTTTGAGCACCGGCGGCCATGTCGAGTGGGCTCGATTCGTTTGCCCCAGTTGCCAGACTTGCATATGCATAGAGTTTGTAAGTTTCTGGGTTAGTCCACTCCGAATCCATCATCTTGTACATCGTCGATACGACACGATCCAAACCGACGGCCTGTGAAAGTTTTGCGTAGGCGCAATTGATCGACAGAACTGTCATTAGTCGCAACGGCGCGACTCCGCGGCTAACGCCTTTGGTGATCTTGAACGGCTCCTCTGGCTTGCCGGGATTAGGCAAAGTGCACGGCAAAGTGCCGTCGATGAGATCATCAGGCTGGATTCCGGCCTGCAAGGCTGCGGTAAGAATGAACATCTTCACGCTTGATCCGGTTTGACGACGGCGCATCGTCAAGTTGACTTCGCTGCGGCCCGCAACAAAGCCCGGTCCGCCCACCATGGCTCGAATACCCCCGGTTGCATTGTCAAGCGACAGCACGGCCGCCTGAATCCCTGTCTTGTTCGACGGAAGCTTTTCGGCGGCCGCCCTTTCCGCTGCGGCCTGCGCAACGGAATCGAGAGTTGAGTAAATCTTCAGTCCACCCCGGAACAGCTTGTTGTAACGATCCTGGTAAGTCGGACCCAATACATCGCTGCGATTGAGTAACCAGTCCTTGACCTCTTCGGTGAAATATGTTCGATTGACATTCAATTGGGGAACGCTCTTGATCACTTCGGGAATATTCCAGGTTTCGCCAAGATTCGCGGCCTCTTCGGCGGTCATCAAACCAGTGTCGATCAGGCGAGAAAGCGCAACCTTAAATCTCTGACGGGATCGTTCCGGATGCAGGATTGGATCGTGTGTCGAGGGGGCCTGTATCAAACCAGCCAGAAAAACTCCCTGAACAAGAGACAGAGCCGGAACCGGTACACCGAAATAGACCTCCGCCGCGGCCTGCAGGCCGTACGCGTTATTGCCGAAATAAACGGTGTTTAGGTATCGCTCAAGAATTTCCCGTTTAGATACTTCCTTTTCCAACATCACCGCGTAGCGCGCTTGCAACACTTTGTATCGACCGTCCCGAACTAGTCCTCCTAAGTACTCATTTTTCACCACTTGCTGAGTGATCGTCGAAGCGCCTTGTCTGTTCGTTTGCGATTCAAAATTGGAAAGCAATGCGCGCACGGATGCTCGCAGGTTAATTCCGTTGTGGGAATAGAACCCGGAATCTTCCACCGCCAATATCGCAGCTATGACCTGCTCCGGTACATCGTCAATTAACGTTGGCTGAATATTTTCCAGTTGGAACACACCGATTTGCACTCCATTTATGTCGTAGAGATAGCTTCGCTGGGCCAGCCCGGAAAATTGCGGAAGCTTGACCGGAGTCTGTGAATGGGCAGTCAACACCTCCCATGCCTGCGGTGCGATTGCGCTTATGACCGAAGCGATGAACATTGCTCCGGCAATGATGACGAGAGCCAGACGAGTCAGCAGCCGGAGATGGGGGTTCACGACACTCCCATGTTACTAAATCTAAAACCGCGTCAACCCGCACCCACGCTTCGTCGTATATCCACTCGAAATTAGTAAGGTGTTGCAATGCCGCCGCAAGTAGCGTTGCCTATCAAGCCATTTAGATTTGGAATTCAAGCAGCGTCTCAACCTGATGCAGCGAGTTGGATCAACATGGCGCGGCGCGCCGAAGCCAGCGGTTTCGATGTACTAACTATGCCAGATCACTTCACCGATCAACTGGCACCGATTCCTGCACTTATGTCGGCCGCCAACAGCACCACGACATTGAGAGTTGGAGCCTTAGTGTGGGATAACGATTACAAACATCCGGTTGTGTTGGCCAAGGAGCTTGCCACCATCGATGTGCTTTCCGGCGGGCGACTAGAAATTGGACTCGGGGCGGGATGGATGATTAGCGACTATGAGCAATCCGGCATTATCTACGATCGTGCAGGTGTGCGTATCGACCGCTTCATCGAGGGATTAGAAGTAATCCGAGGGTGCATGGGGGCCGAATCGTTTTCCTATTCGGGCAAGCACTACACAATCACTAATTACAACGGATTACCAAAACCGATCCAGGCGCCGTGCCCACCAATTCTCGTCGGCGGTGGTGGCAAACGAGTGCTCACCTACGCCGCTCAATATGCCGACATCATTGGAATTAATGCCACATTGACTGCTGGAGCAGTTGGACCTGAGGTCATCGCAACTATGTCGGCGGCAGCAGTCGATGACAAGGTCGAGATCGTTCGAGAGGCGGCCGGCAGCCGCGCCAGCAAAATCGAGATGAACATTCGCGCCTTTATGGTGAATATCACGGACGATGCACACGGCGCCATAAGTCGCCTGGCCAATGCAATGCACGTAGATGAATCGATGATCGCGGAAACCCCTTTTGCGCTCATCGGGCCGCCGTCAAAACTTATTGACGACTTGGTCGCCCGTCGTGAGCGCTGGGGATTTTCTTATGTCATAGTCGGCGGCGAAGACATCGACAAATTTGCGCCGGTCGTCGCCGCTCTGAGAGGTACCTAACCGGGGGGTAGTTTCACTCCGCGGGGGATTGGAAAATACTTGTGGTGCCACTGACCAGTGATCTCGTAGATGGCCGTGCCAGTTGACCCATCACTTGTCCGTACTGTCATCTCACTGAGTCCACCGCCCAAGGTTTCAGCCGATCGCTGGGTGGAACTGCTGTATCGCTGCGCCCAACGACCCTCGGCCTCAACTTCGATCACCCGACCACCTTGCAGGGTGAAGGCAACGGTTCCACCAAGACCGTGAACGTCGTCACCAAATTTCCCGTAGGAAATTTCTGCCCCAATCTGATTACGCCAATGCAACTCGTGACGAAAATCAATAACGGGAATCGGCTCACTACCATCGGCCGGCGCATAGCATCCGTCCGTGTACACACGAGCACCGTTCGGATATTCCCAATGCCAAACCCCCAGCATCCCTTCCGGCAACTGAATGGCTAGCCACATCCACATTGGACAGCGATTGTGGGTACGAATACCCCACGAGTGATCCCGTTGCCCCCACCAATTTTTTACCTCAAAAATCGTTCCGTGATGGACATATGTCCCGTTGTATGTTCCACTTTGAAACATATGCGACTGGTCCCACACGATCTCATGGCCAATCTTCATCGTTCCCCGACGCAATTGATAAGGAATTGTCCGAGCGGTGAAGACGATATCCATCGAAAGCGACGACTCCGAGGTCTCTGACACCCGAAGTCGAACCCGCTTGAGGGGTTCCTCAACTTGGATATTTACCGGTCCGACAGAGAAATTATTTTGATCGTCGTTGACCGACCGAGCATGCCGGGCATAAATTGATTGACCGTCTACTCGGCCAAGTTGCAAGGAATCCATTTCACCACGTGCTGGATAATGAGCGAGAGTGAGAATGACGACGTCGCCCGGTTTGTCGCGCAGATGCATATGGAAAAACAAACTTTCGCGCCAATCATGGTGATGCACCACCGTGTTTGGAAACGGTTCCGGAATTTGATGAGCGAAATTCTCGTCCAAAGGAGTGAATCGAGCCATTTCTAGAACAATAACTCCGATTCGAGATCGATGGCCTGTTGGCCGTGACGAGACGCCATAGCGACGAACATTTCGTCTCCCCGATCGGTTTGCTTCACCAGCATCGACGCGGCGATTGCCATTCCGAAACCAGAGAACGCAAAGAGGCGATACTGGTTCCAAAGTTCATCAAATTTCAATTCGATTCGATAAGTTTGCAATCCACGTTGATACTCCCGAACTAAGTACTCTTCATGCCGTCGGCGATCGTCTACCGCGAGTCCGGATCCGACGAAATATGACAGATCGGACACTCCGGGTGCCTGACAAACAGTCTGCCAATCCACCACGGCCACCGCAATGTCGTTTCCGATTCCGTTAAACAAAAGATTGTCGAGGCGAAAATCACGATGTACGACAGTTGAGATTGCGGGAGCCGCGGCAAAGTAGCGATTTGCTTGGGACACGAATCGGGCGCCTAGTTCAAGGACATCGCTTGAAAGTTGATCGGAATATCGTGCAACAAATCCAGGATAGAAATGTTGAAAGAGAGCTGTCGTAGCGTTGGACGAATCAATAGTTGGTCGACCAAGCCACGACATGGAATTGAGGAAGGCAGAATTCCACAACGGGCCATGTAATCGAGTTAGTTCGCCAACCGCCGCTAATGCTTGATCGAACGAACAGCCCTTTAGTTGATCGCCCTGGACTGCGGGTGCAAGATCTTCCAATAGCAACAGAAATTCGTCGCTATCCGCGGTGTATGAGGAGTGGTAACACAGCGGAGCCCGGACATCCACGCGGGCCCGTAACTCGGAGTAGAACTGGGTCTCCAATTCATAACAACGAGTTAGCCGAGAGGCCGCTCGGCTTGATTGGTTGAGCGACGGAACCTTGGCAATGATTGTCGATGGTCCATTGCATTCGGAGGCGTACCTGAGTTGGATGCGAAAACAATCCGCCATCTGTCCCGTTCCGACCGGAACTCGTTCAGCAGAAGTGACCTCTGCCCCGGCAGTAAATGGTGCGAGCGCGTCGCTTAGGCGCTGAGTCGACAACCCCCTATCAAGCGTGGCCTCGGTACTCACGACCCCCCTATACGCCCCGTGATTCGCTGGCAAACCTTATCAATATGAAGTTCTGTCACCGGTTGTCTCAAAAAAGTGGGAAAGTGCCCGGCTGCTCATAGTCTGGTATCCGGATTAGCTAATAGGGCTTCTCCATTTATGAAAAGAGATATCACATGCGAGGTACAGTCAAATTTTTCAATGCAGAGAAGGGCTTCGGCTTCATCTCACGTGACGGTGGGGACGATGTGTTCGTACACTTCTCCAACATCGTTGCAGAGGGCTACAAGTCACTCAGCGAAGGCCAGGCCGTCGAATTCGACGTGGCACCTGGTCGCAAGGGCGAAGAAGCCCAGAACGTAAGGATCGTCTGAGGCAACCCTCAATCTGACGTACCTGCGCAACTCGCGCAGTTCTTAAAAAAATCCGACAGGATGGCGATTTCGTCAGCCTGTCGGATTTTTAATTTTCCTCCACATTGCTCAGGCAATTGGATCGATAGGAGTATCCAGGCCGCACTCGGCTTCTATCTGTTCGGCAATCGCCAAACAGCGCAAGTCGGAGAAGCGCGCACCGATGACTTGCACCCCCGTGGGCATGCCTCCGGCCATCCCAGCGGGCACGGCGACACAGGGGACGCCCAGCAAATTTCCAGGCAAAACCGGGCGCAGCAGTTCAAAGGTGTCGAGCGCACCCTGAGTATTAGCAATGTCTGCATCGTATAAAAACGGCGGCTGAGTCCACACCGGTGTGAGCAGAATGTCGTAGTTCTGGAACCACAGAGACCAACGACGTGCAATGCCGTTACGGATGAGCTGTGCATTTGCCCATGCCGCTAGGTCAACCTCGGGCAACACTTCCCGAGCAAGTGTGAGAAATTTCATTCCGCCAATTCCAACAACTGCTTCGAGCAGCGGCCACTGCAACAGGAGTTCGCCATTTAGCTGCACCGACCATGTTGCACAAGCCAATTCATAATCCGGCGGTGACGCACTCGTCACTATGTGACCGGCGGACGACAGGGCGTCTCCGGCTCGGCGGACTGCCGCCGCAATCTCCGGATGCGTAGAACCACCGGGCGGCTCGGCCAGCACGGCGACACGTATTTTTTCGCCACCTTGGAGATCGACCAAATTGGCCGGAACACTAATCGGGTCGCGCGGGTGGGCTCCGGCGACCACGAGGAATCCGGCTCGTACATCGGCAATTCGTCGCGCCATCACGCCTTGGTTGAGCATTATTTGCGCACTTAGACCAATGTCTTCAATGGGAAACATTTGCGCATCAGGGATCACTCCTGTGGTGGGCTTAATCGACGCAATTCCGCAACAGTGGGCTGGATTGCGTAACGATCCACCGATGTCGTTACCTAGTCCAAGTGGGCTCATTCCTGTGGCCAGTGCTGCACCTTCACCGCCACTAGAGCCGCCTGCGGTTCGATCCGACTTCCAAGGATTCTTTGTTCGACCGTACAGAGTCGAGTCCGTATGTACCCGCAAACCGAGATCGGGGAGATTTGTTCGCCCAATCGGAATTGCTCCGGCCGCACGCATTCGCTCCACGACTGGCGCATCAAGTTGAGGTATCGCTTCGGCCAGTGCAGGAATTCCCTGTGTGGTTGGCAATCCAGCCATGTCGATGTTTTCTTTTACCGTGATCGGAACCCCGTGGAACGCACCGAGAACATCGCCGCGTGATATCGCCGCGTCCGCCAAGTCTGCAGCGGCGCGTGCTTGATCGCCTAGGACACGCACGATTGCGTTCACCTGCGGATTTACCTCGGTGATTCGATCTAGATGCGCTTCAATTACTTCTCGACTCGACACCTTTCGCTGTCGAATGTCGTTGGCAAGTTCCACCGCTGATTTGCGCCACAACTCACCAGACATACTTCCCCCGTTTCCCGACATGTGACCACACACCGTGAGTCCACGGTAGTCGGGCGACGGGATTATTCGACGATGAGGGCAGTCACCATGTACCGCATTCCCGTCGGAGTTTCGGCATGATTAAGAATGTGACAGTGCCATGCCCATACGCCCGCGTCTTGCGCCGTATATACCACGGTCCACCGCTCACCGGGGGCGACGCTGATCGTGTCGGCCCAATACGGCGACTCCAACATCACACCATCGCGAGCAACTATTAGTCCAGAGGGTTGGTGCAAATGCATCGGGTGAGACATGGAACCTTCATTGAAGTAGTGCACGACCATCGTCTCGCCCACCTTCAATTTGTACGGTGTAGTAGCCGGAAACGACTTGCCATTCAAGGACAACCCAATGGTTCCCGAGTCATTGAGCACCATCACAATTTCCTGCTCGGCAATGCCATCGAAGTCTGAGACGCGATCGCCCGCTGCTCCCATCGCCGCTAATTTCCAGTCACCTATCAATAGTGCTCCGGCCAAACCATTTGGAACCTGCACTTGCGCATTGTGATGCGAGTGGTACATCCCCACACTCGGTTCTAGTGCACTGAATTCATACGTGAAGGAGTCGCCTGGATGAATTGGCTCCTGTGTAAAAGGGTCCACCCCATCCATTGCATTCGGAACACGAACACCATGAAAATGAATTGTTGTTGACTCTGGTAACTCATTCTTTAACACAATGCGAACCTTGTCACCGACATACACCTGCAGAATCGGTCCAGGAATTTCGCCGTTATATGCCCAACCGTCGACAAACACACCCGGTTCCACTTCCCATTTGATGATGCTCGCCGTGAGATGAAATTCTTTGAAACCGTCAGCGCTAATAATTGGATCTAAAATGCCGTTTCCTACGCCGGCCGTTGCTGCCGGGAATTTATTGGCCACATCAAGCATCATCGAATCCATCTCTTGCCATGACATTTCTGCTTGTCCTGCGTGAGTCGCGTCGGGGTTCGGAGGCGGGGCAGCGATTGTCGCGCTCGAACTCACGTTCAGGCTCGATACCATTCCGGCCGCTTCGTGGCCAGGAACTCCACAAAGAACCTTGTATGTTCCTACATCAGGAAATTCTGTCACAAGAGTTGCGGTTTCGCCCGCATTGATCATCGGCGAGTTCTGACCCAAATCCGGAATCATAAAGTCGTGAGCGGTGGTTCCGCTATTGGTAATCGTAAAGGTAACTATCCCCGGAGGCACCTCGGCGGGAGCAATCGTTATCTTAAATTCGCTGAGCGTGACTTGAACTTCCGAATTATTCGGGGCCGAAACTGCTGAGCCCGAATTTGACTCAGAATTCACGATCGAAACAATTCCGACCGCACCAAGTACAAGAATGCTCATGCTCATCGCCGTCAGAATCGATCCGATCATGACCTTCGACCACAGCACGTCGCTTCGATCATTTCCTTTGATATCCATCAATTGGATCCTTCCGATCGAATGCGTAATTGCGCGTTACTTCAAGAGTAGGTATCGAATTTGATTCCTACGTATACCTGGGAGGTGTTTGATGTCACCTAGCCAAAAGCACGGATTGCTCGAACGCGAAAGGGTCTCTGAGGCCCGGTTTTGTTCGCCGACAGAGTCTTCACTCGGTCAAATTGTTGTCCATCGCTGAAATACTCGGTCCAGGTGTTCTGATTGTCATATTCGGAAGATGTCCAGTAGTAGCCCTTGTCAAAGTCCCCAATTGGCGAGTCGAGCGCCTTCAAATTGTTGAATACAAGGTCGATCTCCTCCTTGGATGGCAAAAACCAATCATCGGCCTGCCGACAAACGAGTTCTTGGGCGTAGCGGGCCGCATACATGAAATTGGTTCTGTATCGGCTTACTACAAGGGCGGTATTGATCCGTCCCATTCCAACCGCTTTCGCCAGTACCCGTTTCTTCGCCGCGGTGAGACCGCCGGTCGTATTGATATAGAGCGGGGAAATTACGGCGGCATTTGGTTTCCACGGCAACGCCACGCCCTCGCATTCGACCGGGGCAACTTCCAGATATCGGCCCCAACTTTGATGAATTCCGGCATCGTAAAAAACGATCCCGCCACTGGGACCGGTGGCCCCAACGGCATACTCGCCAACCGGATTGGGCGTCGGTATTCCGCTGCTATCCGGAAACGCCCGGATCGGTGTGGCAATGAGCGGCATCGGCGGAAACGAGGTTCCGTGCTGACGAGTCATGGTTGATGCTTTATTACCGCTCAGACCAGGAATTATTCCGTTGTCGTCGGTGTATTGCGTGCCATCGACGAATAATTGAAACCAAGCAAATGAGTCGGAATCCTCGGATGATGTCCACATCGCCGATTGAGTGAACCTGCGATTTATTGTTGCCGAGACGGTGGCGTTCGGTGCGCTCTTGCCAACAAGCTTGAGATAGTTGTAGAGAGCATTGGCCTCGTCCTTAGACGGCAGGAACCAGCCCGATTTCGGAGAAACAACGAGGCTCGCAACCCGGGCGGCATAATTTCCCGAATTTCCGTAGGTATTTATAATTGCCTCGGTATTCAATTTTCCGTAGCCGATGGACTTGCTCAATATTCGTTGGCGCAACACCGATATTCCCGCCGCGGGGGCGGGGTACACGGCCGTGAATGCCGATTCAGTTGGACTCCAAGGAACTCGCCATTGGATCGCCCCCTTGAATTCAAGATACTGGCCCCACCATTGCAGAGAACCGGCATCGTAAAACACGAACCCTCCGCCCGGCCCCATATCGCCGAGTTTGCATGTCCCCCCATCTCGACAAGTTGCCGCCGAGGCCGGCGTCGCTTGTACCACCAATGCGCTGGCCGTGCAGAGAACGGCAATGACTGATCGGGCAATGAAACGATGCATTAGCGAACTATTTTACCCCATAAACCTTCAGAATAATCGGCGCCACTAGAGTCTCACGGTGGCCACGCGACCCCGCCTACGAGGTGTCGCATTTGTTCTGATAGCGAGTATTGGTTTTGGATTGGCACCAACCTTTGCAAATTTCTCATTCGCCCACGGTGCGAATGCTGTCGGTGTTCTTCTGGCGCGATTCACCATTGCTTCGATCCTGATGTTGATCGCACGCCCATTCTTCGTACATGGCACGGCCTGGCCGAGTCGAAGATTGTCAATCCAAATTTTCCTCCTTGGCTCGATTGGCTTCTTTCTCGGGACGTTGCTGTATTTCACCGCGCTCAAGAACATCGACAGCGGCCTAGCGGTGGTGATCTTCTATAGCAATCCAGTGTTTATCGTTCTGCTCTCATGGTGGATTAACCAGCACAAGCCAAATCGAGTTGTGCTGGTCTGTTTGGTGTTCACCCTCATTGGGGTTGCCATCACCGTCGGCCAAGTGGGCGGCGGAAATCTGTTCAGCGTGCTTTTGGTACTAGGGGCGTCGGTCGAATACTCCATTTACATGATCATCAGTGTCCGAGTAATGCCCAAGACCGATCTCTTTACAGGCGTAAATATCGTGATGATTGGCGCTGCGTCGTCCTATGCGTTGTACTGGCTGTTTGCGCCAAGCTCTGTAGCGGTGAATTTTCCAACTGATTTAACCGGATGGACGAATGCGTCGCTGCTGGGGGTTATCTCGACGGCCGGTGCAACGGTGGCAATGTTCGCCGGCGTCAAGGTCATTGGTGCCCCATCTTCGTCGGTAGTCATGACATTCGAACCAATTGTGGCGATTCTTGCCGGTCACCTATTCTTTGCCGAGCAATTATCCTCCGCGCGAATCGTCGGTGGTTCGTTTGTTATCGGCGCAGTACTTACCCTGGCCCTGGTGGAATCTCGATCGACACTACTTGCCGAGCAGAACATACCGATTCACCCTTAGATCCGACTATCTATTGACAATTGAAGCGCCATTGGCGAGGAGACAAATTACATTTAGCCCGGCCATGCCCAGTGTGAGTGTCCACGCGGCGCGATGTCTTCCGCTTAATCCAGTGATTCCTATGGCGATTGCATTGCCCGCCGCCACAACTAACAGAGCAGACCGAAATTGACTTGTCGAGTCAAATGCGAACACGGCGATGACAATTGTTGAACCGGTAATGAAAAGTGCACCAAGTCCTAGAGATGTCAGAAATCCCAATCGGTGGGGCAAACCATTCACCCCCGTGGCGCGATCGGCATCAAGGTCCGGCAACACATTTACAAAGTGAGCGCCGAGTCCCATCAAAGAGGCCGCGACCATTGCCCACGGCTGGGGCCAATTATGTTCGGCAAGCCCGAGCGTCACAAATGCCGGCAGGAGTGCGAAAGCGACAAGATACGGAATTGCGCTGACCGGAGTCGACTTCAACTTGAAGTTGTAAAGCCACGCCATGGTTACGGCAGCGAGATGCACCGCCCCGGCGCGCCAACCGGAGATAAGTGAAAGTGGAACGCAGGCGATGAGTGCCGCGACGGCGCAAACGCCAACAAGAGTCTGCTTGACTTGTCCGGCCACAATCGGCTTGTCTATGCGTTTCGATATAGCGTCTCGATTCCGATCGAGATAATCGTTACTCCACCCGACCGACAATTGCCCAGCCAATACGGCTAGCCACACCCACATAGCGCTGGCTCCACGACCGACTGAAATCGCCAATGCCGTTGTAATTGCGGTCACCGCAATGGTTGGTTGAAAGTGACTGGCACGCAAAAGTGGAATTATATTTTTGAGTGCAGCCCGCTCGAAGAAATATCGAATCGCGCGACAAACCGGGCTAACCACTTGGAAATGCGTCAATAATTGACATCAGTGAGTCGACGACCGCACTTCGTTTTTCGGCGGGAGTCTTTCCGAGTCGAACGAGAACAAGATCGCGACGTGGAACGACCACAATGTATTGACCTTCATACCCGCACGCGGCGAGACTGTCCGGTTCGCTCGGCAGTGTCCACCAATGGGCCCCATATCCCAAACCCGAATCGGAGTCATGTGCGGTCACGGTGCGGGCGTGAGCCACCCAATCTAGGGGGAGAATTCGCCGACCATTCCACACTCCATCATGGAGATATAGATATCCGAATCGAGCAAAATCGCGCGCGGTTGCAAATACATACGAGGAACCGACGAAAGTACCCGCGGCATCGAATTGCGCTTTCGCGCTCGTCATCCCCAGCGCGTCAAAAAGTCGAACTTGGATAAAAGCTGCCATCTGTTCGTTTTGACCTGAAGAATCTCCCAAAACATCGCCGATGATTCGACAAATGATGTTTGTAGTGCCCGATGAATATAACCAGGTGCCGCCGGGTGGCTCTACGAGCTGTTGGGCTATTGCGTAGGCGGCGTGATCGGCAATACCAGAACCAAAGAGCATGTCGATCACATCGGAGGCATCTCCGTCCACGTAGTCCTCGACCCAGGACAGCCCCGAGCGCATGTTCAACAGTTGTTGCAATGTGATCTCGCTGCGCCGATCACCGTTCCATTCACCAATCGGTGCTTGGGCGGCGCAATCAACCAGATCGTCCGCAACCGCAATTCCGACAAGCGCGTGTGTGATGCTCTTGGCCATCGACCAGGAAATTAAAGTGGTGTCGCGATCGACCCCATCTTGATACTCTTCCGCCACTAGGCGGCCCCGATGAATAGCCAGCATTGCGAGTGTGGTTCCCGTTTTTTCTCGATCTCCGATCACAGATGCAATCTCATTGCGCAATCGAGTGGCGTCAACATCCGGGTCTGGCTCGCCAGATTCCCAATCTACGGTTGGAAACACAGTGTTAGACGCTAGAGCCTTTGGTACTACTCTCATGACATGAACAACGAGGAACTCGTCAAAGAGGTTTGCCCAATCTTTAACTCAACCGGCTGGGCGCACTACTTTGTGCCCGAAACTCAGGCCAAAGGAGCGGAATTTGGGCTTGATGGACTCCAGTTCTACGTCATCGGTCGCGGTGGAGCACTGGGCGATTGTGAAGGCTCGGCTGTGGCTTCCGCATTCGGCTATTTCAATCCAAAATTGATCGCGACAGCATGGGATTCGGCCAGGGAAAAAGTGGCGCCACGAATTGCCGGAAAGGCGCATTTGGAATGTTGCGCAAATTTGGGCCGTGCAAAGTTGTCTGATATTCCACATCTGGACGAATTTGTCGTCGCCGCAAATGCAGTAAACGACGCGACCGACGGCGACGGCCTGACGCTATATGCCGCTGTCAAGGCGGAACCGCTAGCGACCGATTCTCCAGGACGCGCCATGCAACTAGTCACTATCCTGCGCGAATTTCGAGGTAGCACACACCTACTCGCATTACGCGCTGTTGGGCTTGATTCCAAGACGGCTCACTTTGTCAAACGCCCGACCGATATCAAGATGTTTGGCTGGAGCGATAGCGATGCACCTGTGATTGATCAAGCGGTACATCAAAAAATGTCCGATGCAGAGACTCTCACCGATCGGCTGGTTGCGTCGGCCTACGGAGTACTCACTGATTCGGGCCGTGCGGATCTGCTCAATGGCGCGCAAGAGATCAAAGTCGCACTCGGCGTATAACTTTTAGTCGTAGGCAGCCCCCACAAGTGGGCATCAACAAAGTGTCATTCTCATACGCTCGGCCACAATTACTGAAGCGATCCTTGCCCTGACGACTGCTTCCGCTGGGATCGCGCGCTGCAACTTGAGAACACCTTTGCCGGATGGATCAAGAATCACGCTGCCCACCACTTGGAACTTGACCTGACCATCCACGCCGAAACCCAACTCGATGCTCACACGTTTCTGGGCGTATTTATCTTGGAGACTTAATTCGATTGTGGATATACCTGCAAGACGCTCGACGACGATCTTGCGAGGAGGTCTGGGCAACGGTATAGCGCCTGGTCTCATTAGCTCAGCGACCGTCTTCAAATCGATTTTTGCTCTGATCACTATCTCCGAAGTGATCAGGCGCTGAAAAGTGAAGACACCATTGCCGGATGCATCAAGAATCACACTGCCCACCACTTGGAACTTGACCTGACCATCTTCGTCAAACCCCAACTCGATGGTCACACATTTTCCAGCGTATGCGACGGGGAAACTCAATGCGATTGTGGATTTACCTGCTAGATGCTTGACGATGATCGCACTACTTGACTTTGCAGGTAGTGCGCGATACGTAAACCCGCCGACAAGTGTTGCGAATTGCTTGCCCGGGTTTGTCACCACCACATCGACCACCCCGGCAACATGAGTAAATGTCACCGCGGTGATCGACTTGGACGAACTCACCACCACATTTGCCGCTTTTACCCCACCAATTTTTACGGTCGCCCCAACCACAAACCCAGTACCAGTGATCGTCATCGACGTCCCACCAGCCAACGGACCAGACACAGGAGAAATACTTGTCACCTTCGGCGCCGCGCGATATGTAAACCCAGCGGTCAACGTCCTCGAACCACCCGGCGTTATCAGAACCACATCAACAACACCAGCGATCTTCGCTGGTGTCACTACCCGGATTGATGTTGCACTCAAAATGGTGACCGACGTGCTAGCCGTACCACCAAAGGTGACCGACGAAGTCATTGTCAAATTCGTTCCCGTGATCTTCACCGACGTCCCACCCTCCACCGGTCCAGACACAGCAGAAATACCTGTCACCGTCGGCGGCTCCGTAGTAGTCACTGTCGGGGTTGTTATAGGGGTCACGGTCGGTTCCGCACGAAACGTATACCCAGCAGTCAGCGTCCCCGACCCACCCGCCGTGGTGACCACCACATCAACAACACCAGCGATCTTCACTGGCGTCCGTACCTTGATTGATGTTGCACTCACATTGGTGACCGCTGTGCCAGCCGTACCACCAAAGGTGACCGACGTTGTCCCCGTCAAATTCGTACCAGTGAGTGTCACCGACGTTCCACCCCCTACCGGGCCAGACACAGGAGAAATACTTGTCAAAGTAGGCGCCGCACGATAAGTAAATCCAGCGGTTAATGTCCCCGACCCACCCGCCGTGGTGACCACCACATCAACAACACCAGCGATCTTCACTGGCGTCAATACCTTGATTGATGTTGCACTCACATTGGTGACCGGCGTACCAGCCGTACCACCAAACGTGACCGACGAAATCCCCGCCAAATTCGTACCAGTGAGTGTCACCGCGGTCCCACCCCCCGCCGGACCAGACACAGGAGAAATACTTGTCA
>JBDSKN010000095.1:0-2226 GCA_039916865.1 Ilumatobacteraceae bacterium
ATGACCGAGCAGACGAGAACTACGCGGTCACGCAACAATCGCATTGGAACCATTGGCTCGACCGCTCTTCGCTCTTCACGCACGAAGAGCCCAAGCAACACGATGGTTGCAACTAGCAGGCTCAACACTCGAACCGATGTCCACCCCCACGATCGACCAAACTCGAGTACGGCGAATAGTCCGAGTATCGACAGCGACAGTAGAATCGCACCACGAACATCGACCTTGGCCTCAATTCGATGAAATTGCATATGCAAAACCGAAGCGGTTATTGCCAGGGCAACGCCGCCAATGGGAATGTTTACGAAGAAAATCCATCGCCAGGACGCTTGCTCCACCATCCATCCGCCGATGAGCGGACCAGCCACGCTCGACAGGGCGAAGGCACTCGTGAATAAACCAATATATTTACCCCGTTCACGAGGTACAACCAACTCGGCGATGATTGCGAAGGTGATGGCTCCGATTCCCCCGCCACCGATTCCCTGCAGCGCACGAAAGGCAATCAATTGATCGATGTTTTGGGCCAACCCGCACAACACCGAACCGCCAAGAAACACCACGACCGACATCAGATACAACCGCCGGCGTCCAAAAATATCGCTTAACTTGCCTAACAGCGGCGTGGCCATCGCCGTGGTCACGATGTAAGCGGTGCTTACCCAGGCCAACTTGCTAAATCCACCCAACGAACCTGCGATGGTTGGCATCGCAACCGAAACGATGCTTGAATCAAGTCCGGCGAGAAATAGCCCGAGAATAAGGCCAGCGACGGCCAAGTTGAGTTGTCGCTGAGTAACGGGCGGAGTTTCACCTTCTGGCCGAAAGTTTTCAGCCGAAATACTCACACTTCAATCGTAGATTAGACGGGTTCTCGTACTCGCCTCGAAAGGACGGCAATCACTAATGTCGCTGCTAACAGCGAAGCGAGATTGGCAAGCATTGTATAACCGACCGCTCTGCGAACAAATCCGCTGGCAAATCCCGCAAGTCCTCCGAAAAAACTCATCGATAGATCTGCCGTACCCTGAATTCGCACTCTCTGGTCGGTGCTAATGGAGTCGAGCAGTAAACTTGAGCCACCAATTAGACCGCAACTCCAACCAAGACCGAGAAGCCAAAGCGACGGAAACAACAGTGCGGGCTGGTCTCCGGCTAGTGCGGCGGTGAGGGTTGCCAGAAGCAACAACATCGCACCGAGTTTGATGGTTGCCAATCGACCTTGGGTATCACTGAATCGCCCAATCAGGGGGCTAAAGGCATACATTCCGCCGATGTGTAGGGAAATTATAAATGAACTAATCGCCTCATGTCCATGAGATTTGAGATGTACGGGCGTCATGGTCATCACTGCCACCATCGTCATCTGCGAGATCACCATTGTTAACAAGGCGAGCCGAGCATCGGCGGATTCGCCGACAGTCACAAACATTGCCCGCAGGTTTGGCCGTTCGACACCAACCGCGGATTGTCGACTTAATCCCCCGCTTGCTTCAAGCGGATCGGTACGAAGCCGCAATGTGACGTTGACGAATGACAGGGTGAGAAAGACGGCGGCAAAGATCCATGGCCCCGTATATTGCTGCCAGCCGAACCATTCTTGACCCATCCGCTCGGCCGGTCGAATCAACAGTGGCCCAAATACGGCACCGAATGTTGAGGCGAACAGAATTCGACTCATCGCCCTGCCTCGTTCGGTGGGAAGTGCTAAATCGGTGGCCGCGTACCGTGAAAGTAAATTTGATGCTTGCCCGTTTCCAAATAGAAACAATCCAGCCAGGAAGATCCATAGCGAACTCATTTCCACACCAACGCCGGCAATAGTGCCGCCAACTACCGCCAGCCCGTAACCCAACCTCAGCCCCCCACGTCGACCGCGGTGGGTCATAACTCGGGCCAGAACCTGAGACATAAATGCCGTTCCCATCGTCACTGTCGCCGAGGCGACTCCACCCCACGGCGTGTCTTGTCCGAGAATGTCTTGAATGACAAATGCGCCGACCGTTACAGCTGCTGCGAGCGCTGCGGCTCCGGCAATTTGACCCGTAACTAAGACGCGAAGAGTGCGAGTTTGAAGAGACGCCCGATCCTCATCATTCAAGGGAACAAAGGGACGCGGTGAATCTATCGTGATGGTGTCGAAGAGGGGACTTGAACCCCTACGCCCTTTCGAGCGCCAGCCCCTCAAGCTGGTGCGTCTGCCAATTTCGCCACTCCGACGTGGAA
>JBDSKN010000096.1:0-8966 GCA_039916865.1 Ilumatobacteraceae bacterium
CGTCACTTCTTCCAAACCACAAGCCAGTGCCCGTTGCGCTCCCTTCGTGTTGGCCACCAATCCCACACGGGTAAGTCCGGGCTGAGGTGGTACACCGGCCACAACATCTTCGGCGCCTGCCATTGAAGGAACTACATCATCGCGCATGAACGATGCAACCTCCAGGTGCGTGATTCCGGCGCCAATTAAATGGCGAATAAATTCGATTCGCTGGTCGACTGTGACGGGGTTTTCGGCCTGCAACCCATCCCGTGGGCCGACTTCCCGAATGTCAATCATGATTTTGCTGTAGCTCGACGGAGGCGGGGAGATGTAGGCGCTTGAGAAGCAAAGCATTGACGGCGACGATAAGGCTCGAACCGGACATTGACAGGGCGGCAATTTCCGGGCGCAGCACGAGCCCGAATGCGGGTTCAAAGACTCCCGCAGCAATTGGTAGGGCAACCGCGTTATAGCCGACGGCCCAGCCAAGGTTTTGACGCATCTTGCGCAGTGTTCCACGCCCAATTCGCAGGGCAATAGCAACATCAAATGGGTCGGAGCGCATTAACACTATGTCCGCCGTTTCGATTGCCACATCGGTGCCGGCGCCGATCGCTATGCCAAGGTCGGCCTGGGCAAGGGCCGGGGCATCGTTTACTCCATCGCCGACCATGGCCACGCGTCGCCCGGCTGCCTGAAGCTCGGCAATCTTGGCCGCTTTGTCACCTGGCACAACTTCTGCGATCACCGTGTCGATGCCGAGTTGTCCAGCAATTCGGCGGGCAGTTGCTTCGTTGTCGCCGCTGAGCATGACAACTTGAATGCCCACATCCCGTAACTCCGCAACGGTTCCTGCCGCGGTCGGACGAACCGCATCGGCGAGTCCAATAATGGCGACGGCATGCCCATCGATCGCCACGATTATTGCGGTCCGACCGCCATTGACAATTTCACCCAAACGGGATTCGAGACCCGAGATGTCGATGCCTTCGCGCACCAGAAGTCGTTGATTCCCCACGGTTACCTTGTGGCCATCCACGGTGGCTATGGCGCCATGGCCTGGAATATTTTCGAACTCAGTCGTGGACAGGACTTCGGTGTTGCGTTCATCGGCGTAACGGACCACTGCCTGAGCGAGTGGATGTTCCGATTCGCGCTCGACCGCGGCGACGAGTCTGAGCATGTCGCGCTCATCGATTCCCTCGACGACGATCTCGGTCACTTCCGGTTCGCCCTTGGTGAGCGTTCCCGTCTTGTCCATGACAACCGTGTCGATCCTGGCGCCCGTTTCGATTGCAGTTGCGTGCTTGAATAACACGCCTCGGCCGGCTCCGAGTCCCGTGCCAACCATGATCGCCGTCGGCGTCGCCAGTCCAAGGGCATCGGGGCACGTAACGACCACTACGGTGATGGCGAATAACAGCGCTACTGATGCGGAACTTCCGGCAACTAGCCAGACCGCGAAAGTAAGAACTCCGCCAATGAGGGCTACGAACACGAGCCAAAAGGCTGCGCGATCTGCCAGGCGTTGGCCAGGTGCCTTGGAGTTTTGTGCGTCCTGAACGAGTCTGACAATTTGTGCCAACGCAGTATCGGCGCCAACCTTTGTCGCCTGAATCCTGAGGCTGCCGTTTGTGTTGATCGTTGCACCGATGACTGCGATCCCCGGTGCCTTATGCACTGGCAGGCTTTCGCCTGTGACCATCGATTCGTCGACATCGCTCTCGCCATCCTCGACGACACCATCGACAGGAACCTTGGCACCCGGACGCACGAGCAAAAGATCACCAACCTGAACATCGGCCGTGGGAATTTCCAGCGTCTGACCGTCGCGGATCACGACCGCCTGCGGCGGCGCGAGATCGAGTAATTTTCGGATCGCGTCGCTTGCACCGCCCCTGGCACGCATTTCCAGCCAGTGGCCTAGTAGCACGAACGCCGCCAATACTGTGGAGGCTTCATAAAATACTTCGCCACCGCCGGTCAGTGTGACCCCAAGCGAGTACAGCCAGCCCGATCCGACGCCCACGGCTACCAACACCATCATGTCGAGAGTGCGAGCTCGTAGCGCCCGGATGGCGCCATCGTAGAAAATCCACGCCGCCCAGCCGACGACGGGCAACGACAGAATTAGTTGGAAAATGTCGTCACGAATATTGAATGGGGCGACAACATTGAAATTCAGCACATCGCGCCCAATTTCTGACCACAGCAGGATCGGGACCGAAAACAATGCCGCGACCAGGAATCGATTGCGCATGT
The DNA here is from genome assembly GCA_039916865.1 of Ilumatobacteraceae bacterium. Lineage (GTDB taxonomy): Bacteria > Actinomycetota > Acidimicrobiia > Acidimicrobiales > Ilumatobacteraceae > UBA3006. The sequence continues at coordinate 2,245 of JBDSKN010000096.1, forward strand.
CGCGTACCATGGCCGCCATCGACATTCCGTCGGAGTGACCTCCGTGTCCCATCATTTCGTGCGCTGAGTGGGCTCCACTGGTGGACATTCACTCGCAATCCTATTGCTATTGGGGCGCATGTTTTCGCTCCAACCTGGTGGGGTATTGTAAAGCCGTGAGTATTGACCGCGAATCGTTCACTCTCAACGAAAGATATGAACGAATCGACGGTGATGTATTACTTACCGGTGTCCAGGCCGTAGCCCGTGTATTAGTAGACCAACTCCGCGCCGATCGATCAAAAGGTTTGAATACGGCGGCCTTCGTATCTGGATATCCAGGTTCGCCGCTTGGCGGTTTTGACCTCGCTTTGCAGAAGATGGATAAGAGTCAACTCAATATCCACCATGTGAGTGGCCTCAACGAAGAGCTTGCCGCTACCGCGATATGGGGAAGTCAGCAAGATCATCTCGCGCCGCTGAAGAATCTCGATGGAGTTATCGGAATGTGGTACGGCAAGACACCCGGTCTTGACAGATGTGGCGATGCACTGCGCCACGCAAACCTGCACGGTGCCGGAGCCAACGGTGGAGTGGTCCTGGCAGTCGGCGACGATCCGTCGTCGAAATCGTCAACTCTTCCCGGTGCCTGCGAGCACGCGCTGCTGGATTTGGCTATTCCAATTTTTTCGCCCGGAAATGTGCAGGAAGTAATCGATTTGGGGCGGTACGCATTCGAAATGTCGCGCGCAACCGGCCTCTATGCCGGACTGAAGATTGTTACGGCGGTGGCGGATGGATTTGGGATAGCCCGCGTGAATAGTCAACACCAGATAGATACCAACAGACAATTTCAGTTCGGCGACTCCAGTTGGAGTTTTGCTCAGCGCGCCCGATTCTTCATCCCCGACACGCTAGAGATGGAAAAGGAATTGTATGAGCGGCGGCTTCCGGCCGCAATTCAATTCATCGCCGCCAATGACATCAATCGCATCACAGTTTCATCATCCAGCGATTCGATCGGGATAGTTTCCAGCGGCCGTACATATGTGGAGTTGCGCCAGGCGCTACATGAAATCGGATTGGATGATCTGGAACTCTCGCGGCGGAATGTGCGCCTGCTCCAACTTGGGGTGCCCTATCCGCTCGACCCGGGGATTATTGATCGATTCACCCGCGGTTTATCTCGCGTCATTGTGGTCGAGGAGAAGCGTTCCTTCATCGAGCGACAGATTCGAGATTTGCTGTACGACCGTAACGAGCGGCCGATAATCGAAGGCAAGCGAGATGTGGCTGGCTTGACTCTCTTCCCACAGGACAATGAACTCACGGCCGATCGAATCCGGCCCTTGCTAGTCCGAGCTTTGGGATTCAGCGACCTGTCCGCGCGTCAAAAATTACAGATTCCGGTAACTTCAGAATCGCTGGAGCGCATCGATGCTGCGGTAAGAACTCCTTACTTCTGTTCGGGATGCTCTCACAATCGCTCTACGCAAGATGTAACGGGTAGTCCGGTTGGTGGCGGGGTCGGTTGTCACGCCATGGTAATGCTGATGGACCGGGGTGTCACTTCGTATACGCAAATGGGGGGTGAAGGCGCACAATGGATTGGTCGGGCCCCGTTTGTGGATGCGCCGCACTTCGTGCAAAACATTGGGGACGGAACTTACTTCCATTCCGGCTGTCTGGTCCCAAGATTTGCAATCGATGCCGGCGTCAACATGACGTTCAAACTCCTCTACAACGGAGTGATCGCCATGACCGGTGGCCAAGATCCGACCGGCCAAGTGCCAATTCCGGCGTTATGCAAAACATTGCTGCTCGAGGGAGTGAAGCAAGTAATCATTATCGCCGACGACATGAACCGATACAAGTGGCCGGCGCGACTATGGAAAATTCCGCGGTCGGTTAAAGTTTGGGATCGCTCACGACTTGACGAGGCACAAGTGGTGCTCTCCAAAGTCAAGGGAGTTACCGCGCTGGTCTACGACCAGGCTTGTGCCAACGAGATGCGTCGGCTGCGAAAACGAAAACTCGCCCCTGAGCGGGCGACCCGTATAGTCATCAACGAAGCGGTGTGCGAAGGTTGCGGAGACTGCGGAGCCAAAAGCACCTGTCTCTCAGTTCAGCCGGTGAATTCGCTGCTTGGTCGCAAGACCCAGATCCATCAGGCATCCTGCAACACCGACTATTCGTGCATCCAGGGTGACTGCCCAAGTTTTGTCACCGTGGATGTCGACACTCACATCGTCAAAGAGAATTCCGATATCGATCTGCCGACCGACATTTCCTCGCCATCATTGCCGCCCATACCGCTTGACGGTTACAGCGTGTTGACGGTCGGGATTGGTGGCACCGGACTGGTGACGCTCAATCAGATTCTTGCTACCGCGGCCGCATTTGACGGTCTTCATGTCGTAGGTCTTGACCAAACCGGACTTTCTCAAAAAGGTGGACCGGTGGCTTCGCATATAAAATTTATTGCCTCGCCCGAAAATTTTTCCAGTTCGATCAGCGATCAATCGACCGATCTGCTGATCGCATTGGACATGTTGGTGGCCAACGAGCCACATCATCGCGCCAGGTTGAGCCCGAAGCGTACACGGGCCATCATTTCGACGTCGGCGGTGGCAACTTCGTCAATGGTGATCGACGCGGAACAAGAGTTCGGAAACACCAAGCAAATTGTCGACTCCCTGAGCGAAAGTATGATTCCCGACGGCGTGCTCAGCGAGGATTTCGTTTCGCTCGCAGAACGCGCATTCAGAGATCACATGCCCGCGAACCTGATCGCGCTTGGCGCGGCCTACCAGTTTGGGGCGCTGCCTATTTCGCGCGAATCGTTAGAAGGTGCGATCACCATAAACGGTGCGGCCGTGGAGCGAAGTCTGCAAGCATTTCGGCTGGGACGACTAGTGGTCGCCGATCCGCAATTGATCGTGGAACGATTTTCTGCAACCCGACCGGGAAGCATGGATCCATCGCCGTCGCGGCGGAGCAAAATACTGGCCCAGGCAATTGTTGCCGAGTGTTTGCCTCTTGATGCAGGCAGAGAACTTCTTGACTTTGTTGCCCTTTTGGCCGCCGAGCTCGCCGACTACCAGAACGAATCACTGGCCAGGCGATATGTGACTACCCTGGCCCCGCTCGTTAATCGTGAACGCGAATTTACAAACGAACAGATGTCGTTGTCGCGTGCCGCCGCACTACACCTTTTCCGCCTGATGGCGTATAAGGATGAGTACGAAGTTGCACGGCTGCACCTCAATCCGAAGTTTCAGGCGGACATCGGTCGAATGGTTCCGAATAGCCGCAAAAAGCGATACCTGCTGCAGCCACCGGTGCTGAAATCAATTGGGCTCGATCGAAAAATAAAACTCGCACCGTTTCTTGCTCACCCGGCATTTCATGTTCTTCGGGCCATGAAATTTCTACGAGGTTCACCGTTCGATCCCTTTGGTCGTGCCACTATGCGCAAACTGGAGCGCTCCCTCGTCGAAGAGTATTGTGAACACATCGCCAAAGTATGTGCACAAATAAACGACGGCAATCTCGCTCCCGCGCTGCGCCTCTTAGAATCACCGGAATTGATTCGTGGCTTCGAGGGTGTCAAGCTCGCCTGGCTGGAGAAGTACTACAAGGAACGTGATGAGGCCATCGCCGCCTTCGGCTTGGTTTCGGTATGAATAGCCAACATCTCGGCATGACCGCAGAAGAACACGACGAATTCCGATTGGTGGTGCGCGACTTTGCTCAAAGGGAGATTGCTCCATTTGCTGCCGACTGGGACAGGGAAAATAGGTTCCCTATCGAGGTGATCCCCAAGATGGGTGAAATTGGCCTGTTTGGTCTGATCTTTCCGGAGGAGTGGGGCGGTGGAGGTGGAGACTTCACTTCGTTGTGTATCGCCATCGAGGAGTTGGGACGAGTAGACCAATCCATTGGAATCACACTCTCAGCGGGTGTCGGCCTCGGCATCAATCCAATTTATATTTACGGCACGGACGAGCAAAAGAAGATGTTTCTACCCGACCTCGTGAGTGGACGCGCACTTGGGGCCTTCGCACTTACCGAGCCAGACGGTGGTAGCGACGCCGGGGCCACCTCAACGCGGGCGAAGTTTTCGGAATCGAAGCGAACTTGGACATTGAACGGAGCCAAATCCTTCATCACAAACTCCGGAACGGAAATCACCTCGGTCATTACGGCAACAGCCCGCGTTGAGGATGGCGGAATATCGGCATTCTTGGTGCCGTCCGGAACACCCGGCCTGATTGTCGAGCCCTCGTATCGGAAACTTGGATGGCACGCCAGCGATACCCACGGACTGACCTTTGCTGATTGTGAAATCCCGGAAGAAAACTTGCTCGGTCGATCGGGGGAGGGATTTCACAATTTTCTGACAATGCTCGATGGAGGTCGAATTGCGATTTCGGCCCTTGCACTTGGATTGGCCCAGACCTGTCTGGATCTCTCGGTGGAGTACGCCAAGTCGCGTAACGCATTTGGCGGACCGATTGGGAGATTTCAGGGCATCTCCTTTGCGCTTGCCGATCTGGCGGTCAGCGTTGAAAATTCGAGAAATATTACCTACAAGGCGGCGCGCCTAAAGGACGAGGGCAAACCATTCAAAGAGATCGCGGCGATGGCGAAGTTGTATTCCACCGAATCGGCGATGGAGGCGGCTCGACTGGCCACCCAAGTATTTGGTGGTTCCGGATACATCGAAGACTTGCCGGTTGCTCGTTTCTATCGCGATGCCAAAGTCCTCGAAATCGGTGAAGGCACGAGCGAAATTCAGCGGCTTGTCATCGCACGGGGACTTGGTTTGCCCGTTGGTTAGGATTTGTCGGTGAATACGGACTGGACTGCCCGAGCATTGCGGGGGAACCTGGAAAATAACCACGCCAAGTTGGCGGCGAAAAAGCAATTATTTGTTCGTGAGCGTTTGGCGTTATTGCTTGACGAGGGCAGTTTTGTGGAAGACGGACTGCTCGCCAATATGTTGGCCACCGACCTACCGGCCGATGGGGTCGTAACAGGGACTGGAAGAGTCAATTCGCGCCCGGTGTGCGTGGTTGCCAATGATTCGACCGTGAAGGCCGGATCATGGGGAGCCCGAACCGTCGAAAAAATTATTCGCATGACCGAATACGCACTAAGGCACGAGCTGCCGATTTTCTGGCTCATCGATTCGGCTGGAGCACGAATCACCGATCAGGTCGAGATGTTTCCTGGGCGACGCGGTGCGGGTCGTATATTTTCAAACCAGGTCAAATTGTCGGGCAAGGTCCCACAGATTTGCTGTCTTTTTGGGCCATCGGCGGCCGGGGGCGCTTACATTCCCTCGTTCTGTGATGTCGTATTTATGGTCGATGGAAACTCGTCGATGTATCTGGGATCGCCACGAATGGCCGAAGAGGTGATCGGTGAAAAGGTAACGCTGGAAGAAATGGGTGGGGCCAGGATGCACACCTCAGTCTCCGGTTGCGCGGACAATCTTGTCCTGGATGACACGGAAGCGATCGAACAAGCAAAGTTGTATTTCTCGTACATGCCGTTGAACTGGCGAGAGACTCCTCCGCGGTATCAGTCGACGCCGCCACTGAAGGAAATGCATCGCGGCATCCTTCCGGATACCGAGGCGGCCGGATACGACATGCATGAATTCATCGATGCGCTTGTCGATAGCGATTCTCTTTTCGAGATAAAGCCAGATTGGGCAACGGAATTGATCACCGGTTTTGCCCGACTTGATGGCAACACAATCGGGGTCGTCGCCAGCAACCCTCTGAGCAAGGGTGGCGTGTTGTTCATAGACTCCGCCGACAAGGCATCGCGATTTGTGTGGCTGTGCGATGCGTTCAACATCCCGCTCGTGTTCTTGGCCGATGTACCGGGATTCATGATTGGTACTCAGGTAGAACGTCAAGGCATTATTCGGCACGGTGCCAAGATGATCACGGCGATAACCGAGGCTACCGTTCCTAAGATTTGTGTGGTCGTGCGCAAGGCATATGGTGCCGGCCTCTATGCGATGTGTGGCCCGGCCTTTGATCCAATTGCCACTTTGGCGTTACCCACGGCAAAAATCGCGGTGATGGGGCCAGAGGCCGCCGTCAACGCGGTCTACGCAAATCGCATCGCCGAGATCAGCGACTCGGTGGAGCGGTCCAGGTTCATCGACGACAAGCGGCGTGAATACGAAAAGGATGTCGAGTTGTCGCACTTGGCCAGCGAGTTGGTGATCGATGCCGTCGTTCCATTTGAGGAACTGCGACGGGAGTTGATCAGCCGATTCGCACAGGCCGATCCGGTGGATCGTGAGGGCGTCGCCAAGCGGCACGCTGTGTATCCGGGTTGAAGAGTTAGCGTTGACATATTGAATCCGTTTCAGTCAGCTTGTTTTGGGGGTACTAGTTACTATAGCGTAATACCCGACTAAAGCAGTCATATTTATCGGGATTAAGCAAATTAAACTGGACGGGCGGGCCAGACTCTAGATTTTCCTTATGGGGATTGACTAACAGCACGGTCAGACGGAATTCGGAAAGCTCTTCTTACCGACATCGATTCGATGTTGCGCTACATCGACCAGAACAGTAATTAGCGAATCAAAGTCCAAGTTTCGCCCTCATCGGTACTTTTATAGACCTTGTTTTCGAGGGTTAGTGCATAGACAACATTTGGATTCAATTTGCTAAATGCGATATAGAGTACGACTTCTCCAGCAAACGGCTCGT
>JBDSKN010000097.1:0-59309 GCA_039916865.1 Ilumatobacteraceae bacterium
GGCCGATGTCAGTGAGATAAAGCCGTACGAGGTCTTCTTCATCACGATCGATACGGTCTTTTGCCACAGTGACTCCTTGTTGGCGGTAACGGGGTAACGATACCGACAGGGTCAAGCCTCACAACCAAAAAATTACAGAAATCGGTGTGAAATAAGCGTAAGGTCTCGATCGCGAGTTCGCGTGACCCCTCGTTGTCGGGGTCATTCACTACCATGTGTTCCATGCCAAATCCTGTGCTCAATGATAAAGCCTTTGCTAAAGCGGTGGCGCGTACCCCCGACCAATCGGGTTGGGCGTCGCCATCGGGAACCAGCCACGAAGTTCGACGTGAGCCGGACACGGCAGCGCCCAAGTGGAATCCACCCGTCAGTGACGGACCCGTAACTCCTTGGCGTTCTGCTAACCCGATGACCGCGAGTGGCGCAGTGAGCGCAACGCTTCTGTTAATGGTTGTACTCATCGCGGCGGCAACCGTCGGCTGGGTGCAAGTACCCGATTCAGTTCCAGGGGAAGCCGCAAAATTTCCCGCCTGGACCTTGATTGGAATGTTTGTCGGACTTGGCTGTGCACTCTTACTCACGTTCAAACCAACGCTCGCACGCATTCTTGCGCCGGCGTATGCGATTGCGACGGGTGTGGCGGTAGGCGCGATATCGAAGGCCTATAACGACGCTTACAGTGGCATAGTTTTGCAGGCAGTCGGCGCCACGCTTGGGGTATTCGTGGTGATGCTGGTTGCCTATCGCAGCGGAATTATCAGAGTAACCGCACGCTTTCGGCGCGTCGTCATGGGGGCAACACTCGGCGTAATGCTGTTTTACGGTGTGTCGTTGTTACTTAGTTTGTTCGGGGCCGATATCTTTCCGCAGGGATCGAGTTTGATGAGCATTGGATTTAGTTTTCTAGTAGCCGGTATTGCGGCGATGAATCTGGCGCTCGATTTTGACTTCATTGAAAAAGCTGAGGCCGCGGGTGCGCCAAAATACATGGAGTGGTACGCGGCATTTGGTTTGCTTGTCACGCTGGTATGGCTGTACCTCGAAATCCTGAGGTTGCTCTCGAAATTGCGTGACCGCTAAGCGCGCCGAGCAATTGGATTGCTGATCAGTAGCTGCTCATCGAGTGGCTTGCCGGTGACTTCGTCGGTGAAATAAGTTCCGTCTTCAAGCCGAACGAGGGCAACTTCGACCGCATCAAGTCGTGCGTCGATATCGTCGAGATCGGTTTGATCAACGGTTGAAGTTTCGGGATTTGGCGAAGTGTCATGTGCCATAAGCAAAATCATATGCGATGAACAAGACTCCCGCTAAGGTTCGAGACTATGTCCAATACCTTTCCCGCTTTAGATGGCACCGCTCCCAAACTGCAACGATTTACCCAACCACCTGAAATGGGAATCGACTCATCCAAGCGATACACCGCCACGATGGAAACGACGATGGGCACTCTGGTCATTGCCCTCGATGCAATTGCCGCACCAAAAACAGTGAACAATTTCGTGTTCCTTGCCGCCCACCACTATTACGACGGCGTCATTTTTCATCGCATCATCAAGAATTTTATGTGCCAGGGTGGCGATCCAGAGGGAAGCGGACGAGGTGGTCCAGGTTACAAATTTGTGGACGAGCTACCGGCCAAGGGCAAGTATCAGGTGGGGTCTGTGGCCATGGCCAATGCCGGACCGAACACCAATGGCTCGCAGTTCTTTGTCGTCAGCGGCCCAGCAGGTTGCAGTTTGCCACCGTCCTACTCATTGTTCGGTCAAGTCGTAAAGGGTTTGGATATTGTCGAGGCGATGCACAACACCCCTACTCGCACCGGAGATCGACCCGTGACCGATTTGGTCATCAATTCGGTGACCATCACGGTGGCGGACTGACACAATTGATCGGGCGCAGGTAAGCGTGCCTCGGATAACAGACCAACTTTCGATCGCCGAGGCTCGGCGAATTGCCCTCGCCGCACAAGGATTTGCCACACCCAGGCCAACCACCGCCGTAACCCAGCGGCATGTTGCCGGCGTATTGCGCAATGTCGGGGTGATTCAGATCGATTCGGTAAATGTCTTGGTCCGAAGCCAAGAGTTACCACTTTTTTCCAGACTTGGTTCACACAAACGATCGGCAATTCCAGAGGCGACAAAACGCGGCAGAATCTTTGAGTACTGGGCCCACGAGGCTGCCCATGTTCCGGTTGAACTGCATCCACTGTTTCGCTGGAAAATGGATCAGGCTCGACGAGGAGACTCAACCCACTGGGGTTTGTCCAAGTTCTATATGGCCAACAAATCATTTGTTGAAAGCATCTTTCGCCGAGTCATGACCGATGGAGCGATCAGTTCGCGGGAATTCTCGGCGCGAAAGGGTCCGAAAGGAACATGGTGGGACTGGGACGAAGCGAAGACAGCTTTGGAGTATCTATTTTTGACTGGCCGGGTGATGTCACGAGCTCGAGGAAGCGACTTTTCGCGAATATACGACATTCCGGAACGAGTGTTACCAGATTCGGTACTTGCCATGGCGACGCCCAGCGAGCACGATGCACGGAAGGCCCTTGTGCTCCGTTCCGGCGTGAGCATGGGCATCGCAACGGCAGCTGATCTTGCCGACTACTTTCGTCAAAAATTGACACCCGTGCGCCCATTGATCAAGGAATTGGTGGAGGAAGGGCAATTACGTGAAGTTCGTGTTGAAGGTTGGAAGGAACCGGCGTACCTGCATCCGGCTGCGCATCTCCCTAAGTCAATTCAAACTCGGGCATTGCTTTCACCATTTGATTCACTGGTATGGTGCCGACCTCGCAATGAGCGATTGTTTAATTTTCATTATCGAATCGAGATCTATACGCCACAGCACAAACGAATTTTTGGATACTACGTATTGCCCTTCATGTTGAACGGTGAGGTCGTCGGTCGCGTCGATGTCAAGGCGCATCGGAACGAACGAACATTGAGAGTGCATGGAGCATATTCGGAAGTCGGCGTAAATCGAGGTGAAATTGCAAGACAGCTCGCTGCCGAACTCATCGAGATGGCTGCATGGTTAAATTTGGATGACGTGGACATTGTTGCTCGAGGGAATCTTTCGACACCTCTCAGATCGGCGATAAAAATTGGTGCATCGGCACGATGACCTCTGAATCCCCGTTGATTGCAGTTGCCGGGCGTAACGGCGCACCGAGTCGAGTCTCACGCGATTCCGTTGCCTTCGCCGGTCGTCGCTATCTCAACTGCATACTTCGGGCCGGTGGCGAACCCGTGGTGATTTCACCTCAGCAGATAACCGCTGAAGACGCGGTATCACTCATTTGTCGCTTCGACGGACTCGTCCTCATGGGTGGAGCCGATGTGGATCCAGCGCTCTATGGTCAAAGCGCCAGTCCTCATATATATGGAGTGTTGCCCGAGCAAGATGCATTTGAGTCGGCGCTGCTTCGAGCCGCGTTGCAAGTTGGTGTTCCAGTTCTTGCAATCTGTCGCGGTATGCAACTCGCAAATGTCGTGTTAGGCGGATCGCTGGTACAACACCTCGGTGACCTGAGTAACGCCGACGAATTGGTCGATCATGCGCCGACTAGTTTTCCTGTAGGTGCAGAATTCGTTCTACATGAAATTCGTCTCGAAGAAAGTTCATTCCTCGCTAGGTCGATGGGCTCCTGCATAATTCAGGGGGCATCATTTCACCACCAAGGTATTGGCAATCTTGCGCCTGGGCTTGACGTTGTTGGAAGGAGTTCGGATGGGCTACTTGAAGCCTTCGAGCATCGTGACCATTGGTTGATCGGAGTGCAATGGCATCCCGAAGATACCGCTGTTGACGACCCCGTCCAACAGAAACTCTATGACGCCTTTGTAGAGCGTGCCCGTTCCTCGGCATCACGCGCGTAGGGAGAGTTCAACGAAGTCGCCCATCGAAACACTCGCGTAATGCCGCCGCCAAGTGGACGCAGGGCGATTGCTTCGGTAATCGGAAGGTATGGGAAACCCAACATCGGGCGCGACCAGCGTGGAAGTGTGGCAACTGTTGCCGCGACTAGAACGGAGTAGGCCGCGCGCGCCAGTAGGGGCAAGGGCGGTTGCAGTATCAGGTACCTCAAAGTGTCGCGAGACTCGGGAGTGCTGCGTAGTTCATGTCGGTACGACCGAATCTGATCCGCCAGTGCCTGCTCCGACTGTGGCGGGGCCGGTATGTTGAGCGCTCGAGCAATGACCGCCATGTCGGATACATATTCGTCTCGACTCGTTTGATCCAGCGGGTACGAACCGTACCTCTGGTATACCGAAAGAAAACTGTCTACCTCGACAAGATGAACCCATCGCAATAAATGTGGATCGCTAGCCGAGTATGGGCGACCGTCACTAGCTAGGCCATGAACATGGCGGTGAACGGATGCAACCCGGTCGACTACCCTTTGCGCTTCGGCATCCGAACCAAATGTGGTGGTGACCAGAAAATCGGCGGTTCGTTGCAAGCGGCCCCACGGGTCATTCTTAAAGTCGGAATGCTGAGCTACGCCGGCCATTGCCAGTGGATGAAGAGATTGCAGGAGCAGGGCACGAAGGCCGCCGATAAACATGGATGCATCACGGTGCACGAGACGAATGGGTCGGTCATCGGCAAACCAGCGGCGACCTTCGGTGGCGAGAATTTGGATCATCCGTTCCTCTGCGTTCGGGCCGGCCACTCGCGATCGCAAAGCCTTTGAGATTTCTTGGCGAACCTTGATGATCGCGTCCGAAATTCGCTGAATTTGCATATTCGTTGGATATTCTGCCACGGCTACCCTGTAAGCCATGAGCGACATAGAGCCACAAGATGATCTGTCGATGCCAAGGTGGGTTCCACGAGCAATCGTGCTGCTTTGGGTCGGACTTATCGCGGCACTTGTCGTTCGCGAATTGTTCCACAGGTTGTCGAGTTTCCTACTTCTAATACTGGTCGCATTATTCTTGGCACTCGCAATTGAGCCCGGCGTAAATCGACTTGCCGCTCGAGGATGGCGACGTGGTTCCGGAACCTTGGCAATTTTGCTTGCGGTCTTGGTTTTCACTGGAGTGTTTGTCGGTGCAATCGGAACCCTAGTGGGTAGTCAGGCCGCCGACTTACTGACGAACAGTGAGCAATATGTCAACGACACGGTTGATTTTTTGAACAACACATTTAATACCAACATCGACCCCGCCGCGGTGAATGCATCAATTTCTGATCCGAACGGTTCCGTCCAACAGTTCATTGATAGTCAGCAAAAACGAGTATTCAGTTTGTCGGTGAGTGCACTTGGTGTCTTGCTGAAATTGTTGTCGGTTGTTCTGTTCACCTTCTATCTTGTGGCCGATGGTCCTCGACTTCGACGCGTGATCTGTAGACGGCTGCCTCCAGAAAAACAGCGGAAGGTTCTGGCGACATGGGAGCTTGCGATCGCCAAGACGGGTGGATACCTGCATTCACGAATGCTGTTGGCGTTGCTTTCAATGTTCTTCCACTGGATTACGTTTCAAGTCATCGGAACTCCAGCACCAATTGCAATGGCATTGTGGGTTGGCCTCGTCTCTCAGTTTTTGCCGGTTGTCGGAACGTACCTGGCCGGGATTTTGCCGGCGTTGTTGACCTTCCTGGATTCACCGTTGAAGGCGTTGCTCGTCATTGCATTCATCATTTTCTATCAACAAATCGAGAATTATCTCTTTGCTCCGCGCATCACCGCCCGAACAATGGAGGTGCATGCCGCAGTCGCGTTTGGTTCAGCGGTTGTCGGTGGTGCAATTCTTGGCCCGATAGGTGCGGTGCTTGCATTACCGGCGGCGGCGATGATTCAAGCTTTGGCCGGAAGTTGGGGTACACATCACGAGGTGATTGATAATCCACTTGTGTACATCCATGTAAGGCCGGTGAGGAAACGTCGTTGGCGTAAGACAACCGACGCCACTTAGTTTCGCCGTGGCTCGAATCGATTTTGTTCCGCGGATTGATGACGTCCGATACGGAGTCGCCGAACAAGTTTCGCCGCTTATTCGTCGAGTCATAGCCGAAAATCCATCAAAGTACACATACCGCGGAACTGGCACCTACATCATTGGACATGGCAAGGTTGCCGTAATTGATCCGGGCCCGATTTTGGATTCCCATCGAGATGCGATACAGCGAGCCCTTGTCGGCGAGCAGGTCCAGGCAATCCTCGTAACTCATTGTCACTCGGATCACTCACCGCTCGCTCGCTGGTTGCACGATCACACCGGTGCGGCGACATTTGCAATCGGTCCGCACAGCGACAACACCGTCGATAAGTCAGATGATGGCGGAGAGGAAGCGATCGACCGTGACTTTGCGCCAACTCACGCAGTAAATGATGGTGATGTGATAGTTGAGACGGATGAGTATTCGCTTACCGCGGTGAGCACTCCCGGCCACACGTCAAACCATATGTGTGTTGCCCTCGCGCAGGAACGAGCATTATTTAGTGGTGACCATGTAATGGGGTGGAGCACCACGGTTGTATCGCCACCCGACGGCGACATGCGTGACTATATTGAGTCGCTTCGCAAATTACAGAGACGTAAGGACGAGGTTTTGTGGCCTACCCATGGGGGACCGATCCCAAATCCGAAGGAATTTCTTTCCCAATACCTAATGCATCGCCTTGATCGTGAGGCTCAAATTTTGCAATGTTTGACCGATAGGGTGAAAACTGTAAGTGAGATCGTGACGATCTTGTATGCGGATGTTCAAATTGAATTACACAAGGCCGCAGGTCGAAGTGTGTTGTCACATCTCATCAAACTTATTGGGGATGGTCGGGTTGAAGTAGTTGATGAAACCGCACCAACGGTGACATCTGTTTTTGCTTTGAGTAAGTAGGAGTTCTAAATGTTGCAACGCAGTCCCGTTCGCTACCTCATCGTTGCCATGTTTTCATTTTGCATTGTGTTTCCGTTCGCCAGCCCGGCTCTGGCCGACGGCACCGAATACGACTCGGGATCTTCTGCGGCATCGGCAACTTTGAATCTGGCCGATGCCGTTCCCCAGGTTCCGCACAAGTCGGGTACCGGTCGGCGCATCGTCTATGCCAGCAGGATGCAACGAGCGTGGGTGGTGAACGCCGACAATGTCATCGTTCGCACTTTCTTGGTGTCGGGTCGCCGCGCGGTGCCGAAGCCGGGCACGTATCGGGTGTTCAGTCAATCCGTGACATCCTTCAGCCCGATATTGCCGGGAGTTACTTTCCGATTCATGACTCGTTTTGCCATCGGACCAGACGGAGGCAACATCGGGTTTCACGAACTTCCATTACGCAATGGCAAACCGATGCAAACGACGGATCAACTTGGCACATATCAGGGAAGTGGTTGCTTACGTTCGACGACCGCCGACGCAAAGTTTATTTTTCAGTGGGCGCACATTGGCACAACTGTTGTGGTGGTGCCGTAAATAATCTTAACTATGACCACTTAAAAGCGCGAGAGTTCCTTTTGCAATAAATCAAGTCCGAGGTTTCCCAAGTCAAGTGCATAGGCGTGCCACTTGCGCAAATCAAAATTAGTTCCGTGTTTCTTCCGGGCTGCCTCGCGTAGGTCAAGCCACACACGTTCACCTAATTTGTACGAGATTGCCTGTCCGGGCCAACCCAAATAGCGATTTATCTCGGATCGATTGAATGCATCGTCGGCTGACGAACGCATCGATAGAAACTCGAGGGCAAGTTCCGGAGTCCATTGCTCTCCGGCGTGCCACGACCAGTCCGCGGGAATGGCAAAACCACAGTGGATTCCAATATCGATCACGACACGAGCTGCACGAAAAGCCTGGGCATACAAATAACCGAGGCGATAGTCGGGATTGGCAAGAAAGTCGAATTCATCCATAAGTCGCTCGGCGTATAGCGCCCATCCTTCGCCATGTCCCGAAACAAAAGTATTGCGCTGAAAGCGCGAGAGTTTCTCGGAGTTAATTACTGCTACGGCAACTTGCAGATGATGTCCGGGAACACCTTCGTGATATGCGGTCGTGGGTTCGCTCCAGCGAGGAAACACGGTGCGTCCGTTGGCCGGATACCAGGTGCGACCTGGTCGAGTGAGATCCTCACTTGGAGGTGTGTAATACATCGCGGCGGCGCCGCCGGGTGGAGAAATCATGGCTTCCACCCGTCGTATCCGTTGAGGAATCTCGAAATGATTGTTGGTGATGAGGTACGACATCGCATCATCCATGAGTTCTTGCAACCAGTCCCGCAGCCCGTCTTCGCCACGAATCGATCGAGCAGGATCGGTATCCAGCAGGTGTTTAACTTCGTCCAGCGTCGCATTCGGTTTAATTTGATGCGCTACGCGAGCCATTTCGCGGTCCAGTCGTTCCACCTCTCCCCAGCCCCACGCGTACGCCTCTTTTGCGTCCACATTCATACCCATGAATCGGCGACGCGCAATTGCGTGGCGATCTGGTCCAACACCGTCGCGTGAATCGGCGACCGGCGCATACTCATCGCGCAGGAAGGTCGCCGTTACTGCCATCGCGGCCGAACATGCCATGGCGGCCTGGCGCAGTGCGTCATGGGGAGCGTCGGAAACCCCGGCAGCGCTTTCGGCCAATGTCTCAAAGAAGGCCGGCGCACCCTGGCCAGACCAACCCGCCAATTGTTCGCTCACGGCCAACACCTGTCGGCGGGGAGCAACGATGCCGCGTTCAATTCCGAGTCTCCAAGTTTCGCGCATTCCGGTAAATGCCTGGGGGACATTGGACATTCGTTCGGCGATGACGGACCAGTCGGCCCCAGTGGCGGTCGGCATGAGGTCAAAAATTCCCCTTGCTTCATCGACATCGCCAGCGATAATGCGAATCGAGCGCAAGTATTCGCCCGCATCCAACTCGACGACACCGAGTTCAAGCGCCTCGCGCAACACACCTGCCGCTAATCGATCTGCATCGGTAATCGCTTCCGTGGCGTTGAGTTCGGTAAGTGTGTTGCGTACTACTTGTCCGCGAGCGTCATGACCGGTTGGACTGAAATCGGTCATCTCGTGATCGTGGCCAGCTATCCCAAGTGCCGTCGCCATTCCCGGATCAAGTGCTGCGAGTTGTTCAATGAAGCGATCGGAGAGTGAATAAACGGGAGAAGGCTTGGCGGATGTCATGGCGTAACGCTAGACGATTGACGTTCAGTTGGTCTTTTTGTCGCGCAGGTGACGCCCGACATAAGCGATCACGACCTGCAATCGAACGCGGTCAAGGTAGAAATGGATGCGAATGTCACCACAACGAATATGTGCAGTGGCATAGACCGTTTCGCCGTGCCATTCGATGGCGTAGTCTTCGCTGAAGCGATGCTTGGCGGTGTCCGAAACGTCGGCGGCAAAATTCAGGCGATCACGGCAATGAATTTCAAACATATGCAAAGGGATTCGCCCATCTTTAAGTCTCGAGGCGATGTTGTTCAATTCAATCAGACTCTCCAGGACGCGTTTGCCATTTTGAGTCTGCACATCATCCGATGAAGTCTTGGATCGCTCATGGAACACCAGGTTTGGGCACATCATCTCTGAGCGAGCGACCGCTTCCCTAGGAGTTCGTGGCCAGTCCTCAGAATTCCGAAGCGATAGAAATGCGGTCAACTGATCTAGATATCGATCTCGCTCATCTATCAACGACGCATTCATCAGATCGGTTCCGGCGATGTTTTCCATCAATTCGTCCTGAGTGCGCGTAAGATCTTCGACCTGATTGCGTAGTTGCGCGTTGTCGGTTTCTAGTGCACCAATTTTCGGATTAGGACTTGGTACTTTCATTTCCTGAACGGGACTCGCAACCTGAGAAAGCAGAGATGTCAGTGGCGGCGTCATTACGGGACCTGAACGAATTCTCTGCACTTGCGGTACAAGGATCGGTTGCACACTTGCGGCCGCTGCCTCCAGTAATGGGGCAATGACATGTTGTGCATCTTTGTCGTGTATCTGAGTTGGTGCGTGCGGTGCGGGCCAAACGATGGTGATGGCGTCGGGGGTAAGCAATCGTTCGCGACGAAATTCGTTGAACGCCTTAACCGCCTCGCTTGTCGTTATGTGAAAGACATGTGCGACACCGACGAGAATTGCACCGAGTGAGGAAGTGGCTTGCGCCGTTGGAATCCGACCTTGGGTATGTTCAATGACAATCGGAAGTCGACGACCGGGGGCTTCGGCGAATGCGGCAAGCGATTCTCCGTCCCCACCTTGCGACACGAAATGGATTTCACCGTCGATGAGTTGCTCGGCGTCACGAACTCTAAGTTTGCTGGCAACTTGAGTACATAAATTAGCGAGTCGCGCGTTCGGTGCTGAATATCTCGGGCGCGGCAATACGGAATGTCCGGTTGGACGCGACACTTTCCGAACCTCAAAGATCAGGTTCACATCGATCGGAGCGACGGTGATGATGGTCTGATTAATCGTCAGATTGCGTTTGTCCGATTCGCTAATTTCGACCCGAAACACTGGGTCTCCGGCGCCCTCCCTTACCCGTACCGAAGTTGTCGATGGTCTTGTGTCGTATGGGTAGGCCTCGGCAAGCCAATCGGAAACCGCGTCTACGAGAGCGTTACGCGTTGCCTCGTTCCACCGTTTCGAATTCAGTGACATCGCGTATGTCGTTATCATCCCAAATTGGACGCTATCTGACCTCCGTTGTTATGGAAGCACGACTGCAGCAGTCGCGGTTCCGGCACGCTGATGGACGGTGGTTATCGTCACCGTGTCGCCGCGCTTGGCGCGTACCAACCATGTATGCAGTACTCGATCGGGTGTACCGTCCGATTTTCCATCTCCACTCACGCGAAACGCCGAGCGTCCACCAAGTTGACCAAGTTTCACCCGCGCACCGCCGTCAATAGGAACGGCACCCGTAATTTCGGCGGTGAGTGGGAGCACGATCTTGTTTTTGCTTGCAAATGCGGTGACTTCGGTACCGAGCCAGCCGGTGTTGGAGATTCCGACGCGCACCCGCCAGACATCGCCGCCAAGCGACTCTGCATCGGCAAGCTTGATCTGCAGCCGCGGCGAAGCAAGAGCTTGGTACACGGCGAACTTGGCATGCGGTTCCACCTCGCTACGCATACGAGAAGGCGGCGCGTTGATCCATATTCGAAACATGTCGGCTCCGCCAAGTTCGATCTTGCCTAGTTGCGGATGATCGAAGGGATACCAATTGGCGTACGAGTCGGGAGCGTGGGTGTCCGTCCATTTGCATACGGCCAGTTCCTGCTCGGGAGTCGGTCCGACGTACCAGATGTCGGTAGGAGAGTGGTCACCGGTTGCGGCAAAAATTGCATCCCAGAATTCGGTAGTCCAGGAAAAAACTCCAAGATGCTCGTAGGCCCAGTCGTCACCGGCGCCACCCATTATGTTGCTTTTGTCCCAGGTGAGATCCTCGTACACGGAGTGCACCGGGTATGTCGTGAGATCCACGGCCACCTTGCCAAATTCATTGAACACCCACAGGTCGAACGGTAATAGCCATGAATCCGGCCACGCGCTGCTTGGGCGGAGCATGAATCCGCCTGCGGTATGAAATGCGTTGTAGCCACAGATATTTGTACGAGCACGCGCCGTTCGCACGAGGGCATCGATCTCCGGTTCCGATAGCGGATGGTCACCCGAGCCAAGCACCGTGGTACTCCAGCCGGATGGAAAATTACGGTTGAGATCCAAACCGGCCGGATCACGCGGGGTGGGAATTGTAAATCCGTCAAAGTTTCTGATCGTTCCTTCATCCAGCAAGCGGTAGCGTTTTTTGCCTGCCGGTGCGCCCAGAGGTCCGACCGGAATCATCACCCGGGGTTCGTTCTCATGTTCGATCCAAGCGCCGTCTTGGTCGGCGATTCGCATTGTTCGTACCCGGCCATCGCCATCTATATCGTGCATACTCAAACCTGGCCACGTGTGGCCGTCGCGCCATGGCCACGGACGCACGCTCGAGCGGTGATACAGGGGTTGATCGGCCAGCGCATCTTCTACACCGTCGGGATTCACGCGCGGCACAACATAAAAAGTTCGCGTGCGCACTGCTTCGGTGACCTGTTCGTCTCGTTCAAACTCGGATGTTAAATAGTGCAACACATACAGCGCCGCAACGCCGCCCGTCACCTCGGTGGCGTGAATGTTTGCATCGATCCAGTGCGCCGGTTTCGAGTCGTGAGGTCCTGTTGCGGAATCGGTTACGGTGGCCAGCAGTAAATCGCGACCCATGTGCGACTTGCCGTACTTCTCCAGGCTGACGAGATTTGGAAACGACTGGGCAAGTCCTTCGAGCCAAGAGACCATCTCGTCGTAGCGAAGAAAGCGATCAAAGTTGTATGCACTGTTCGTAGCCATTGTAAAAACATACACTGAGTTGGCGGAGGTGTGTTAGTGCCATATACACCAGTGTTTGAGCATGCCAAGGATTCGTGGAGGCCCCGCTGGCGAGGGCGTGTACACGCAATTGCCGTGGCTCTTACGATCCCAGCCGGAGTCACCCTGAGCGCGCTCACACCCGGCGGCCTGCCACGAGTTTCAGTCATCATTTATGTCCTGTCGCTGGTGGCCCTCTTTTCCACGTCCGCGTCGTATCACATGTTCACACACACGATTCGCACCCAGCGAACGATGCGCCAAGTAGATCACGCCATGGTCTATGTGCTTATTGCCGGAACATATACACCGCTGTGTTTATTGGCGCTTCCCAGAGACATCGGAGTCCCATTTCTTGTGCTGATCTGGATTGCCGCGGCGGTCGGAATGGGATTCAAGGTTGCTTGGAAGGCACGACGATTTACCGGTGCCCTCTATCTAATTATTGGATGGGCTGCCGTGGCGATTATGCCATGGGCGTATCGCAACGCCGGTGGGACGAGCATTTTATTGTTCGCGATCGGTGGAGTGTTGTACACGGTTGGGGCTATTTTATTTTATTTGCAGCGACCAAGACTGGTCCCACATGTATTTGGATATCACGAATTGTGGCATGTGTTCACCGCAGCCGCCGCCGCAGTTCAGTTTGCCGGTGTCGGAGTTCTTATCGCCCGAGTCACATGAATTTGGATCACAATTCCGCATGGTGCTCATAGGGGACATGAAATTGATCGAGATAGGCTCACAACGCCGTTTCGGGTCGCTAGCTCAACTCGGTAGAGCACCGGACTTTTAATCCGTTGGTTCTGGGTTCAAGTCCCAGGCGACCCACATATAGTCGGGACCCAAAAAAGTTTGCTAAAGCCGACGAGGTTTTTGGCCGATAAGTGAATGACTTTGAATATCGCCGGTGAGTGGTCACGCAGGCTTTAAAGTCTGAATGCGATTAGCAGTGACCAACACCAACAAAGGGAACGCATGATAAACGGAAAAGGGATTGAACCAAATGCGGATCTCGAGGGGGCCAATCTGCTCGGCGCAAATCTTCTTGGAGCCAAATTACAGGGGGCAAATCTAAAGAACGCCAACCTGCATGGGGCCAACCTGCATGCGGCCAACTTGCATGGGGCCAACCTGTGCGGCGCAGATCTGAGCAACGCCAACATGATCGATGCCAAGATGATCGAAGTCAACCTCGAGCGTGCCAATCTCTATGGCGCCGATCTCCAGGGCGCCGACTTGCACGGAGCCAATCTGTGTTTCGCCAATTTTGCCTTTGCCAATCTCGAAGGCACCGACATCAGTTATGCCATTCTCGAAGGCGTCTACATGCACTACGCAAACCTTCGCGGTGTCAGCATGCGGCGTGCCAACTCGGTCGAAAGCAATCCGTTTGACACAAAGGTGAGGAAGATCATTCCCACAAATGCTGATTTCAGTCGGGCCAACATGCAGTATGCCAAATTGCAATACTCCGACCTCACATTTACCGATTTAACCGGAGCTGACATGACCGCAGCCGACCTTCATGGAGCGGATTTACACGGATCCAAATTGAAGAATGTCAATTTACAATACGCCAATTTACACGGCGCAGACTTACGAAGCGCCGATATGCAAGGTGCCGATTTGCATGGCGCGGACTTACACGGTGCAAACTTGCACGACGCCGGTTTGCACGATTCAAACTTGAGTCGAGCAAACTTGAGTCACGCCAATTTAAGTCGAGCAAATCTCACATCTGCCAATTTGACGTCTGCAAACTTGCACGTGGCCAACCTCACGGCGGCATTTCTGAATGCGGCTCGTCTGAACGCCGCTCAATTAACCGATGCCCATCTGGCAGATGTCCATTTAATTTCCGCCGATCTGACGGCAGCAAACTTGTCGGGGGCAAACTTAAGTGGTGCCAACTTGATGAGCGCTATCCTGCGTGCGACAAACCTGACTGGGGCCAATTTGGAAAATGCCACAATGCCAGATGGGACAAAACACGCATAGTGTGATCTGACCGCAGTCCCGTCAGAATGTAGGCAGTGACCGCTGTTGACCAAATGACAACTCAGGTTGATCTGTCGATTTCAGGAATGTCGCGCGATGCGTGCGCGCTAACCATCGAAGTGGGGTTAGGCAAACTCACGGGTGTAGAGGCAACGGTCAACTTTGCTGCGGAAACTGCAAGGGTGAACTATGACCCCAGTTTGATTAGCGCAGCCGAACTGATTGCGGCCGTGTCATCGCTTGGTTATAGTGCGCGGCTTCTTGCAGACACCACGCCGGACATGCTGGATGAAGAGACAAATGAGCGGGTGGCGATGTTAAGGGTGCGCCTCATTGTGTGCATAGTCCTTGGTCTACCGGTTGGGGTGATGTCGATGACATCTATCGCGCAGTTCAACAACTGGCAATGGTTCGCTCTAGCACTTGCACTACCGGTTGCTAGTTGGGGTGCCTGGCCATTCCATCTCGTTGCTCTATTCAATTTACGTCATCGAGTAACCACAATGGACACCCTCATTTCTCTAGGCATCATTGCCTCGACGCTGTGGTCAATCTGGGCGCTGGTATGGGGCGAAGCCGCCGACTCCGAACACATATTTGGCCAACTGAACTCCGACTCGGTTCACATCTATTTAGAAGTTGCCGTGGCCCTGACCGTGTTCATTCTCGCTGGTCGCTATTTCGAGGCGCGCGCAAAACGCAGGGCCGGCGACACTCTACGTTCGCTGCTTGCACTCGGAGCACGACACGCCACCGTGATTCGTGAAGGCGAAGAAATTGTTATCGACGCCGCGCTAATCGAGGTAGGCGATCTCATTGTGGTTCGACCTGGAGAGATCATCGCCGCCGATGGAATCGTTGAAGAAGGGCTTTCAAGTGTTGATGCTTCCATGCTCTCGGGTGAGAGCGTCCCAGTTGAAGTCGTGGTGGGAACAAAGGTGACCGGAACCACGGTAAATTTGACTGGTCGATTGGTCGTGCGAGTCAGACGAATTGGTGTCGAGTCAACCTTTGCGAAAATGACAAAACTCGTACGAGATGCTCAAAGTACGAGGGCACCAGTGCAGAAACTTGCCGATCGGGTGAGCAGCGCGTTCGTACCAGCGATCGTCGCGCTATCGTTACTCACCTTCGTCGGCTGGTATGTGCTTGGTAGCAATGTCGATCGTGTCGGGAATGCGTTCGCGGCGGCAGTGGCAGTTTTGATAATTGCTTGTCCATGTGCGCTGGGGTTAGCCACGCCCACTGCATTGATGGTCGGGTCGGGCCGCGCGGCACAAATGGGAATTGTTATCAAGGGTGTTGATGTATTGCAGAGCACCCGCCGAATTGACACCGTGGTGTTCGACAAGACCGGGACCGTAACGAGTGGCGTGATGAAACTAATCTCCGTGTCGTGCGCGCGAGACTTTTCGCGAGTCGAAATTTTGAAATTCGCCGGAGCATTGGAACATGCCAGTGAGCATCCGATCGCCAAAGCAATCTCGTCGGCGGCCCGAGCCGAACTTGGCGAATTGTTGCCAGTTGCCCAGTTTGAGTACCGGGCGGGACTTGGAACTGTTGGCGTTGTCGACGGCCATCGGATAATGGTTGGTGGGGAGCCTCTGTTTTCATCGGCGTTCGTGATTATTCCCTCAGAACTAAAAGACTCGCTCCACGAGGCTCGCAGCGCCGGCAACACTGCAGTGCTCGTTGCCATCGATGGTGATGTGCGGGGGGTGTGTGTGGTCGCCGATCAACCAAAACCACACAGCGCCGTGGCGATTGCCGAGTTACGTCAACTCGGCCTGCGTCCAGTGTTGCTTACAGGTGACAACCGAGCGACCGCAATTGCGGTAGCCGAATTGGTCGGTATTGACACCGACGACCAACATGTGATTGCTGGTGTGTTGCCGGCGGAAAAGGTTCATGTTGTGGCCGATCTGCAGGCGCGCGGTTATGCCGTGGCAATGGTTGGTGACGGTGTCAACGATGCCGCTGCGCTGGCTCAGGCCGATGTTGGAATTGCAATGGGTCCCGGAACCGACGTGGCGATGAATGCCAGCGACCTGACGATTGTCAGCGGCGATCTGCGCCTCGTTTCCGACGCGCTCCTGCTGTCTCGGGCCACTTTGCGAACGATCAGCGCAAACGTGTTCTGGGCTTTCTTCTTCAACACCGTTGCGATTCCGCTTGCGGTATTTGGTCTCATGGATCCGATGTGGGCTGGTCTGGCTATAGCGCTTTCGAGCGTGTTCGTGTTGAGCAACAGCCTGCGATTGCGAAAAGCACAACTCACGCCACGCACAGCGTTCGTGCACGCAACTCGGTAATTCCTTCCTTGCGCCAGGTTCGAACCGTCCGAATTGCGACTCCGTAGTCGGCGGCGAGAAGTTCAAACGAATCTCCATTGGCGAGGCGACGTAAAACATCGAGACGCTTTGGTGTCATTCCTTTTTGATCTGCCTCGTGTAGCAGACGCCAAAGCTCGTCGGACGGCGAACTAATCTGCTGAGGTTCGGCAAGTCGCTCAAGTTCATCGGCCGGTTTGATAACAACGGCGACAGTTTTCTTACGGGAATTGCGTACAAAGGCGAAATATTCGGCGTCTCGTACAAGGTTGGCGGCTACCTTTGCTGGGCGCCGCTCGGCGGGGTAGGTGCGAATGAGTTCCCACGCATGTGAAAGGGTTTCCGTGAGGGCCTCGTCGACACCGCCTCGAATGATTCGACCGCGACGCCGGGCAATTGCAAGTAGCGGTGGCAGGATTCGTTGCAAGACGATTCGTGCAGCAAGTTCGTCATGGGCCGCTCGCTTAACCAGTAGCAGCAGGTATTGGTCACCGTTTGAATCAGCGACCCCGGTGCCAAAACCGGCACGAACCAATACGTCGTCAAGACTGATGAGCGGTGTACCGGGGAGTCCCCATCCATTTACCTGTCGAAGGTTGTGACTACGGGATCCCATCATCGACCATTCGTCAACGAGATGTCGAATGACTGGAAGATGGGCGCTCGGGTGATGGATACGGCACTGTTGAGTCGCATTGGTGATGGTCATGGATAGGAGTGTCCGGATCTCGCTCACCGCGTGGCCGACCTTGCCTCTCACCGCTACTCTCACCGAGAAAAATGTCATCTACACTCGGCAACACATGCGAATCGAACTTGCCTCCGGCACGGCGGCCGAAATAGACCAGTCGATCTCAGCGCCGACGATGGGCCTAGTGATTGCCCCCGATATTTTTGGATTGCGACCCGTATTCGATGATTTGGTTGCTCGCTTGGCTAGCGAGTGGAACATGACCGTGGCTGCTGTGGACCCATTTCCGGGTCGGAATTTATCAGGCGATATTCAGGAACGCTTTGCCATAGTTGCCGGCATCGACGACGATGCGCACCTACATGACCTATTGCTGGCTGCCGATGTGCTGGGAACTTCGAGAGTTGGGTTGATCGGGTTTTGTATGGGCGGTATGTATTGCTTTAAGTCGGCCCGAAGCGATCGCTTCGCGCGGATCGCGAGCTTCTACGGGATGATCCAGCTACCGGAAGGTTGGCGTAGTCCAGCCCATAGCGAACCGTTGAAAATCCTGCGTGCGGGTCACGCCAACCGGGTGATGGCGGTGGTCGGCAATCGCGATCCATATACACCCGATGCGGATATTGCGGAATTGCGCGCGGCCGGGGTAACGGTTAATGAGTATCCAGAAGCCGAGCACGGATTTGCCCACGATCCATCGCGACCATCGCATCGACCCGACGATGCCGCTGATGCATTTGCTAAAGCGAAGAAGTGGCTATTGGCCGAGGCCTAGTTAACTGGAACGAACCGAGAGTCGCTCGCGCATCAGAATTTTGTAGTGACGATCGCGCTGCTCGAGCCAACCGAGGCGAATGAAACTGGCAATCGCTTTGTTCACTCGCTCCCGTGATGCCCCAACCATTCCGGCGAGTTCTTCCTGCGTAACCGGCAACACGAACTCATCTTTGCCGCTGGATAGTTCGAGAAGTCTCTTTGCGGTACGACCGGTGACGTCGAGGAAAACACTATCGGCGAGTACCTCGTCCACAACTCGAAGTCGGGTGGCGAGCAATTTGGTAACTCCCCACAGCATGTTTGGGGTTGATCGAATTACTTCGAGGACCGGCGCATAAGGAATACTAAGGACCGATGATGGTTCGATAGCTCGTGCCATCGCGCTTCGCAGACCACTATCGATCATCCCAAGTTCGCCAAATAGGTCGCCGGTTTCCATCAACTTAAGTACGCTCTCTCGACTATCGAGTGGTTTATTTCCAATAGCAATGGCAATACGACCACTTAGCACGATAAACAGCGCATCGGGGATATCACCTTCGTTGAATAGGACATCGCCGCGCTGAAGATTGCGAATCTGCACCTGCGCGGTGATGGTGCTCAGC
Organism: Ilumatobacteraceae bacterium; assembly: GCA_039916865.1. GTDB lineage: Bacteria > Actinomycetota > Acidimicrobiia > Acidimicrobiales > Ilumatobacteraceae > UBA3006. The sequence continues at coordinate 18,758 of JBDSKN010000097.1, forward strand.
GCATCTGTTGGAGTGTCGGCAAAGAACGACGTTCGCAGTAAAAGGGCCTCGTGAGTCATGCGGATAATGACGGTACTACCCTTAATAGATATGGCAACCACTGCTCATGAAATAGTTTGGACAGTCGTGGTGGCAGCAGGTTCGGGTACACGATTTGGTGGAGCAAAGCAGTTTGAAATGGTCGGTGATCGTCGAGTACTCGATTGGTCGACCGCCACCGCCCAATCGGTGAGCAGTGGCGTGGTTGTAGTCGTGCCCGAAGCCAATGTCGAGGGCGACGGTGGGGTTGCTGGCGGTTCGACGCGGAGTTCGTCGGTGCGGTGTGGGCTCGCCGCAGTTCCAGATGAAGCGACGATCATCTGCATTCACGATGCCGCCCGTCCATTTGCCAGTGAACATCTATTTAGGGAGGTTGTGGCCGCGGTGCGCAACGGTGCCGACGGCGCCGTACCGGCGATGGCGGTCTACGACACGATCAAGCAAATAGACGCGCACAATGTCGTGGTTTCCACTCCCAGCCGGGCAAGTTTGGTGGCGGTGCAAACCCCGCAGGCATTTCGCGCATCGGTATTACGAGAGGCGCATGCGTTAAACCCCGAAGGTACGGACGATGCGTCTCTAGTCGAGGCCCTAGGTAAACGTGTTGTTGTTATACCGGGAGAATCCTTGAATCGAAAACTTACGACACGAGAAGATCTCGAGTGGGCTCGCGCCGCGGCGCGAGGTGAAGTGTAAGGATTCATACGTGACAAGTTCATCTCGTGTCGGTCTTGGCTTTGATATTCATCAATTTGCAGAGTCGGTGGACGCCAAGAGACCGCTCATTCTCGGCGGAGTCACATTTCCTGGAGAACGGGGTCTGATTGGACATAGCGACGCCGACGTTGTTGCCCATGCCGTGGCAGACGCATTGTTGGGTGCTGCCGCGCTTGGTGATATTGGTGAGCACTTCTCCGACACAGACCCAAAGTGGAAAGACGCCGACTCGTTGATGTTGTTGAAGCAGGTAGCACAAATGGTGGATGCGGCGGGCTATGACATCGGAAATGTTGACTGCAGCGTCGTGTGCGAACAACCAAAACTGGCGCCGAATAGATCGGCGATGCAGATTCGACTCAGCGAAGCGATCGGTGCTCCCGTCACCGTTAAAGGTCGACGTGCCGAAGGACTCGGCGCGCTCGGCCGCAGTGAAGGCATTGCCTGCTGGGCGGTAGCAGTTGTGAATCAAAGCGCGGCCCGCAACCAGTGACTCGACGTCCATCTGCCGATCGCGAGCCTCAAGGTCGTCGCAAACCCTCGACCGGTCGCCCCGATCGTGGACGTTCCGATCGTGGTCGTCCGCAGCGAGGTAGATCCGGAGTGCGACCTCAGCAAGGCATCCGCGGTGTAGATCGCGCACGCACCTCGAAGACAAGTGACCACGGACTTGGCGGCGCCCAGATCGAAGGCCGACAAGCGGTGCGCGAACTATTAATTGCTGGCAAGCGTCGAGTAATCGAAATCTGGATCTCCGACGATTTGGACGACAATCCAGTCATTGATGACATTGTCGATTTGGCCTCCGACCAACGAGTGCCTGTGCGACGTGTAAAACGCAAAGATATTGAGCGCGAAGCCCGCAGCGAAGCACCTCAGGGAATCTTGGCTAAGGCCGAACCTCTGCAAGATGTTGAGCTGGCAGAGTTGCTTCGCGATTCTCCAAAGCCGCAGTTCTTTGTGGCAGTCGATGGTGTCACCGATCCGGGCAACCTCGGCGCGATCTTGCGTAGTTGCGACGGTGCTGGCGTGACGGGCGTAATCTTGCCGCGGCATCGGGCCGTGCACATTACTCCGACTGCGGCCAAGGCAGCGGCAGGTGCGGTCGAACATGTACCAATGTGTGTGGTTGGCGGATTGCCGACAGCGTTGAAGCAGATCAAAGAAGCCGGTGTGTGGGTAATTGGTCTCCACGATGCTGCCGAGCGCAGTGTGTTCGAGATGGGTTCACTGGCCAAGGAATCCGTATGCATTGTATTGGGTGCCGAGGGTGCGGGATTATCGCGACTTGTGCGCGAAAGATGCGACATGTTGATTCGTATTCCAATGCTTGGGGCATTGTCGTCGCTCAATGTTTCGGTTGCCGCAGCATTAGCCACATATGAAGTGGTGCGCGCGCGACGCGGCTCGTCTCCAGAGTGAATGCTTAGCGTCTGGCCTACGATATGAGTCGCACTTCACCGTGCATGCCGGGTTAGCTCAGTGGTAGAGCAACGCACTTGTAATGCGTAGGTCCTCAGTTCAATCCTGAGACCCGGCTCCATGTCCGCGCCGAACCGCGTCTGGTATGACATTTTGATACGGGCCATTCCCTGTACAGTAAACGTATGAGTCAAGACTCACCGCGCCCCCGTCGAACGCCGCCATCGATTCCGTCAAGCGTCAACTCGACGATGTCGATTGTCATCGCCGCCGTCGCCCTACTTCTCGGATTCGTGATTTTGCGTGATATTCAGTCCAACAGTGGTTCCGCAAGCGGCGATCCGGCCACAACCGAAACGACCGTAGCCGATACGTTGGTTCCCGAAGTCACGACAACTACCACGATTCTGCTCACCGCATTCAAGGTCCAGGTGGCAAACGCATCCAAGGTCGCCGGAAGTGCCGGCCAGTTGACGGTCGAACTTCAGGGTCGTGGGTACATCGTGCAACCGGCCCTAAATGCAAGTGACATTACGCCAAAGCAAACCACCACTGTGGTGTACTTTCTGCCGGGCAGCGAGGTCGCCGCAGCGGCGGTTGCCAATGAACTTGGGGGAGTGGCAACTGCGCCGATGCCAACACCAGTTCCGACCGAAACGGGACAGCTAGGCGAAGCAAGCGTGCTTATCTTGTTGGGAACGGATGTGGCCGGAATACCGCTGTCCTCGTCAGTTCCAACTTCAGCTCCGGCCGTAACAACCACAACCGTCGCCTAGATCGGTTCGATCTAAAAAATTTAACGTTCGTTACTGCGCTCAAATTCGTAAAGAGCGATACCGCTCGTCTTGGCAACCCATAGCCCTGATCCGGCGTGAATAAAATGCTTAAGTAATCGCTTGCGGTACCAATCGCCGCTGCGTGAATAAATGTCAAGATCTGTCAATTGTCGATCCACCACAGATTTCAGGTCGGATGACGTTGGCACTTCGAGATACATAACCTGCTTTGCGGCCGAAGCGAGATGCTGGATTGCCGCATCGGCGCTTTTATTTGGCAAATATTGTAAAACGCTCTGGCAGATCACGAGATCAAATCCGCGGTTCGGTTGCCATTTGCTGATATCTCGCAACTCGTGGTGGTACTTCACACAGGCGTGCTCGCTCGCATCGATCGAGCGCACGTTGACCCGCCGATGATGCGAGACATACCAGTCGCGCCAGTAACCGCGGCCGGCGCCGACATCCAAGACATTAGAAATACTGATGTCCCACCAGGCGCACATATTGTGCACGGCCGTAGCGAGCGATTCGATCTTCCGACGGCTGTGAACCGGCGTACTGGCATAGAACCGCCGGAAAAACGACTCATCAAATATGTTTCGGGGCATACCTGCTGTGTAGCAGGTGCATCGTCGACCGTTACGATCAATGGCAGGATCAATGCCAAGTCGATAGTTAGGGAGATCACAATGTCTGTGTATGACAACAGCATCGGGAAATTGTCGGGGTCTGGAAACGTACTTGACGAGGTCAAGGGAAAGGTCACCATGGTGGTGAATGTGGCATCAAAGTGTGGTCTCACGCCTCAGTACGAAGCGATGCAGAAGCTACATACCGAGCTCTCCAGTCGCGGATTCAGTGTGCTGGGCATACCGTGCAATCAATTTGCCGGTCAAGAACCTGGTGGCGCCGATGAGATTCAGTCATTTTGCTCGCTTAATTACAATGTGACATTTCCGATCTCCGAGAAGGTCGAAGTGAACGGCGATCATCGACACCCCTTATACACAGAGTTGACCAAAGTTGCCGACTCAGAGGGACACTCCGGTGATATTCGCTGGAATTTCGAGAAGTTTTTAATTGGCCGCGATGGAAGTGTTATTGCCCGATTTAATCCAACCGTGGTCCCAGACTCTCCGGAAGTCCTCGCAGCCATCGAGATGGCGCTCAAGTAATTCAGCCAATTGGTTCCTACACAGTTGAGCCTGGTGAGCACATGAAGGTCACCGTCGCCGCCGTACAGATGTCGATGGCACCGGATGTTGCTACCAATGTGGCAACCGCCGAACGGCTCGTCCGCGATGCCGCGATCAATGGCGCACAGATAGTGCTCATTCCGGAGTTGTTCGAGGGCCACTACTTCTGTAAGGACCAGCGGGCCGAAGATCTCGCTCGGGCAGTTCCAATTGCCGGTCACCCGACGATCGCGCATTTTCAACGAATCGCGGCGGAACTGGATGTGGTGCTTCCGATCAGCGTGTTCGAGCGGGCAAATAACGCGCTATTTAATACGGTAGCGATCGTGGATGCCGACGGTTCCATGCTCGGGATTTACCGGAAGAGTCACATTCCGGATGGTCCTGGCTACAACGAGAAGTTCTACTTCAGCCCAGGAGATACCGGATTTCGAGTGTGGCAAACAAAACACGCAAATATTGGGGTCGGAATTTGTTGGGATCAATGGTTTCCCGAATCCGCGCGCAGCATGGCGTTGCAGGGAGCCGAGTTATTGTTTTATCCCACGGCCATCGGTAGCGAGCCGCCAAACCCTCAGTGGGATTCGTCGGGTCATTGGCAACGAGTGATGCAGGGACACGCCGGTGCAAATATCGTTCCCTTGGTCGCCGCCAACCGTACCGGTCATGAAATTGGTGTTGCCAACAGCATCACGTTTTATGGCAGTTCATTTATTGCCGACGCCACCGGGGCCAAGGTTGCGGAGGCGAATCGGACCGACGAGGATGTTCTAATTGCGACTTTCGATCTCGACGAACTGCGGATGATGCGAGCATCCTGGGGTCTGTTCCGCGATCGTCGCCCCGAGTTGTATCGCACGCTCACAAGTTTGGACGGCTTCGCGTAGTGAAGATGTTGCCGGAGTTCGCTCGGCACGAGCGAACCGTGATTTGCTGGCCATCCCGTCCGGCCTTATATGGCGAATTTATGGCCGAGGCCGAGCGAGCGCATGCCGCACTTGCGCGCACGATATCGGCGTTTGAGCCAGTCACGATGATTGCTAATTCCGAGCATGTGGATCGGGCCCAGAAGATGTGTGGGGATTCCGTTGAGGTCATTTCGTTGCCCATCGACGACTCGTGGTTTCGGGATACCGGACCGATCTATGTATTGGATAACTCAGGCAACCGGGTTGCTGGAGACTGGATCTTCAACGGCTGGGGAAACAAGTATTCCCCGTACGACTGCGATGTAGATATTGCCTCTGCCTGGGCCAAACATGCTGGACATCCGCTTCGAAACATCGACATGGTGCTGGAAGGTGGCTCGATCAACGTAGACGGCACGGGCTTTCTGGTTACCACCGAACAATGCCTGTTAAACCCGAATCGCAATCCGCAAATGTCGCGTGCAGAGATCACTCAGCGCCTGTGCACTGAACTTGGAGTCAAGGATGTGATTTGGTTGCCACATGGACTGTCGCTGGACAACGACACCGACGGTCATGTTGACAATGTGGCCGCGTTCATTGCGCCACGAACGATCGTCATTCAGCGCTGCGACGATGGAAACGAGGACGACTTTGTCCGCCTGACCCAGAATCGCGAAGTTGTCGATCGCTTTGATTTGGATCTATGTGAAATTCCAATCCTGCCAGTCATTGAGTTCGGCGGACGTCGCATCCAGGTTCCGTACTTGAATTTCTACTTCTGCAATGGAGGCGTAATAGTTCCAACGTGCGGACATCCAGCCGACTCGGACATGCTTTCCCTACTTGGCGAATTCATCCCCGATGTCGAAGTAATTGGCTTAGATGTCGGGGCTGTCCTGGGTTATGGCGGTGGAGGAATTCACTGCATCACCCAACAAATTCCCGCCTAATCCAAATAATTTAGACGGGAGCGTCCATGCTGCGTAGAGGCATGACGCTTTTGGGCAAATGATCCCACAAGTCGGCAAGAAGATCTTCTCGAATGGCGCGAACTGCTGGGTCGTCCCAGCGATTTACGTGCTGGAGCGGATCATGATTGAGATCGTAAAGTTCACCCTCACCAGCCGAGTTCATTGTTCCCGGTAAGGCCGCGGTGCACACCCAATTGTCGCGGCAAATGGTGCGTAGGTGCACGACCTTGCCGAACAGCACGCTGTCCCACTCGGTAAGAACGCGCTCGTGGCCGAGGGCTTCGGCGTCCGCATCGTCGAATGGGAGTCGCGGTGCCTCCACATGCGGCGGATGTGGGATTCCAGCAATGGAGGCAAATGTTGCCGCCAGGGACACCAGACCAACCGGTGCCATCACCCGCGCTGGCGTGACCTTGGCCGATAACGCCGGTCGCCAGATGAGCGGCAGGCGCATCAATGAATCAACATGGTAGGGACCCTTGAATAACAGTCCGAAGTCTCCTTGAAATTCACCGTGATCGGTGGTGTAGATCACATCTAGATCGTTGCCCCAACCGCGACTTTCAACCGCACTAAGTACTCGAGAAATTGCCTCATCGATCAATTCGTTCTCGATGTGTGTCAATGCATTTACCTCTCGCACCTGGTCGCCGGTCAGGGTGGCCGGTACCCAGTGTGCCGGCGCCTCGTAATTGGAGACAAAGGTTCCGTCGTACCACCCTCGCCAATGGCGAAGTTTGTCATCGAGCACCGCTTCACGTACTTTGGCGTCGCTGATGTATCCCGCTGGCAACTCGAGATCTTGCCACCGCACGCGATGCAACTCGGATTGTGGGGGATCCCACGGATGGTGCGGATCGGGAAAGCTCATCCAACAAAACCAATCCGCATCGTCCGGCAGAGATCCAAGCCATGCGATTGTCTGATTGGCGACCCAGTCGGTGTGATACCACTCGCGATTGATCGGATTGAAACGAACCTGCGGCGCGCCTGTGTCGCCGCCGCCCACCGCGTTGACCTGTAATTCGCGATCCAGCACCTGGTAATACCCGTCAATTGCCTCGGGATGATTCCGGCGCATCCATTGCGAATAGTGCAACGGTCCCACAGCGCCATGGGTGGCAAGTTCCATGTGATCGAAGCCTCGATGCGGATCGTGCGTGATCTCGTCGAGTTCGGTGAACACACCACGTGCTCCCAAACGATTTTCGGTGAATCGCAGAAAGGGATCCAACAGCGGTTCAAAGTGTGCTTTGCCGATAAGTGCCGTGCGATATCCGGCATGACGCAAATCGGTGGCGATACTTGGGGCATCCGGTGGAAGCGGAACCCCGTTCATCCACACGCCGTGAGTACTCACATGTTGACCAGTAAGCATTGTGCTACGCGATGGCATACACACAACATTTTGCGGATGCGCACGGTCGTATGTGATCCCGCCTGCACTTAATGCGTCCATCGCCGGTGTTCGAGCAATTGCTCCGCCATTACAACCAAGCGCGTCATATCGTTGCTGATCGGATGTGACAAAGAGAATCTTGCGTCCCATTTACTTCTTTCGGTCGAACATGACTTTGAGTTTTTGCAGTCCAGCCCCGGCGGCTCCTCCAATTGGCAGGGCGAACGCCTCTGGTTCCATGTCGGTGCCGTACATCACCAGGCACCCACCACGACCGTCGTCGATCACATCCACTGTTCCTCGATGAGAGGTGATCAATGGATTATTCACGATTGAGTATTGGAAGCGACGGAGGTCATGGTCAAGAGTGAAAATGTCCTCTTCGAACGTGATTCCGCTATCAAGTGTGATCCAGCGCGTTTTTCCTTCAACTCGCGTGGCGGTGATCGGGAACCACTCATGGAGTCGTTCGGGGGCACCGACAAGCTTCCAAACACTTTGTGCATCGCAGTCGATGAAGATATGCCGGCGGATCGAAGCCATGGCGAACAACCTAGTTGTTGGTGTTCCAATCGATCGGTGTGCTGGCGAAGGTTTTCATTGCCGAATTGATCGCCGAAAATGGTCGGGATCCGATGAATCCAGCATGGGCCGATAGCGGCGATGGATGAGCCGACTCGATGACTCGGTGATGAGACTGTGTGATTAGGCGCTTCTTTTGGCGAGCGAAGTTTCCCCATAGGACAAATACGATCGGTCGCTGCGACTCGCCAAGAGTTTTGATGATGGCATCGGTAAAAATCTCCCATCCCTTGCCGTGATGTGAGGCGGCATGACTGGCGCGAACGGTCAGCGTTGCATTCAACAGAAGTACACCTTGCCTTGACCAGCTCTCAAGACAGCCATGATTTGGCAGTTGAATGCCGAGGTCGGCTTGGAGTTCCTTAAATATGTTGCCCAACGACGGAGGAATTGCAACGCCGCGGCGCACCGAGAAGGCCAACCCATGTGCCTGATCTGGTCCGTGGTACGGATCCTGTCCGAGTATTACGACCCGCGTCTCATCAAATGGAGTGAGGTGAAGTGCGTTGAAAACATCGGCATGTGGCGGGTACACAGTGAAGCGCTCCCGCTCTCCACTAACAAACCGTTGGAGCGTGCGCCAATACGGTTTTTCGAGTTCGGCGTGCAATGCAACATTCCACTGGCTCGGCATTGCTATCCGCCAAACGAACGGTACAGAATTTCGGCTGGTCCTAGACCAATGTATTTTCTCCAAAATGCGCTCAATGGGATTGCCGCCGCATAGAACACGAGGGACAATCCAAGTGCGGTATCGAGACCTGTGGAGCCGACCCAATTCAACCGGTGGACGATCAGATTGAAAAAGAAGATATGGGCCAAGTAAATGGAAAGCGACATTTGCCCGGCGCGGATAAACACCTCGACCAAGGGGCTATCGCCGAGCGAGTCGACGATCATCGACAACAGGCAAAAGGCGAGAATCGAACTTGCCAATGTTCCGATCGAGTACAACATCCCACGGTCGAGCGGCCGGGTTGAAAGAATGGTCGCGATCAACCGATCGTGATTTGATCCGTATGGGTCGGCAACAAAATAGGCGTTGATGGCGTAAGTCACGGCCAACACGCCAACCGAATACAGCGTCAGCCGTTGACGAAATTGGGCAAGTCGATGAATGTGCCGACCGAGCACAATGCCGACAATAAAGAACAATAACCAGGGGAACAGCGGATGGGTATAGGCGACAAATGTACGGATGATTAGTTCGCGTGGAGAGTCGACATTGGTCGGGTCGAGCCACACAGTTAGATTCCCGTCAATTGACTGTTGCATTCGCCACCACGCAATCGCCGCCGCCGCGACCGACGCTGCGAAGCCGACAACTAGAAGTTGATTGGTGGGACGGGAAAATAGAAATGCGGCGACGATAAAGAAGGCACCGTAGTAAAACAGAATTGTGCCGGGCCAAATCCATTGCACGACATATCCGACGGCATACAACAAAATGCCTCGACGCAATAGTCTTAACCGATCTTGTCGCAATTGAATCGGGTCGGTGGAATTCCGACTGGCCCGAGTCAATAGCGATACACCAATACCAGCGACTAGAACGAATACGGCCGCAAAGCGCGTCGTCAGCACACCGCTTCCTGGATTAAACAGTCGCTCCCACGACGATGGATTGTACGGAGCCCACGCCAGTGCGCCATTTAGATAGGAGTGATAGTTGAGTACTACGACGCCGATCATCGCCACGGCTCGTGCCACATCAACGGTTGGAATTCGCGTCGTGGCCTTGCGCTCGATCGACAAAGGCTAAATCACTTCCAGAAAATAGTGTCCACGGCCACTCGTGTAAGCGGCTGCTGAACTTCGACCAGGTCACCATTTTGCGGGCACGGCGAACCGGATTCGACGAACAACATCGAGGTGTGCATGTGCGATGGTTCGAGAAGTCCAAGTCTTGTTCGTTGGAAGTGAAACGGACTGAGTTGGTCACCCACTGGGTGTACTCCATGCGCACTGCCGGCACCAACGAGGACAAGCGAACCATCCACAGAAATTGGCACGTTTCGATATCCGGCAGTCATTCCGGCGGTGACCGGGTGCACATCGAGAACGTCCGTTTCTAATTGCAGTCCTGTTTTGTCGCCTAGCCAAAGAGCCGTTCCGACACGAGCGATGATCTGATGTTGCGAAAATGTGGCGCGAAGTTGATCTATGGCAATCGGATCCAAATGACTCACATACATTGGATTACCTGGTTCAAGATGCGAAAGCCATCGTGAAACATCGTTGACGAGTTCACTTATTGTCCCCTCGAGCGGCGGGTGCACCGACCAGCCCACTTGTGCGAGGCCGGCTTGCTGGATCGAATCGAGTAGCGGTTCTAACTCATCACGCGTCACCCCGTATCGACGCACGGAGGACTGCAATTTCACAATGACTGGCCTCCGCCATCCCGCCCGATGCAACACATCGACATGATGGCGAGACCCGACCGTGAGTATCGACTTCGGGGGCAGCGATGTCGGAAGTTCGGAACCCGCCGGTGTCAGAACCATGGCGGTGTGCGTCGCAGGTACGGCGTGGACCTCAAATACTGAGCCAACTGCGATTATTGGTGAAATCGCGGCGGCGTGGGGCATCAGGGCAGGTACACCGAAGCCGTAACCGTTGCCTTTTACAACGGGGATCATCTCTCCGTAGGCGTCAACCACCTGGGCAATTCGATGGTGCCATGATCCGCTCGTCACGCTCAACCGCAGAGTCATGCGCCTTGACGGTAGCGGCATCGGCACGGGGATGTCGTGAATCCCGACTTGGGAAGTCAACAATAGCCACCTAGGCTAAAAACGTGGAAAAACTGTTCAGCTTTCCGAATCCGGTAAATGAGTCATCGGCTCGGTTGGTAGCCGCGGGAGTCGTGATTCTCGGTGCCGCATTTGTCGGAACTGGTAACCCGTGGATGCTTGTCGCCTTGACCTACGGATTCGTTGCCCGCGTCCTTAGCGGGCCAACTTTGAGTCCGTTGGGCCGCCTGGCAACTCAAGTGATCACGCCGCGTCTCAATGTTCGACATCGATTTGTTCCCGGACCGCCGAAAAGATTTGCGCAAGGAATTGGTGCGGCATTCACCCTCGTCGCATCGGTGCTGATGTTGACGGATGCAACATCGTTAGCTCGGATCGTGATCGCGATATTGGTCGTGGCGGCATTTCTGGAGTCGGTGTTTGCGATTTGCCTCGGATGCATTGTCTTTGGCCGGTTGATGAGGCTCGGCGTGGTTCCCCAGAGGGTGTGCGAGGAATGCAACAGCTTCACTTCGCGCGAGTTGGCCACGAGGACACATCCGGCCTGAGCGCATCGACGCTGTGCCGTGAAATGACGCCTTCCCACAGTCCGGCTCCATAACTTGCGTCATCGATCAGTCGAAGCGCGAGGAAACGCAAAGGATCGAGTGCCGGCTGCTTCGTCCACCACTCGTACATCGCAGGGATCACCGCGGCGGCGAGTAGAACGGTTCGAGCCCGGCGCGAAAATAATGCCAGGATCGCCGTGATTGGCCACCACGCTCGGGTGATCGCGCTCGCTATCAGGCGTGCGGCGTGCAAGTTGCCGAGCCCGGCAAGTCGAACGGACTCGAGCAAAGAATTTGGAACATCGCGGAGTTTGCGCGCGAGCGCGATGACGGTATATATGCCAACGAGCGAGCCAAGAAGCGGGAAGCCGCAGACAATTAACACCCACATGCCTGCGCTGTAAGCATTGACTCGAACTGGGGCGATGTTTCCTGGATGTCGCGCGCTAAGTTCGGACGCAGAACGTCCATACAGCCGCCGTTGAGAGATGAAGTCATGCAATGTTGCTCGCGGAAGATGATTAACGATGATCTGTGGCTGGTAACGGCAACGCCAACCGGCGTCGATGATTCGCCAAAGTGCATCGACATCTTCCCCAACGCGCATCGATTCGTCGAATCCCTGCACGGCGCGAATCGCTGCGGTGCGGCAGAGCCACATTGCGGATGGCACATAGCTGACGCGGGTTCGTGGCTCGACGCGCGCTTGGTCGGGCCCCAAGTCGAGCGGGGACCGAACTTGTTCATACCGAGCGATCGTGTTGCTCGAAGTCGTGCATGTAACTCGTGGAGACACAATGCCCACGCGTTGATCGGCTAAGTAGGAAATCAGTCCGTTCAGTGTGGAGGTGGATATCGAAACATCGAGGTCGATAAAGGCAACCAACGGAGTCGATACCTGCGCAAGTCCGGCATTGCGGGCCGAACCCGGTCCTGCATTCGTTGCGAGCGAGATGACAATTGCATTGCTAAGCGTCGGCATCGCGTGTGGCGAACCATCGTCAACAACGACAATTTGGAAAACGTCGGCACACGTTGTCACTAACTTGCTGAGTTGGGCCGCGTCGGTGGCGGATCGAACATATGCGGGAATCACGACTGTGATGTCGGACAATTGGTAGCCGGAGTCATCATCCGCGGAGATAAACCGATGAATCGCACCGGCGTCTTGGAGACGGTCGGTGAGCGATTGATGACCGATTGGAAGCGGTTCACAATTTTCAAGCAGTTCGGCGATCTGCTGGCCGTCGCGGCCAAGTCGAAACATCTTGATCGGAGACCCAGCAAATACGACAGCGCCGTTGGCCGGCCGGCGCCACGACGAGTCCACGACAAAACGATCGTGTTGTGTCAGGGTGTCCATGTTCCCGATTCCTTTTCTACATGATCGACGAGACTCTTGATGAAGTGTGACAGCAATTTGTGACCGTGCGCCGCCGATGCCGAGCGTGGGTCACCAAGTATTCCGTTTGCGCTCACCGAGGCAACCCCACTGAGTCGCAGTTTGTCGATAATGGTGGTGAGTGGAGCGACAACCCCAACTTCGGCTAGATCCATTCGGACTGAATGAGGGGCGATCGCGAGCATTAGTGAGGTTTCCGTATTCCCGGCATGAGAATCGAAGTCACATTCGCCGTCGAGATCGTTTGATGGGGGCCACCATGCCGTGACTCGTCGTTGCTCGCCGCGCAAATTTTCAACCGCCGCCGCTACGGCTTGCGCATTTCCGCCGTGCCCGTTGACAAGCACAACTCCTGTCGCCCAATGTGCGGATCGTACGATCTCTACCAGCACGGATGTCAGCGCGGCCGTACCAATCGAGAGGGTTCCGGCGAAACCATCGTGTTCTCCACTGGCACCAATCGTGATCGCCGGGGCAATGAGAACCCGCCCGCTCGCCTCGGCAAGTCCGAGGCACAACGCCATCGCGATGCGCGTGTCGGTGTCGAGGGGTAGGTGTGGCCCGTGTTGCTCACACGAGCCAATTGGAATTGCAAGAAGTACACGACCATGCGTCGAAATATCACGAGTCGAGAGGGAGGACAGTGAGGACTGCAGGTTGTATCTCGTTTATTGAGCCCGGTCGATGTAGCCCCAGCGGGCGAGAGTCTGCAAGATGTACTGTGCCGACTTTGCGGAGGTGAGTTCGATCTGCTCGCCGCGGGCGCTCGCCGATGCAACATCCGTAATTGCGTGAATACGCTGTAGCGCGGTTTCACCATCTGGCCGTGAGATTGTTCTTGGTCGTGGTCGAAATGGTTTGCAAGTCGTTGCTCCTCGCGGAGTCGAGATTGTCAGGGGAATCACATGGATTCGATTGTCGCGTGTCGAGAGTGAATTAGCCAGGCTGGCCCGGCGCAATCGCGCGACGGAGCCCTCGACCGAAATTACCGCCCGATCGGTAACCCGTGAGTGTTCACGTCGACCGCCGCCGAGTCGTCGGGTGAGCAAGATGCTGTCCACCTGGGTAGTGAGCGCTACAACGCCGAGCGCCTGCCTGACTCCCAGTTCGGCTGCGAGAAACGCCGGCACGCTTCCGCTGCCTCGATCATTTGAGTAGTCACCACAGAAAATGTATGCGGCATCGGCGAGCGCCGGTGCCATAACTCGGGCCGTCTCGGCGCTGGATAGAAAATGTGCGGAGTCGATTCGAGTCGCGAGCGTCGCACCTGCGGCCAACGCGTCGTAAAGAATTGGCTCAGATTGTGTACCACCGACGGTAATGGCGGTGACATCCATCGATCGCTCGGTCCCGATCCGGAGTGCCATTTCTAGTGCGGCCTGATCCGCGGCGGATACTCCACCGAATCGCGAATTTTGCTCGCGTACCTCTCCGCTCAGCGCATCGATCTCGGGTCGACCCGACACCCATTTCATGCACACGGCAATGAATGTCATTGACTCAGCATTTTCCGTTCACGTGCGGTGGAAGACGACACCGTGTCCGCCCACCGGATAATCCCACGACAGTGCACCTTCCTTGTTGCACACCAAGTAACAGCTGCCGCACTCGAAACAAAACTCGTAGTTAAACACGATGCCGCCATCGGCGGTCGGGATGAAGAGATTTGCTGGACAAACAACGATGCACTCACGAGACGGACACGTTGCGCATACGGCCGTATCAACCGTGATGTGTGCCGATTCATGAACGCGAAATTCGACTGTCTCCATCCGATCCTCGAAGGAAATCGAGCCCCATTGCCCCGATTCGTCGGGCAAACTTCGTTCAACCGTCATCCGAAACTCTTATATCCATCGGAGGCGTCCTTGATCAAGTCACGTGTGCGCACGCCAAGTCGCTTTCGTTCATCGGCGAAAATCTTGCGCAGGCCCGGCTTAGGTAGTGGGTTGTCGACGCGAAACATTCGCTCAGCAACATTGGCTATGAGCTGCGGGTACATGTGCTGGACACGATCCGATAACACCAGTTGCGGGGCACGGCGAAGTTTGCGATGATCTTTGAGAACAAACGTACTCTCGAGTCGACTGAGGTATCCCTTTAATCCTGCAGCGCTCGAGTCGCCGAGCGCCAGTGCCTCGACAATTGCCTCGGCGGCGTACATCCCGGAGGCCATCGCGAAGTTCACTCCCTCTAGCCAAATTCCGGCGGCAAGGCACATGGCGGCCGCGTCACCGGCAATAAGCAATCCATCGGCGACGAACGTCGGCATCATCGATACACCGGCCTCGGGTATGAGGTGGGCAGAGTACTCCCTAAGAGTTGCCCCCTCGATGAGAGGTGCTATTGCCGGATGGGATTTGAGTTTGGCGATAATTTGCTCGGGTCGTTGATCTTGGGCGGCCAACTGCGACAGTTTCAGCACTACGCCCACACCAATCGTGTCGTAGTTGGTGTACAGGAAACCACCGCCGCCGACACCACCGATACCGCCGAGGATCTCGATGTCGACGCCATCGAGTCCGCGAACTCCGAAACGCTCATCGATGACTTCCTTGGGCATGGCCAAGGTTTCTTTGGCTCCGAGGGTGAAATGTGAGGCTTCCGCGTGAGGGTAGAGACCCGCTTGCTTGGCCAGAAAACTGTTAACTCCGTCGCATGCCACAACGACGCGCGCGAGCAGATCGCCATCTGGGCGGTCGGTGGTAACACCGCACACGGCACCCGACGAATTGCGAATTAGACCAGTAACAGTGGTGCTGCAGATCACGACCGCGCCGGCGAGTTCGGCCTTGTTGGCTAACCAGCTGTCAAATTCCGGTCGATAGGTGGTCGCGCCGTTGTAGGGGACTTGCCCCCATGCTGTGGTGCGGAAATCAACGGAGAAGGCTTGAGTGTCGGTAAGCAACATTGTGGTGCGACGAGTCACCCAACGTTGCACCGGCATGTCAATCCACCATTGATCAATGAGCGAATCAAGAATTCGCGGATACACAACCCCGCCATACATGTTTTTTGAGCCGGGAAATGGACCACGCTCGATGAGCGCGACGCGCTTGCCGGCCTTGGCAAGGGCTAGCGCCGCACACGAGCCGGCCGGCCCTGCACCGACAACGATGGCATCAAAAGTATTGGACTGCGTCATTTTGCTCTCGCAGTTGAATTCAGAAGCGCTTCGAGTTCGACGATGATTTCATTGGCATCGCCGACGACCGCTAGGTCGGCAAGGTGCATCATTGGACACGATCGATCGATGTTGACGGCGATGATGTGCTCCGGTTGACCAATACCACTGGTGTGCTGCACCGCGCCACTCACACCGAAGGCCACATACAACTTTGGTGTGACGACAACTCCCGTGGTACCAATCTGGCGAACTGGTTCGACCCATCCGCGGTCGGTAACTACCCGAGTTGCTCCTAGCGATGCGCCGAGCGCCGTTGTCACAGACTCGAGTTTCGCGATCATTTCTTGGTTGGCGATGCCTGCGCCACCAACCACGATGCGCGACGCCTCGGCAAGATCGATGCTCGTGATATCCGGTGGTGCGATGCGCAAAATCTCGGTGTCACATGTCGCATCGTCGGCACGATAGTTAAGTTGCGACACCGTGGCATCGCCATAAACTTGGACAACATCGCGCGCACCAATCTGCAGGGTCGCCACAAAGCGTGCCTCAGGTCGTAGCGACTCGATCGAAAGTCCTCCCCACAGGGCAAGTTCGACAATGCTTTGTGTCACCCGAACCGCACCGGCGTGGAGATCCACCCCAAGTTCAAATGCGATTCGCGGGGCCAGGTCGCGCCCATCCGGCGACGCAGGCAACACGATGATGTCATCATCCGCAAGGTGAGGTGCCAGAAATCGCGCCCATGCCGCGGGGGCAAATCCGCCGGCTTCGATGATTGTGATCTGACGAGCGATCCCCCGAAGTTGGGCTGCGGCGTCGCTGCAACCCTCACCGATGACGACGACGCGACCATCGCATTCACTCACGGCTTCACCGAATCCGGCGGCACAGATTCCTTGGCGAATAGGAATTACAGCACGCATCAGACGTTGCTCGTTCGCTTTTTCGCTCCGCGTCGCAACCTCATCAGAAATCGAATTATCTCGATGACAACACTCACTCCGATTGCACATCCAAAGGCGACCGCGAAGGCCAGAGTGTGATTCCCGGAAAAGGTTTTTCCTCCAATAAATCCAAGTAGGGCCGCGTAGTTGGCCCAAATTGTGGCCGCGATAATCGTCCATTTGATAAACCACTTTCGTGGTTGACGTGTGACCCCGCAGGACAACGTGAGCAAAGTGCGGCCCCCCGGAATGAACCGAGCGGTAATTAGGAGCAAACCTCCACGCTCATGAATTTGGTGTATTGCCTGGGCGAGGCGACGTTTACCTCGTTCGGTTCGGGAATAACGACGAGTGATGAATGCGCTCGCCCGAAAGCCAATGAGGTACGACAAATTGTCACCGATAAATGCGCCGACCGCGGCACATGCAATGACTAGAACAATTGAAAGCGATCCACTTCCCGCGCTTACGCCACCAATGATGACCAATGTTTCGCTGGGAACGATCGGCAGTACCGAGTCAATGAGCGCCACCGCAAATATAATTGCGTAAAACCAAGGCGACGATGAGAAGTCCTTGAGCCAATTGAGCAAGTCATCGATGTACGACATTTCGACTTCGACGCTACTTCAGCGGTGTCAATTACCGCTAACCACTACAGCGATGCGCCGACACGGTCTCCTTCAATGACGGCTGCATGGGCACGACGAGGAGCAACGCAGTCTCCAATTCGCGAAACACTGAATCCACGACTTTTGAGTTGGTGATAGAGCTTCTCAACTGGCCGACCTGGCGCCGCGAGTACTACCCAGTCAATGTTGCGAGTGAGATTTGTACCGGTGGGATGATGCAGCAGTGTGAGTTCACTTCCGCTCATCGCGATTGGAACCAAGTCTGTACTCTGAACGATTCCCTTGGCGCGCGCCCTCATCCACCAATTTTCCATATCCAGCGTCTGTCCAAGGTCTTGACCCACCACCATCGCCGAGGTGATTACTTCGACGGAACATCCTCGATCTGCAAGAAGTTCGCCAACGGATGTGGCGTGATGGAAACCAACTTCATCCACGACAATTACTTTGCCGCTTGGAGTCACGGTGCCCTCCAGTACTTCGCGCACGTCGCAGAATCGTGTCCCCGTATGCTGCTCGGGCACCCACCACGGACGTTGCGGTTCGGAACCGGTGGCCACGATCACATGATCTGGCCTTAGCTCCTCGACAAGTTCTACGCCGACCGCGACATTAAATTGGATGGTCACTCCTAGGCGCTTACATTCAGCCAATTGATTGCGAATGAGATCGCCAAATTCGGCGCGGTTCGGGACACTGGCGGCAAGACGTACCTGGCCACCGGCCTGATTCTGCTGCTCGTAAATGGTTACTCGATGGTGGCCGCGAGCCGCAGCAATTGCGGCCTGCAATCCCGCCGGGCCGGCACCAATCACCATCACCCTTTGCGGTGTTTTTGACAGGCGCATCTGAGGGCTTGTAGACACCTCGTGCTCGTGCCCGGCGTGCGGGTTTTCTATGCACCCCATCCACCGGTTGAGGCCCATGCGGCCGACGCACTCCTGATTGCAACTGAGGCACAGCCTGATTTCATCTGTCGCCCCGGCACGAGCCTTGGCGGCGAAATCCGGATCGGCGATCTGCCCACGAACGACACCAACCAGATCGCAGTGTCCCTCTGCGATTGCTCGTTCGGCCTGCAGTGGATCCTTGAATCTGCCAACCCCGACCACGGGCAAATCAACTGCCTTGCGAATAGCGGACGGAATAAAAAGTGCGTAACCGGGCGGAATATGCATCGAGGCCTCAATCATGAACAGGCTTGCCGTAGCGACACCAATCGAGGTGTTGATGTAATCGACACTGCCTGTATTTTCCACCAATTTGGCAATCTCGATCGCATCGTCGATGGTGGTGCCATGTTCGATAAATTCGTCGCCGCACAGACGCACTCCGAGGGCAAGGTCGGTTCCAATTGCACTCCGAACGGCACCAACAATTTCAAGCAACAGTCGAGCCCTGTTCACCAGCGAGCCGCCATATTTGTCGTCGCGCTTGTTTGTCGCCGGCGACAGAAATCCGCGCACGATTGAGGAGTGACTGCACTGTAATTCCAGCCCATCGAAGCCACCCTCGGCGCAATTTTCGGCCACGCGCACATAGCCGGCTATAACTTCACCGATCTCGTCGAGTGAGATTGCCTTGGGAACTTCACGAAATAGTGGATCGGCGATGGCACTCGGTGCCCACACAGGAAGCCGGCTGTACATCGAACTCGCCTGTCCACCGTTGTGATTGATCTGGGCAAAAATCGGAACCCGATGTTGATGAACCGCCGAGGTAATTCGCCGATAACCGGGAATCACATCTCGGTTAAATCCGTGAATAAGTTTCTCATATGGCCAATCCGTGGGGTGCGTGCTGTGTTCTTCGGTGACAATTAGTCCGGCGCCGCCGCGAGCGCGAGCAGAGTAGTAGGCGGCGTGTTGCTCAGTTGGCTTGCCATCCCGCGCATAGTTGGTGAGATGAGCGCTGAGCACAATTCGATTGGCGACGGTAACGGGACCAATTTGCAGCGGCGTCCACAGGTATCGGTGAACCATAGGCCAAGGTTACGGGGATGCCTCCTAGACGGACGGCTCCTGCTTGGAACGAAGCCGCTGAATATTTCCAATATGTCGAAAGACGATCAGAATGACCATCACTACGAGTGCCGTTATTTCCCACGCTTCGGCGCCATCGACGGCAACGGCGATTGGCAGCGCGATCGAGATGACGAGCGAGGCCACTGATGATTTCTTTGTCAATCTGCGAATGATGAACCACGATGTAAACAGCACGAGGCTTATTGCCGGATGCAATACAAACATCGCTCCGCCGCCCGTGGCAACACCTTTGCCCCCTTTGAATTTGCGGGTCACCGGATATGTATGGCCGATAATTGCCGCCACCACGCAAACATATGCAAGCACCGATACGCGAGTTCCATCAATTTGCCATCCGATGACCGCCGCGATAGCACCCTTCGCCATATCCAGGGCGAAAACCACCGCGCCGTATTTCCAACCCAGCAGGCGAACCACATTCGAGGTTCCGGGATTTCCAGAACCGGCGGAGGTGACATCAATCCCACCGCGCTTGGCGACAATCAAAGCACTTGGGAAGGTGCCGAAAAAATACGAAGCAATAATTCCAACGCCAATGACGAATGGATTCATGAGAGCAACCTAGTCAGTCGCCGAATGCCAAATTGCCAATTGCCAATGCGGCGCGACGCGCTTCGAGTACAGCTTCGAGAATCGTCCGTGGAGCAACACAATCACCCACCTGTGTAAGGGCCCCAGCAATAATTGCGGTCGGAAGTCGATATCCGCAGTCGATGACCGCAACACAAGGCAGCATCAAGCCCTGGCCGGTGAACCGATCCTCGATTTCGACATGTGTTGTTGTGACCGAGCGCAACAGAGCGCGACGAATGATGCGCACTCCAGCCATTGCAAGCCGAACATTTGCTGGTGCGAGGTCGCCAGTGCGGGACAGTTCATTTCCGGCGATGTTGTCCGGAGTGACGAGAATGGCGCGGGTTCCTAATTCCTCGGCAATTGCAACCCCAATTGGTCCACCGATCGGATCATGGACTACGACGTCACCGCTTGGCGGTAATTGAGAATTGTCCCGGCGCAGGTCGGCGATGTCAATTACAACCGCAGTGGAACTGATTTGGTATCCACGCGCTCCCGCTATTGATCCGGTGCATTGGATCACCACATCGGTGTTTGACCTTCCAAGTTGAGTCGGTGTCGAGGCGCCCCACTCGATGTTCGTAGTAATCACGACACCGGTATGCTCGCACTCCGACAGGAGCCATTCGACAAAAGATTTTCCCGGTCCGGCAATTGCGGTAAGTCCGCCAACAAAGTGGCCGCGCTCGTACACCGACACTCGATGACCGCGAAGCGCTGCAACCCGAGCCGTTTCCAGCCCGGCAACACCAGCCCCTACTATCGTGACGTCTCGCGATTCGGCCGCCGGCAACTCCCAGTGTGGATCAATAGTTTCGTGGCCGCTCGTCGGATCAACGACGCAGGTGACGAGCGGATTGCGAACATCCCGGACTTGACAGGTTTGATTGCACAAAATGCAGTGACGAATTCGCCGCGGGATCTGCTGTCGAAGTTTGCTGACCATGTCGGCGTCGGCAATCTGGGCCCGAGTCATTTCGACCGCGTCGCATAAGCCCGAGGCGATTGCTTCTTCGGCAAGGTCAACATCGATGACCGAGCCTTGCAAAAATACCGGAATCTGAACCCTTGATTTCATCTGGGCACACAGATCACTGTTGAACATCGTCGGCTCGTGGAAATCGGGTCGAGTCTTCTCGGTCGAATAGATTCCGCCTCGAACAACGACCAGATAGTCGATTCCTTCGGCCACCAATTGGGGCACGAATTGGCTCGCAATTTCCGGTGTAATGCCGGCCCAAGGTGCCAACTCATCACAGGACAGTCGTAGTCCAATAATTGCCCCAGGGCCACAGGCCTTACGCACTCCTTCAATTATCTGGCGAGCAAATTTGGTCTTATCAATTCCCCACTCGTCGGTTCGATGATTGGTGAGGCCGGAAAGAAACTGGCGGATCAGACTGTGCTGACCGGCATTTATTTCGACACCGTTGCAACCCGCTTCGAGCGCAATCCTTGCCGCTCGACCGAAGCCGTCGACCACGTCACCAATGTCTTCGCCTTCCATCCATTTGGGAACTTCTCGTGTGTTCACTTCCGGAACACGACTTGGGGCCCACAAGGGTGACTGGTGAAATGATGATGAGCCCTGTCCACCCGTATGATCCAGCGAAGCGACGACGATCGAGCCATGGGACTGACAGGCCGTCGCAATGCTTGACCAACCAGCGGCGCAACTCTGCGCCCTTGGCGCTCGCTCATATGGCCAATCGCTGTCATGAACGCTTGCGCCCTCGGTGACGATGATTCCACATCCGCCACGGGCTCGACGCTCGTAATAGGCAACATGTCGTGGGCTAAATGTCCGATCATCGTTACCGAGATTGGTCACATGTGGGCCAAACATGATTCGGTTTGGCAGGCGGTGTGCACCAATGTGAAGAGGTGTGAGCAACCGCATCAGCGCACGCTGATGGGCTGTGGCAAGTTCAGCCGAACTCCTCGTGAATGATCAATTGCTGGCTTGGGAATTATGACGACAGCGGCTGATCGCAAGAGTTCTTCGCCATGGCCTAGAACGCACTCTGGATCTGGCCCATCGAGTGGAAGTCCCGTGAAGAACTTCGCGGCCATGCAGCCGCCCTGGCACGAGTCGTAATTACCGCACGACACGCATGCACCGACTGAATCCGGTTGGCGAAGAGATTCAAACAGTTCGCTATTACGCCAAACATTCGTAAAGCCGCCCCAGTCGAAAATTGAGCCAGCCTTGAACTGATCGTGGATGACGAATGGACAGGCGTATACATCACCAATCGGATCGATGAGACAGACAACTCGTCCTGCACCACACATATTTAGGCCCGGCAGCGCCGGACCAAGAGCATTGAGATGAAAGAAGGAGTCGCCGGTAAGAACCGATTCGCCGTGGGCCGCTAACCAATCGTAAATTTGGCGCTGCTGGGCTTGAGTCGGGTGCAAATCACTCCAACTGTCAATCCCACGACCCGACGGTCGCAGTCGAGTGATGCGTAATTGTGCTCCGTAGGTGTCCGCGAGTGTCTTGAATTCTTCCAATTGATTCGCGTTGTGACGAGTGACAACGACCGAAATCTTGAACGCACCAAAGTTCGCATCTCGCAAATGATCCATCGCTCGCATGGCCACCGCGAATGACCCGATCCCGCGCACGGCGTCGTTGGTTGCGGAGTCGATGCCGTCAAGGCTGATCTGGATGTCGAGGTAATTCATCGATGCCAGTCGCCGAGCAGATGTCGCATCGATATAAGTTCCGTTCGTGGAAAACTTCACACCGATCTTGTTGTGCTCGGCATGTTCGAGAATTTCAAAGAAGTCTTGGCGAATCATGGGCTCGCCACCACCAACGTTGATGTAGAACACCTGTAAGTCGCGAAGTTCGTCAAGCACGGCCTTGGCCTGCGCAGTGGATAATTCGCGCGGATCACGACGACCGCTACTGGACAAACAATGGACGCACTGCAAATTACAGGCGTATGTGATCTCCCATGTCAAACAAATCGGTGCATCGAGCCCCTGCTTGAGTTGGGCTACAAGATTGCTAGCGGACACGAACGATCTCCGACGAATGAAGCGAGTCGACAGCCGCCACGAAACTTGGCCAGCGATCTGGATGCACTCCAAGCGCCGTGAGTGTGTCGGCGAGAGTCGAGTGTCGGGAGAGATCCTGAACTACCGCGACAACATCCGGGTTTTGGAGAAACACAAGTTTGCGATTTCCAAAGTGATAAGCGAGGGCGCCGAATCGTTCCGGGCGTAGCGACACCCGAGGATCCAATTCGCAAGCCGTTTCGAGCGTTACCGACATGGTGATCTAGCTAGTAAACACCACACATGCCGTCAATCGAAATTTCCTCGATCAGAAGTTCTTCGACGACAACTTGGTCATTTGAGGCGACCACCGTGGTCATGGGGTCTGCGTCAGTGGTCGCTATTGCGGTTTCCGTGGAATCCATCAGTCTCCACAGTACTCACGGGCCTCTCGTTGAGTAGCGTCGGCAGTGAAGAACACGCTATTTGGATAGTTGCGATGCAGCTACAACGAGCAAGTAAACCAGTGGAGGGTAATTGTGAAAACGAAGGCCGCAATTTTATGGGGATTGAATACGTCATGGAGCGTTGAGGACATCGAACTTGACGCACCAGGACCCGGTGAGGTGTTGGTAAAACTGCACGCCTCCGGCTTGTGCCATAGCGACGAACACTTGGTCACCGGGGACCTCCCGTTCGAACTGCCGATTATCGGTGGGCATGAAGGTGCCGGCGTCGTTGAACAGGTCGGAACCGGCGTGAGTTGGTTGGAACCGGGCGATCATGTGGTTTTCGGATTCATTCCATCTTGTGGTCGTTGCATGAGTTGCAGTACTGGTCATCAGAACCTTTGCGACCTCGGTGCGTACATGGCCACCGGTAAGCAAATTGCCGATCAGACTTCCCGTCACCACAGCAACGGCAAGGACTTAGGTGTGATGTGCTTGCTCGGAACATTCGCAGAGCACACGGTCGTAAATGAAGCAAGTTGCATCAAGATTGAAAAAGACGTTCCGCTCGACCGTGCATGCTTACTCGGTTGCGGCGTGGTAACGGGTTGGGGCAGCAGCGTGTACGCCGCCGAAGTGACTCCGGGCGACACGGTCGTTGTCGTCGGTGCCGGCGGTATCGGCGCCAACGCCATTCAGGGTGCACGAATTGCAGGCGCTAAGCGAATCGTCGCCATAGACCCGATTGAGTTCAAGCGCGAAAAGGCAATGGAGTTTGGTGCTACGCACACCGCTGCATCGATGACCGAGGCAGTCGGCTTGCTGCAGGAATTGACAATGGGCACAATGGCCAACAAGGTGATCATGACCATGGGCGTCGGTAGCGGTGCCTTGATCGGCGAGGCGATGGCCCTGACCGCCAAACGTGGCCGCGTTGTTGTCACCAACATTCACCCGGCACTTGAGTTCAGCGCGTCGATGAGCTTGCTGGATCTCACGCTTATGGAAAAGCAATTGGTCGGGTCGCTCTTCGGCTCGGGAAACCCACGTTCCGACATTCCCAAATTGTTGGGGCTCTACCGCGAGGGGCAACTGGATCTGGATGGCTTGGTCACACGCGAGTACGCGCTCGATGAGATCAACGAGGGTTATCGTGCGATGCGCGACGGGGAGAACATCCGCGGCGTCATCAAGTACGCATGAGGCAGATCCGTTGCAAATATCGAAGAAACTGATTGACCAACTCGACACCCAAGTTGTTGGTCGGACACGCGAGGTTGAACTTGTCGTAGCCGCGCTCGCTGCCGGACGACACATGCTTCTGGAAGGTCCTCCAGGCACGGGTAAGTCGACGTTATTGCGTGCCGTAGCAGATGGTCTGGGTTTGAAATTTGAGTTTGTCGAGGGCAATGCCGAACTTACCCCAGCGCGTTTAGTCGGTCATTTCGATCCGGCCCGAGTACTCATCGATGGGTATTCGCCCGATGTATTTGTGGATGGACCACTCGTTACCGCGCTGCGCGAGGGTTCGCTTCTATACGTCGAGGAAATTAATCGCATTCCCGAAGAGACGCTGAATGTACTCATTACGGTAATGAGCGAAGGTGAATTGAATGTTCCTCGACTCGGTCGCATTGCGGCGTCCGAGGGGTTTCGTATGGTTGCGGCGATGAACCCATTTGATGCGGTTGGGACGGCGCGAATCTCAAGCGCTGTCTATGACCGAGTCTGTCGAGTGTCGCTGTCGTATCAAACTTCAGATCAAGAAGCAGAGATTGTGCAACGCAACATTCCATTGTCGTCCGCGGCTCCGAGCGCGGAATGGATCCGCAATATTGTTGAAGTGGTCCGACGCACCAGGCTGCATCCCGATCTGCGAGTGGGTTCGTCGGTGCGCGGCGCAATCGATGCCTCGCTGGTTGCCTCCAGCCTGGCCCGACTACGCGGCACCGATATATCCGATGTGCAAGTTGGATTGGACAGTGCGCTTGTGGCCCTTACTGGAAGGGTGCGTCTTCGAGAAGGAAGCACACGCAACGCCGAGGAAGTCATTACCGAAATATGGCAAGAGGTCTTCGGGCATACCAGAGAAGGCGAGTCGGCGGGAAAAGTTCGCGCCCCGTCCGGGGCAACCAACTCTCATTAGCCAAGGAGGGTAAATCCGCAGACGACTCGATCTCCAAGGCCGGCAAGCGAACATTGTCGCGGCGCGAACTTTCGAAACACCAGCGATTTGAGCAAATATCGCCCGAAGTCGGCGAACTGGATGAATTTGCACTCGATCAAGCACTTGTCGAGGCACCCGACGACACCTTGGCGATGCTCGCTGACTTAACCGGAGCGACCGATCCAAAATTGCGCGAGCTAGCTCGGAGACTGGCGGGACGACTGATGCTTGATATCGCGCGACGCGGATCTCACCGTGGGCGCGGAGTCGGTCGCATGACCTTGCGACCGTATCAACCCGATTCCGGCGATATCGACATCGACGCCAGTCTCGATGCGATCAATGAATTACGTCGACATGGAGCCACGCAAGTCGATCAACTAAAAGTACGCGATTGGATGAGGCCGAGTACGGCATTGTGCCTAGTGGTGGATCGCAGCGGTTCAATGGGCGGGCGACCACTGGCGATTTCTGCTTTGGCAACCGCCGCGGTTGCTCACCGATGTCCAAGCGATTACAGCGTCATCGTTTTCGGAAGCGATGTAGTTGTCGTCAAATCACAAGACACGAGCAAGAGCTCAGACCATGTCGTAAACACCGTGCTTCGAATGCGCGGCTTTGGCACCACGAATCTAAGCGAAGCACTTGTCGCTGCTCACCAACAGCTGCAACGCTCACGCGCCAGCCGCAAGATCACAGTGCTGCTCTCCGATTGTCGAGCATCCGTGATTGGCGACATTATTGGGGCAGCACGAAATCTTGATGAATTGGTGATTCTTGCGCCACTGGGCGATGACGACGAAGCGTGCAACTTTGCAACATTGGTTGGTGCACGCGTTACCACCGTGAACGGACCAAGTGATATACCGGACGCCTTTGCTCGAATGTTTGACTAGTGACAACTCGGATCATTTGGGGGGACTACCCCGATGGTGTCTTGAACAGGCGATACGAGTGGGATTGTCGTCGAAGGAGCAGCGTTGGGAGCAACACCGGGTTCAAGCTTCAAGCCAATGGGTTGAATTTGTTGCGAAGCTCCCTCGTCAGTGCTGGTATCGGGCGGAATCGTCGTCGCCGAAGAACCGAGACTGGCCTTTCCTTGGAAGATCGCCAAAATTTGACGCATTCGCTCATTCTGAATCGTTGGAATCAGCACCGATTGATCGCCAATCATTTGTCCCGATGCCTCAACGGTGTAGGTGGCAATTTTGTTGGTGTTGAGATTGCGCATTGCCTGGGCCAATTGGAGCATCGTGATCGGAGACAGTTGGTCATCCGTGATCACATTCTTGAGGGCAGCATTAAGCAACTGATTTGCAATACGCGGACTACTTGAGCCTTTATCCAAGGCTCGTTGCATCGAACGACGAATGAAATCCTGTTGGCGACCAATACGGCCCAAATCCCCAGTGCCGTCTTGCAGCCACTTTCCAGTGACGGGGTCAAGGTATCGATAGCCGGACCGTGATCGAACATAGGCAAGTGCGTGATCACCGGAAAATTCGAAGCAACCGGCAACCGGGATGAATAGTCCGGTCTTTTGATCTCGTGTCGGGTAGAGAAACGGCACGCTTACCCCACCCACCGCATCCACAATTTGTTTGAACGCACAAAAGTCGATGTTCACATAGTGATCGATGGGGACGCCAAAGTTCTGATAGATGGTGTCGATCAAGCGATTGGGGTTCTTGCGGTCAAAGGCGGTATTTATTCGATTCGAACGAGTCGAACTTGCGATCTTTACCCAAAGATCGCGCGGAAACGATAAGAATGCGGCCTGATTGTCGATCGGATTAACTCGAATGACCATGATCGTGTCGCTGCGCTCTCCGAAACTGGTTCGGTCACCAAATGCTCCCGCATAGGGTGAATTGGGGTCGACGCAACTCCCGTTATCGGAACCGGTGAGCAAAAAGTTCTGTGACTGTAGATCGCCCTCGGTGAGTGTCCATTCATCAGATGGAGCAATAACTGCATCCGACACCACGGTTCCGGGAGAAGAGTTGTTGATCGACACCACCTGCCGACTATCCAAGCGTTGTCCGGCCCACAAAATACCGATTCCGGCAATAATCAGCCCGGTAGCCACGGCGATATTCAAAGCCAGCACCAAACGATGCGCAACCGGTCGCCGATATCTGTGATGCTGTGATGCCATATCGAGTCTCAGGGTAGTGGCGTTACTACCTTGAATTCGGGGCGAGGCGAATCTCTACGGTAATTGCATCCTGATCGTGGGTTACCAATTCAATCTTGCTCAGTCCGCCAGCATTTCGTAGGTCGTCCATGCACGAATTAATGAAATTTAGTTGATTCGCCGTGCCAGAAATCTTTAGATATTCAACCGCAGTTCGTTGTGATGTTTTTCCCTCGGTCTTAGAGCGTCGAATGTGAGAGAGTACCTCGCTTACAGTAAACAGCAGTTGTTCACCATCGTCGTGAGAAACTACATCGTCCAGAATGCCGTCGCTCGTCGGCCACGGCCCGAGATGAATCGATTCGGGTTGCCACCAACTCCATACTTCCTCGGTGACAAACGGCAATAGCGGTGCAAAGAGTCGCTGCAAGGTGTTCAGCGCGCGGTAAAGCGCAATTACGGCGGATGCCGACTGCGCCGTCGTATCGTACGCGCGAGTTTTTACCAATTCGACATAGTCGTCACAGAACCACCAAAAAAATGCTTCTGTGCGCTCAAGAACTCGCGCATAATCGAAATTTTCGAAGGCCACGGTGGACTCTGTGACAACTTGCGCGAGTCGTTGTAACATCGCCACATCGATTGGTTCGCTTGGCGTGACTCGCGAATCTACGACTTCGACGCCAAGTACGAACTTTGAAACATTAAGCAATTTCGTCGCCAACTTGCGGCCGACTTTCATCTGTTCTTCGCTGAATGCTGTATCCACCCCGGGCCTGGCACTCGTGGCCCAGTAGCGAACAGCGTCACTTCCGTATTTTTCAAACAACTCGAATGGAGTTACCGTATTGCCCTTTGATTTGGACATCTTTTTGCGATCTGGGTCCAAGATCCATCCCGAGATCGCGGCATTTTTCCATGGAGCGGAACTATGTTCATAGTGCGAACGCACGATTGTCGAAAACAGCCAGGTTCGGATTATTTCGTGGGCCTGGGGGCGCACATCCATCGGAAACACGCGGGCAAAGAGTTCATGATCATCGATCCAGCGACCGGCGATCTGTGGGGTGAGAGAGGATGTTGCCCAGGTATCCATGATGTCGAGGTCGCCAGCGAATCCACCCGCGATCCCGCGCTGGGATTCGTCGAATCCGGTCGGTACATCAGAACTTGGATCGACGGGTAGTTGGTCCAAACTTGGTTTCAGCGGGTTGTCGTAGTCGGGTTCGTTGTTTGCATCGAGGCGATACCAAAGTGGAATTGGAATCCCGAAAAAACGCTGGCGGCTGATAAGCCAATCACCGATCAGTCCTTCGACCCAATTGTCGTAGCGATGCTCCATGAATTCTGGATGCCATGCCAATTCGGTACCGCGTTGCAAAAACGAATCTCGCAGGGCCGGATCGCGACCACCGTTGCGGATATACCACTGTCTGCTCGAAACAATTTCAAGCGGGCGTTCGCCCCGTTCGTAGAATTTGACGGGATGCGTGGTTGGGCGCGGTTCGCCGTGCAATTCGCCACTGGTGCGCAACAATTCGACGATGGTTGTTTGCGCCTGCTTGACCGTCTTGCCGGCCAGCTGAGCGAAAGTTTCTTTCGCCCTAGGTGTAGTGATCGCCTCCGGTGACTCGGCCAGAATTCGACCATCGCGTCCCACGATTACGCGTGTTGGCAAGTTCAGTTCGCGCCACCAGATCACATCGGTTAGGTCGCCGAATGTGCAGACCATCGCGATTCCGGTGCCCTTGTCGATTTGTGCAAGTTCGTGAGCGTGAACGGGTACCTCAACATCAAACAGCGGTGTTCGAACGGTGCGACCAAACAGCGGAACATATCGAGCATCGTCAGGGTGTGCAACAAGAGCCACACAGGAGGCGATGAGTTCTGGGCGAGTTGTTTCGATCAACACATCGCCGATTCCGTCGCTGCGCGCAAAAGCGATCGAGTGGTACGCACCGGGCCGTTCGCGATCCTCAAGTTCTGCTTGTGCCACGGCAGTGCGAAAGTCCACATCCCACAGAGTCGGGGCTTCCTGGGAGTACGCCTCGCCCCGAGCCAAATTATTCAAGAATGCCTGCTGACTCGTCTGCCGGGCGCGATCTCCGATTGTCGTGTACAGCAACGACCAGTCGACGGACAAGCCGAGTCGACGAAACAAATACTCAAAGACTTTTTCGTCCTGTTGAGTGAGCTGTTCGCAGAGTTGAATGAAATTGGGGCGTGAAATTGCGACTGACCGATGTCCTTTTGGCACATCCCCATTGAACGGCGGCGCGAAGCTTGGGTTAAATGACATACTCGGATCGCACGAAACACCGAAGTAGTTTTGTACCCTGCGCTCGGTTGGTAAACCATTGTCGTCCCAACCCATTGGATAGAACACCGATTTTCCGCGCATGCGCCAAAACCGTGCCACGGCATCGGTATGGGTGTAACTAAACACCTGACCCATGTGTAGCGATCCGCTCACAGATGGCGGCGGCGTATCAATGGAAAATATGTTTTCGCGAGTTGCGCCGCGATCAAATGCGTTTATACCGATCTGATCCCAATTGGCAATCCAATGCGCTTCGATATTGTCGAGCGTGGGCTTTTCTGGCACCAAGTACTTGCGATCGGGTGTGTCATTCATCGTCGTGTAACGGTAGTGCCATCGGGTTGGGCTTGGGATCCTGGTGCGCCTCTAGGCTTATGCCCGTGCTGCATCTCTATGACACCGCCACACGGGAGGTTCGCAAACTCAGGCAGCGCGATCCGGGTCATGTCGGAATCTACCTCTGCGGCCCCACGGTGTCTGGACCACCGCATATCGGTCACGGAAGAGCGACCGTGGTGTACGACATTTTGCGTCGTTACTTGGAATGGAGCGGAATCAAGGTTCGTCTGGTATCGAATGTCACCGACATCGACGACAAAATTCTCGACCGCGCCCAGCGCGAGAATCGCCCATGGTCAGAGATCGCCCACAAATGCGAGGACGTTTGGTTTGAGGCGATGGCCAAACTTGGCGTTTTGACACCCACCGACACTCCACATGCCACCGACTATGTCGACAAGATGGTCGAGATGATCGCAAAGTTGGTGACTAGGAAGGCCGCATATGTCACCGGTGACGGCGTGTACATGGACACCACCACCGTGCTTGACTATGGACTGCTTGCCCACCAAAAAGTCGAGGACATGTTGAGCGGTGGAGGTGACCGTGAAGTTCACGGTGTTGCCGAAAAGCGAAACAGCGCGGACTTCGCGCTATGGAAATTTTCAAAACCTGACGAGCCCTCGTGGCCATCGCCGTGGGGCGCTGGACGGCCGGGTTGGCATAGCGAATGTGTGGTCATGAGTTTGGAACTGCTCGGCGAGAACTTTGATTTGCACTGCGGTGGAATGGATCTTCGTTTTCCGCACCACGAAAACGAACGTGCCCAGGCCGAGGCGCTGGGACAAGGATTTTCGAACCACTGGATGCATCACGCCTTCATCGTCGATGCCGAGGGAATCAAAATGTCCAAGAGTCTTGGCAATGTTGACAATTTGCTAGATCTAATTGCGCACTATGACCCGCGTGCATATCGGATGTTGCTGTTACAGACCCATTATCGAACGCCGGTAAAGGTTGGCCAGGACACAATCGAGGCAGCCGTGAAATCTGTTGCCGGACTGGACTCGTTCGCCACGCGAATGTCAGATCTTGTGCATCAAGATGCGGACCCAGGTGTGTTAGCGCGATTCGGCGAGATTATGGATAACGATTTGGACACTCCAAATGCAACGGCGCATATCTTCGAGACAATTCGCCGGGCCAATTCGGCATTCGATATAGGCGATACCGATCTCGCCGCCTCGCTTGCCGCCGCAGTAATCGAGATGCTCGATGCCGTCGGACTGACCCTTCGCACGGCGCAAGACATAGATGCCGCGATAGTCCAGCGTGCGTTCGATCTGGATTCGGCACGAGTGGCCAAGGATTTCGTCACCGCCGATGCGATTCGCGATGAGTTGCAGTCGGCGGGCTATGTCGTAGAGACCACCAAAGAAGGCACCCGCGTTCGACGCGGGTGAGTCTTGCCAGCTTTAGGCCACGACATGAGCGACACCGTACTCAAACGCGATTCGTTGCCAAGGGGATTTTGGATTATCTGGTCAACGGTGGCACTGGACATGGTCGGGTTCGGTATTGTTGCGCCGATACTTGGCCGCTACGCGGATCGATTTGGGGCCAGTGGCTTTGAAGTTGGGCTATTGTTCGCCTCGTTTTCTCTCGCCCAGATGGTGTTCGCTCCGATTCTTGGTCGCTGGTCCGATCGAATCGGTCGGAAGCCCGTGATCGTGATCTCGCTCTTGGGAAGTGCGCTCGGGAGTTTCATTACCGGTGCCGCGGGTGCGCTGTGGGTGTTGTTTGCGGGTCGACTGATTGACGGCGCCTCTGGGGCGAGCATTTCTGTGGCTCAAGGTGCCGTCACCGACATTGCTTCACCGCAGCAACGCGCCCGCATGCTTGGACTTCTGGGGATGGCCTTTGGCGTTGGTTTTGTCGTTGGACCTGCACTCGGCGGCCTGGCGTCTCTTGGCGGACCACATGTTCCGTTTTATGTAGCGGGCGTCTTGGCATTGATCAATGCCGGTGCGGCGATCTTTCGACTTCCCGAGACAAGAACTCGTGAACTTCGTGCGGCGCCAAGTGAGCCACGGCGAACTTCGCCACGCAAGATCACGTCATATGTGGTGATCGGATTTCTTGCTACCGTTCCATTCGCCGGATTTGAGGCGACTTTTTCCCTTTTCGGTGGACGTCGCTTCAATTTCACCGAGGGATCTACGGCAATCGTTTTCCTTGCGGTCGGTGTATTGATGTCGGTGGTCCAGGGCGCCCTCATTTCGCCACTTACAAAACGGTTCGGATCGTTGCGACTCGTGGTGCTCGGACAGGCCTTGGTCGCGGTCGGCATGCTCGCACTCGGCGCGTCAACAATTTTGTTGGCACTGTGTTTCTCTCTGATGTTGATGGTGCTGGGTGCCGGTGTCGCGACTCCGTCGCTTACGGCGTTGGTTGCCAATAGCGCAGACGATCACCGACGAGGCGAAATGCTAGGTGTTCAACAATCGGCCTCGGCCTTGGCTCGAGTCATTGGACCGCCACTCGCCGGATTGGCCTTTGATGGAATTGGGATCGGCGCGCCATACACGCTTGGGGCGGTGCTGTGCCTGGCGGCGGTAGTCGTGGCAAGCAAAAAGAGGTGATATCAAAGTCGCAGACAATGGGGTATAAACCCGCACTCGACGGTTTGCGCGCGCTGAGCGTAGTTGCCGTTATTGCATACCACGCCGGATTGACCTGGATACCTGGGGGTTTCATCGGTGTCGAAGTGTTTTTCGTTGTCAGTGGGTATTTGATCACGACGTTACTAATTGAAGAACGGTTGGGAAACGGATTTGTCAGCCTGAAGCAGTTCTGGATTCGACGTGCCCGTCGTTTGTTGCCGGCGCTATTCGCGATGTTGTGCGCCAGCGCAATTGCTGTGGCATTTTTCAAACCCGAGTTTGCCCCAGCATTTCGACGTGATGTGTTGGCCGCTGTTTTGTATGTATCCAACTGGTGGCAGATATTCTTTGTCAGCGTCCCATATTTTGCACCACTTGATCCGCCAATCTTGCGCCACTTATGGTCGCTTGCGGTGGAGGAACAGTGGTATCTGATCTGGCCAGTGATTTTCAGCGCCGTGTTGTGTCGACGAAGCGTGCGGCTTCGCCGCTGCGGAACCATCGTTGTGCTGGTCGCACTCGCGATCATGCTCCTCACATCCTTGATGTATGTGGCCGATGATGAAACGCGAATCAATTTTCTCTACCTCTCGACCCTGACTCGTTCGACCGGCCTACTGTGCGGGGCTGGCTTGGCATTTTTCTGGCGACCATGGGCCATACAGCCGCTGAGCATTGCGCAACGGCTGTTTACCGAGATTTCCTGCCTCGCCGGGTTTGCCCTATTAATAGGAGTCGCGGCATACATCCATGTCGATGACGCGCTGTTGTACCGCGGCGGCCTAGCGGCGGCGACGGTCGCCTCCTGCATCGTCATCGCGGTGGTCGTCCACCCGTCATTCACCTTTATCAAATGGTTCGTGTCGAGACCGTTATTTGTTGAAATTGGCCGCCGCTCGTACGGCCTGTACCTCTGGCATTGGCCGATTTTTGTTATTACCGGCGCTCGTGATTCCATTAATGCGCTCGCTGTGGCGCTTGCCGCTACCGTCATCGTCAATGAATTGTCGTATGTATTGATCGAACAGCCAGCTCGTCGCGGCGTGATCGGCGCTTGGTGGAAGCGACGATCGCAATTGTCAAATGTGCGCCGCCGCAGATTCGCCGCAATTGCGACATTGATCGCTGTTGGGCTCGCGGTGACTGGCGTACGCGTTGCGGGTATCGAGGCTCGCGATCTGTCGATCGACACCTCAAATAGTGATGTGATATTCGTGGCCCCGACAACCGTGCCCTCTTCTTCGCCAGTCGGAGCACAAACGACAGTTCCCAATGTCTCCACCACCAGCACAACGATCGCCACACTGCCGCGACGCGTTTTGATCGTAGGCGACTCGCAGGCTCACGCCTTGGCGATCAACCTACCAAGTGGTATCGAGAAGACTTTTACGATTTCGGATGGGTCAATTGACGGATGTGGTGTTTACGACCGCGGGGTCGGAATCGGCGGCGACAATGGAAACTTTCGCCGTAATTTTGTCCACTGCGCTGGATTTGAAAAGAGTTGGACTCGTTCAGTGACCAAAGCAAGGGCACAAGTGGCACTTGTCGTTATTGGCGCATGGGAAGTTCTGGACCTCAAAGTGAACAACTTCCTGTTCAAATTTGGCACCGTTCCCGCCGACACATTCTTTCGAACTCAAATGCTTCGTGGAATCAAGGCACTGCGAGATGCAGGTGCCACCGTGGCATTGCTCGAAGTTGCCTGTATGCGACCAGTGGCATCAAAGGGCGGGCCGGTTCCACCGTTGCCTCAGCGACGCGACGATGCACGAACTGGGCACCTCAACGAATTGATGAAGGATATTGCGCTCGCGGGCGGCGACAACGACGGCATTTATTTTGTGAGTGGCCCGACGGAGTGGTGCACCGATCCGAAAATTGGATCGAGTACTTCCTATCGCTGGGATGGTGTGCACGTGTACAAGCCGGGTGCCAAATTGATTTATGAAGCTATCGCCGCAACTTTGTTGCAACTGCCCGTTAGCAAGAAATAGCAGCCTCGCTTAGCGTCGGGTAACTTATCGGAATGACTGAATTTTCACTAACCCTCAACGACGATCAACTACAGATCAAGGACTGGGTTCACAACTTTGCCGTTGACGTCATTCGCCCGGCCGCCCATGAATGGGACGAGCGGGAAGAATTTCCATGGCCCATCGTGCAGGAAGCGGCCAAGATCGGCCTGTACGGAGTTGATTTCATTGTCAATGCAATAGGCGACAAAAGCGGCCTGACACTGCCCGTAGCGATCGAAGAAATGTTTTGGGGTGACGCCGGCATTGGCATGGCGATCATGGGCTCAGGACTAGCGGCCGCCGGTATTTCCGGTAACGGAACGCCGGAACAAATGATGGAATGGGTGCCCCAGTGTTACGGAACCGCCGACGATGTGAAGCTTGGAGCATTTTGCGTCAGCGAGCCGGATGCCGGTAGCGATGTATCAAGTTTGCGCACCCGCGCGGTGTACGACCAGGCCACGGGGGAGTGGGTGCTGAACGGCACCAAAGCATGGATAACAAATGGCGGCATCGCCAACATCCATGTCGTGGTCGCCGCAGTGGAACCCGAATTGAAAGGTCGCGGACAAGCAAGTTTTATCGTGCCGCCGAAGACAAAGGGATTGTCACAAGGCCAGAAGTACAAAAAGCATGGCATTCGCGCCAGTCATACGGCCGAAGTAGTACTCGAAGATGTTCGGATACCGGGGTCATGTTTACTCGGCGGCAAGGAGAAATTGGATGCCAAATTGGCGCGCGCTCGAGAGGGCGGACACGCCGGTGGCAAGCAACCCGCGATGGCCACGTTCGAAGCGACGCGACCATCGGTCGGCGCACAAGCACTTGGGGTAGCGCGAGCCGCATACGAATTTGCACTCGACTACGCCAAGGAGCGCAAAACTTTTGGTAAGCCAATCATCATGCATCAGGCGATCGCATTCAAACTAGCCAACATGATCACCGAAATCGATGCGGCGCGACTACTGATCTGGCGGGCAGCATGGCTGGCCAAGAACGGCGGATTTAAAAATGCCGAAGGATCGCAGAGCAAGTACTACGCTAGCGAAGTCGCAGTCCGCGTGACCGAAGATGCGATTCAAATTCTCGGTGGCTATGGCTACACCCGCGAGTATCCGGTGGAGCGCTGGCATCGCGACGCCAAGATCCACACGATCTTCGAAGGCACATCGGAGATTCAGCAACTTGTCATCGCCCGCGCGATCTCGGGAATGCGTATCGAATGAGCCAGTGGCATTCAGCGGTTGAAAAATGTAGTCACGGGCTCAGGCACTGATGTTTGACATCCCCCTGTTAATTTAGGAAACTCAAAGGACACCAAAGTTACCGACCGGACCCAGGAGGATACGAGATGAATTTGGAAGAGCTAAAGGCACGTGCAATGGAACTCTCACCTTGGGCACACATGGCAACCGTGGGATCCGACGGTGCCCCGGATGTGGTACCCGTTCATCCGGCCTGGGAGGGCGACACGATGTGGATAATGACCGGGCGAACATCGGTCAAAGTTCGCAATGTAGCCAACGAGAATCGCGTCGCCCTGCATTGGCAAGTCACCGAAACCGGCGATGGGGTTGAAGTGTGGGGCATTGCCAAGGTCGTCGACGACGTGGAAGTCAAACGACGTTTGTGGAATGGCGTGTTCGACTATGACCTCAGCGCCTTCTCGCCAGGCGGTCCCGACAACTCACCCGACGCGGTATTTATTTCAATCAAGCCAACACGAGCGATGTATATGAAGTCGTACGGTATTGCCGGAATCGAACGCTGGGCGGCAAACTAGCGGGTGTAAGTTACTCCACCGTCAACGATGAGAGTTGAACCGACGACGTAGTCTCCGGCGCGCGAAGCGAGATAGATCGCAGCGCCTGCCATGTCTTCGACGGTTCCGATTCGACCCGCCGGTATAGATTGCGACACGAGATCGCCATGATCGCGAGCTGCCCGATTCATATCCGAGGCAAACGCCCCTG
This sequence comes from Ilumatobacteraceae bacterium, assembly GCA_039916865.1. Taxonomy (GTDB): domain Bacteria; phylum Actinomycetota; class Acidimicrobiia; order Acidimicrobiales; family Ilumatobacteraceae; genus UBA3006. Next base: position 55,822 of record JBDSKN010000097.1, read on the forward strand.
GCGCAATTACGGAAACACAGATGTTGTCCTTAATCAGTCGCATAGCCATTCGTTTGGTCAGATGAATGAGCCCGGCCTTGCTCGCCGCATATGAGTATGTCTCCATCATGTTCACGGCGATCCCGTCGACTGAAGCGATATTGATCACCTTGGCGAGATGCCCCGACTTGCCGGCCGCACGAAGTTGTGGGGCAAGCGCTTGTGTCAAAAAGAAAGGCGTTTTCATATTCAAATCCGCCACCTTGTCCCATCCGCTCTCCGGAAACGCATCGAAATCCTCGCCCCACGCCGCGCCCGCGTTGTTGACGAGAATGTCTAGGGTCGGTTCACGTTGCGCAATCGCTGTGGCAAGCGAATTGACTCCTTCTAATGTCGAGAGATCACCAGGAAGGGATACGCATTCGCCGTATTGCGAAAGTTCAAGGGCGGCCGCATCGCATTGGGCGGCCTTGCGGGCAGTGATATATACGCGCGAACAACCGTGTTCGAGGAAGCCTTGCACGATCATTGCGCCAATACCGCGTGAGCCGCCGGTGACGAGAGCGACTCGGCCGTGGAGTGAGAAGAGGTCTTTCATCCGAATAACTCTAGAAGCACCGGGCGGTCAATTCATCTCTCGCTTTGATAGGTGAACTCGATTATCGTGCGAATAGATAAGCCATTTTCAGATTGAAAAGGAGAGACTGATTATGTTTAAAGGCTTTAAGGAATTCATCATGAGGGGAAACATCGTCGATCTGGCAATCGCCGTCGTGCTTGCCGTGGCCTTCGGCGGTGTCATCGCCGCACTGGTGGAAGACTTTCTCACGCCACTGATTGCGGCGGTATTCGGCAAGCAGGACTTTTCTGGCCTGACGTTCACAATCAACGACAGCATCTTTCGCTACGGACACTTCATCAATTCAATGATTTCGTTTCTGGCGGTCGCGGCATCGATCTATTTCATTGTGGTGGTGCCGATGCAAAAACTTGCTGATCGGCGCAAGATCGGCCAAGAGTTGCAGGAAGTTCCACCCGCGCCGTCGGACGAAACGGCGCTCCTGAGGGAAATTCGTGATCTTCTCAGGCGTAGCGCAAACGGCTGAACACTGAGAGGGAGCCAATCAGGCGAGTAGGTTGGCGGAAATGAAGTTCTCAGTGTGGCCAGCCATGAATCGACCATTTTCCGAAGTACAAGAACTTGCGCAGATGCTGGAGCGCGACGGATGGGACGGACTGTGGTACGCCGACCACTACATGCCCAATACCACAGATGGCGAAACGGCAAGCGGGGATGTATTGGAATGTTTCAGTGTTCTGGCCGGACTCGCCGCATCGGTGCCACGAATTCGACTCGGCTCATTGGTGTCGCCAATCACGGTGAATCATCCGGCGGTGCTCGCCAATCGAGCCGCCACGATTGACCAAATGAGTAACGGGAGGTTCGTTCTTGGGCTCGGAGCCGGCTGGCAAATTAACGAACATCAGGCCTACGGAATTGACCTCATGGAACCAAAGGACCGTGTCACCCGTTTTGGAGAGGCAATTGAGATTATCTCGAGATTGTTGAACGAAGAGCGGGTGAACTTTGCCGGAAAGTACTTCACGATCACCGACGCGCCATGCGAACCCAAACCAGTGCAGCATCCGCTTCCGTTACTTGTGGGAACCGGAAGTCCGCGGATGCTGCGATTTGCGGCTCGCTTCGCCCAGATGTGGAACACCTGGGGCACTCCAACAACAACGCCAGCGGTGGTCGATCGGTTGCGTCTGGCATGTGAGAAGGAGAATCGAGATCCGGCCACTATGCACAAGACAACGCAGGCACTTGTCTATGTCGTCGAGAACGCAAATGCTGTGGAAAAACTTCTGGCAAAGGTACCCGAGGGTCGATCAATTGTCGGTACTACCGAACAACTCACGGAGATTATCTCCGAGTATCAAAAAATTGGGTTTAATGAATTCTGTCTGCCCGATTTCACTCTTGGCGAGTCGTTCACCCACCGCAAGGAGTCGATCCAGCGATTCTTCACAGAAGTCGCTTCGCACTTTCACAAATAATAGACCTGCCGCTATTGTTCGACTGACAGGTCTCTAGGGAGCGCACGGGTTGAAAGTTCCACTAACAGTCGTTGATCATTTGCGCAGGGCCGGGCAGGTGTATCCCGATCGTGTGGCGTTCGTCGATGAACCGGATCAACCCGCATCGTCGTGGGGGAGCCAGACATATCGACAGATGGCGGAACGCGCCAGAGCACAAGCCGCCGGATTGGATGCTCTCGGTGTTCCTCAAGGTGCGCGGGTCGCCATCGTTAGCCATAACTCGGCGCGATTGCTCACCAGTTTTTTTGGTGTCAGCGGTTCTGGCCGCATTCTGGTGCCAATTAATTTTCGTCTCGTTGCCAATGAAATCTCTTACATTGTCGAGCACGCCGGAGCCAATGTGTTACTTATTGATCCAGAACTTAACGACGCACTTGGCGGCGTGACGGCCACACATCGATTTGTGATCGGTCAAGAGTCGGATGACACTTTGTATCGCTTTGGTGTTGAGCCGCGAGCCTGGTCGCCGGATGAAGATGCAACTGCCACGATCAATTACACCAGTGGCACGACCGCGCGTCCAAAGGGCGTCCAACTGACGCACCGCAATCTGTGGCTCAATGCCGCGACATTTGGCTGGCATATGGGAGTTGACGATCGCGATGTGTATTTGCATACGCTGCCACAGTTTCATTGCAATGGATGGGGCATGGTGTATGCGGTCACGGCAATGGGCGGTGTGCACATTATTTTGCGCAAGGTAGACGGTGCGGAAATTTTGCGACGAATAGATCAACACGGCGTGACGCTGCTGTGCGCTGCTCCGGCCGTTGTCAACGCGATTCTCGATGCCGCCGCGTCATGGCCTGGGGAAGTTCCTGGTCGCGGGCGAATGCGAATTGTGGTGGCGGGTGCTGCGCCACCAACACGCACGATCGCGCGAGTTAGGTCAGAACTGGGTTGGGAGTTCGTCCAGATTTATGGACTCACCGAAACGGCTCCGCTGCTGACGATTAATCGGATGCGAGCCGAATTCGACTCGCTGTCGTTGGCGGATCAGGCGAGCAAGTTGAGTTCGGCCGGCGCCCCCACATTGGGTGTCGAGACCTTGATTGATGAACACGGAGAAATTTTGGCTCGCAGCAATGTCGTAATGGAGGGCTACTGGAATCAGCCTGCGGAAACCGACAATGCAATCGAGTCTGGATGGTTTCACACCGGTGACGGTGGCACCATCGGGAGCGATCATTTCCTGACGATTTCCGATCGCAAGAAAGACGTGATCATCTCCGGTGGCGAAAACATCAGCTCCATCGAAGTCGAAGATGCGATCTTTTCTCATCCCGATGTAGCCGAAGTCGCGGTTATTGGAATCCCGGACGAGAAGTGGGGCGAGTTGGTGCTGGCACTTGTGGTGAAAACGCCAGAATCGATCATCACAGAGGGCGATGTGGTGGCTTATGCAA
>JBDSKN010000098.1:0-15624 GCA_039916865.1 Ilumatobacteraceae bacterium
AATGGCCCGCTTGGCGAAATGCCGAGATAGTCAATTTGTTCGTCCGAGAGTTTTGTCAATACAACGCCTAGAGCATCAAGATGCAATCGCGCAACTTTTTCGTCCAAGTGCTTCGGCAAAACATAGACACCTAGTGGGTATTTCTCAGGATGCGCAAACAGTTCCATTTGAGCTATGACTTGATTTGAGAATGAACAGCTCATGACGAAACTCGGATGACCGGTGGCACACCCAAGATTTACTAGGCGACCCTCGGCTAGAACGATGATGCAGTGACCGTCTGGAAAACTCCACAAATCGGTGCCAGGCTTAAGTTCATCTCGGGTCGCGCCGCTGCGAGCAAGGCCCGCCATGTCGATTTCGTTGTCGAAGTGACCGATGTTGCAAACAATGGCGTTGTGCTTCATTCGCGACATGTGTTCGATTGTGACGATGTCAGAGTTTCCGGTAGCGGTGACAAACACGTCGGCCACCGGAGCCATCGCATCGAGAGTGTTAACTTGATAGCCCTCCATCGCCGCCTGCAGGGCGTTGATCGGATCGATCTCGGTTATGACAACTCGCGCGCCTTGCCCGCGCAAACTTTGGGCACAACCCTTTCCAACATCGCCATATCCACATACGACCGCGATTTTTCCGGCAAGCATCACGTCGGTGGCACGATTGAGGGCATCGATCAGCGAGTGACGACATCCATAGAGATTGTCGAACTTGCTCTTTGTCACGCTGTCATTGACGTTGATCGCTGGAAATAGAAGTTCATTTCGCTCGGCCATCTTGTACAGCCGTTTCACTCCGGTTGTGGTTTCCTCGGTTACTCCACGAATACCCTTGGCAAGAGTTGTCCATTTCAGTGGCTCAGATTTCAACGATCGCTGGAGCAGGCCAAGCACAATTGCCAACTCGGGGTTCGATGCGGTAGTTGGGTCCGGGACCTTGCCTGCCAACTCAAATTCGACCCCCTTGTGAATCAACATGGTGGCGTCGCCACCATCGTCCAGAATCATGTTTGGCCCGTTTCCATCGGGCCATGTCATCATCTGATCCGTTGCCCACCAATATTCCTCGAGAGTCTCGCCCTTCCAGGCGAACACGGGTACTCCGTTCGGTTCGTCGACCGATCCATTTGGGCCCACAACTACCGCTGCCGCTGCGTGGTCTTGGGTCGAAAATATATTGCAGCTTGCCCAACGAACTTCAGCACCCAATTCGTTGAGTGTTTCAATGAGCACTGCCGTTTGTACGGTCATGTGTAGCGAGCCAGAGATTCGGGCGCCCTTGAGTGGCTTCGATTTTCCATATTCGGCGCGCAAAGCGCGTAACCCCGGCATTTCATGCTCGGCGAGGTGAATTTCCTTGCGACCAAATGGCGCCAGCGACAGATCCGCAACCCGATAGTCACGACGCTCAGCAAATGTCGAATTCATGATGTCTCCTCGTTAAATTTTGGTGAATTGTCAGCGAAACGTCGGCAAAATTCCCTCGGCCGTAATTCGCTTTTGCAAAAGTAATCGTTCGGCGTCATCTGCGGTCAACGCCTCGTCAATGAGCATGATTGGAATTCCTTCGCGAATCATATATTTGCGTCCGAGGCGTGGGTTGTACAGAAAGTCATCGGTCGGAAAGTAGTAAAGAGCGCCCTTGTCTTCAGGGCATGCCAATATCCCGAGCAATTGAGCATCCAAAGTCACTTTGCGAGCGTACTAGGGATTCAGGATGAGATTTCGATATTCAATTAGACGGAAGTAATCACGGACAACAACTCGGCCACGTGAATGTCACACTCATCCCGATTTGCGGCTTCCAGATTTAGTCGCAGTAGCGGCTCGGTGTTGGACGGGCGCACATTGAACCACCATGATCCACAGTCGACCGTAAGACCGTCCAAGCGGTCCTGAGAAAACTTCGAATAGTCACTGGCAAGCCGTTCGATGACCTTGGATATGTCGGCGACCGTGGTATTGATTTCACCGCTGGATGCGTATCGCTCCAACGGAATCCTCAACTCACTGAGTGGTTTGCCCGTTCGGCACATTTCGCCGAGAACTGTCATCGCGGCAATGAGTCCGCTGTCGGCACGAAAATTGTCGGCAAAGTAATAATGCCCGGAGTGTTCGCCGGCAAATATTGCACCGGTCTCTGCCATCACTTGCTTCATATAACTATGTCCATTTTGAGTGCGAATGCCAACGCCGCCCATTTCGGCAATTACTTCCGGCACCGCTTTCGAACAGATCAAATTGTAGAGAATGGTCGAGCCCGGTTTCTTACGCAGAAATGCGGTCGCCAACAGCGCCGTTGTCGTACTCCCCGATAATCCACGGCCCAATTCGTCGACCAAAAAAACTCGATCGGCATCACCGTCAAATGCCAAACCGACATCGAATCCACCGGCGATTACACGCGCCTGAAGATCACGCTGATTCGCAGGTTGCAGTGGATCGGCTGGGTGGTTTGGAAAAGTTCCATCTAGCTCGCCGTACATCACCTCAAGTTCAAAAATTGGCAAGTGTTCAAAGATCGCCGGTACCACTAATCCGCCCATTCCGTTTGCGGTGTCGGCCACGACTCGCATTGGTCGAAGGTTATTTTGATCAATGAAACCCACGACATGATCGGCGAATTCAGCAAGCAAATTGCGATGGGTCAGGGTACCTACCTTTGTTTTTTCAGCAGAACCTTGGCCGTCCAATACGGCTTGCGCAATCGACTTTATTTCGCGTAGCCCATTGTCAATACCGATTGACCGTGCCCCGGACAAACACAATTTGATGCCGTTGTATTGGGCCGGGTTGTGCGAGGCGGTAAACATTGCGGCCGCTACATCGAGTTTGCCCGATGCGTAATACAATAAATCGCTACTGGCAAGTCCAAGATTGACAACATCGACTCCTTGACTGATCACTCCGCCCTGAAATGCATCGACCAGTTCCGGTCCGCTCGGACGCATATCGTGAGCAATTGCAATCGATTTCCCGCCTGCAAACTGGGCAAAAGCAATACCTAAGGCATGCGCAATGGAGGTGTCTAGCTGATCTGGAACGATTCCGCGAATGTCATATGCCTTGACAATTGCTTCCAAATTTGGCACGAGTAAAGATGCTAGTCAGCAAAACTCGCTTGTCGTCGTCGATATCTAATCGCAAGTCCGATTCCCAGAAATGTCAATAAGTACGCGAGTACGTCAATTGACGAGCGTCCGTAAGTGAGGTGAACATTAGTACTAGTTGGGATTACGACCATCATGTTCGGCGCGACTCGGTACGGGCCTTTTGCCCCGCTTACGTGCCAATTGGGAAAGTAGCTCACCCGCAATAGAACCGGAACTCCGATTTGATCGACCGTGAATTTCACGTCGGATTCTCCAATTTTAATGTCGGAGATATTCACAGGGTCAAGTGGGACACTACGGATTGTCTCCGACGGGACAACGACGTCAATTCGCCGACCCGAGTCTCCCGGCTCTCCTATTCTTCGACCAAGGTCGACCTCGACCTTGACCCGCTGCCAGTCACTCGGACCATCGGCGACTGGAAGCGCCGACCAGTCATCCGGGTTTTGAAACCAACTCATTCCCACTTCGAGCCACCGCTCGCGGGGATCGCCACTTCCGGTTTGGACAACTACGGGTTGAACTTCAAGTGGAACGACAAGTTCATTGCCCGCAACGACTTTATAGATCACCCATGGCCCAGATCGTGCTATTTCTGTTAGTCCGGTTTGCGCCGATGCTTGCTTGATGGCCTCTGGTGTGAACCCCATAAAATACTTCACACCAAGCTGCTGAAGATAACGGACTCCCTTAGTTGCATCATTGTTGTCGTAACGCAATTCGCGAACTGGATTGCTACTTTGCTTCGACATCGCAGCGGCCGTTACAAAATGGTACGGAGTAGTACCGGCGGCCTCGAAGAACAGGCCTTCCATTGAGCCGATGCATCCATCTGTCCAAAACGGAAGCAGCATTAACGACATTGTCGTTCCGTATTTGTTTAATTCACCACTGTTTTCCCATAGTGCACGACCGCAGCCAAGATTTGGGTCATCACCGAGTTGCTGCATCGTTTGAACGACGTCGTAATATTCGCCGTAGGTGGCCTTTCCTTCGTAGCCCTGAAAATTCCATCTGGCCCAACCATCGACAAAGCCATCATTGCTTAACTTTGTCGTCAGCGGACCCCATTTGTACATCGCGGTTCCTTCAGAATTCGTAACTACCTTGCCGAATGGAAGTTCCTGAAAGTGAAACCCAACCACAAAGGTGACGATGGCAGCCAAACTGGCGGCCATTGCAATATTAAATACTGGCCTGGAACGAATCGGAGAGGGAGCGGAAACGACGACGAGTTGCTCGGGGCGGGCCACCGACGAACGAGCAAGTTCTTCGAGTGCGACAAATCTGGCTATCCCCGCGACCGCTTCGTAGATGCCGATCATCATCAACATGTAGCGCACGAGGTAGAAAAATGGGAGCACTCGAGGGTTCCACAACAATCCAATTACCGGCAAGCTGTCGCGCGAGATGAAAACAAAAATTGCGAGTACAACGCCAAATACACCGAGCCATATCCCCACGAGGTGACGTCGAAGCAAACATGCCCCAAATCCAATTAGGGCGAAGAGCATGATGGAAATGTTCCAAAACGCCGGAAGTGGAAAGAACATCTTCCAAAATGAATCGCTTGATCCGCTCGGACGAGGTTCATATTTCATATCGGTCATATATGCATGACCGGTAATGAATGGCACAACCCAAAACGCAGAAAGTAGTGCCGCAATTCCCGCCACCGATAATCCCCACTTGATTCGAAGGCGATCCCTCCAGATCAGCATCATCAATCCGACGCCTATGAACACAAATATGAGGACGACTCCATGGCATAGTGCCGCCAAGGCAATTACGACGGCGGCGAGTATTCGTCGCTCGCCGGTATACATCCCGTGGGCAAATAGGCCGAACCCGATCATTGCCAATGTGAGTGCGATCGAAAACGAAAACTCACCGGCCATAGTCGAGGCGATATTGCCCCCGTAAATTGTGAAACTTTCGTCGTACAGGAATACGGTCGCGGCGAGGACCAACAATTCCGGAATTGGAAATGCAAATCTTGCCAAGCGGCCGAAAATCCAAGTTGCCAGTGGCAAAGTCAGTATTCCGATTACCGCGATTATCTTGATCGCAACTCCGTAAGGAACTACGAGATCAACCAGCAAGATAAGCAACGCCGGCACAACCATGTAAAACCGATACACGGGAAAGCCGCCATACCAATCCATGCTCCAACCCGAAAGTCTCCAACTACCAAGCAGGTGATCTCGCAGGTAGGCCGGACCCCACACGTGGGCTCCCATATCGCCACCGGTTGGGGTGTTGTCGCGCAGGATAAGTGAGAGATGCAATGTCTTGAGAAGAAAGAGAGTTGCGCCAGCAACTATGACAATCGAGGTGATCCTGGTGTACAACTCAAATCTGTCGGTGGGGTCGTCATTGCCCGGCGGGTCTTGCTCGCTAGCAACGCCTAGTTCGCTATCCAAAACCGTTGTCATGTCAGATGCCATCTTTACATTATTTGACGGGAAATTAAGATCACTGAATTATAACGAGCATTAAGGCCGTGGCATTGAACGCCACGTGCGCCCACACCGACATCCCCAAACGATTGGTCTTCATGAAACAGAACCCCAGCACCAAGCCAAAGGCGAACAATCCAGGGAACTCGATTGGATTGGCATGAACAACTGTAAACCAGACCGCACCAATAATTAGCGCAACGGATTGGCGAAATCGTTGTTGCAATCCTCCCTGGATAAAACCGCGGAAGACAAGTTCTTCAATCACTGGCGCACCGATCATCACGATCATCGCCAGTAAAACGATCCAATAGCTATGAGCTGCGTCCACCAATTCGATGGCCCGTTTGTCAATTTGGTTATTCGAATAAGCCCCTGGAAACAATTCCCTAAACGGCCAAGTAACTAATCCAACCAATAAAAGCTGACTGATAATACCGATCGGGATACCGAGCAGATCTCGACCTCGGAAGGAAAATGAAAAGTCGCGGCGGAAATTTCCAGTACCACGACGACCAGAGACGAAGACCAGCATCGCCATATTCGGAATCCAGAGCGCGAGTGCTGTAACCGCGAATGCCCAGGTCGGCACATTATCCCCAGTTACATCATTGGAGCCCGCCAGCAATTGGAAAGCGATCGCCAAGAGGGTCGCCAATAGGTAAGCGCCCAGCCACGCCATGACGATGTATCCAACGCTGAATTCGCCGCGTTGAAGATTGGGCTTTGATGATCCTTCGCCGACGGGTGGACCCCACGGCGAGTGATTCATCCGGCGAGTCGGTTGGGAACGACCATCCTAAATCGATTGCGGCGGTCTTCTAGACGCCAGCCCGTAGGCACGGTCATTCGCCGGCCGTGACGCTCACATAAATCGTACGAATGCGGATCGCGTTCAAATGTCAAGTCATCGATCCAGGCAACGGCTCGGCTGTACTGAAACGTGAGCGTGATCGTTGAAGCTTCGCTACATGAACTTCTACAACAATGTCGAGCCACGCAGTACACGCTAATCAGCCGCGCAATTGCAACGGTGGATCGCCAAGTCCATATTCAACGACACGCACTTGGCGATCCCGCCGTAGCATATTGCTGTGCCCCAATTACCGCCACCACCCCCTCCTCCTGCGCCAAAGCGTCCTGCTCGCAAACCGTTGAAGCGTGGCGCGGCCAAGGCTGGAGCGAGCGGCGAGCGACCGTCAATGCCTCGTTGGGCGATATGGGCGCTCGTGGCAGTGGCCGGAATTCTTATTCTCGGTCCCCGCGTTTGGCCGAGCTCCGACTCCACAAAGGTGACCTATACCGAATTCCTTGATCTCGTAAATCAAGGCAGCGTGACCAAGATCAAAATCAACAACATCAGCAATTCCATCTCCGGCACCATGGCCGATGGCAGCACATTCGAGACGACGGGTGCGGCGAATCTTTCCGATGCTGACGAACAATTGCTCAAATCAAAAGGTGTCGATTACGACTACTCGGCTCCGCAAGGCAATTTCCTTACCAACCTGATTCCGATTCTGCTGCCGTTCCTTTTGATTATGGGTTTCTTTATCTGGATGCAGCGGAGAGCCATGGGGCAAGCGGGCAGCATTATGTCGATCGGTCGCAGCCGTGCGAAGTCGTATAACGCCGACAAACCGAGCACAACTTTTGCTGATGTCGCGGGCTACGAAGGAGTAAAGCAGGAAATCAAGGAAGTCGTCGATTTTCTGCGAATGCCAGAGCGGTTCAAAGAAATCGGTGCGCGAGTACCAAAGGGCATCCTGTTGGTTGGTCCGCCGGGCACCGGCAAGACTCTATTTGCACGTGCCGTGGCCGGTGAAGCGGGTGTCGGATTTCTATCGGTAACCGGCTCCGATTTCATGGAAATGTTCGTTGGCGTCGGCGCAAGTCGGGTTCGAGACTTGTTCCAACAGGCAGCAAAAATGGGACGAGCCATAATTTTCGTCGACGAAATTGACTCAATCGGACGAAAGCGTGGTGCTGGCCTTGGCGGCGGACATGACGAGCGCGAACAGACGCTCAATCAAATGCTTGCCGAAATGGACGGATTTGAGGCCACCGAAGGAATCGTCGTGTTGGCCGCCACAAACCGACCCGACATTCTTGATCCGGCACTTCTCCGGCCAGGAAGATTTGATCGACAGATCATTGTTCCGCTTCCGGAAGTTGACGAGCGGCTGGCGATCTTGAAAGTTCACTCGGTTGACAAGCGTATGGGAACCGACATCGATCTCGAAACGATGGCCAAGGCGACTCCCGGGATGAGCGGTGCCGATTTGGCAAATCTTGTCAACGAGGCCGCTTTATTTGCGGTGAGACGTGGGTCGACTCAGATCGAGCGGATTGATTTCGAAAACGCTCGCGATCGTGTTGTGCTTGGTGCCCGGCGAGAAAGTTTAGTGTTGAACGCAGAGGAAAAGCGAGCAACCGCCTATCACGAAGGCGGACACGCGGTTTTGGCCACGGTGCTTCCTCACAGCGACCCGTTGCATAAGGTCACGATCCTGCCACGCGGTATGGCACTTGGCGTCACCTGGACCCTTCCCGAAGAGCGTCACACATATTCGCGTGAATTCTTCGAGGACATCATTTGTAAGGCAATGGGTGGTCGAGTTGCGGAGATGATTGTGTTTGGAAATCTAACCAGCGGAGCGGCAAACGATCTTGAACAAGCCACCGCGATTGCCCGCCGGATGGTACGCGAATGGGGAATGAGCGATTTGATCGGGCCGATGGCCTGGACCGGTCAGCAACAGGTTTTCTTGGGTGAAGACCTTATGACCAGCGGTCGCGAGTACAGCGATGAAACCGCGAGAAAAATCGACGAGGAAATTGGCAATATATTGCACGCCCAGCAAGAGCGTGCCCGAGTCATTCTCACAAAACACCGAGCCGGTCTTGATCTAGTCGCAAATGCGTTGTTGGAACAAGAGACAATCGACGGCCCAACCGTGGCACTCCTTGTTCAGCAGGGGCTAGGTGCTCCAAGTTTGCCGTCTACCTCGCCGAGCGACTCGGCCGCCGCCGGCGAATAGACGATCAGCCCCTCTCCCGGGCAAGGGCCGCCCAAAGGTCGGTTGCAGTAACTGGCCCCAAGTAACTTTGCCGCACCACACCTCGGTGATCGACCAGTAGCAATGTCGGGACACCATCTATGTTGTACCTCTTATGTAGATCTCGTTGCGCACTGAACTCAGAAATATGTACCGCCACGGATTCACTTTCCAAAACACGGGCTTTGGCCTCAATATCGGCACACGTGTGACAGGTCGCCGAGGTGAACACGACAACTAGCCATGGTCTCGACGGCATGTCAAAGTCGGCCCGATCAATTTGTGTTGGGGACTGATGTACCGGTTGAGTCGGGGCATCGCGGCGTCGCTGCGACAGAATTCCGAGCCCGGCGGCGCAGCTGGCAACTGCTAAAACTACGAGCAGACGAATCACGGAGTGGTAATCGGCGACGGAATCAATGGCAGGGCCATCACGGCAACCCTGCCGACGAGATCGTGACCACGTGAGAGAAGTCGCTGGACGATGACCGGCGAGGTCGCGCGAAAAATTAACTCTCCGATAGGAAGTCCGATTGGTACCGAGATCAATGTAAGTCCACTTGCCGGCACCGCAACGGCATCAAGTCCGGAAAGCGCCACGGCCCCTGCCGGTCCAACCGACAACACGCTTATAGTTGCCGCATTTGACGTGGTGTTTAACACGACGATTGTGTCCTCAAGCCCGGCAGTCGTTCCCGAAGCCGCCACCCATGTTGTGGACGCCGCGGCCGCTGGAATACCGAGCACTACCGATGTTCCGACCTTGTTGCCATCGCTGCGGTTAATTACCTGTTCGACGACTATCTGATCTGGGCTTAGAATTCCAAGGTCTGTCGGCACCGAAACTGTCGCGACCAATATTCCGTAACGGCCACTTGGCAGCGATGGCAAACTGGCCGTGTTGAGGGTGACTACCCTGCCCGCCGGCGCAGTTATGGTTGCCGGCTCCAAACTCGAGGCTGCTTCTCCAGAGGTGATGAACAAGACGCTAAGTGTGCGATCCGTTTCACCGGGATTGAAAATGACAAGTTGTTCAGCAATGTTGGCATTCTTTTCGCCGTCCGGAAACCACCACTGAGCACTGGTCGACGAAGCACCGAGCGTCATCGAGTATCCCAATCGACCCTGGCCGAGATAGTGCTGTGACCGGCCGGCTACCAAACGCCCAGACGAAGCCCGGACCGATACCGCAACCACCTTCTCGTTGCGCGCCCCTTGCTCCGCCATCGAAAGGATTGTCACCGATTGTGGAAGTAGGACGTAACCCTGCAAATTTGCAGGCTCACGCTTTGTTTCGAGGGTGACAAAACTTATATCGACGACGGTGGAATCGGAATACGGATTGGTCAAAACAATTTGTTCAATACTGTCTGCACCCGTGAAACCATCGGCAAAGAACCATTCCGATGCGGGTGAATTGGCGCAAAGTGCCACGGAATCGCCGGCTGGGTGAGTCATCAGTTGCTCGACCGATCCGACCCCGCCATTTATCTCGACCATTGCGCTGACGAACGTCGAATCGGATCCAGCAATCGCGTCCACAGAAATACTGGAAAGTGCCGGAATCGAGATCGCACTCAGAACTGGTGGCTGAATGTCACTAAAGAATGTGATCGTGCCGGAGATATCCGAATCAGACGAGTTAGATACGACGATATTTCCGGTAATCCCCAAATCATTTGCCGGTACTCCCGGGCAATACCACGAAGTTGTCAGGCGCGATTCGGCTCCGATAATCGGCACGGCGTGGGATTCGTTTGTTGCCCCAGTTGCGGTTGAGGTCACGGAAGTCTCACTTTGTGTTACATCAAATGTAATTAAAGCCCCCGTTGCGCCGAGTACGAGTACCAACACAAGGATGCGCCGAAAATTAATCACTGTCCAGGCTCCCGCAAGTTCACATTGATTCTCTGCGTCCCACCTCGCCAGCGACGGCGAAGCCTGCGTGCATCAATCGCGATCGCGACCAATACACACCACATCGCCACTTGCACGAATATCAGCGCAAAGTGCGAAACCGGCGTGGAGTAGACCAAAACGGTCGTTCCGCCAAGCGGTAAATCAAATGCCGTCGTACCGCCAAAGGCAACCCGAGGTGTAATTTCCGCACCACCAACCTGCAATCGAATATTTTCATTGAACGGCACGGCGAGATGGACCGTGCCGCCGTCAACAACCCCAAGCGCGGTGTTGTCAAAATTTCCGCTAAAAGGGAGCGCCAAAGTTGCGTGTAATGAAGTCGACAACAAAACTTCGTCTCCACCTTGCGAACTAATCATTGCCGATTCGGCATCCAAAACCGACAGTGTGGGAATCCACGCACTGTTCTCGAAAATTATCAGGTCGCTGGCCGAATACACCCTGCGGAAATCAAGTTGAGCGGAAAGCGCATCGGTCAGCCCGGGGGGAATCGGTAGCGGACGCTTATGAGTAGAAACCCCGCCATCGATAAGCGGCACGACGATGTATTTCACCGCCAATGGAGCAAGCAGACGACCGCCCCGTGACGTCGTTTTGTGAATGATTGCGTCGATCGCGCGATTTAGCGACTCGGTCATCGGAGAATTTTCACTTGGCCAGCGATTAATGATCGTCAACTCGCCATCGGCGGCCACCGCATACGAAATTTCAGAGTTAATTTTGGTGCTCGGAAGTTGCAATAGACGCGGATCTCCGACTAATACCGTGTTGTAGTCGCCATCTGTCGGATTGGTCGGTAATTGCACGAGCAATTGTGCTAGCGAGACTCGCGGTTGATTCCATCGGCCATCGGCCGCATTGACCACTGTCGGAATGATCGACGCTACGATCGCCACCGCGACAATCCAGCTGAGGGGCTGGCGCCAACTAAATGTGGCCAATCGCAGATCTTCGGTAATGGCCGTTACGCAAGTGGCGCTGGCCAGTGCCAATCCGCAGGCAACTACGACGAGGAGAATCGCAGGCTCTGGCGTTGGAATTCCAAGGGTTCCGTGGTCGGCAATGACCGTGAGGGCGCCGGCGCCAACGACCAGTACGGCCGAACGCACTGCCCAAATTAATCGTTCCGATTTTACGATCGCCAAGCCAGCAATTACGGGAAGATATAAAGCCAGAATGACCGGGCCAAACCGCAAGGATCCGAAATCAAGTTGCGCCAAATTCTGTAAACCAACGCTGTTGCCTGAGGGAACGGTTGATCCGGTGAACCAAGACCAAGCGTCGTTGGCGACCATGTTGTTCAACCACGGAACCTGCACAATTGTTGCTCCGATCGGGACCGATAGCGCAAATAACCCCGACCACAACAATTGATGACGGTTTGCACCTCCTAGAACATCGCCGACCAACCATAAAACTGCGACGAGGGCCACAAGAAGTGCAAACGAGGGTACGAATGCGACGGTGAACGCGGCCACCAAAATCGCACGAGCCAAAAGTTGGCTCCGGTTGCTCGATGGCTGTGAATACGACGACATAGATAGGAAGCGAAGCATCCACGGCAATGCCGCATAACACAGCAATGCGCCCAACCTTCCATATGCAATTGATATATACGGCAACGGAATCGCCGCGTACACCACCACTCCCACCAGGCGAGCTCGCGAATTTTTAAATACAGCCCCAAGGCTGGCCATCCCCAGACAACCAACGGCGACGGCGCCAATGATGCACAGGGTTTGCAGCAAGGCAAGTTTTCCCAACAGCAACATCCCCCCTAGGGCAAGAAACACATGCGCGGTCGGCTGGGCGCCGACTCTGCCGAATCCCACTGATGTCCAGTCGGTGAGATAATTTGCCAGCAAACGGCCGGGAGTTCCAGAACCCGCTCGCAGCGGCAGAAATTCGCCAACCGAGGTGACCCCGCCGGCAATGATGCCGCGACTGCCGACAAGAACTACGAGCGCGGTTACGAATGCGATGAAACCAATCGTTCGATTTCCGCCAGCGAGGCGAAACCCACGCCTCCGGTCGGCTTTTACTTGTTGCTGGGTTATCGCGCGTCGATGGCGCAAAAAACTCGTAAATCGCGCGCTGCCTCGGACTTGAAGACGATGAATCTCGCCGGCGTTTATTCGTCTATATGGTCGCACCTCACCGCGTCTCCGGATGATGTATCTAGCATCTAGTAGCACGGCAATCGACGCTCGGAGCGTGGCGATTGACCGCCGGAGACCCCCAGTAAATATTCCTACGATCGTCTCAATAAGTGAAGTAACGAAAAGATGAATCATCACGCCGGGAAGCTGTAGTCGTCCGGACAATGTGGCAACCGTTCGAACTCGGTGTCGCGCCTCGAGCGCTGGTCGAATTAAATCTGGGTTACGCTCGTCAAATTTTTCACGATGACGAACAACGGCGCTCGGCACGACGAGTACCCGCGCACCGCTGAGATGTGCTCGCCAGCAAAATTCCAAATCCTCACCAAAGAATGGAATGTCTGGAGCAAATCCTCCTAACTCGCGAAACAGGTCGGCCCTGACCACAATGCACGCCGACGGCACAAAGAAAACATCGCGCACCGAATCATGCTGTTCCTGGTCCCGCTCACCCAGTTCGATTAGTGAATCGATCTCGCCAATCCGATCGGCGCCGAGTCCGACATGCTGGAGCACGCTTGGGTCGTCCCACTGGACGAGCTTTGGCCCAACTACTCCAGCATTTGATCGAAATGTCTCCTCAATTAATCTGGTGATCGTGTCGGGACGAAATGCGACATCGTCGTGGGCGAAACAGAAAAAACCGCCGACCCCCTCGACGATCCGCTGGACCTCGTTCATCACTGGCCCGAATCCAGGGTTTCCCTCGACGATTCGGATCACGGACTCGGGAAGTATTTGCCGGATCTGGCGGCTGAGTACTTCGTTGTCGGAGGCCGATGTCAAAAAGGCGATCGTCCGCATTCGTGGATAGTCCTGACCGGCCAGACTGGCCAAAGTCTCGGCAAACCAAGGACCGGGCCGGTCCACAAGGAAAGCCAGCACGACGGGTGGCGCCCCATTTGGGGCGTGTGGCTCGGCTTCCTGCAAGGGGCTTATCTCTTGGGAAGTCACGACTTTCCAAGGATACTTCCCCGTCAACTATCGGCTTCGTCGAGTGCTTGCAAAAGTTAGCAGTGTCATATATGATGGTTAGCGAAGAGCCCAACCAAATTAGACGACATCAGGAGCCGCAATGCCCGCCATTAAGTTCCCAACACTCCCCAACATTGACCTCACCAAGGTAGACCTCGCCAAAGTTGCGACTAAATTTCGTCAGGCATCGGCCAAAACAGAACCGGTAATTAGGTTCGCAAAAGATGCGGCGTATGTCACCGTTGGTGTTGGCGTGTTGACTTTTCAAAAAACGCAGGTTCGCCGCCGCGAGATTACGACAGCGGTCAAGGACTCGATGCCAAAAATTACCAACGAGGCAATTGCTCGAGCCGAGTCAGCAGTCAGCAAAGTTATCTCCCTTGTTAATACTCGTCTGCCAAAGAAGTCGGCCACCGTCGTCGAATAAGTGAGTCAAGTAACCTAAGGGGCAGTGACTACGCCTTCAACGACTTCATCGCGTACCCCACTCCCCGAAGGGACCGCCGCGGTCGGCGCGGGTCTGTTTATCGCCGGTCTTTCGGCTTACGCATTTTTCAAGGTCGGCCAGCAGGCCCTCGGCCAGGACGGCTTCAAACCGATAGTGGCAATGTGGTTCCTGGCCTTTACCTTTGCGCCTGGATTTTTCCTCCCGCTTGAACAGGAAGTGAGTCGGGCCATTGCCCATCGCCGCGCCCTTGGTCAAGGTGGCGCACCCATTGTGCGGCGAGTAATTCCACTCGCTATTGCGGTTGTCGCTGCGCTGGCAATTATCGCAGCGTTGGCAAGCGGATCAATAACACGACACTTATTTGAAGGTAACGGAGTAGTAACTCTCTGTCTCGCCCTGACATTGGCCACCTACGCACCATTCCACTTGGCGCGCGGAATCTGTTCCGGTTCTGGACGCTTTGGGCACTACGGCACAATGATCGGAACCGACGGCGCAACGCGGGTGATTGGATGCACGGCATTATGGATCGCCGGCGTCACCACCGTCGGCGCATACGCCCTAGTAATTGCACTATCGCCACTCGTAGGAGTTCTCGTGGTTGGTTGGCGCGGCGGCTTGAAAAGCTCCGATGGACCACCAGCGGCTTGGTCTGAAATCACTCCAAATCTCAGCTGGCTTTTGCTTGGGTCTCTATTTTCATCCGCACTTGTTAACGCCGGTCCGATCACCGTCGATCTTCTCGCTACAAACAGCTCTGCCTCCGTCGTTACCAGATTCGGTAACGCCGTAATCTTTGCCCGTATTCCGCTTTTCTTGTTCCAGGCAGTCCAGGCGGCACTCTTGCCGAGACTCGCAAGATTGGCCGCCAAGGGCGATCTTGGAGAATTTCGAAATGGTTTAAAGCGCCTGCTGATACTCATTGGCACAGTTGGACTAATTGGCGTGGTGATGACATACGTGTTTGGCTCGCAAGTCTTGAACTTCGTCTACGAGGGCCGCATCGATCGACGCACTTTGACGATGCTCGCGCTGTCTAGTGCCTTATATATGGTTGCAGTCGCTATTGCACAAGCGGTAATTGCATTGCGTGGACATGCGCGCGCCGCAATCGGCTGGGCACTTGGGTTCCTAACCTTTGTGGTTGTGGCGTGGCTGTCGAGCAGCGACCTTTACTTACGCGTAGAGCTCGCGCTGGTCGGCAGTTCGCTGATGGCATTAGTCAGTTTTATTGTCGCACTGCGGATGCTGTTGCGCCGCGGTGCCACTCCAGATCCCGAATCGATCCTGGTCGCCCTATCCGATCGACCAATCGATAACTAGAAACTATTTTTTTGCCCGTGCCGATTCATAGTCAAGGTCGTGGGCAACCATCATTTCAACGAGTTCTGGGAACGTAACCTCACGCGCCCATCCCAATTTCTCACGGGCCTTGGTCGGATCTCCGATCAGCACGTCAACTTCTGCCGGGCGATAAAACTTCTTGTCCTGA
>JBDSKN010000099.1:0-7665 GCA_039916865.1 Ilumatobacteraceae bacterium
GAGGTGGTGTTCGTCGATGGATTTGTCAACCGTGAAAATGAACCTCTCCCGCTCATCATTCGCAAAACCGATGGCGGTTATAACTACGCGACAAGCGATTTGGCATGTGTCATTGACCGGGTGGAGCGATTGGGAGCGACTCTCTTGTTGTATGTGGTCGGTGCTCCGCAATCTCAACACCTACAGATGGTCGAGGCCGTTGCTAGGCGTGCCGGCTGGCTGCCCGACGGCACTAAATTGCTGCACGTTGCATTTGGCAATGTCTTAGGAACCGATCGCAAGATATTGAAAAGTCGCAGCGGTGAGGTCGTGAAACTTGATGCGTTGTTGGCGGAGGCCATCGAGCGGGCAACATCAGCAGTTAGAGAGAAGAATCCGCAACTCGATCCAGTTCATCAGAGAGATATCGCCCGACAGGTGGGAATCGGTGCGGTGAAGTACGCCGATCTATCAACAGATCGGATTAAGGACTACATGTTCGACTGGGATCGAATGCTGTCGTTTGATGGCAATACTTCGCCGTATTTGCAATATGCGCACGCGCGCATCTGCAGTATTTTTCGCCGAGCCAATGTTGACCGCGCCAGTGTTCGAACTGTCCAACCCACGATTGATGACGAAGCGGAGAGGGTGCTTACGTTACGAATCTTGCAGTTCGATACCGCGGTGTGGGACACAATTGAGAAATTTAGCCCGCATCGCCTGTGTACGTACTTACATGAACTAGCGACCGAATTCAGCGTGTTTTACGAACAGTGCCCCGTGCTGCGTGCCGAGACCGATTCTAAGCGGACTAGTCGCCTGTCTCTCTGCGACATGACCGCCCGCGTTCTGCAATCCGGTTTGCGGTTACTCGGGATTGATGCTCCGGAGCAAATGTGAGTGCGGTTTCGGCACACCTGCTGCCCGATTCGACCTCGATCGATAAATCTGGGTCGATGTCGATTGGCGGGTGTGAGTTGCTATCTATCGCCGCTGAATTTGGTACTCCGGTGTTTGTTTATGATGAGTCGCAACTTCGAAATCGCTGTCGGGAAGCGGTGCGGGCATTCGGCGACGACAGAGTTATCTATGCAACCAAGGCGTTCCTGTGCATGGAAATGGCTCGGCTAGCCACTCAGGAAGGACTCCTGCTCGACGTGGCAACAGGTGGTGAACTTTATGTCGCGCTTCAGGCCGGAGTGCCGGCAATCAAATGCGTGATGCACGGCAACAACAAAAGTGTTGAAGAGTTACGAATGGCGATTACTTCGGGCGTGCGACACATAGTCGTCGACAATTTTGATGAACTAGATCGGCTTGACGAATTGCACTCGCAAGGACTACCAGTTCCTCGAATTCAATTGCGCATAACCCCGGGAGTATATGTACATACACATGAATTCATTTCGACCGGCCAGGATGACTCGAAGTTCGGATTCAATTTGAAGAATGGCGACGCCCACAGGGCGGCGACGCGCTCAGCAAAATCACCGAGTGTTGATCTAGCGGGCATTCATTGTCACATCGGTTCAAATGTGTTCGCTGCCGAGAATTTCGCCCGCGCGGCAGAAATCATGGTTTCATTGGTCAGCGAACTCGGACTTGGCGAGGTGACCCTCGGCGGCGGCCTTGGTGTCGCTTATGTTGCAGACGAACATGCCCCATCAATTTCCGAATGGGCCGAGCAGTTGCGACGCGCTACGGCAAAACTCGCACCTCAAACAAAGGTATTTGTCGAACCGGGACGAGCGATCGTTGCATCCGCTGCGGTAACGCTGTATCGAATTGGTTCGGTTAAGCCGATTCCCGGAGTCCGCACTTATGTAGTAGTCGACGGCGGAATGAGTGACAATCCCCGTCCGGTTCTCTATGGCAGCGGTTACGAAGCATTTCTTGCTGCTCGCGCTTCCGATGATCGGACCGAACCCGTTCGTTTGGTTGGCAAGCATTGCGAAAGTGGCGATGTGTTGATCAATGAGGCGTATTTACCTGCTCACTTCGCGGTTGGAGATATCGTCGCCACTCCCGTTACTGGCGCATACGGCCACTCGATGGGTTCGAACTACAACAAAGTCACACGACCTCCCGTGGTGTTCGTACTCGATGGAACTGCGCGAGTGGTGGTGCGTGGCGAAACTTATGATGACCTCGTGCGCCTCGACTTCTAGAGGGTTGATCGCCGATAGCGTTTAATTCATGACTGCGGTCGCCAAAGCACGGCCAATTCGCCTTGGAGTTCTCGGTCATGGAACGGTCGGCAGCGCATTCGTACGCCTTGTCGGGCGCCAAACGGAAGCCATTGCCTCGCGAAGCGGTATCAGGTTGGAGGTAACGCGAATCGCCGTTCGTGACGCATCTAGACACCTAAATGCTCAACACCTTTGCACCGACGCTGCCTCGGTTGTCAATGACCCAAATATCGATGTAGTCGTCGAACTTATGGGCGGCGTGGAAGTTCCGCACAAACTAATTCTTGGGGCTCTCAAAAATGGCAAGCCAGTTGTCACTGCTAACAAGGCCCTGCTGGCCCGCCACGGCGCCGAATTGTTTCGCGCCGCCGACGAGGCGGGAATCGATTTGCTGTTTGAGGCTGCAGTGTGCGGAGGCATACCTCTAATTAGACCTCTCAGAGAGAGTCTTCGCGGCGAGCCAATACGTCGAATTCTTGGCATTGTCAACGGGACCACCAATTACATCCTCACCAAGATGAGCGAAGATGGTGCGAGCTATTCGGACGCGCTTAGCGCGGCCCAATCACTTGGATATGCCGAAGCGGACCCAACTGCGGACGTACAGGGCCATGACGCGGCGGCCAAGATTGCGATAATCGCCAGCATCGCCTTTGGGCGCAATGTTGTGGTTGGCGATGTCTACACCGAGGGAATAACAAAAGTAGCGGCCGCAGATATCGCCATTGCCCAGAGACTCGGATACGCGGTGAAGTTGCTGGCGCTTGCCGAGTCAGATCAACTCACCGGCCGCGTATCCGTGCGTGTCCATCCGGCGATGGTGCCTAAGCATCACCCGCTTGCAACTGTTCGAGACAGTTTCAATGCAGTGGTCGTAGATGGGGAAGCGTCCGGCTCACTCATGTTTTATGGTCGTGGCGCTGGCGGTGATCCGAGCGCTAGTTCGGTGCTTGGCGATGTCATTGACGCCGCAATCAATTTGGGTAAGGGAACGCATGCCACACTCGGTCATCTGAGAGTCGCGCAATTCATGCCAATATCCGAAACATCGAATGAATATCTGCTTGGGCTCGAAGTCAGCGACAAGCCAGGCGTGTTACATGCGGTTACCGGAGTATTTGCGCGAAATGTGGTCAGTATCAGGGCGGCCGAGCAGGATGGAATTGGCAACGGCGCTCGATTGGTATTTCTCACACACTTGGCCAATGAGGCCGCGATGCAATCATGCATCGCCGAACTGATGCGGCTCGACGTCGTCATGCACGTTGGCGCACTATTACGCGTCATTGGCGACTGAGTTCGGCAACCCGAGTAATGCAGTACGTTTCAACTCGCGCTCAGGCACCTGAAGCGGGCTTTTGCGACGTACTTCTACGAGGTTTGGCACCCGACGGTGGGCTCTATGTGCCCAAGGAATGGCCACAGACACAATTGCCAATCCCCAGCAACTATGCCGAGGCTGCCGCAGCGATCATGCAGCCTTTTATCGGCGACGAGATATCGGCAGATGTGCTCCTGGCATTGTGTCGCGACGCTTATTCCATATTTCGGAATGAAGAGGTGACGCCAATTATCCAGCTAAGTGCCGAGCATCACTTGCTTGAATTATTTCATGGTCCAACTTTGGCGTTTAAGGACATTGCTCTACAGCTTGTCGGCAAACTCTTTGACCACGTACTTGAACGGCGAGACGAGCGTATTTTGTTGATTGGTGCAACGAGCGGCGACACGGGAAGCGCGGCCATAGAGGCGGTCAAAAACTGCAAGAACATCGACATAGTGATTTTGTATCCAAATAATCGAACAACCGAATTTCAGCGTCGCCAAATGACCACCGTCGACGCCCAAAATGTGCACACCATTGCGATTGATGGAAATTTCGACGATTGTCAAGATTTCGTCAAAGCAATGTTCAATGACCCACAATTTCGCAACACCCACAAACTGTCTGCGGTCAATTCAATTAATTGGGCTCGGATCATGGCCCAAACGGTCTATTACTTCACCGCAACCCAGGCTCTCAACCGTCATCCTTCGGCCGGTCAGGTTTCATTCAGTGTCCCCACCGGGAACTTTGGCAATGTTCTTGCCGGATGGATCGCGCGAAAAATGGGTGCGCCAATTCGTCATCTAATCGTTGGGTCAAATAGCAACGATGTCCTCACCCGCTTCTTTGACAATCGGGTGATGACGATGAGCCGGGTGGTTCGAACCTTGAGTCCGAGCATGGATATTCAAGTGCCGTCCAATTTCGAGCGCCTATTGTTCGAAATGAACGATCGAGATGGAATTGTGACCGCCGAACAACTTCAACGATTCCGCCGTGCCGGCACCATGTCGGTAGAAGGTGATCAATTTGATGAGTGGATAACTCCAGTTTTTCGCGGTCATCATTGCGACGACGAGGCGACTATCGCCACGATGAGTCGCATCTATGACGACACCGGAATTCTTATCGACCCGCATACCGCAATCGCTGTTGCGTCTGCCGAGTCATGGTCAGAATCGGGAGTTCCGACGGTCACTCTCGCCACGGCTCACCCGGCAAAGTTCACTGATGCCGTTTTCCGCGCAACAGGTATTAGACCGACCTTGCCGGACCATTTGCTCGATATTTACGACCGACCGGAACGCGTCAACAAGCTGCCCAAAGACCTTGCCCTAGTCCAAGAATTTGTGGCTTCTTGTCATTAAATGTTGTATTCGGGTGGTTGGGTCGGCTACCATTTAAGGCAACTCAGATTCCTGAGTTGAACCCCGCAGTAAGCGACGCTTAGTTTCGCGTTCCGCACAGCGGTCGAATGGGGAAACGCACTCGTGGCGAAAACCCGTGAAAGAAGGACGTGTGGCTTCTGGAGCCCTTGAACAATCTGCACTCGTCGAAAAGGATCGCGATCAGTTGGTGGCAATAGCCACCGCACTGGGTGTGAAGTCTGCGGCGCGTGCCAAGAAGTCCGATCTCGTGGACATGATTCTGGAGCAGACAAAGCCTGCAGACGACGAGCCAAAGGCAACAGTGACCAATCAAGTTTTGACGCCGACGGTCGCGTCTGGAGTCGCAGCACCACGTGCACTTGGATCAAACGGCGAAGCACTAGCAGAGTGGGAGATCGAATTGGCCGAACACGAAGGTACTCCGATCGCGCCAGATGCTCGTCGACTGAGCGAGTCTTCGTCTCGAAACTCAAACCGAAATCCCCGTCGAGAAGGCCAACGTCCGGGCGGATTCCAGCGTCCAAGTAGTCCAAATGATGATGGGGATCGCAGCAACCGTCGTCGTCGGCGCCGTCGTGGCAAGTCTCCTCGTGATGACGGGCCACAGGGAAGCGATCGCTACGAAACCCAAGATTCATCGAGTCAATTCGACAGCAATGAACCGGTGAGCACGGAACCGGTGGCCGTCGCCGGCTACCTCGACTTGCGCGACGAAGGTTACGGCTTTTTGCGAGTCAATGGTTATTTATCTAGTCCTGACGATTCGTATGTTTCTGTGCGGCTCACCCGGCAGTACAACCTGCGCAAAGGTGATCATGTCACAGGCACATCGAAGCCACCTGCACGTAATGAAAAGAATCCGGCAATGCTTGATGTTGCCACAATCAACGGCGTTGATGTCGGAAAAATGAAAGCTCGTCCCCGATTCGAAGACCTGACTCCATTGTTTCCAGATTCAAAATTGATTCTGGAAAATCCGGCCGATCCAAACAACATGACGGCCCGAATAATCGACCTAATATCTCCGATTGGCAAGGGCCAGCGTGGAATCATCGTGTCGCCGCCTAAGGCCGGTAAGACCACCGTGATGAAAACGATTGCCACTTCAATTGAACGTAATCACCCCGAGGTAAAACTCATTGTATTGCTGATCGACGAGCGACCCGAAGAAGTCACCGACATGCGTCGTACAGTAAAAGGTGAAGTCATCGCCTCAACATTCGACCGCCCATCCGAAGAGCACACTCAGATTGCCGAGTTGTGCATCGAGAAGGCCAAGCGATTGGTCGAGATGGGCGAGGACGTCGTCATCATTTTGGATGGCATCACCCGACTGTCGCGCGCCTATAACTTGGCCGCGCCGGCTACGGGACGAGTGATGTCAGGTGGTATCGACGCGGGGGCTTTGTACCCACCGAAAAAATTCTTCGGAGCGGCGCGCAATATCGAGGAAGGCGGAAGTTTGACGATTCTCGCCACGGCACTTGTTGAAACAAACAGCCGAATGGATGATGCCATCTTCGAGGAATTTAAGGGAACCGGCAACATGGAAATTCGACTTGACCGCAAAATTGCCGAGCGCCGAATTTATCCGGCTTTCGATGTGGACGCTTCAAGTACCCGTCACGAAGAATTGTTGTTTGATCGTAAGCAACTGCAGATGGTTTGGAAACTTCGCCGAGTATTGAGCGGCCTGGCAGCCGATGGCAACGCTGCCCCTGGTCTCGAATTACTTATCGATCGATTGAAGACCTTCAAGAACAACGACGAATTTCTGGCCGAAATCGCCAAACAGCCAACGGCCTAACACTTTGGTGGTGAATGACCACGACTCGCGTCTGGCCCTGCTACGGCTTCGCACACTTGTCGCGTCACATCAACGACGGCAGGGTGGTCAGATAGATCAGATCACCGAAATTGATTTCCCGCTCGGTTCGGCAGGAATTATCGGATCAAGCGGATGGGTGCTCGTGTTACAGGAACCCAGGCGCGGGCTCGGTCCAGCCTTGTTATGGATGAATAAGCATCGTCTGAAAACCCTGCATTTGATCGTTGAGACAAGTGCCGAGGAAATTGCTCGACGGGCTCAATTATTTGCGCTCGAAATCCGGGTCTGGTCCCAAATTGGCAATGACTTAGTTGCCGCGACGCCTGCCCCACCAGAGCCCCGGGTACATGTACCCGATCACCACTTGATGTTTCAATCGATGATCGAACTGGCAGGGGCGACAGTTGTTTGTGAGCATGGAGTTCTTGCCGGTGAAGTTATCGGGCTCGAGGTGTGCCGAGTAATCGACGACCCACGGACGGAAATTGGTGCTCGACTCGAAATTGGCGTAGGGGTTCACGATCGTGAGCTCTTTCAAATGGTTAACGGCATCTCCCCGACAATTGAGTCGCTGACCAAAGTCGTGCAAACAGTTTTACGATTTCGACAGGCGAATGCCATTGCACATCCGCTAAATCGATTAGGCGCCGAAAGATTCTTCCGTGAAGTACTCATTGCAAATCCACAACTGGTGGGCGCACGTCATCTGACTCGCGCCGAACCTCCCGTGGCGCGAGCGAACCTAAAGGAATCCGTGCCATGCGTTGCCTTGGACAAATCCGCTAATTCCTCGCTCGTCGTGGTATGTAGCGCAATCGTCGATCCCGACCTCGTATCGTTTGCCGCCGATGCCCGCCTCGCCCTCCAACCCGATGCCGATCTTGTGTTGGCGGTAGCGCCGAGCAATGTGTTCCCGTCGATGACGCTGTTGGCGAATTCGTTGCATCATCC
>JBDSKN010000100.1:0-5404 GCA_039916865.1 Ilumatobacteraceae bacterium
CAATATGGTTTTCACGAATCACGTCATGGCCGACGAATGCAAGCATTCGAACCAGGGCATCACCTATAACCGTCGATCGCAGATGACCGACATGCATTTCCTTGGCCACATTCGGTGCCGAATAATCCACGACGGCAACTAGTGGAACAGCAGCGATTCGAACGCCCAAGCGTGGACCTTCGGCCGCGAGAGCGAGTTCGGTGGCAAGAAACTCATTGCTAAACGTAAGATTCAGAAAACCAGGTCCGGCAACTTCCACCTCGCTGCAGATATCGCCTAGTTCGGCCGCTTCGACAATTGCCTTGGCTACTTCGCGCGGCGATTTTCCCATTTGTTTGGCGAGCGCCAACGACCCGTTCACCTGGGCGTCGGCCCGATCACTGCGGCGCACGACAGGATCAAAGGTGGGCAATTTAAGCCCGGCCACTTTGGCAAACGCGGGAGCAAGGCGTTCGGAAACGGTGATGATCGGATCAGCCATGACTCTCTAATCTTTGCCGACGGGGCAGCACTATCCTGCTATTGCATAACGCCCTCGTAGCTCAGCGGATAGAGCGCCGGTTTCCGGAACCGTAGGTCGCAGGTTCAAGTCCTGCCGAGGGCGCCAGTTCTGCAGCAGGTATAGGGTCATGTACACCGACCGTGCATCGCGGTCGTCTCCAAGGCCGGGGGTCGCAATGTTGAGTAAATGTGCACTGGATCGCAAGCGTGCGTGCCTTGTAGCGGGAATTGCCGCTCTTGTGCTGATTGCTGCTTGCAGTTCTAGCGACTCTTCAACTGCCAGCATTCAAACTTCAGCGAACGCGGCTCTCCCAGCGGTGAATATTATTGGTGATTCGATCACCGCCAAATCGAAGGACAAGATCACACTTGATGAGTTCGATCTGTTTATCTATGCAGTCTTTGGGATCTCGATCGAGGAACAACTCCCGGCCATCGAAGCAGCGATTGCCCGCTCCCCGCATGTTTTAGTCATCCAATTGGGTGGCAACGACATGGGACATTGGAGTCCGTCAATCGTTGCCGAGGTGAACCAAATACTCGATGACGCGGCCGACCTCGATTGCGTGCGTTGGGTCAATTTAGGTGGCGCAATCCCCAATCTTGCCGAGATGAATATGTTGCTGGCCGATCAGGCCGCGTCCCGCGATAATTTTGCCGTGATCGATTGGGCCAAAGCTGTTGCCGACCATCCAGAATGGCTTGACTTAGATGGCGTCCATCCCAGCGACCCAGTTGGCGAAGTGGGCTTCGCCTCACTAGTAGCCGAATCGGTGCGGGCCTGTCCCCTTTAGTGTCAGTTGAATATGGCGGTAATTTCAGCTAAGAGCAGCCTTGACCAAGGCGGCAATTTTAGCGCCGTCCGCTAGCGCCCCGACCCGAACCCGAACGGCTTTGACAACGACACCCATTGCCTTGCCGCCGGTTGCTCCTGATGACATGGCGTTTGCCACTTCCTCGTCGACAATTTTGCCTAACTCTTCATCGGCCATTGCCGCGGGCAAATACACTTCAATAATTGCGGCCTCGGCTCGCTCACTCAACGCGGCCTCGGCCCGCCCGGCGCCTTCGTAGATTTCAGCCGACTCAAGGCGTTTCTTGAGTTCGGAGCGAAGAACTTCCAGCACCTGCTCATCGGACAATACCTTGGCCGAGTCACCGGCCACCTCGGCGTTCATTACTGCCGACAACACCATCCGCAGCGTGGAGGTAACCGCTTCCTGACGGGCTTTCATTGCCACGGTTAAATCGCTCTTTAGCTGTTCTTTAAGTGAAGTCACCCGACCATTCTGCCTTACTTCGCCCCTCTACACTTTGTATTTGTTATGACCAACACGAGTTTCGAACTTTTCTTTTCCATGCTCAGCGTGGCCACCCTGATCGGGACCGTGATCATTCTCATCTCCCGCTTGTTATATAAGTCGCAATCGTGGGCGACCACTGTCATCGATTCATTTTCTCCACTCGCCCGCCCGCTCGCAGCGGCAATTGCAACAACCTGCATGCTCGG
Organism: Ilumatobacteraceae bacterium; assembly: GCA_039916865.1. Classification (GTDB taxonomy): domain Bacteria; phylum Actinomycetota; class Acidimicrobiia; order Acidimicrobiales; family Ilumatobacteraceae; genus UBA3006. Next base: position 2,012 of record JBDSKN010000100.1, read on the forward strand.
AAGTCTGTATTTCTCAGAAATTGTGAATTATGTACCGTGCCGGTTGTGCTGGTATCAGCGGATCATGATGTATCCGCTGGCAGTCATTCTCATCGTCGCCGCGATTCGCCGCGATTCGAAAATCGGTTGGTATGCCGTACCGCTGGCCACAATTGGCGGGACGATCTCGACATATCATTGGCTATTGGAGCGCTTCCCCAATCTCGATTCTGGGGCCTGTGAGGTAACTGTTCCCTGCGAATTTGTTTGGTTTGAAAACTTTGGATTCGTCACATTGCCGTTCATGGCATTTACAGGATTTCTGGCCATCATCGTTTTCACCACAATGCCAAATCCCACGACCAAACTGGAGTACCAATGAACACTCGGATCAAAAGAAATCGCGGCGGTACATCTGGGAAGGCCGTTTGGACGATCGGCGCAATAATCGTTGGCGTTGTTGCCGTTGCAGCGATCGTATCGGTCACGTCGTCCTCCGATACTGCCAGCGCACCGGGAGCCACGTCCGAGTTTGCAGCCGTCACGGTGACGGGCGAAGTGTTAACGCCACACAACGCGGACGTCGCAGATCCTACCATCGGAGTGATCGCCCCCGTGCTTACCGGTAAGGGGTTTGCCGGCAATACCGTAACCACCACTGCCGGTACGCCCACCTTGTTGATCTTTTTGGCCCACTGGTGTCCGCACTGTCAAGCCGAGGTGCCCCGCCTAGTTGATTGGGAGAAGGCGGGAGACGTGCCCCCTGGCGTTGATGTCATTGGCATCGCCACCGCGACCGATGCCGCGAGCCCCAATTACCCTCCATCGGCGTGGCTGGCGCGAGAGAATTTTCCCGCCCTTTGGCCCGTATTGGTGGACAGTCAAGAACGAACCGCCGGTGTCGCATTCGGTTTGTCGGCATATCCATTTTTCGTGTTATTGGATGCCGAAGGTAAAGTCGTGGGCCGAATGAGCGGCGAAGTTCCGATGGATGATCTCACAACCTGGCTAGAAACCGTTACAACCTCGTAATTTTTAGCCGACCTGGCGGGTCTTGAGGTACATCACCAAGCTGGGAATCATTCTCATATTCGATAATGTATGAATATGAGAACCATTCTTAATAGTCGCGGTGCACTCTTCGTCGCCCTTGCCCTTTCCAGCGGAATCGCATTGTCCGGTTGCTCCAATCCCAGTTCGTCCGATCACCCCACCGTCGTGGTCTCCTACAGCGTCCTGGGAGATGTTGTATCTCAACTTGTTGGCGGCGCCGCCGACGTGCGGGTAATTATCCCCAACGGCGTGGATCCCCATGAATTTGAACCATCGGCGAAGAACGTTGAGGCAATCAACAACGCGACGCTTATCGTCGTCAATGGCGCCAATCTCGAGGAACACCTAATTCGCATATTTGAACAAGCGAGTCAAAGCGGCGTTCCACTGTTCGAAATGGTTGACCACCTCACAACGAGGAGTCACACGGTCGACGGAACCGAAACAATCGATCCGCATCTATGGCTGGATCCGATGGCAATTTATCAAGCAATTCCTGATCTAGCAGGAGAGCTCGGCGCGAGACTTAACATCGATCTGGCTTCCCGCGCGAGTCAAGTGCAGCAAGATCTGGCTGACTTAAATTCTGACGTTGCGGCGATTATTTCAAGTATTAGGAATTGCACGCTTATTACGGGTCACGATGAGATGGGCTACTTTGCGGCACGATACGGCTGCACTGTTATCGGCGCCATCATTCCAGGTCTGTCCACGTCGGCCGAGGCAACCGCCGGACAAATTGCCAATTTGAAACAATTGGCCTCTGCGGCCGGAGTCGGCGCAATTTTTGTTGACGCGGGAGCATCGGCGCAGGTTGCCGGGCAACTTGCACAGGAACTTGACGTCGAACTCGTAGTTCTCTCCACGCATATGCTTGAAAGTGGCGATCATTACAGAGAATTCATTCTGCGGATTTCAAATCTCATTGCTACGGCGCTTAACTGATTGGTCACGATGAAATTCCTTTTCGAACCGTTCCTCGACAATGAGTTTTTGCGTCATGCTCTCTACGCCGGTATTCTCGTTTCGCTGATATGCGCCGTGGCCGGAACATTTGTCGTTCTCCGTGGTCTCGCATTTATCGGTGACGCCCTCGCGCACGGCGTTTTACCCGGTATCGCCACGGCGCTGATTCTTGGAGTTTCCGGCGTATTCGGGGCAATGGTTGGAGCAGCGGTGATGATGGGAGGAGTCAATGTAGTCACCAGAAAACTGCGCCTCACAGGTGATACTTCCGTCGGACTCCTGTTTGTTGGCATGCTCGCGCTCGGCGTGATCATAACTTCGCGCTCGCAATCGTTTTCGGGTGATCTCACCCGAATTCTCTTTGGTCAGCTGCTTGGCGTGGCATGGTCCCAACTTGTTTGGCAGGCCGTCGCATTTGTCGTTGTTGCCACTACCGCATGGGTGTGCCGTCGGCCGTTTCTCCTGCTCTGTGTCGACGACGGATTGACCGAATCTTCCGGGTTTTCAGTCAGGAAGTTTCACGCCATCATGCTCACGCTCGTCGCCATAACAATCGTCGCCAGTTTTCAGACAGTCGGCACATTACTGGTGCTCGGAATGCTCATCGCCCCATCGGCCACCGGAGCCCTCGTCTCTCGACGACTTTCAACAATGATCATCGTGGCGGCGGTTTGCGGAAGTATCGCCACTTACGTTGGACTCCTTCTTAGCTATCACGCCGACTTGGCGGCAAGTGCCACCATCGTATTGAGCGCGGTCGTTCTGTTTGCAGTCACGGCAGTGGCGCGGGGATTTCGAGATTTTCTACGGCGGGCAAGTAGATCGGATGAAGAACTTCCTCATCAGCACACCCACATTCACGTATGACGCACAGCACAATTGCTACCCACTCACTTTCAGTTGGTTACGACCGTCGTCAAGTCGTTGGCAACATGACTTTTGATCTCGTGCCGGGAAATCTGATGGTCCTTATCGGCACGAATGGCTCGGGTAAGTCGACGCTGCTAAAAACGCTCGCGGGAATGCTCGCGCCAATTTCTGGAAGTGTCTCGCTTCTTGGACACAAACCCGGTGCGCTTCCAGCTCGGGTTGCATTTCTGCCTCAGCATCCGGTTTCGTCGCACACGCTCCCGCTTCGCGCGGAAGATGTCGTCGGGATGGGTCGCTTCGCCCATCTCGGATTGATCAAACGAAGTACGCAAGCCGATCGAATCATCGTTGACGAGTCGATGTTGCGAACCGGAGTAAACGATTTCGCCAAGCTTCCACTGCGCTTACTGTCCGGCGGTCAACAACAGCGAACGCATCTCGCCCAAGTTCTCGCTCGACGGGCCGAAGTTTTGCTACTAGATGAGCCCACCGCCGGTCTGGATGTGAATGGTCGCGGCGCGGTGG
>JBDSKN010000101.1:0-3182 GCA_039916865.1 Ilumatobacteraceae bacterium
CATCCCGATGTAGCCGAAGTCGCGGTTATTGGAATCCCGGACGAGAAGTGGGGCGAGTTGGTGCTGGCACTTGTGGTGAAAACGCCAGAATCGATCATCACAGAGGGCGATGTGGTGGCTTATGCAAGGACGAAACTTGCCGCGTTTAAGTGTCCAAAGCAGGTGGAGTTTCGCGCTGACTTGGCCCGCACCGCGACCGGCAAGTTACAGAAGTTCAAATTACGGGAGCCATATTGGCAAGGTCGCGCGCGACAGGTGAACTGACCACGCAGGAATATCGGCGTTACCGCGAAAGCAACACGGCAAAATCCGACCTAGTAACGAGGCGATCTATTGCTTCACCTGATGGACTCAAAACGCTCACGGCCTGACCATCTAGGGTGAATTGAATTCCATCGATGTCGTCAAATGCGTATAGCGACAGCACTATTTGACCAAGAATGAAGATTTGTTCACCGCCTTGTATATCGGCAAACGATTTCGAAAGATCAATCATTATTATTCGGCCATCAATACCGACCGACGCGATCAGATCAGGTGAGTTTGACAACCCAGAACGAATTCCTGCTGCCGCCTCATTCGGGTCGGGCGCGCCAATGAGCAAACTAATGACCATTGCCGGATCGTTTGTAGGCTCGATGAGGCGCGGGCGACCAAGGAGACCGTCTTTATAGATCAGATAAATGATGGCTCCAACTCTCGCCACTGGCGCAGGTGGTGTTGGAAGGGTTGTTTCCGGGGATAGAAAGTTCACGGTGTATGAATCGTTGGGAAGAACGTGATCGACCCCTTCTGCCCGTATGGAACACGAGGTGAGCCAACAAGCGAGCGCTATACCGAAAACAAGATTCTTTCGTAGATTTCGCATCACAGTGGTTCTCCGAGTCGCAGAGTTATCGAAAATCTGCCTCCGCCTTCCGGACTGGTCGAAACATTGATCGTGGCCTTCATTGCGTTGACGTGTTCGGCGACGATCGCAAGTCCTAGTCCAGAGCCTTCGACGGAACTGTGTTGAAGTCCACGAGCAAACGGCTCAAAAATTCGTTGACGCTCGGCCTCATGAATACCGTGCCCTGCATCGTCAACGTGGATGGTGACCGTTGCATCGTCCCCATCTACCCGAACTCCGGTGAGACCACCTGCGTATAGCGATGCATTGCTTACCAGATTGGCGATTGAATATTCGATGCGCCGAACATCCACAAGAACGTTTGCGCCACGAGCGGAGTCGTCAATGGTAAGCAGTGTTTCGTCGATGTTGTTATGGGCCAGGAGAGCACGAACCAGGGGTTCGATTTGACGAACCTCAAGGTCGGGCACGACTACACCCGATTCATAGCGGGAGATTTCAATGAGATCGGTAAGGATCTTCTCGAAGGAGGCGACACGTTCGTCCAGTAGATCGGCACCAAGTTGCGCCCGTAGAGGTAGAGCGTCGCGACTTGAAGTGATGAGTTCGGTGGCGCCACGAATAACGGTGAGCGGTGACCGCAGTTCGTGACTCACCTGTGCTGCGAAACGTGCCTCACGATTGATTCGCGCTTTCAGCGATTCAGTCATGGCATTAAAGGAGTGAGCGATCTTCGCCAAATCGCGCTCATGTGGTTCGCTAACACGAACTTCGAGATTGCCCGTGCTGATCAGTTCAGCCGCCTCACTTATTCGTCGAAGTGGCTCAGACACTCGGCGTGCCAACCACCATCCAACAATTCCCCCGCAAACTGCGGCAAGGGCCGAACCGAGAAAGAGCGCGTTGCGCAGGGCAATCATCGTGCGTTGGAGTTCTTGTAGTGAAACAATTCCGATAAACGTTGCCGTTGGCGTCGTACCTTCAACGATGGGAATGGCCGTGAAGATGGTTGGGAGTGAATCAATCACGACCCGCTGACGAGATGGTTTCCCAAGTTCAAGCGAGTTGCGAATGGCAGCTGGTATATCGGTTTCAGAGACCCCCACCCCGGAGACCAGCCATGCACCGTTGTATTGAAGTAGTGCGCGACCACCTGACAGAACGCCAGTGGCGGCGAGAAGTGCATCAAGACCAGTCTCTCCATCGGAAAGATTTCGAGCGGCAAGTCGTGCCGCCACGTATGACTGCGCGACGGCAACCGATTCACGCTGACGCAATAGGTATTGGCGCGCGGTGAGGTAAGTGGCGCTCGATGCCACTGTTGAAACTGCAATTGCAATGATGCAACCGACAGCGATCGATTTGCTCCGAAGCGTGAGATTGGTGATCACCGCGAGGCAGTTTTGTATTCGTTCATGGCAGGAGTTTGAATCCGACTCCACGCACAGTGAAAAGTTTGTCTGAAAGTCCGTGTGGTTCGAGTTTTGCCCTTATTCGATAAATCTGCATGTCAACGAGTCGTGTGTCGCCGAGATAGTCATAGCCCCAAACGCAATCAAGGAGACCCGCGCGTGTCACCGTGTCGGGTGATACTGATCCGAGTTCAACCAGCACTTTGAATTCGGTGCGCGTGAAACCCACCGCCGTGTCGTTAATGAACACTTCGTGCGCCGTCGGCCTGATCGCAATTCGGCCGATGATTATCTCTTGCGATTTGTCGGTTTCAATCGCCGGGTGATTAACCCGGCGAAGAATTGCCCGAAGGCGTGCGGCCAACTCCTTTGGCGCAATTGGCTTCATGAGGAAGTCATCCGCACCAGCCTCCAGACCCGCGACGACATCATGCGAGTCTCCCTGCGCGGTGAGAATGACGAGTGGAATGTTCGACTTTTCACGCAACGCACGCACGACATCGAAGCCGCTGATTCCAGGCAGGCGTAAGTCAACGATTGCAATGTCCACTGCGTGCGTATCAATCAGCTCAATTCCGATTTCACCCGTAGCCGCCTCAAAGACTTCGTAACCTTCGGCCACTAGTGCCGCGGAGAACATTGTGCGAATGGCGTGATCGTCTTCGACAAACAGAAGTTTCATCGCCATGGTTGCAAGTCTGTCATCTCTGGTAATGATTTGAATAAAGATGAGTTTTTCATTGGAACTAAGTGTCCAATCGCTACAAAGAACGCAATCATTTGTGACCAAATTGTGGCATATCCATGAGAACTTGGAAACTGATCATCAGTGACAATAGAGGAATGTCAATCAACGATCCAGGCCGATCTGCCACGTTATGTATTCCTGCGCACAACGAAGCCGCGACAATTGCTCCACT
>JBDSKN010000102.1:0-18840 GCA_039916865.1 Ilumatobacteraceae bacterium
AGGGCATGGGTTGGAACCTCGACAAGTTCGCCCGATCTCTCACCGCATCTTCGGCGAACACGGTTGACGCATATTGCAGCGATGTCACGCTTTTTGCCAAGTGGGTAAGCCGATTAAATATCAACGAACCGACCGCAGTGTCACGAGATGTTGTACGCCAGTACGTGAGTTTTCTCACCACAATGAAGTTGGCCAAGCGAAGTATCACTCGAAAGATCGCATCTCTCAGGCGGTATTTTGGCTGGCTAGTGCGCAGCGGGGTCGTGTCGTCTGATCCGACATCGGGTGTCCACACTCCGAGCGACTCCGGCCGACTTCCAAAGGTGCTGACGGCCGACCAACTTGGATCGCTATTAGTTTCGACAGACGCAAGTGCGCCGCAATGGCGTACCTCGCGAGACACGGCAGTTGTCGAGTTGCTGTATGGCAGCGGATTGCGAGTAAGTGAATTGTGCGGCGTGGATGTGAATAGCATAAATGTCAGGGCGCAAGCGATTGTTGTGATGGGAAAGGGCGCCAAGGAACGGCGCGTACCCATGAGCGAACCATCGCTTGAAGCGGTGAAACTGTGGATCAAGTTTCGCCACGAACTTGTCGCCGATAATGGCGAACCTGCGTTGTTTCTAAATACTCGTGGGCGGCGACTTGCACCGCGCGATGTGCGTCGAATAATTGATGCTCGTTCCGCATCTCCGACACATCCCCATGCACTGCGTCATACATTTGCGACCCACTTGCTAGACAATGGCGCCGACTTACGGGCGGTTCAGGAGTTGCTCGGCCATAGCGATGTGGCGACGACGCAGCGTTATACCCATGTCAGTAAAGAGCGCCTGAAGTCCGCATATGGCGCCTCGCACCCCCGAGCATAAGACTGTCGACATATTTTCGGGGGCATAATTAACGGGCATGAACGCGCGCCCAGTTCGTCTCACGATTGAGGAGGCGTGGAAACTTTGGAACCTCGAAAAAGATGCGCAGGCTCGTGAGTGGTTGCTCGTTCACTATGCCTCGCTGATTAAATTCGTCGCCGGTCGGCTTGCGGCCGGACTACCTAAGAGTGTGGACACAGCCGATCTTGTGAGTGCCGGAGTGTTTGGGTTAATGAACGCAATCGACCGATACGAGCCTGGACATGGAGCAAAATTCGAGACGTACGCGATTCCACGAATTCGCGGGGCGATTCTGGACAGCCTACGAGCCCTTGACTGGGTGCCTCGGGTCGTGCGGTCACGTTCGCGCACGATCGAGACGACAATTTCTCTGCTGGAACATGAGCTGGGGCGCTCGCCAACTGACGAGGAAATCGCACTAAAGATTCGCATCAGCGATGACGAGTTTCAAAAGTGGCTAACCGACATCGCGTCAAGCGCAATTGGACCGCTGGATTATGTAATGGCCGAAAATACCGCGACGCCTACACATAGTGATGCCTACAATGCAACGTCGCCAGACGCGGTTGTGGACGCCATGGAATTACGCAATGTGATGCGCAGCGAGATTAAAAAGTTGCCAAAGCGGGAACGAACGGTGTTGGTGTTGTATTACGACGAAAATCTTACGCTCAGCGAAATTGGCGAAGTGCTCGGAGTTTCGGAAAGTCGCGTTTCGCAGATTCATACCAAGGCCGTGTTACAACTTCGGTCGCGCCTGCACGCCGCCGACGTGGCTTAGGGGCCAATTAGCACCGATTTTCTGCTTGACCTTTGTATTTTGTATGCAATTTGTTGATCAAGTCGGTGCAATCTCGTGTGAATTGCGAGCACCAATTAGTGCACAGATTGTTGAAGTGTTTCGTGAACCCGCCTGTCCATGGTGCCCTGGCAAGCGGGGAGTCGTCTATGCGACCAGTCCTGGCGCATTGGTCAATTCTGGAGCCTCAGGGATTGTTTCATTTGCTGGTCAAGTCGGGGGAATCAAATATGTCGTGGTTAGAACAAGCAACGGTGTCCTGGTCACCCACGGTTATTTGACCGCGACATCACTTCGGTCTGGAGATCCAGTAGCAGTTGGCGAAACGATTGGATGGGTAGACGAGAGGCTGTACTTCGGCGTGCGAATTGATGGTCGGTACATAGATCCGATGCGATGTATGGCGATAGGCACCTTCGCCACCCGCCGAGCGGTCCTCATTCCGGAACCAATGCGCAGTCCTGCGTCACGAACCCCGTAACCCGATACGATACGGAGCGGTCAATTCCTTGATCGGTTATTTCCATGTCAGTTCATGTGCTCCATCCTGTGGTCGCTTCGGCGCAGGAGCACGTGGCTCTAACCACAGCGAAGGAGTAAGTAATGGCAATCGTCAGCATGCGTCAGATGCTTGAGGCAGGTGTCCACTTCGGACATCAAACCCATCGTTGGAATCCCCGAATGAAACGATTCATTTTCGGCGAACGCAACGGCATCTACATCATTGATCTCGAACAAACACTTGACCGGGTAGAAACGGCTTACAAATTCGTGCGCGACTCGGTAGCCAACGGCGGAACGATCCTGTTTATCGGCACCAAGAAGCAAGCACAAGACCCAGTCCGACTATTTGCGGAAAAGTGCGGCATGCCGTATGTGAACGAGCGTTGGTTGGGTGGAATGCTCACCAATTTTGACACCATTTCAAAGCGCGTAGGAAAAATGCAGGAGTACGAGCGTTTGCGCGACTCGGGCGAGTTCGAACTTATGCCAAAAAAAGAGGCGCTTCTCATTGGCCGTGAGTTGGTCAAATTGCAAAAGAATCTTTCCGGCATTCGTGGTATGTCAAAGCGCCCGAGCGCTGTATTCATCCTCGACACTGTCAAGGAACACATCGCCGTTACCGAGGCAAACAAATTGGGAATTCCGGTCGTCGCAGTTGTCGACACAAACGTCAATCCCGACATCATTCAGTTTCCGATTCCTGGTAACGACGACGCAATTCGCGCCAATGAGTTGATGTGCCGGGTAATTTGTGAGGCCGTTATCGAAGGAAGATTCATTGCCGAGAAAACCAATCCTCGTAGCGCGAGTCCGGCCACCGCTCCAAGCGCGACGCGCAATGCCGAGGAGCAGGCGGCATTTGACGCCCAGCAAGATGAGGCACGCCGTGAGGCGGCCGAGTCTCAGGCACAACGCGATGCACGCGTGGCCGATATTGCCGATACCCCGACCACCGCTTGATCGCGATGTCGTTTACCGCAAAAGATGTTCAGGCCCTGCGCCAATCAAGTGGCGCCGGAATGATGGATTGCAAGCGCGCACTCGAAAACAACAACGGTGACTTTGAAGCGTCTAAACAATGGTTGCGGGAAAAGGGATTAGCCGCCAGCGCCAAACGCGATGATCGCGAAAATGCGCAAGGGCTGATTGCGTTGCTTGTCGAGGGCACCGTTGCGGCAATGGTCAAGTTGAAGTGCGAAACCGACTTTGTGGCCAGTTCGCCTCAATTCAAGAAAGAGGCGGATGCGCTCCTGCAAATAGTGGTGGCCAAAAGTGAAAGTGCCGTTGTCGAACGTAGCGAACAACTTGACGATCTAAAAATCACGCTAAAGGAAAAAATCGAACTGGGGGACGTGGTCCGCTTTGAGGCGATCTCCGGGAATACGATTGGGTCATATCTGCACATTCAGGGCGGACGGGGAGTCAATGGAGTGCTGGTTGAAATGAGCGGGGCCAACGCCGATCTCGCCCACGATATTGCTGTGCATGTTGCATTTGCCCGCCCAAAATATTTAAGTCCAAAAGATGTGCCCGCCGAAGTAATCGCTGCTGAGCGGGCAACACTCGAGGCCGTAACGCGAAACGAAGGAAAACCGGAAGCCGCGGTTGGCAAGATCGTGGACGGTCGCATTCAAGGTTTCCTCAAGGAAGTGGCGTTGCTTGAACAGACTTACGCCAAGGACGACAAGAAGACAATCTCGCAGATTATTGGCAACGCAACAATCGTTCGTTTCTCCCAGGTTCAGATCGGCTAATACTTGGTGAACAACTCTAAGTCGTCTTCCCGAATCACACCGAGATGGAATCGAGTGGTATTGAAATTATCGGGAGAGGCGCTTGCCGAATCGTCGGGATTCGGTCTCGACTCAGTCGTCCTCAATCAGATCGCCAATGAGTTGTATGAGAGTCGTTCGGAGCTTGGGGTCGATATTGCCATAGTCGTTGGCGGGGGAAACTTCTGGCGCGGTATTAAAGGTGCCGACCAGGGGATGGATCAGGCTCAGGCCGATTACATGGGAATGATCGCCACCGTTATGAATGCACTCGCTTTACAAGATGCACTCGAGAAAGTTGGTCAGCATTCGCGAGTGATGACGGCGGTCGAAATGCCAAAGGTCGCCGAACCATACATCCGCCGTCGGGCCGAACGGCATCTAGAAAAGGGTCGCGTCGTGATACTCGCCGGGGGAACGGGAAACCCATTTTTCACCACGGACACGGCGGCCGCTCTCCGCGCTGCGGAAATCTCTGCGCAGGCAATCCTCAAGGGAACTCATTCGGGGATCGACGGGGTGTACAGCGCCGATCCGAAGATTGATCCGACGGCGACGCGATTCGCAAAAATCAGTTACCTCGATGTGATCAACAAAGGTCTAAAAGTCATGGATTCGACGGCAATTACATTTTGTCGTGACAACAATATTCCGATTGTCGTGTTCAACTTGCTGGAGCAGGGAAACGTCAAGTCCATACTCGCGGGCGCCGAAATAGGTACGCTGGTTGGGTGATAGACGAAACCTTGCTGACTGCCATGGAGAATATGGCAAAGGCACTGGAACGGCTCCAATCGCAGTTCCTGTCGGTACGAACTGGGCGACCGAACCCGACACTATTTGAAAAACTAATTGTGGAGTATTATGGGGCATCGGTGCCAATGGTGCAATTGGCAACATTTCAAATTCCAGATGCTCGCTCGCTTGTGATCAAACCTCACGATCGCGGCTCTATTGTTGCGATTGAACGAGCAATTCAGGGGAGTGATCTCGGAGTTACGCCAGGCAACGACGGTGTTGTGGTGCGAATAAATTTTCCCATGCTCACCGAAGATCGTCGGAAGGAATTTGTGAAGGTAGTCAGAAATATGGCCGAAGACGGACGAGTAGCGTTGCGAAATGTGCGTAGAGATGCTCGTAAGGCGCTTGAAACTGCAGAAAAAGATGGCGATATTTCAAAGGACGAACTCGATCGAGCTGAGAAAGATCTTGAAAAACTAACGCACGATCACAGCGAAAGTCTCGATAAGGCATTGGCGCGCAAGGAACAAGAACTACTCGAAATATAACTATGAAACATAAGGGAGTCATGTGATGAGTGACGACAACTTTCGCCGTGATAGACGCGACGATTCCACTAGAGGAGTCGAGCCAACGAAGGACCCCACGATTGACTTCGGCGATGAATTCGGAGTCGTAAAATTTTCCGACGATGATGACAGTTCACCGGCAATCACATTCGATTCGGCCGATACGGACCAACTCCCACATTGGACCGAGCCGCCGACAGGTAAAATTCCGCGGTTCATGAAAACTGGCGGAGAATCTGACGCTCGTGACAATGATCGCACCGATGTGTGGTCCGAATATAATTCTCCGGCACCCACACCTTCAGTTGGCTCACGTCGCCCGGTGGTTGATCTCACGGGTGGATCACGATCACGCCAGTCCGACGCGCCACCTCCAGTATCGCGACCGCGCGGAGACCAGCGAGTGGTAATCGGAACCGATCCGACGGACGAGCGTCGTAGGCCGTCGGCGCAGCGAGACCCTTCCGGTTCGGGGCAGCGCCGAAGCGGACCAACTCAGGTATCGCGGGGACGCCAAAGCGGCGAATCGCGACCGATTGTTCGTCGCGATCCACGAAATTCCGGCAGACGACCTCGTCGCGAATCCAGCGCCAGTCGTTCGGGAGGCGGACGAGATCTGCCAACAGCGACGGCGGTCGGTGCATTGCTGGCGGCCGTATTCATTGCGGCTTTGATGTGGCGTCCCGCGGCGGTGATGTTCATTGTGGCGGTAATAGTCGGAGTGGCCGCATTCGAGTTCTTTTCGCGGGCAACGGAACGGGGGTACCGTCCACCATTGGCGATCGGTATTGCCGGTTGCGTGGCGGCTCCGCTGAGTGCTTATTGGATCGGCGATGCTGCCCTGCCACTCGTTTTTGTATTTGGATTTGTGGCATGCGGGATCACGTTTGTGAGCGCGGACAGTATCGAAAGCGGACCGGTGCCAAATATGGCAATTACGACGCTCGGCCTCACTTGGATTGGGTTGCTTGGCTCCTATGCCGCGCTCATCTTGCGATTTTCAAACTTTGGTGGAGCACTCGTAAATGTTGGCACCGACACGTTGTTCATTGTGGTTGCCGGTGTCATCGGTAACGATATTGCCGCATTCTTTGTCGGCCGGACAGCGGGACGAACTCCATTACGTGATTGGATCAGTCCGCAAAAGTCATTTGAAGGTGCGTTCGGCGGAGCGATTGGAACGTTTGGCGCGGTCATTTTGGTTGGATTGCAGAGTGACACATGGAATAGCGTCTCAGAATGGATCGCCCTCTCCCTTGTGATCGTTGTTCTGGCGCCACTCGGGGATTTGGTCGAATCGATGTTCAAGCGAAATCTGGACATTAAGGATTTTGGAACCGTACTGAGGGGCCACGGTGGAGTCCTCGACCGATTCGACAGCCTAATTTTCACCTTGCCGGGTGTGTATTACCTGGCGCTAGTTATTCAACCTTGGAATTAGGTCGCCTGCCCGTCTATCTCCGAGGATCTGCTGACAGACTTGGGTAAATGAGTGCGACCCGAGTAGCCATCGCCGGTTCCACAGGCTCGATCGGCGTCCAGACACTAGATGTCATTGCGGCATCGCCCAATGATTTTGCGGTCGTAGCTCTTGGCGCGGCATCGTCGGCGGATGCATTGATCCGGCAAGCACTCAAGTGGCGTCCACGAATTGTTGCGGTGGCCGATGTCGAGGCACGACGGAAGGTGGCGACAGCACTTGTTGGGATAGAAGTAGTTGACGACCTGTCGCTAATGAGCGAGCAAGCCGATGTCGTGGTCAATGGCGTTGTCGGATTCGCCGGTCTGCCCGTGACCCTCGCGGCGTTGCGTCAAGGCAAACGCCTAGCGCTTGCCAACAAAGAGAGCCTGATCGCGGCCGGACCAATCGTCCAGCCACTGCGGGGGGTTGGTGGGGGCGTAATTATTCCCGTTGACAGCGAGCATTGCGCAATTCATCAATGTCTTCGCGCATCGAGCCAAGATCTCAACGAGGTCCGTCGACTCGTGCTCACGGCGAGCGGCGGACCATTTCGCGGTTCCTCGGCCAGCGACCTTGAGGATGTCTCGATTGCCCAAGCGCTGCAGCACCCAACGTGGACAATGGGCCCCAAGATCACGGTGGACTCATCCACCCTGATGAACAAAGGATTGGAGGTGATCGAGGCCCACGAGTTATTCGGAATTTCGTATGACAGTATCGATGTGGTCATTCATCCACAATCGATCATTCATTCGATGGTCGAGTTCCGCGATGGAGCCACAATTGCTCAACTGTCGCTGCCAGACATGCGCTTACCAATTGCTTACGCGCTTGGCTATCCACATCGATCGCAGGTTACGATCGGTGCAATTGACTGGTCAAAATTGCATACGTTGAACTTCGAGGTACCCGACACGGAAGTATTTCGCTGCCTGTCAATCGCATACCAAGTTGGCCGAATCGGTGGGACAGCACCGGCCTGGATGAGCGCCGCAAATGAAGTCGCCGTGGAGGCATTTCTTGCTGGGAAGATTGCCTGGAATCAGATACCTGTTGTCATTGAGAAAACCCTTGGACACCACGATGCCGCAATACCCACGACATTGGAAGACATTCTGGACGCCGATTTGTCGGCGCGAAGTTTTGCTCGAGAGGCATTGAATCTGTGAACTCGTTTTATAACAAGTTTCGCCACGAGATTGTTGCCGGTGGCGATGTGGACGACCGTCGAGATCAGCACCGTGACAAGAACGGGGCATATCTCGGCGGTGCAATCCTGCTGGCCCTTTTGGCGTACCTTGGCATGCGCAATATTTGGACGTTGCTGTTTGTTTTAGGGCTGCTTATTTCCGTGTTTCTACACGAAATGGGTCACTTCGTAACCGCCAAGTTGTCGGGAATGAAGGTCACTCAGTTCTACATGGGGTTTGGTCCACGGATTTGGAGCACCGTCCACAACGGAATCGAATACGGCGTTCGCCTACTTCCGCTTGGGGCATATGTTCGTATCGTCGGAATGAACAATCTCGACGACTGTGACCCCGCCGATGAGTCTCGGTCGTATCGTGCCCAGTCGTATCCGAAACGGATGCTCGTGATTACGGCGGGCTCGCTGATGCACTTGGCGATTGCCCTGTCGCTCCTCTTTGGGGTGTACGCATTCGCCGGTCGCTATGCAGAATCTGGATCGGTAAAGGTGGTGGAGTCACCCTTGGCCCAATCGCCGGCCGAGGCCGCCGGAGTTCTCGCCGATGACATCGTGTTGTCCTTTGATGGAGTAAAAACCCGCACTCGCACCGATCTCGTGGAAGCGATCATTTCCCATCGGCCCGGTGACATCGTCGATGTAGTCGTCTCTCGTGAAGGTCGGCCAATGACTCTCAGCGCAACTTTGGGAACCAATCCGGCTGACAGCTCGGTCGCATTCTTCGGTGTGAGCAGTTGGTCGCGCGACTATGTGCAGCTAAATCCGTTGCTGGCCCTTCGTTACTCGGTGAGCGACGGAGCATCGACCGCGGTGCAATCTGTGAAAGGTGTATTCACGGTTCTGAATCCGCGAAATATTTTCAACAGCGTGACTTCGACTGTGGCCGATCCGGCAACGCGGCCAAGCACGGTAGTCGGGGCAAGTCAGCTTGGTGGCGAAATCGGCCGGCAGGAGGGGATAAAAGGAATATTCATGCTGCTGGCCGGCGTCAATGTATTCATCGGAATATTCAACATGTTCCCGCTTCTGCCATTTGACGGCGGTCATGCCGCAATTGCCACATATGAGCGACTCCGCTCACGCCGCAATCGGATATATCGGGCCGATGTCGCCAAAATGGTGCCAGTTGCCACCGCGGTCGTTGCGTTATTGCTTCTACTGATGTTTGCCGGTCTCTATCTCGACATCACTCAGCCACTTGGCTGAATAGTTCTGGCACACTTGAAAGCATGATGCGACATCAACGACGGGTAACGAATCGCATTCAGGTTGGCAAGGTACCAATTGGTGGAGACGCACCGATCAGCGTGCAATCCATGACCATTACCAAGACCGCCGATGTCGAGGGAACTTTGCAGCAAATATACGCGCTGGCCGCAGCAGGTTGTGACATCGTGCGCTGCACATGCAACGAATCAGAAGCCGCCGAAGGTCTAGCCCAGATAGTGCCTCGATCTCCGGTGCCGATAATCGCCGACATTCATCATCAATACAAAATGGCTTTGGCCGCACTTGAGGCGGGTGTACATGGCCTGCGTCTCAACCCTGGCAATATTCGTCGGCCAGAACACATCAAGGCGGTGGCAAGCGAGGCGCGCGATCGCAACGTACCCATTCGCATTGGCGTCAACGGCGGTTCGCTGGATCCGGCCCTGTATGAAAAGCACGGCGGACTCACCGCCGAGGCGATGGTCGAGTCGGCGCTGCAAGAGATTCGCTATTTTGAGGAGGTCGATTTCACGCTGATCAAGATTTCAGTGAAGGCCTCGAATGTTCCACTGATGGTGGAGGCGTACCGACAACTCACCGAAGTCACACGCCATCCGTTGCACCTTGGTGTCACCGAAGCCGGACCACTACCTGGTGGGTTGATTAAAGCAACCGCCGGAATTTCGACGCTCCTGTTAGAAGGAATTGGCGACACAATTCGCTATAGCCTCACGGCCGATCCGGTTGAGGAAGCCCGCGCCGGCCGCTTGCTACTCGAGTCACTCGGTCTTCGCGAACGCAAGAACGTGGATCTCATTGCCTGTCCAAGTTGTGGTCGCGCCGAGATCGATGTAATCGATGTGGCCAATCGTGCTCAGCAGGCTTTTGCAGATAAGAAGATTCCGCTGCAAATTGCGGTTATGGGTTGTGTCGTCAACGGACCTGGCGAGGCCCGTGAAGCCGACTTAGGAATAGCGGCGGGCAATAAGCGTGGCCATCTCTTTGTCAAGGGCAGAAATGTCGCTGTCGTCCCAGAATCGGAAATGGTCGAAGCATTGGTCGAGTGGGCGACGTACATCCATGAACACGGCATGGATGCAGCGATTGCTCGAGTGGATACGGCGTTAGCCGAGCGTGAAGCAACCAAAGATCGCGATGCGCTTTTGCGTGCCCAAGGAGACGATGTCAACCATGCCCAAGATAGAATTGTCGAGATCCGCAAAAAAGTGGCGGGCAATTAGCCCGACACTGTAGTTGTGGTCTCCGGGATCGTCGTTGCGGGAATCGTTGTTTCGGGGATTGCTACCGGTGGATTGAGAGCGTCCCACAGCGAACGGGCCGCTTGCACATAGACCGTGGCCCGAACTTTATAGCCACGAGGTTGGAGGTGAAGTTTGTCGTAGGCGAACCACTTCGGATGTGCCGCCAGCATCGACGCCCAGTCCACGACGATGAGATTCGGATATTCCGGCGCGATTCGTAGCAAGACTCGATTGAACATCGCCGACCTTCGCGGGTAGTAAGAGGTGTCGGTACGCAATACGTTGATCCACACGACTGGGATGTCGCCAATTGCTGCTAGGAGCTCACGAATCTGCGCCTCGTGAAATGCCGGCTTGGCGGATTGTTGGAGGTCGTTGCTGCCAAGTGCGACGATTACCGCGCTTGGCCGCAGTCCTTCGCTAATCATTTTCTTATATGTCTTGACACCGTTTCTGCTGGTCCTTGCCGGGCCGCTGATGTTGCGCGCGAACTCTCCGTCAATAACAAGACTGTCGAAAGTGCCCAGCGCAACCAGTTGCGGTGTGACATTGCCAAATCCGGGATATGCGGTTCCATAAGTGAGGCTGTCCCCAAGGACGAGCAAAGTGCGGCCATCGGCTCGACCCGCTGACGGTTGAATGTCAAAAGTGAGAATTGCGCCAACCGATGCAAGGCATAACCCGGCCACGACCGCAGTCACAACCCGCTTCAACTGGATCCCCAACAGCGAAAGACGGTCGCCGGTCCGGACAGTTGAACAACTTCGTCTCTCTGCAAGGCGCTGGCTTGACCCTGTTTCAGGTAACCGGTGCTTCCATCTATGCACAGGAGAATCTCGTTGTCGTGGGTCGCCGTGACTAGATAACTGTCACCAACGTCAATTCGTTGAACTCCAAATGCATGTGTTGGAATCTCGTAGTGCCAACAGCCATTGTCTTTTTGCGCCGGTCGGCAATACGGGGGAGGCGTGGGGGAAAAGTTGCCGACCTCAAGGAACTCGTCGATGTCAACGTGTTTTTTTGTGAACGCGGCGCGAACGACATTGTCAGAAGATGACATCACCTCAATTGCTGCGCCCTGTAGATATGCGTGCACATTACCCGCATTCAAGAACAAAGCCTCGCCAGGCCGGAGTTGAACATGATTCATTAACAGGGCTACAAGAACTCCGCCGTTACCGGGATATAGGGACGCCAATCGCTGCGCCCAATCGGGGATTTGGTTCGGAAGAATGTGGTCGGACATGCTCAGTGCCCAACGCACACATTGAGCCAGACCGTCGCGAGACAGGTGATCGGCAAGTTCCGTCCAGCCGTGTTCTTCACAATTTCGCAACGACTCATCGGCTGTTTGAAATCCGCACAGTGCTTCAAAGCTGCTAATTGCGCACAGGAATTCTGGCTTTGCCGAAGCGTCACGGTAAATTCGGCTCGGATCGGAGTGCGGAATTCCATGTTTGTTTTCGCGTTCGAACCCATCAAGAGCTTGGTCCAGTGTCGGATGAGTTTGTAACGACAATGGTCTCGCGGCGGCAATGATCTTGACCAAAAACGAAAGGTCGCCGCTGAGCGAAGTCAGGTCACGGGCTTGGCCGTCGATTGTGACATTCGAAGGTCCACCCGGGTGGGTGCCGAACCATAGCTCGGCCCAGGGCCGAGAGTCGGATTTCAAGCCAAGTAGTTCGGGAATGGTGTGACTATTTCCCCAGTCGTAATGCTGCACGACCCCATCGAGAAACTGCGGCACTACTTACCCGTAAGACTGCCGAAATGGGTCTCAGCAATGTAGGCGGTCGCGTCGGCAATCTTGACCTCGGTGGCGGTGCCAAGAATTCGATCGCGTATTTCGACGACACCTTCGAGCACTCCGCGACCTGCAATCACAATGCACGGGATGCCGAGCAACTCGGCGTCTTTAAATTTCACCCCCGGTGACACACCGGTGCGATCGTCAAGCAACACTTCAAGCCCGACGGTATCGAGCTGTTGTGCCAAGGAATTTGCCGTACTCGCGGTGTCGTCGCCACCCTTGCCGGCGATCACGATATGTACGTCGAATGGCGCGACTGCTCGCGGCCATCGGAGACCCAATTGATCATGTGTCGCTTCGGCAATCGCGGCCACCGCCCGCGACACGCCAATTCCATAAGATCCCATCGTCACGACTTGTTGCTTGCCATTTTGGTCCAGGACGCTGAGTTCAAGAACCTCGGCGTACTTTTTCCCCAATTGAAAAACATGCCCAATCTCAATTCCGCGCTTAATGCTGAGCGAGCCAGCGCATCGCGGGCACGGGTCACCGTCGCGAACCTCGGAGACATCGATGGTTCCATCTGCGACGAAGTCTCGTCCGTGAACAAGGTTCATCACGTGACGACCGGACTGATTGGCACCGGTGATCCAAGCGCTTCCAATTCCAATTCGTGGGTCGAGTAAAAAGCGGATGCCTGAGGCGCTTGCTAACCCGAGTGCGCCAGGACCGATATAGCCCTTGACCAACGCCGAATTGGCCGCAAAATGCTCATCAGCAAAAGCCTCGACTTCGGCCGGTGCAACTTGTGCTTCTAGTCGCTTCATATCCACATCGCGATCGCCAGGTATTCCTATCGCCAGAGCCTCTCGTCTCCCGTCTGGATGGCGAAGGTTGACGACAACATTCTTCAGTGTGTCGTGCGCCGCCCAGGGGTTTCCCTTTCGCTGTAAGTCGGATCGCGAATTGAAGAGATCCACCAGAGTCTGGATCGTTGGCGTGTCGGGCGTGTCGGCGACCTGAGCCAGTTGATGTTTCGAAGCGTCTACGGGCGACGTTGAACCAATTTGCACCGCCTCGGTGTTGGCCGAGTAATCGCAATTGATGCATTGGACAAATGTGTCCTCCCCGCTATCGCACGGAAAGAGAAACTCCTCCGAAACCGAGCCGCCCATGGCCCCGGACATTGCGGAAACGATGACATAGGGAAGCCCGAGGCGGTCAAATATTTTGATGTAGGCATTGCGATGAGCGTCGTAACTGCTCTGGAGGCCCTCCTGGTCAATGTCGAAACTGTAGGAATCCTTCATCACGAATTCGCGTCCACGCAACAGCCCACCCCGGGGGCGCGCCTCGTCGCGGAACTTGGTCTGAATTTGGTATAGCCACAGCGGAAGATCTTTATAACTGCTATAGAGATCTTTGACTAGCAAGGTGAACATCTCTTCATGAGTCGGCCCCAGCAAATAGTCCACCTTGCGCCGATCTTGCAGCCGAAACAGGTTGTCTCCGTAATCGGCCCATCGGCCAGATGTTTGATAGGGCTCGCGCGGCAATAACGACGGAAAGTGCACCTCCTGTGCGCCGATCAGGTTCATTTCCTGGCGAATGATGTTTTCAACCTTCCGAAACGTGCGCCAACCAAGGGGAAGCCATGTGTATGCACCTGGAGCTGCACGACGGATATAGCCGGCACGTACAAGCAGGCGGTGACTTGGTACCTCGGCGTCAACCGGATTATCACGCAACGTACGCAAGAAAACAGAAGACATTCGCTGAATCACACGGGCCTCATTACTGCGGTGGATATAGAGTTCGAGCCGATGTGAACCTTAGTTGGTGCGGTTATGATGATGGGGTCCTTTGAAGTTCGTCGAACCGGAGGCGTGGGTTTCGACCCACGCTTTTTGTTCTTTATAGGGCCCGTTTTGAGCAGCAAGCGGGCAGAAAGAGAGGAGGTGGAGTCATGTCTAACCCGATAGTTGAGCGCGTCCATCTTCTCGTGGCCCCCATTGTGGCTGATCTTGGCCTAGAACTCTATGACCTCGAATTCGTTGGGGGCGTCCTAAAGGTTGTCGTCGATACGCCGGTTCTAAGCGAGCAAAGCGTCAGTCTCGACACCATTGCCCTTATTACTCGTCTTCTTTCGCGAGAATTCGATCACTCCGATCCGATGCCTGGGCGCTACACGCTCGAAGTTACGAGTCCAGGTTTGGAGCGAACTCTCCGTGTACCTCGTCATTTTCAGCGTGAGATCGGCAAAGTCGTGGCTCTGCGATTACATCAAAATCCAAGCGGCGAGCGCCGTTTGCAGGGGCTTATTGTCGGCGCCGACGAAGTGGCCGTAACGGTGCATACCGACGAGAAAACGCCCACCGATGTCGTCGTGCCGTATCAATCTATTGATCGCGCCCGCACGGTGTTCGAATGGGGTCCAACTCCAAAGCAGTCCACCAAAGGAACGCGCCGTCGCACCACGGAGGTCACAACATCATGAGCAATCTAGACATGACCGAAGCGATTCGAATGCTTGCCGGAGATCGCGGCATCTCGGTCGATTCACTTCTGCAGGTATTGGTGGAAGCCCTCGCCACCGCCTACAAAAAGCGACCAAACGCCGCCGAGGAGGTGATCGTCGGTATCAACCCAGAAAACATGGACATCACTTTCACGGCCTTTGACGTCGACGACGACGGAAATTGGATTAACGAACGAGACGACACCCCGAAAAAGGATGAACTCGGTCGAATCGCCGCACAGACGTTTCGACAGGTGATGAGCCAACGGATTCGTGAAGTTGAGCGAGATCGCAAATTTGAGGAATACGCAAACCGGGAAGGTGACATTGTTTCTGGCATTGTGCAGAAGACCGATACTAAATACACATTGCTCGACCTCGGTCGCGTCGAGGCGTTGCTTCCTCAAGCCGAACAAGTTCAAGGTGAAACTCGAGAACCAAATGCTCGTCTCAAGGCATACATCGTCGAAGTTCGCAAGACGCCTAAGGGACCACAAATTGTTGTCAGCCGTACCCATCCGGGGCTTATCAAGCGATTGTTCGAATTGGAAGTACCAGAGATTGCCGACGGTGTCGTTGAACTAAAGGCATGTGCCCGCGAACCCGGTCAAAGAACAAAAATTGCGGTCTGGTCAAACGACCACAACGTCGACCCGGTTGGCGCGTGCGTCGGCGCTCGTGGGGGACGCGTGCGAATGGTGGTAACAGAATTGCGAGGCGAAAAGGTCGACATCATCCCGTTCAGCGACGACCTTCCAGACTTCATTGCTAAGGCCATGTCACCGGCAAAAGTCACCGAGGTTCGCCTGAGCGAGGACCGTACTCAGGCCGATGTCATCGTGCCCGACTTTCAGCTGTCGCTGGCCATAGGCAAAATGGGTGTCAATGCCAACTTGGCAGCTCGACTCACTGGAGTACGACTCGATGTCAAGAGCGAAACGCAGGCGGCGGAAGATAGCGCTGGATATGTCCCGATCGCCTCGGCCGTTGAGCCGGTCAGCGGTTTTGCCGAGGGCGAATGGGTAACGAATCCAGAAAGCGGATCTATGGAGTGGCACGCTGTCGACGGATCAATTGTTAGCCAGGAACAGTGGGCAGCCAGTTCCGAGACTCCGCAACCTGCCGGCGATACGGAGGGCTGACCCTTTGGCCAAGATCTTGCGCGTCCATGAGCTCGCCAAAGAGCTCGGCTTGACCAATCAGGAGACGCTTGATCTATGTAACAAGTTAGGTATCGGGGTAAAGACGCAGTCGTCAACAATCATCGAACAGCAAGCCGATCGCGTTCGGGCTCGTGCTCATCGTGAGGGATTGGTGCGTTCCGAACAGCCGGCAGAGCCAAAGCAAACTAAAAAGGCGGTCGCCAAGAAATCGCCGACCAAAAAGCCTGCGGCTAAAAAGTCGGTGGCCAAGAAGTCGACAGTTGAGACAAAGGCATCCACGGCTAGTTCAACTAAGCAGGCGGCGACCGATCCAGTCGAAAAAGCGACGACATCGGATACACCAATTGTTTCCTCCGCTCAGCCGATTCGCTCGGCATCGCCAAGCGCACCCCGCACGGCGCGACCGGCGCCAGTTCCAATGACACAGTTGCCCGTGGCGCAATCGCCAAAGCCAGTCACTCCGGCGGTGTCAGCATCCGCCGTGACTGCGCCAACCTCGCCACCACCGGTAAATCGTCCCGCCCAGTCGAGTTCCGTTGCTTCGAGTGGACGGGCAATTCCGCCGCCACCCGGTGGGGGCCGCAAGATTCCGCCTCCGCCCGGAAGTGCGGTTCGTCGCCCGCCAGATACGGGGACCGTTCGCCCTCAAATAAACCGCACCCCAAGTCGTCCCACCGGTGGTACCAATGCGCGCACGGGTCGAATTCCGGCTTCCGCCCTTGGTCGTGGTCCCGTGGGAACAGGTGGCCCACTTCGCCCGTCTAGCCCCAGTGCCGGTCGCGGTGCGCCAAGTGGAACTCGGCCGGGCGCCGGCGGCCCAAGTCGGGGATCTGGTTTTGCCGGACCAGGTCGAGGTGCCCCAGGTGGAATTGGACGCGGTGCTCCCGGAGGTCCGGGGCGTGGCGGTCCAGGTGGCGCAGGTCGTGGCGGTCCCGGCGGTGCGGGTGGCCGCGGAACCGGTCAACGTCGGGCGCCACGAAAGAAATCTCGCGCTCGACGACGTCAAGATTTTGAAGAAATGCTTCCGCAGGCGCTGACCACATATACATCCAGCACGGCCGCGGTACCGGAAGGAATAGTAGTCATTGAACGTGGCTCATCTGCTCAGGAATTCGCTCCGAAACTAAACCGCACTTCGGCCGACGTAGTCCGCTTCCTATTGGAGCACGGCGAGATGGTCACGGCTACGGTGACGCTTGCCGACGAGCAGATGGAACTCTTTGCGCTGGAGATTGGCGCCGAAATTCTACTTGTCGATCCCGGCCAGCAAGAAGAGATGGAGCTTCAGGCTCTGTTCGACGATAGCGATGACGACGATCCGGAACTTCAGGCTGCGCGTCCGCCTGTGATCACCGTGATGGGACATGTGGACCACGGTAAAACGACTCTGTTGGATCGGATCCGTTCCACAAGCGTCGTAAGCGGCGAAGCCGGCGGGATCACTCAGCACATTGGGGCCTATCAGGTGACCAAGAATGACAAATTGATTACCTTCATCGATACTCCTGGCCACGCCGCGTTCACCAAGATGCGAGCTCGCGGAGCCCAGGTAACCGACATCGTCGTGCTCGTCGTGGCAGCCGATGACGGAATCATGCCGCAGACGATCGAGGCAATTAGCCATGCACGTGCCGCCGATGTACCTATTGTCGTGGCCCTCAACAAGATCGATAAACCAAATGCCGATGTACAGCGAGTCATGTCTCAACTTGCCGAGCAGCAGTTGACCCCTGAGTCGTGGGGTGGCGACACGATCGTTGTCGAAATGTCGGCGCAGAGCGGATTAGGCGTGGACGAATTACTGGAGCAACTCGCGGTGCTTTCCGAAGTTGGCGAACTCACGGCCAATCCGACCGGTCGCGCTAAGGGAATCGTGCTCGAGGCACAGCTTGATATCGGTCGGGGCCCCGTGGCCACGGTGCTAGTTGATAAAGGAACGCTACGAGTCGGTGATCCAATGGTTGCCGGTGCGGCGTGGGGCAAGGTGCGCGCGCTGATCAACGATCGCGGCGAGCAAATCAAAGAAGCCGAGCCATCCTCACCGGTGCAAGTTCTCGGGTTGTCGGCGGTACCCGCCGCGGGCGACGAATTTCGCTCGGCGCCAAACGAGAAAACAGCACGCACCGTTGCTGAGTCTCGCGAACAGCGCTTCCGCACACTCAATCAGCGCGGTGATGCACGAGTTCAGCGCGGAGTCAAGCTCGAAGACATCTTCACCCAAATTCAGGCCGGTGAAGTCGCAACCTTGAACGTAATCGTCAAAGCAGACGTTCACGGATCGCTGGAAGCGGTAACCGAAAGTTTGCGCAAACTCGAGCGCGATGATGTGCGGGCGGCATTTGTTCATCGAGCGGTCGGCGCC
The DNA here is from genome assembly GCA_039916865.1 of Ilumatobacteraceae bacterium. GTDB lineage: Bacteria > Actinomycetota > Acidimicrobiia > Acidimicrobiales > Ilumatobacteraceae > UBA3006. The sequence goes on from JBDSKN010000102.1 coordinate 18,212, forward strand.
ATAACCGAAAACGACATCACTCTGGCCGCCGCCACAAACGCAACTCTGATTGGATTTAATGTTCGACCCGACCGCAAAGTGCGTGAACTCGCCGAGGCAGAAGGCGTCGAAATTCGAACCTACGAGATCATCTACAAGCTCATCGAGGACATTGAAAAGGCCATGAAGGGCATGCTCAAGCCGGAGTTTGAAGAAATAGTCACTGGAGAGGCGGAGGTTCGAGAGCTCTTCCGAGCGCCGAAGATCGGTGCGATCGCCGGTTGCTTCGTCAGGTCGGGAGTTATTACGCGTGGGTCAAAGGTTCGCTTTCTTCGAGACGGGGTGATTATCTGGAAGGGCTCGATTTCGTCGCTGCGCCGATTCAAGGAAGATGCGCGCGAGGTCCGAGAGGGGTTCGAATGCGGCATTGGACTCTCCGACTTCCAGGATTTGAAGCAGGGCGATGTAATCGAAACCTACGATCTGCGTGAGATTTCACGCGAGTAGTCTTCGCGACTATGGATCCGCTGATCTCGAGTATCGCGTGACATGAAAGTCGTCTACTCAGCAACACACTTGTTGCACAATCCCCAAGTCGAACTGGAGAAATCGACGGCACACTCGCCGTTTGAACACTCCGGTCGGGGCGA
>JBDSKN010000103.1:0-10032 GCA_039916865.1 Ilumatobacteraceae bacterium
TTCCCTTTATTGCAGTTGTCATCATCGATGTCGAACTCTGACTGATCGAGCATCCCGAACCGTTAAACCGTACGTCGCTCACCACGCCGTTTTCGACGACAATGAATACGCGAATTTCGTCTCCGCATAGTGGGTTGTAACCTTCCGCGGACACCGCCGGTGGATCGAGCTCGCCACGATTGCGGGGGGTCCGATAGTGATCAAGAATTATCTCGCGGTAGAGGTCTTCTAGGCCTGGCATGTTGTGCTCCCTCGTCAACTATCTCAGAAGATATCGGATGCACTGTCAAGCGCATCGGCCAAGGCATCGGCCTCCGCCTCAGTGTTGTACAAATAGAAGCTTGCTCGAGCGGTGGCGTTCGTGCCTAGCACTCGCATAAGCGGCTTAGCGCAATGATGTCCGGCGCGAATGCAAACGTTGTGCTGATCAAGTACCTGGCTCAAGTCATGTGGATGGATGTCGCGGAACGAAAAACTAAAGGTCGCACTGCGTTGTTCCGGATTAAACGGACCGTGAACCGTGATGTCATCGCCGAATCGCCGAGTAAGGCTGTCCAGAACATAGGCACTAAGCCCCAGCTCGTGTTGTCGGACGTTGTGCATGCCGATCAGTTCGAGATAGTCGATTGCCGCGCCGAGTCCGATCACCTCGGCAATTGGCGGTGTGCCGGCTTCAAATTTGGCGGGAAGTTCGGCCGGAGTAAATCCATCTAGTCGGACGTCCGCGATCATGTTCCCGCCACCCAGGAATGGGGGGAGTACTTCCAAAAGTGATTCTCGTCCCCACAGCACCCCAACACCAGATGGACCGCACATTTTGTGCGAGCTAAAGGCAATGAAATCGGCGCCCCAGGCCCGAACATCTGTTGGTTGGTGGGGAACCGATTGACACGCATCGACGATGGTTAGAGCACCGGCCCTGTGAGCAGCGCCGCAGAGTTGTGCAACTGGCGTAATCGTGCCGAGCACATTGGACATCGCCGTAAAGGCAAATACTTTAACTCCGACGAGCATTGAGTCGAGGTTGGTGAGATCAAGTTGACCATCGACAGTCAGTGGTACCCATCGCAATTTAATCTTCCGTTCGGTTACCAACATATGCCACGGCACGACGTTGGCGTGATGCTCGAGGTGGGTAAGTAGCACGACATCTCCGGCGTTCAGATTGGCGCGTCCCCAGCTCATGATCACGAGATTTAGTGCCTCGGTCGCATTTTTCGTGAAGATGATCTCGTTGGAACTCGCGGCATTGATAAATCGGGCAACCTTGGTGCGGGCACCTTCGTAAAGGTCGGTGGCTTCGGCGGCCAGCTGGTATGCACTGCGGTTGATTGGTGCGTACGCCGTTTCAAGAAACGTCGTCATGGCATCGATCACAACCTGCGGCTTTTGCGACGTGTTTGCACTATCCAGATACACCAAGGGCTTGCCATTGATTTCTCGTTGTAAAACGGGAAAATCTTTTCGGATCCGAGCGACATCAAGCGTCATGATTTGCCCGTCTACACCCGTTCGCTGCGATAAACCTCATAGCCCGATCGCTCCAGTTCTGACGCAAGTTCCATGCCTCCGCTTTTCACAATCTGGCCGTCGATCAAAATGTGCACTACATCGGGCCGCAATTCATCTAGCAACCTCTGGTAATGGGTAATTAGAACGATTCCAAGTGTTGGACGCTCGGCGCGAACTTCGCGAATTCCATTGGCCACAATTCGCAACGCGTCGATATCGAGTCCCGAGTCGGTTTCATCAAGGATCGCCAGCTCCGGCTCTAAAATGGCCATTTGCATGATCTCGTTGCGTTTTTTCTCACCGCCGGAGAATCCTTCGTTGAGATAGCGATCGACAAAGGAAGAGTCCATTCCCAGTCGTTTCATCCAGTCCATGGCGCTAAGTCGCAACTCCAGCACCGAAAGATCGATTCCCTTTCGCGCCGAAAGAGCCTGACGTAGAAATTGAATTACCGAGACCCCGGCGATTTCTTGGGGGTATTGAAATCCAAGAAAAATGCCTGCCCTGGCGCGGGAATCCGTTGACCATCCGCTGATGTCGTCACCCTTGTAATAGATGTGGCCAGATGTGACTTCGTACTCTGGCGAGGCCAGCAATGTGTTGGCAAGTGTGGACTTGCCCGATCCGTTTGGCCCCATAATTGCGTGAATTTCGCCGCTTTTTACAGTGAGGTTGAGTCCGCGCAAGATTTCTGCGTCACCCTCGATGGGTTTGGCATGTAAATCCTCAACCCGGAACAACTCGGTCACAATGTCAAGTGTATTCAGGGTTTGGAGTATTACCACTATGGGCGTAGTAGTAATTATTTGGTCTGTAACGCCCGCCAAATTGCACGATATGTTAGGTATTCGTACTCGGGGGTGACGTAGCCGATTCGACGCAGTTCCTGGTGGTACGCGGGCAGCGAACGAAACGGAATTCCAGAATCGACGTGATGGGCAAGGTGCCAACCAATGTTGTACGGCACCAGCGCGAATCTGGTGACTGCCGCCTGGCGCACGCTGTGGGTAGTGATTCGTCGATCGGCATCGGCGCGGAGTCCTCCATGTTCGGCGATTGAACGAAGTCGATTAATGACGCGCCAGAAGGTCAGGAATGGAAGCAACCACAATCCGAAATAGATAAGCGGATGACCAGATGCGGCCAAGACCACAAAAATAGTTATCTGTACGGCAAGAATTTTCAGTTGGGTGTTGCGCGAGCGGGAGTCACCACGAAACAGAACGGCAAATTGATCGCGCATCAAACGCACACCGGTGATGCCAACCGAATCGCGCAAGATTTTTCGACGGAAACTCTGCCGAGTAATCGGATAATTCGCATACAGGGGGATATCCGGTTCGTTAGGACCGAACTCCTCGCGGTGGTGTGCCATGTGCACGAACCGATATCCATCCGTATTTACGAAGGACGGGTAGCCAAGTAGCCATCGACCGACAAAGTCATTAATTGATTTATTGGCAAATAAAAGTCGATGCGCCGATTCATGCATTAGGGATGCAAATTGAGCATGAGAGCGACCCATCAACGCAAAAGCCACGATGTAAAAAAATGGATTGTGCAGGGCTATCGCCACCCAAATGATGACGATGGTCTGCGTATACAGCAGAACAACTGTCACTAAATTGCGAAACCCTGGAATGCGACGGAGTTCTGATCGCCACTCAGGAGTTGGTCTCCCGTCATCGCGAACCTTTTCTGACTTGATCTGGCGTCCGAGCAGCGATGGCGCCGGTGCCATTCCGCCGAGTTTTACGGTCGCGTTCACCCCCTTAATCATTACCAGCCTCGCGCGATCCATGCCGCCAGTTGTGGGCGTTCCGCACCAATTGTTGTGTCGGCACCATGTCCGGGTAGGACAATTGTTTCGGCGGGAAATGTCAAAAGTTTGGTGTCAATGCTGTGGATTATCGTTGCAAAGTCACCGCCTTCCAGCGTGGTGTTGCCGGGTCCACCCGGAAAAAGTGTGTCACCCGTAAATAGCAACGGTGTGCCGGCCACGGCGAATGAGATGGAGCCTTCGGTGTGCCCCGGATTATGAATTGCTTGCAATCGCAGGTATCCGACTTCCAATATTTCGGCATCGTCTATAAACACGTCGTAGCCCACATCTTTCAGTCGAGGCGCGTCAAGAGCAGTTACAGCAACCTCGTAGCCCGCCTCTCGCATGGCCGGAACAGCCTGAATATGGTCCCAGTGACCATGAGTTTCGAACACGCGACGGACACCGAGCGTTTTGCATAGTACAAGTAGTTGCTCGTGTTCGTTGGCTGCATCTATAAGTACGGCATCCCCGGTTGCTCGGCAGCGAACCACGAACACATTGTTCGCATACGGACCGACGACGACTTTATGCACCTCAACATTTGTGTCACTCCAGTGCAGGGTATCCGTCGCATTCATGTCGAAATCACCTCAAAGCCAAGCGAGAGGGCCACCGGAATTTGACCGGCGTCAAAGGTGACGAAGCGAATTGGAAGTGGAAGTCGCTGAGCGGCCGCCAAGTGAATTGCGTCGCTGATCTGAAGGGGTTGCTCACGGGTTAGTCGAGCGGCGTCGTTGAGGCATCGCTGGTCTACGGGCACAACCGCAACATAGTCCCACGTGCGTCGCAGGGCATCTTCAAGGTCATCGCGCAAAACCGCTTCATTGGTTAGATGATCAATTAAAGCGATTGCTTCGCTCAAGGCAAGTGCGCTGGCGCACCAAGTTTGATCCATTTGCATTGCCTGCTGGATGACAGTTCGTGCGGCTCCCGGAACATGAAGGGCGACAAGTGCGCTCGTATCTAGCACTACCGTCATCCGCGAACCTGCCGCAGCAATTGATCGATGCGGGCACCACTGTGCACGACTATGGGGTCACCGAATTTGAATGCACCCGTACGCCGCGCGGCGAGGACGGCGCCGCTGGCAATGAGATCTGTCATTGCAGGCTGGCCCGATACAGGTGCATCGACAGGACACAAAATTGCCGTTGGTTGGCCAGACACGGTGACCAAAATGCGCTCGCCCGCACCGGCGCGACGAATATAGGTAGATGCGTGCTGGCGGAGATCACGAATACCAATACGACGGGCCATTTCGCTACCTTAGTCGCGCTTGGACAATTTGTGTACATATATGTACACAATCCAATTGTTCGACGAGTTTAGGTATGGGTGATACTTGCTGGCATGAACTTTGCCTTTACTGAAGAGCAAGAAGAACTGCGCAAGACCGTGCGCGCCTTTCTCGACGCCAAATCGCCGGAATCTGCGGTGCGCGAACAGATGGAAACGGTCAATGGAGTAGACCCGGCGGTGTGGAAGCAAATGGGTGAACAAATGGGCCTTCAGGGGCTGCACATTCCAGAGGAATTCGGTGGTTCGGGCTTTTCCCAGATCGAACTCGGAATAGTGCTTGAAGAAATGGGTCGAGCCTTGCTGTGCGCTCCATTTTTTTCGACGGTGGTGTTAGCCGCAAACACTCTGCTGCAAAGCGGCGACAACTCGGCCAAGGCAAAGTACCTGCCGGGCATCGCCAGTGGCGAATCAACCGCCACCTTGGCATGTACAGAGCCCTCAGGTAAATGGGACGAGTCAGGAATCACGATGGTCGCCAAAGGTTTGGGCGGAGAGTGGAAGTTGAATGGAACCAAAATGTTCGTCATCGACGGGCATACCGCAAATTTAATTCTCGTTGCGGCGCGAACTCCTAAGGGCGTTTCGCTTTTTGCTGTCGATGGCAAGGCCGGGGGTCTTGTTCGCACGTCATTGTCGACGATGGATCAAACACGCAAGCAAGCAAAACTGGAGTTCACCGATGTGACCGCAGAGCTAATCGGCGAAGAAGGAAAAGCCTGGGATTTCCTGTCCACGGTGTTTGACCTTGCCGCAGTTGCCTTAGCCGCCGAGCAAGTTGGCGGCGCACAAAAAGTTCTCGAGATGGCCGTTGAGTACGCCAAAGTTCGAGTCCAGTTTGGTCGTCCAATCGGAAGTTTCCAGGCAATCAAGCATAAGTGTGCCGACATGTTGCTCGAAGTGGAGTCGGCCAAGTCGGCCGCGTATTACGGAATGTGGTGTGCCAGCGAAATGAACGATGAGTTGCCGTCGGTGGCCTCACTCGCCAAGGCATATTGCTCCGAGGCGTACTTTCATGCCGCCGCCGAGAATATTCAGATTCATGGCGGAATAGGATTCACCTGGGAACATCCGGCGCACCTCTACTTCAAGCGTGCCAAGTCGAGCGAGCTTCTCTTCGGCGATCCGACGTATCATCGAGAGATGCTGGCCCAACGCATCGGAATTTAGTTACTTGCTTCTGGCAGCATGTCTGGGGTAACTGTCGCATTTGCAATTGTTGCGATTGTCAGTGTATTTATGATCGCGTCGGTGGTGATTGGTCGAGAGGCACATCGGTTGGATGCGCTGGCCCCACGGGCAATTTACCGATTGGAAGAGGCGGTTAGCTTTGTGGCCGAGCGATTACCGCCCGAGAGTCAGTCGCGATTGACACTTGACGAATTGAAAAAATTGCTGGCGTTGCACATGGATTGGATGAGCGCCAATGGCTTGCAGCCAAATAATGTTGTCGACCGACAGCAGGACATAACCGCCACGGTTGTCGTGGGCGAAGAAACACTCACCGCGTATCTATTGGGCGAAGCCGAAAAGGCCCATATTGATGTCTTGGACGATGTTGATGTCGTATACGTAGTGCGAGCTCACTTGGACTATTTCGACGCGATAGGAGCGGTTGGCCCGAGCGCATCAAGCAACGATCTTTGACCAATGAGGTTCTGCTTCCAAATTGAGACGTACCGCTCGAGACGCGGATTGAAGTATGGATCATCGTCGAGTTTGTCGCGCCAGCGCGCACCGATTTTCGCAACCTCAAATGTCTGTAGACGCGGCGACCGTGTTTGCGACTCAAAGTGAAAAAATTGGGCGTGGGGAGTGAATATAACGCGATATCCGAGCTCCTGTGTCTTTAGTCCAAAGTCGACATCGTTGTAATTGCTTGGAAAGTCAGTGCATAGTCCGCCCACTTCGTCGAACACGCTGCGTCGAATCAGAGCGCACGCGGCGATGACTCCCGAGACTTCCCGCTGCACACGCAAAATGTACTGAGCGCCCGTCAACGAGAGCGATCGTCCGCGATAGAGGTCATAGGGGACAGGGTTGAGAATGTGGCCGGCGCTTTGAATGGTGCCATCTTCGTACAGCAACATTGGACCGACCATCGCCACGCTTTGATCGGTCAGTATTCCGACCATCGTATGCAGCGCATCTGGGGTGATTATTTCCGTGTCGTCGTTCAATAGCAGCACTAATTCTGATTCGCTTGACACAACACCGAGATTGATTTTTTCGGCAAAGTTGAAGGGCCGCAAAAATTCAATGAATCGCACGCGTGTGCCGCCAGCCGATGCGATCGCTTGTCGAGACTCGTCAGGTGTCGAGTCATCGGCGACCACAATTATTTCGAAATTTGAGTATGTTGATCGCTCGAGCAATGATTCAATTGCGTGAGCGGCCAAAACTCTGGTCGTACCGCGAATGGATTCGACCGTCCCGCGAGTCGGAATAATGATGCTGATGCGGGGCTCGCCCGAAAGGTGTCGCCGAACGCGGACTACAGGTAGGTGTTGATCTTCCTCGCAGTCGGCGTTGATTCCAGTTCGCTGACAGTGTTGGCGGACCGCATGCAGAGAACAGGTTGGTTGGAGGTGTTCGTGGTCGGAGGAGTACAACAGGTCGGCTATTCGCACTGGCGACAAGGCGTATTCGCTGAGTCGAAGTGCACGCTCGTGGGAACCGGCTGCCGCGAGCAAATCAATTCCTCCAGATTTGGCTACGAGGTCGATCGGCGCGACAAGCAATTCGCCCAGATAGCAGTGCGAACGCAGTCGCTCCGGTGACCACCCGGGACGACGAACTTCCGTTGGTTCGTCCCACCTGCTGACTGAGCCATGGGTTGAATCGCCGTAGAAAAGATCGTGTTTCGAGTTTTTAGGTACAAACTCGTTGAGGAGATTCAGCGTCTCGGGCAAGAGCGAGTCACCCGCACGCATGAATATGATGTAGCCATGTGCTTCTGATTGTTTCGTGATTTGGACGTGCCGGGCTAGCAATCGCTTCGGGTTCAGCACCGACGTGTGATCCGAGTCGGATCCGACAATGACAAGTGCAAGTGGGCTCTGAATCGTTCCGCGAAGTGATTTCAATGTTCGCTTTAAGTCGCTGCGACTCGCCTCGGCAACATTGATCACAATCGTGAAGTTGATCATCGAGCTAACTTCTTGATCAGGAATCGAACCGATTTCGGCAGGTGTCGGTATGTAAATCGGAATGGCCTTAGCCAAGGTTGGTGTACCCAGTCGATCTGAAAACTGGCCTGGGACTCCTTGGCGAAACTGTGGTGGAAGTGATATTCATCCATCGAGGTGGGCAGACCGTATATGTCTCGAACGCGTTTCTCCGCCCGCATGCCGATTTCGGCATCTCGGCGCGCCAAGTCTGCAAGTGCTCGGTCACGTTCGAAATTGGCGGAACCGTCAACCGGTCGAATTCTTCCGTTTGACATGCTGTGAAGCCTAATGAGCCAGGGTCGTAGTACCGGGCGACTAGATCATCATGTTCAGGTTTTGCGCTATTCGCAACCCAAGATCCTTGTCGCCGGTAGCGGACCAATTTGAATTCGCTGCGTCCGCAGTAATTCGACCTGTTGCGAGGGCAACAAATGTGTTGCTGTCAGTTGAAAATGTAACTCGAACTTTTGTCGGATGCGTGTCAACCACTGCTGCGCGTCCACTTGTCACCGTCATAAATAGCGAGCGGACTATCGGACCGGTAACTTGAAAATTTACCGACTCGCCTTCGGGTGTTGCGGCTCGTTTTCCGATCACCATCGGCAAAGTACGCAATAGCCGATCAATTGTGCTCTCGGCCGCTGGACCAGACTCATGCCCAGGCACACTAAGCGCGCGACGAATGTCTTGCTCATGAATCCAACAATCCAGAACACGCAGTTGGAGAAAATCGGCGACCGACCCCGGGCCAAGTGGAGTTTTTGCGGCGGTTGCGAAGTACGATTCGTCGGCCGCGTACAGGGCGGTTGTGCGGAGTTTGACAATTTCGTTCCACTCGTTCAGTACCTGTGCACCAGTGAGTGAGCGTCGGGAATCAACTTCATTCTCATTCGACTGTCCGATTGCATTCTTGACATACTCGCGCGGCTCTGATTGGTGCTCGGTGGTTTTCATGCCCGTCATTCCGCGCTCAATTCCGATTAAGTGAGACACATTGTCTTGCACAGACCAACCCGGGCAAGCAGTCGGAGTCTTCCATTGTTCTTCTGTCAGCGGCGCACAAAGGTCACCGATCGAGGTCCAGGTGGCAAATAGCTCGCTGAGGGTAGATGTTGGAATCATGAATGACCTCGTCGGTTTGGCTATGGGGTTGAATTCTGGACGGACTTCCATTGTCGCGCAACCAAGTAAGGAGTGAATGCTGCGGCAATGTAGTCCCGATCGTGCCCAGTCTTTGGCGTCTTGATTTCGAACAAGCCGGGAAACGAGTTATAGGCTTTGGCGAGTTCCCATAACTTGAGTGCTTCATCGCCCATCGGTGCCGGTACCACAACTGGTCCAAACATGGCACGATTACTTGGGAAGACAAGGATTGGAACTCCGAAACCGGCGTATTGTCCAACCGCGCGATCGTGATCGGCGCGAACCTCATCGTGGGTGGTCGGGTCCGCAAGCGCGTCGTCCCATGCAGTTGGTGGAGCATGAATTTGATCGAGCAATTCAATTGCAACATCTCGCTCATATGGTCGGCGGCCATCCACATGCAATGCACGGCCTATTGCTCCGTACCAGTCGTCACACATCGACATGCTGCTTCTTCGCAACCAAGCGCCAATACGCATCGGGGTCCATCCGTATGAAAGGTCTCGCTCCCATGGGTGCTTTTTGCCGTCAACGAGATTAATTTCTTCGAGACTGAAAAATTTCCATGAAATATTGAGATCGTTGAGCCGGCGTACCTCGCGAATCCACAACGATGTTTGATATGCCCATGGGCACATCGGATCGAAGTAGAAATCAATGTGCTGGATATCTACTGGTGGTTCCTTCATAGGGCTTTCAATTTAGGTCGTGTGAGCAAAATATGAGGTGACGGCTAGATTCGTATCATGGAACGTCCGACTCGATTCTCTCACACGCGCTACTTGGGCGATAAGCGAACTCAATTGGTGTATGACCTTGATAGTTGGACCGATGTGGCCATTATTAATGACATTGTGGCCAGCAATGTTGGATTGAGCTTTGGGCCAGACACCTTGCCCGAGGCCCGTAACCGTGGCTACACCTTGGCGCGCGAAGGCAAGTCTCGACGGCTCCGTAGGCCTCGCGCCTAGTTATCCAAGGTCTAGTGAATAGCACATTTCTCTCTGGTGAATTGAGTCTTGCGAGCTATCTCGTGCAGCCTCAAGGTAAGCGAGGTGCCCTGCCGGCGATGGTCCTGTGTCACGG
>JBDSKN010000104.1:0-2289 GCA_039916865.1 Ilumatobacteraceae bacterium
ACAGATCATCTTCGCTAAATGTGCGGCCGTCCGGAAGTTCGAAGTCGTAGTAGAAACCATCTTCGATCGCCGGGCCAATGCTAAATTTTGTCCCGGGAAATAGCTGCACAACTGCCTGGGCCATCAAATGGGCGGTGGAGTGACGCAGAACATGGCGTCCGGGCTCCGAATCGGCCGTGATGATCGCGACGGTCGCTCCATCGGGGATGGGTTCAGACAGATCAAACTCTTTACCATTTATTGTCGCGGCAACGGCTGCCTTGGCCAAGCGCGACCCAATATTGGCAGCCAGATCTTGCGCCGAAGAACCCTTGGGCAATGCGAGCACCGATCCATCGGGCAGGTTGACATGCATTTCATTGGCAGAAACCGACATAACGCAAAGAGTCTAGTTTGCGGGCGGCCTCAATGGCTTACCAATTGTTCACCCGAACCGCCTTCGCCCTGCGTCATCATTTGCGCGGTATCGCTCGGCAGAGTTTCGGCGCGCTTCGTCGCATACACATTGCGATATTCCTGTCCGGTGAGAGATCGAATCTCAAACATCACCTCGTCGATTAACTCTCGCAAAATTAGGTGATCATCGTGACGATTTGAATATCGTTCGACCGTAATTGGTGCACCGATTCGGATGCTCACCGTTCCACCGAGTCGTGGAAATTTTGCGTTGGGAGGTTGAATCTCTCGTGTTCCGATGACTCCGACTGGAAAAATCGGACAGCCAACTTTTAATGCCAGCCTCGCCGCGCCGGTGTGACCCTTGTACAACATGCCATCACGGCTGCGAGTACCTTCCGGAAAGATTCCAAACAATTCACCCCTGCGCAACACGTTCTCGGCCGCATCGAGTGCCGCACTGGATTTTTCGCCGCCGCTGCGGTCAATCGGAATCATTCCAAGTGCCGGAAACAATCGGCGAGTTTTCCACGAATCCATGTATTCGCTTTTACCAACAAATGAAATATTTCGCGGCGCGTGCAACATCAAAAATGCCGAGTCAAGAAAACTGATGTGGTTCGAGCAAAGAATTGCCGGACCATCTGTTGGAATCTGATCGAAACCTTCCAGTTCAAATTTCCATAAGCGTTTGGACGGAAACTTCACTAACCGCCGAACGCGCGACTGCAACTTTGTCGCCCCCTGGTGAAGTTTGGAGAGTGTCACGCTCTAAACCTACGTGGTGGTCCGATTATTAATCCAGCACGATTCCTAGTAGCCCTGCCGCGCTCGTTACTAGATAGCCAGACTTCGCCGCCGCGTCGACCGCGGCAACCGCCGCCGGTGTATTGAGGTCGTCATCTAGCGCGGCGCGAACTTCTGCTAGCGCCGCCGAACCGTCGCCGGTTGCCCCCCGCTGCCACAAGTTGAGACGATTCTGGGCACGATCGATGAGGCCATCGTCCCACTCCCAATCATGGCGATAGGGGTGTTCAATCAAGCCAAGGCGAATCGCTCGCGGATCGTGTTCGGCTCGCAGCTTGTCGACAAACACGAGATTCCCGCGACTCTTGGACATCTTGTGACCGTCCATGTACACCATCGCCACGTGCATCCAATGTCTGACAAACGGCACCCCGGTTGCCGCTTCAGATTGTGCTCGTTCGGATTCGTGATGCGGAAAGATGAGATCGGTGCCCCCGCCGTGCAGATCTATCGTTGTGCCCAACTCGCGCAACGCCAGGGCGGAACACTCGATGTGCCAGCCTGGGCGACCCGCTCCCCACATCGTGTCCCACGATGGTTCATCGGCGGCCGACGGATGCCACAGCACAAAGTCGAGTGGGTCGCGCTTGTGCGGATCGTCCACGTTTCCGCCGCGCTCACGCGCCAACTCGATCATTGTTGCACGATCCAAATGCGACAACTCGCCGAAGCGTGGTGATTTGCTTACATCGAAGTACACCGATCCTCCGGATTGGTAGGCGAACCCCCGCTCAATGACCATGCCGATGAATCCGCGGATGTCGGAAATCGCCGACGACGCTCGCGGCGTGCTGTAGCTCGGCAACGCATTCAGGGCGACCATGTCGGCGTTGAACCGGGCCTCTTCTCCGGCCGCCAGATCCAGATAGTGAACTCCAAGTTCTCGCGCCCTGGCGAACAGCGGGTCATCAACATCGGTTACATTGCGAACGCAACGCACCTCGTGACCTAGATCGATCAGCCGCCTCTGGACGATGTCATAGGCGATGAAGGTAAACGCATGACCAAGGTGTGTTGCGTCGTATGGCGTGATGCCGCATGTGTACATCAACACCTGTTGGCGGGGTTCGAACGGCACTACCTGTC
>JBDSKN010000105.1:0-2072 GCA_039916865.1 Ilumatobacteraceae bacterium
CAGTTGCGTGCGCCAACTCAAGGTGTCCAGAAAGGAAATCGGCATGAAAGTGGGTCTCGATAACTCGCTCGATGGAAAGTCCAAACTCTTGCGCATCGGCCAGGTAACCAGAAATGTCACGCTGCGGATCAACGATGACGGCGCGACCAGACCGTTCATCGCCAACGAGATAGGAAGCATGCGACAAACACGCCAAATAATACTGACGAAAAATCATCTGAGCTCCATGTTTGACATCCAAACTATCGCCACTGCAACGACACCGCCTAAAGTGATCACATGCGAATTTTAATCGTTACTGCTCATCCCGATGATGTCGACTTTGGTGCCGGTGGATCGGTCGCCACTTGGACTAGAGAGGGCCATGACGTTGTGTACTGCATTGTTACCGACGGTCAAGCCGGCGGATTTGACAACTCGATTCCACGCCACGACATGTCGGTTATTAGACGACGCGAGCAAACCGAAGCGGGCGCGGTTCTTGGGGTCACCGAATTACATTTTCTTGGATTCCCCGATGGCGCGGTAGTCGCCGATCTCGACCTGCGACGCGAAATCAGCGCCGTGATCCGAAAGGTCAAGCCCGATCGAGTGGTCACTCAGTCCCCCGAGCGTAGGTATGACCGAATTTATGCCAGCCATCCTGATCACCTGGCCACCGGAGAGGCGACGCTTTGCGCCGTATACCCAGATGCGCGCAATGAATTTGCCTTTCCCGAATTGTTGACCGAACGCGAACTACTGCCACACTCCGCGCCAGAGCTGTGGATCATGGGAGGGCCGAATCCGAATACATATGTTGACACAACCGACGTATTCGAACTGAAGATGGAGGCGCTGCTTTGCCACAAGAGTCAGCACCGAGATTCATCGGGCCTGCCGGACCGCATGCGAATGTGGGGCTCTCAAATTGCTGCGGCCGGCGGGCTTCCGGCGGGCCGGCTGGCCGAGGCATATCTTTCTGTAGATACGGCCTAACAAGTATTTGGTTGGCTAACCGACGGTGGTTGTCGTTTCTGGCTCGGTGGGTAACAACGTTGTGTCAACGGGCGGCTGAGTTGCGGGTGGGTTTGTTGCTGGTACACCCGCAGTTGTTGGAGGGGCAGGATCCACCGACGGCGGTGGCGTGGTGGTCGTTGTCGTGATGAAGACAAAGTCCACCCCCGGATACAACACGGTACGAGTTGGATCGGCGGGCTGGGGTTGTGTTAACCAAATGCCAAACGAAACGAGAAAGACAACGAGCGCACCAATCGTGATATTGCTCGGTCGCCGCCACTTCATGGCACATCTCCAAGTTCGAGACCTGGGACCACGGCGTAAGTGTCTCGTAATTCGCGGGCAATTCGCCGACGCAACTCTCGTTCAACCTTCCACTGCTGAACGGGAAGCGATCTGCCAGAGACTCGCACTTCGACGTTTTCTGCACCCAAGTCATCAATCCCGGTGACATGTGGAACCTCGAGGAGTAGCGGCGCGATCTTGGGATCACGCCCGATCTGTTCGCAAACGACATCAATTCGAGTGATTGCCGCTTCGATGTCGCTATTTCTTGGCAAAGGCACCGATATCAGCACTCGCGACCAATCGCGCGACATGTTGACATTGTGGCGAAGTTCTCCGTTGGCAATACTCACCAAGTCACCGTCGAAGGTTCGCAATTTTGTAACTCGGAGCGTCACTTCTTCGACGCGGCCCTCTACCCAACCGACTGCAATTAGCGGACCGACACGAACGATGTCACCCACACCAAACTGACGCTCGGAAATGATATACACCCCAGCAATGATGTCGCCGACAATTTGCTGGGCACCGAATCCAAGTCCAGCACCGGCAATTGAACCGAGTATGACTAGCGCCGACGACGGCAAATGCAAACGAAGTAGAACCGAAGTTGTGGCGACGGCGATGATGCAAAAATTGAGGCCCCAACGGACTGCACCATACAATGCTGCGCGGTGAGCGCCAAAGCTCGTGGCGGTCAGGTCACCGGTATCTCCGCGCTCAATTCTTAACTGTTCGATTTGCTGTCCGGCGATAAACAAAGTCGTTCGCATCGCCACATACGACCC
>JBDSKN010000106.1:0-4862 GCA_039916865.1 Ilumatobacteraceae bacterium
GTTTGGCTGGAGTCGTGATCGTTAAACAATTATTTCGCTGATATTGCCTTCGTCGCTGCGGACCGCAGCTCGGCAACAGCGTGGCCCAGACCGAGACTGTCCCTATACAGGGCACTTCCGGCTACCAGTACGTTTGCTCCGGCCGCAGCCGCGCCGCCAATAGTCTGCGAATTAATTCCGCCGTCAACCTCTACATCGACGACGTCGCCCAGGCCGGCACTTTGAACCATGTCCCGAACCTTGGAAATCTTTGACTCCATCGAGGAAATGTAACTTTGGCCGCCAAATCCGGGATTCACCGTCATGATCAAAACAAGGTCTACAAGGTCAAGCACATGCGCCACCACACTGGCGGGAGTTGCCGGATTAAGTGCGACGCCGGCGGTCGCACCCAACTCAGCGATATTGCCAAGCGTGCGGTGCAAATGGGTGCAGGCTTCTGCATGGACAATGAGTCGTTGGCATCCTGCGTCGACATAGCGCTTGGCCATCGCGTCCGGGTCGAGCACCATCAGGTGAGCCTCGAATGGCAGTGCCGTAAGTGACCGCGTCGATGCAATGATGTCGGGACCAAATGTCAGGTTCGGCACAAATTGGCCGTCCATGACATCCCACTGAATCAAATCGACACCGGCCGCATCAAGGGCCACGATCGCTTCGCCAAGTTTTGAAAAATCCACGGGCAAGACCGAGGGAGCGATCTGAATGGGTCGCGACACGCATCTCATCCTAGTTCTCATGCCGTAGAGTCACGCGCAGTGGATTCACACCAGGTGCGTATCGAGAGACTTGTCGCCGGCGGAGACGCACTTGGTCGACTCAGCGATGGGCGAGTCGTGTTCGTCCCCGGGGCGTTGCCCGACGAAGTCGTCGACATTGAAATAACTCATACCAAGGCAGATTTCGCTCGCGCAAAATTACTGCGCATTGAGACCATCTCCCCGAATCGGATTGATCCCCCGTGTGAACATGTGGCGAGAGGTTGCGGCGGATGTGCTTGGCAGCATCTCACCAGCTCCGCCCAACTAACAGCCAAGGTCGAGATCGTGCGCGAAGCCTTGCGGCGTAACGGCAAGATCACCGACATAGAAGTAATCGCTGGTGGGCGAGTGTCTGAATATGGAACCCGCACCACCCTGCGCATGGCGGTCGACCCGACTGGCCGTCTTGGCTTCCGTCGCGGCGCGTCGCATGAGGTCGTAGACACGCCCGTATGCATGGTGGCTCACCCGTTGTTGAACGACCTCATCCATGATATTCGGGTACGCAATGCCGATGAGGTGACACTGCGTTGTGGCGCGGCGACCAAAGAACGCGGGGCATGGGTGCACGACAAAGATGGTCGTGGCACATTGAGTGGACTCCGAGACGATGTACGAGTTGGCCACGAGGCATTGGTGCACGAAGTAGTCGGCGGCGTGAAATTACAAATGTCGATGTCCAGTTTTTTCCAGAGTTCGCTCGAGGGTGCCGAAATGCTCGTCGACGCGGTTCGAATTGCGGCTGGCGCTCCCGCGTTGTCAGGGGTCGACGGCCCCATCATCGATGCCTACGGAGGCGTCGGACTGTTTTCGGCCACTCTTGTTGGTCGCGACACCCCAATCGTGCTGATCGAATCAAACAATTCGGCATGCGCAGATGCCCGAGTAAATCTGGCCAATTACAACGCCACAGTCGTGCGTGGCTCGGTTGAGCAGTGGCGCGTCGAACCTGCCGGATTGGTGGTTGCCGATCCTGCTCGTAGCGGCCTCGGAGTGGCGGGAGTCAGGCGCCTGACACAAACTCGTGCGCCACGAATCGTCCTTGTGAGTTGCGACGCGGTCGCCGGGGCGCGCGACACTCGGCTGTTACTGGATGCCGGGTATTCGTGTGCTCAGGCGACGGTGTTGGATTTATTTCCGCACACGCCGCACGTCGAGGTGGTGAGCGCGTTCAACCTTGTCTAACTTTTAGTCTGTAAGAATTATCCGGTGGACTACACGAAACCCAGCCGACTTCGCGCCGACGACACGGTCGCAGTCATTTCGACATCGTGGGGAGGTCCGCATATATTTCCACATATATTTGACAAAGGGATTTCAAATCTGCGCGATCTCTTTGGACTTCGGATTAAGGAATATGCAACGACTCGGATGAGTCCGAGCAAATTGGCGGCCAATCCTCAACAGCGTGCTTTAGATCTAAATCAGGCATTCGGCGATGAATCGGTGTCGGCCGTGATTGTCAGTATCGGTGGAGAAGATTCGGCACGGATATTGGAGCATCTCGATGCCAATCTGATTCGGGCCAATCCGAAAATCCTGATCGGTTTTTCGGATACCACTACCCAACACCTGTTCTGTCACAACTTGGGACTCGTAACCTTCTATGGGCCATCGGTGATGGCAGGAATCTCTCAATTGCAGCGATTCCCCGAAGCCGCGAGTCATATCCGCGAAATGTTGTTTGAACCTCGTGACACATACCGCTATCAACCATTTCCAAACTGGACTAGCGGTTACCCGGACTGGAGCGATCAAGCCAACGCGGGCCAAGTCAAGGCGCTACGACAGCACGACGGATGGCGATGGCTCAACGGCTCGGGAGTTCACGCCGGTCGCCTGTTCGGCGGCTGTTTCGAAGTTCTCGAATTCCTGAAGGGGACTCGGCATTGGCCAGCAGAGATGTTTTGGAAAGATCGGATCATCTTTTTAGAGACTTCCGAAGACAAACCAACAGTCAATCAAGTTCGCCAGTGGCTATTTAACTATGGAGTTCAGGGTGTCTTTGACCAAGCGGTCGGACTGCTCATCGGTCGTGCCCACGGCTACACGGACGGCGAAAAGTCTGCACTTGATGAGATGATCTTCAAGACGGTGGTCGATCAGTTCGGCGCCGCTTCCTTGCCGATTATCACCAACTTAGATTTTGGCCACACCGACCCACAATGGCTCTTGCCACTGGGCGTATCTGCCGAAATCGACTGCGAGCAAAGAACTCTGCGGCTCCTTGAGGCGGCCGTGGTATAACAAACTTGATGACGGTGGTGCCCCCCCTCGGATTCGAACCGAGGACCTGCGGATTAAGAGTCCGTTGCTCTAACCAACTGAGCTAGAGGGGCCATTGATTGACTGAGAGAGCATAGAACAATCAGAACATAAACCAGTAAAGGCGTTTGGGGGTTAGCTACACTGGGTACAGGTCCTTTCGGCTCTTATAGTTCATGAATTTCTAATGCTGAGAGTATTCAGCATGTTCTAGTGGCCACTGGGGCTTCAGTGAAACGAATTACCAATCAAAGGACAAATCATGGCGCGACTAAGAAATAATTTTCAATCCTATTTCAGTGGTGTCGGTGCGAAGGCACGCGCGACGCTGATCGCCACGGCATTGCTAGTTCCTGTAATGCTCGTTTCTCTGGTCGGCGATGTCAAGGCTGCCACTGCCGTGGGTCTCGGTACCGCCGATAGTTTTGTCGTTCTTGCCGGGTCTGGTATCACCAACACCGGTGCCACGACTCTCAATGGCGATATGGGCACCTTCCCGACGCTGACCATTACCGGAAGTTCCACCATCACGATCACCGGCACAAATCATGGCGGCGACAGCGTTACCCAGAGCGCCAAGACAGATCTCGTCACCGCGTATAACTCGGCAGCGGGTCAAACTTCGACAAATGCGATCTCTGGCGATCTGGGTGGCCAAACTTTGGTCGGTGGCGTATATACATCCTCTTCCTCGATCGGTGTGACTGGCGCGCTCACATTGAATGGCGGCGGCGACGCTAACTCGGTGTTTATTTTCCAGGCCGGTTCAACTCTTACGACGGCATCTGGCAGCAGCGTTGTTCTGACAAATGGTGCCCAGGCTTGCAATGTGTTTTGGCAGGTTGGTAGCTCGGCCACTCTCGGCACAGGTTCTTCCTTCGTGGGAACGATCATTGCGCTAACAAGTATCACTCTGACCACTGGTGCGACAGTGAGTGGACGCGCCCTGGCACGAAACGGTGCCGTTACTATGGATACGAACACTATTACTCGACCGTCGTGTGCTGCGGTTGTTGCAACGACAACGACGACGACGGTTGCTGCAACGACAACAACAGTTGTCGGAACTACGACGACCACGGTTCCTCAGGTAATTCCACCAGTTGGGCCGGTAACTTCGGGACAAGGCACCGCGGTCGGATCTCGTGCCCGAATCTCGGAACTTGAGCAGGTCTCGCGATATGCATTAGCCGGCAAGCCGATGGTCAAGTCTGTTCCGCTGAGTCTGCAGATTCCTGCAATTGGTGTTAACACCAAACTCGTCGGCCTGGGTCTAGCCAGTGACGGAACCCTTGCTGTAACTAAGAGCGGATTTCCAGCCAGTTGGTATACAGGTGCTCCAACGCCGGGCCAGGTTGGGCCAGCAATTATTACGGGACATAGCACTTGGTCAAAGAGTCAGGCGGTTTTCTACCGGCTCGGCAGTCTCCGCCAAAATGACTTGATCACGGTTGGACGACAAGATGGATCGGTGGCGACATTTCGAGTTACGAAAGTCGAGTTGTATGCCAAGAGTAATTTCCCGACGAAGGCCGTCTACGGGAATATCGACCATGCAGGATTACGACTGATCACCTGTGGCGGGTATTCGATTTATACCGGACTCAACGAAAAAAACATTGTCGTCTATGCGGAACTCTTCAGTTCCGCATCGAAGCAGCATCGCTATTACTAATTAGTGATGCGCTGAATTTAGATACAACGAATCGGAAAATTGGGGTGGACGAGGGGGCTCGAACCCCCGACCTCCAGGACCACAACCTGGCGCTCTAACCAACTGAGCTACGCCCACCACGGGACTTTTAGTGTAGGCTATTGACGACGTAATCACTGGAG
>JBDSKN010000107.1:0-7978 GCA_039916865.1 Ilumatobacteraceae bacterium
CAATACATCGCACCAGGAACCGGTCCGTACGAGACCGCACAAGGTGCAGACATTACGCCTTCGCGTTCGAATACATTGGCGGCCACAGCAGCCGAGTCGTCATAAGCGCGTAGCGGATCGGTGCCCAAGACATCACCATCGAGTCGATCGCCAACGCTTGAAATCGTGGCGCCATTTGCCAACTCGGCGGCCCACCAGTTGCCGGCAATCAGGTGGTTGGCCAGTTCTCTTACATCCCACTCGGCGCACGGGGTCGACACATGCCACTGGTCCGACTTGATTCCGGCAATCACATTTCGAGTCGCGGCAAGCGCTTGCCGGTGCAGTTGAGCCAGGTCAGCATCGCTCATTGTGAACTCCTTCGATTTCTCGCGGCTCGCTTCGTATAAGAAGCGAGTCTAAACACTCTTTGGTATTCAGGCGCAAACCTATATCGCACCGGTTGGCCAGACTCGAGACTCGGCGTAGGTTTGAGTTGACAAGACCATAACCGTCTGTTAATGTAAGAGTCATGACGACCAAAACTAGAGAAACGGGCGTACCGATGAATTACGACCCAGCGCTGTTTCCGGCTTTCGCCGTGACCGTGGATGTGGTGGTCCTAACCATGTCCGAAGGCACGCTCCATGTGTTGCTAGTGCGTCGTGGTGAGGCGCCGTTCAAGGGAATGTGGGCAATCCCCGGTGGCTTTAAGCGTCCGACCGAAACACTGGACGAAGCCGCAAAGCGGGAGCTTGTTGAGGAGACAAGTGTCGATGCGGCGAGTTTGCTCACCCAATTCGGTGCATACGGCGATCCCGAGCGAGACCCTCGAATGAATGTCGTGACGATCGGTTACCTGGCCGTGCTGCGTGACATGGGTGCGGTTGTTGCCGGTACGGATGCGGCAGATGCGGCACTTATATCCGTGTCAGATGTGCTCAACGGAAAAATCGACTTAGCATTTGACCACCTGCGAATTGTGGGCGATGCGATTGAGCGCGTTCGTGTCGAACTCGAAGTCAGCGGAATCGCAACCGCATTTGTCGGCCCGACTTTTACGTTGGCTGAATTGCGATCGGTGTACGAGGCGGTCTGGGGTGTGCAACTTGATGGCGCAAATTTTCGGCGAAGCCTCTTCACCGAAAATGGTTGGGTAATCCCGACCGGTCGCCGAGCTCGGCCCGGCGCCGCCGGAGGCAAGCCTGCTGAGCTGTTTCGAGCAAAGCGAGCGTGGAAATTCCGCGGACCAATTCGTCGTCCGCTATGAGCCCGGAAATGGATGTGAACCAATGAGAGCAGTTGTTTACGACAGGTACGGGAGTCCGGAAGTGCTACGACTTGACGACGTCGCCCAGCCCATTCCCATGCAGGACCAAGTCCTGGTAAAGATTCATGCCACGACCGTTAACCGGAGCGACTGCGGTCTTCGCAGCGCCGAGTTCTTCATTAGCCGCTTCTTAACGGGTCTTCGCCGACCAAAACAAAAGATTCTCGGTACCGAACTCGCCGGTGAGATCACGGCGGTCGGCGTTGATGTCCGCGAATTCGCGGTCGGCGACGAAGTCTTCGGCGTAAAGACTGGCGCGCACGCCGAGTACGTCTGTGTTCGAGAAAGCGGAGCGCTGGCACTCAAACCGACCAACATGTCGTTCGAAGAGTCGGCGGCAGTATGCGATGGAGCGATCATCGCCCTTGCTGGTTTAAGAAAGGCTGATCTCCGAATGGGGCGGAGCATTCTTGTCTATGGCGCCTCCGGATCAATCGGCACGGCCGCCGTGCAACTGGCCAAGTACTTAGGCGCCGATGTCACCGCCGTGTGCAATACGAAGAATCTCGAACTCGTGAAATCGCTCGGCGCCGACGAGATCATTGATTACACACAACAAGACTTCACCAAGAATGGGCAAACATACGATGTCATCTTCGATGCGGTCGGCAAGCGCTCCTTTAGAAGGTGCCGACGATCTCTGAAGCCGGGCGGGAAGTACTTAGAAACCGACCTGGGTTTTCTGTGGCATGTTCCACTTCTGACGCTGTTAACTCGGTGGATTGGCAACAAGAAAGTGATGCTCGTAATTCCTAAGTACACGAAAGCCAACGTCCTCTTCGTCAAGGAATTAGTCGAAGCGGGAAAGTATCGGGCGGTCATCGATCGCTGCTACCCGCTCGCAGATGTCATCGAAGCGACCAAATACGTTGAATCAGAGCAGAAAACGGGAAATGTCGTCTTAATAGTTAGCAGCGACCGAAAAGTGGATGTGAGCCAATGAGAGCAGTTGTGCACGACAGGTACGGGAGTCCGGACGTTCTGCGAATCCAAGACGTCGATCGGCCTGTTCCTTTGAAGAACGAAGTTCTCATCAAGATCCACGCATCAACGGTCACACGGACAGACTGCGCCATTCGCCAAGCCAAGCCATTCATGTGGCGGTACTTCGCCGGTGTCCTCCGGCCCAGAAGAAAGATTCTCGGTATCGAACTGGCCGGAGAAGTCGCCGAAGTCGGCGCCACCGTCACCCAGTTCAAAGTCGGTGACCATGTCTTTGGTATCAATTGGGGAAATTTCGGCGCACACGCCGAGTACATCTGCATGCGGGAGAGTGCTGCGCTTGCGCACATGCCGATCACTATGACCTTCGAAGAGGCTGCGGCGGTTTGTGACGGAGCGATCCAGGCGCTGGCAAGTCTGACGCTGGCAGGTGTTTGTGCCGGACAGAAAGTCCTTATCTATGGGGCCTCGGGATCCTGCGGAACGGCTGCGGTGCAGTTGGCAAAGAACTTCGAAGCTCGCGTAACTGCCGTGTGCAGTACCAAGAACGTTGAGCTTGTGAAGTCGCTTGGAGCAGATGAGGTGATCGACTATTTGCAGGATGATTTCACCCGCAATGGCGAAACTTACGATGTCATACTCGACGCAGTCGACAAACAATCGTTCTTGCGCTGCCGGGGATCACTGAAACAAGGCGGGGTGTACATCGCAACCGACTTGGGACGTTTTATGGTCGAGAGCCTCATCCTCATATTGTGGACTTCGCGGATTGGAAACAAGCGGTTGAAGATGGGGATGCCTCGATTCACGAAAACGAACGTCCTCCTCATCAAGGGACTAATTGAAGCGGGAAAGTATCGAGCGGTCATCGACCGTTGCTACCCGCTCGAAGGTGTTGTCGAGGCGACCAAATATGTAGAAACCGAGCAGAAAACGGGAAATGTCGTCTTGATAATTAGTGGCGACCGACGAAAGGATGTAAGCGCATGAGAGCAGTAGTTCGCAACACATATGGATCTCCCGATGTTCTTGAATTTCAGGAAATCGACAAACCAGATCTCACGGACGATGGCGTGCTGGTGCGAGTTCACTCAGCTTCGATCAACCCGGCAGATTTGTACACGCTGACCGGAACGCCGCTCGTTGCACGGGTACAGAGCGGATTACGCAAACCAAAGAGCAACAGGTTGGGGGTCGACTTCGCCGGGACGGTAGAAGCGGTGGGCAAGGATGTCACCCAAGTTCAACCCGGTGATGAGGTGTTCGGCGCGAAGAGCGGAGCTCTTGCCGAGTACGTA
Source organism: Ilumatobacteraceae bacterium (assembly GCA_039916865.1). Lineage (GTDB taxonomy): Bacteria > Actinomycetota > Acidimicrobiia > Acidimicrobiales > Ilumatobacteraceae > UBA3006. The sequence continues at coordinate 3,550 of JBDSKN010000107.1, forward strand.
TGTGTTCGCGACGCAGTCGTCTTGAAGCCAGCCAATCTGACGTTTGAGAGTGCGGCGGCGGTGCCGGTAGCGGCGCTCACCGCGCTGCAGGGCCTGCGAGACAAAGGACGGATTCAACCAGGGCAAAAGGTTCTGATCAATGGGGCATCGGGAGGCGTGGGCACATTTGCCGTGCAGATCGCAAAGGTTTTCGGTGCGGAGGTAACCGGCGTTTGCAGCTCGAGAAATGTTGATCTCGTGCGCTCGCTTGGCGCCGATCATGTCATTAACTACACCGAGGAAGACTTCACCACAAGTGAAAAGCGATATGACCTAATTCTCGATAATGCCGGGAGCAAGTCGTGGGCACAGTTGCGACGCGTTCTCAACCCGCAGGCGACCCTTGTCATCGTCGGGGCACCGAAGGGCAACAGACTCGTTGGGCCACTTAGTCACATCCTCAAGGTGCGATTGGCTGCGTTGCCTAGTCGTCGGAATGTCGGATTTTTCATCGCCAAGTTGACTAGGGCCGACACAACGATCATGAGCGAGTTTCTTGAATCAGGAAAGGTGATACCGGTGATCGATAGGAATTTCGAGATGAACGAAGTTGCCGACGCTTTCCGACACTTGGCAGAGGGACATGCCCGGGGGAAAATCGTCGTCAGTTGGTGAAAAGTGATCGACCGAAGAATATGACAACGAGTCGCTCATTATGCTGGTTGTGTTAGTTTGACCACCCGTGAAGATCAACCGGCGGACCAACACAACAACCCGAGCAGTCGTTCTCGTCGCCACGCTTGTGTTCGGCACAGTGAGCTGCACGAGCCAAGACGAGCGAGATGCGACGGCAAGCTCGGCGCGGTTGCACGTTGTGCTCGACTACAGCCCGACGCTTTCGGATGCCGGAGCGCTGCTCTATCTGGCGTCGAACCCCAATGTCGAGCTACTGGCTGTCACCCTTGCAGGCACCGGCGAATCGGATTGCGATGTTGGGGTGCGCACCACTCGTTCACTGCTGGCCATTGCGGGTAAACCAAATGTGCCAGTCGGTTGTGGGCGTGACGCTCCATTGGCCGAACATCGCGATTGGCCCGAAGCCTGGCGAGAGGAAGTGAACCAGTGGGGTGACAAGATGCTCCCGCCGGTCGACGAGGTACCGGGGCTCGACGCCGAGACGCTTCTCGTCGACGTTTTGACCAGTGCATCAGCACCGGTCACCATCGTCGCGGTGGCGCCGCTGACCAACCTTGGCGCGGTGCTACCTGCACATCCCGAATTAGTCGACAAAATTGAACAGATCGTGATCATGGGCGGCGCCGTGGAAGTGTCCGGCAACGTCGAAGCGTCGCCGGCTGCGGAGTGGAACATCTACATCGATCCAGAAGCAGCGAGACGTGTGTTCGCCACCGGCATCCCGATCACGCTCGTCCCGCTCGACGCGACCAATTACGTCCCATGGACAGAACGTGTGTTGCGACGCCTGGCCACGCTCGAAGCGCGAGCTGCGACCACGGTGCACGAAATGGCGACATCGCGTGCCACCCTCAGCGGGTTCTACTTGTGGGACGAGCTCGCCGCTATCGCTGCAGTTCAACCGACGATCGTCACGATCGAGCAACGAAGCGTGCGAGTCGATGACGACGGCGCAATCGTTATCGACCCGAACGGAGTGACGATCAACGTCGCGATCCACGCCGACCCTCAGACAGCAACGGAGGAGTTTCTGCGCACCCTCAATGGTGGCTTGCTGGCTGCCATCGTTCCCCTGACACCTTCCGAGCTCGACTACATGATCGCCATGAACGAAGCCGACGGCCACCTCAGTCTGAACTCCAGCGACATTTTCACCAACTTCGAGGCCAGCGCGCTCAGCCCTCGCGAATCGGCAAAAGCTTTTGCGAACGGATTCCTTGAAGCGATCGGCAAATACGCGGTGGAACTCAGCGCGATCACCCCGCCCGCTGGCGTTAGCGACGCCCATGCCGAGTACGTCGACAACCTGGTGCAAGTGGTCGATTCGAAGGAGCAGATCCTTGCCGCGATCGACAAGGCCGAAGGGGCCGACGCGTCGGAACTTCTCCAAAACGCCACCGCGATGACGCCACTGCCGGGGTTGTTCGAGCAGCAACGCAAACTCTGTCAAACCCTCGAGGACTACTCGTTCCTCCACAATGGGCCACGCCCCTGCTCGTCGGCCGCCAATCAATAAAAGTTTCTCGGCATCGAATTAGCCAGATAGGTCGACGCAGTCGGCGCCGCCGTCACCCAGTTCAACAATTCGGCTTGAGATCGAATTCCACAGGTCGTTCAGGCCAAAGTCGGGCGCACCATCCTTGAACCTGCAGTTGCCGCCGACCAAGTCAGAGTGAGTTGCAGTAACACAATCGATCTGCTACTATCCATTACACAGTACAGTGGAAAGAAGAGGTAGATGGATAGGTCGCAGGTTCTCAAAGGAGTCTTAGATGTCGCTGTCTTGAGCGTGGTGAGTGACGATGATTGCTACGGCTATGAATTGGTGAAACGTCTGCGAGAGCTCGGGCTTTCTGAGGTGGCTGAAGCATCTGTCTATGGCACACTTCGACGACTGCACACCACCGGCTTGCTGTCGTCGTACATGGTTGCCTCGGAAGATGGCCCGCATCGTAAGTACTACATCTTGACGGCGGCAGGAAAGAAGTCGCTCGCTCAGGGTCTCATGCAATGGGACGAACTCGTTACTGCAATGCAATCAGTGTCCCGAATTGCCAAAACAAAGGAAAAAAAACATGGATAGTCCAAAGGAATATGACCAGCAGATTGAACATTATGTCGCCCGAGTTAAGGAGCACCTTGCAGGTGTGGCAGCTACCGAGCTTGATGAAATGCTTGACGAATTGCGGGACTTGCTCGCCCTGCGCGCGCGCGAGGGTGGTCAAGAATTATTTAACCCCGACACTCTATTGGGAGCACCTCACACCTACGCGCAGCAACTACTTGAGGCATGTGGATACCTAACAAGTCACATTGATGCGACCCGAGATCAGAAGTCTCCCCGAAAGCTTTTCATGAATCAGGTTGAATCTCGGATCAACGTTCAAATTGATGGTCGCAACCGCCTGACCGTGCTGTTTCGAATCGTGCTTGTAATTCCGGCATTGATTTTTGTTGCTGCATTCGACCAAACCTCTTCTGGAACGATGATTGGAGTTTCAGGACTCTTGGTTTTTCCTGCCGTCGCAGCAATTGTGGTTCGCGGGAAATATCCGAGTTATGTGCTCTCCTTCAACAGATCGATTCTCGAACTATTGACTCGTTTCTATGCGTATGTACTGCTCCTGACCGATGACTATCCAACAATTGAAGAGAACCCGAAAATTCGTGTGCGATTTCCTAACGTTGGCGATGGATCGAAACTCAATCGATTTCTACCATTGGTCAAGTGGTTTTTGGCAATTCCGCTGTATGTCGTTGGGATCTTCTACTCGATTTGGGCAACCCTTCATCTTTTCTTCGCTTGGATTTGGATCATCGCCACGGGTTCAATGCCTGCACGCTGTGCTGAAATTCTCACCCGATCGATCGCATTCTGGAACAGAGTTTCTGGCTACGCCTTCGTCGCAGTTACCGACGAGTATCCACCGTTTTCGCTATAAGACATCTGGCGCGTTCGGGGTTGAGTTCTTTCGGGAGATAGTGGGCGACGCATGTCTCAAGACATAGTGGACACTTTGGCATTGGCGGCCATTCGACCAGAGAATCGTCAAATATGGGTGCTCAAGCACACATGGGCACATGATCGATGTCTGGAGGACTGTCAAGTTAAGTTGATATGCTCGATCCAAAGATCCTCAACAGTGCACACAAACACGGGATAGCAGACACCGACATCCTTCACGCCTACCACAACAACTACAAAGGATTTTACCTAAGCGATTTGATCATGCTCATTGGTCCAGACAGAAATGGAAACCTACTTGAACTTGGTGTTAACCGAGAAAAAATGGCCGACTCCATCGTCCATGCGATGAAAGCCCGGAGAAAATTCACGAGGTGACAAATGCCTAAGTCAATTGACCAAATTTTGCAGCACGCAGAGCAACTTTCGAAGTTCTTTGAGGACTTTGACCCGGCGATGGGCCAACCCTTCGAACCGCACGAGTTTCGCTTGCAACGATTAATTATGGATCGAGCAAATCTTGAACGAGAGATACTCGACGCGATTATTATGGCGCGCCAGAAGGGGATGACTTGGCGCAAGATTGGCGAAATGCTTGGTGTTTCCGCTCAGGCAGCACACCAGCAATACGGAGCGCTGATCATCGCCAATTAGAAACTCAGTAGTGGAGCTGGGGGGAATCGAACCCCCGTCCATCAGCCGTTGAGCGCCCGTGATACGACCATTCCCAACATCGGCGCTACGCAGCACCACCGGCGGGTCGGCTAGTTGCTACCGAGGTAACAACTC
>JBDSKN010000108.1:0-1947 GCA_039916865.1 Ilumatobacteraceae bacterium
GCTTGTCGATTTGTGCCAGTGCAACCTCGAGGGCCTTGTTGCGCTCGACAATGTTGTCGGAGTTGTTGGTGACATTGCTCTTGCTGTTTTCTTTGTCGATGTTCTTGGCCATGGCGCGCCTTTCGCTATAGGTATTGCTTGATCGGAGTGATGTTGGAAGTTGGCAACTTAGAAACTGGGTGTCACAGAGTTCTGGGTGGATGTGTGAATGAACCATACCCCCGAACAGGTGTTCGGTCAAGCATCCTCGGACCCTTACTGGGCTTGGGAATGAACGGGGGCGTGGGTGGCGGTGTCGGCAATCTCGTCGGCCTCAAGCGGGTGCATCGCTAAATCGATGGCGAGCCACGTGGTGTAACTAATCGGATAGCCGACGATACCGACAACGAGGGCCACTACTCCGGTGACGAAAGTTATCGGCCACACGGCGATCTCTGGATACGTCGCAACGATCCCGACGAGCATCACTGCCATCAGCGACCCCAAAGTAAACATTGCGTTGATGGCCGCTGCGCCGAGCATAAATCCGTCAACATTTCGTTGCCAGTTCAGGCCGCAAGTTTGACATCGCGGAACATGGCGAAACCAGCTCTTGAAAAATGCTCCTCGGCCGCCACAATTTGCGCAGCGCCGCAGCAATCCCCGACCGATGAGGCGAAATGTAGAAGGTCTCATTCTGACCGGAATGTCGAGGCCACCGATTGGTTAATGAGTACTAGTTGATGAGTTCTTGAACGAACTCGGAGAACACGTCTGCATAACGCAGGGCGTCGGCGTCGCTATGCATCACCGAGACGAGCCACTGCTCATCAAGCCCGGGTGGCAACATGATCCCTCGGTTGATGCCATGGATCCATTGGGCAAATGCCAGATCAAAATCGGTGTTCTTATAGTCACGATAATTGCGAATTTGATTCTCGGCCCAGGTGACACAACCCTTGGCACCGAATTGAACGGTGTGTGCGGGCAGCGATGCGTCGTCAATGATGGTGTCGACTGCGTCGATAAGCATTGAGTTTCGATCTATCGTTTTCGTGGTGGTTTCGGGAGTGCAAATGTCGGCGAGCACGGCCCGGGCAGCGGCCATGCACAATGGATTGCCGTTGTACGTTCCAAGATGAACAACCTGTCCGTTGGTAATCAGATCCATGTACTCCTGCTTGCCGCCGAACGCACCTAGCGGCAGTCCCCCACCGATTGACTTGGCCACGGCGACAAGATCTGGAGTAACTCTTAGGGCTCCGCTGGCGCCGGACCAGCCGGCGGTGATTCCTGTCTTTACTTCATCGAATAGCAACAGCGTTCCGTATCGCGAGGTGATCTCGCGCACCGATTGCAAATAGCCGTCATCTGGCAAACATATTCCGATGTTTTCCATGACTGGTTCGACGATGAAACACGCCACCTCGCCACTTCGCAAAACCCGTTCGAGTGCCTCCGCGTCGTTGTATGGAATCACAATTGTGTCGCGCACGACAGACGTCGAAATACCCGCCGACGATGGAACCGAAGAAGGTGAACTTGGCGGCCCAGCGAGATGTAGTGGTGGCTTCATTGACACCATCACTTCATCGTGATGACCGTGATATCCGCCCTCGACCTTTACTATTTTGTCGCGCTTCGTGACGGCGCGAGCCACCCGGATCGCATCCATTGTCGCCTCGGTGCCCGAGTTTGTGAAGCGCCACATCGGCAATTTGTAGCGAGCAGCCAGCAGTTCGGCAACATCCGCATTTGCCTCACACGGATTGACAAATAACGTCCCGCTACCCAATTGATTCTCGATTGCGGCACGCACCAACGGATGCACATGACCAGCAAAGAGCGCCCCGAAACCCATGTCGAAGTCGGTGTAATGATTGCCGTCGACATCTTCCATCCACGATCCCTGCGCCGCGCGGATGACAATCGGATAGGGGTCGTAGGCCTGAAAACTAGAAGGAACTC
>JBDSKN010000109.1:0-32117 GCA_039916865.1 Ilumatobacteraceae bacterium
CAGCGGCCGCCTCGAAACCGAACTCGACGACCTCAACATCAACGACTACATCAACAAACCCTTCAGTCCACAAGAACTCGTCCAACGAATCAACGACGTCATCAACAACCCACCAAACACAAACTGACCAAGCCTTAGAGCGATTCGGAGTGAGTACCGCGTATCTCTGGCATGCACTTGTAACCCAGTTACCATGAGGTAATGCGTGTCGATAGCGTCGCCAATGCTGACGATGAGTCCACCAACACCAGCGCCGAGAACTTTGCCGCGCGCCGTGGCCAATGGATTGGAGTTGGTGCTCTAGTACTACTTTTGATCGCCTTCGCGGTCGTTTTGTTTCGCAACGCTGATAATTCAATCGACGATTTGCAAGTACTCGCAAACGATGCAAGCTCCGCAAGTAATGTCATGTCGACTCAGCAAGAGTCGCTCCAGTTTGCCTCTTCCTTTGAGCGATGGTTACGCGGATCGACTACGCGAACCAACTTGGACGTTCGTCGACAGGAATTGGCCGGGAAGTTGGCGCTTCGTGATCACAGTGGCGCGACTACCGAAGAGAAGCTATCTCCCGAGTACCTAAGTTCACTCCGTTCACTTGACGGTTACATAGTAGGTACTCCATCGGGACTCCTCTCGCCCGACGAACAGGATTCCATTCGGTCGAGCAGCGACAGCGATCTGAATAAGTTCATCATGCTTGCTAGCAAAATGTCCGGAACCGATACAAACGGAGGCATTGATCCGCTCGCAACACTGTTTGAGAAGGAAATCGCCCACCAAAAATCTCGCAATGCCGCTCTACTGGTAGCGCTGGCCCTTATATTTCTCGTTGCCGGATTCATCGCTTTCACTCACTTACGGGAACTCAAAAGAATTCGCAACCAAATGGAGATCGAGCGCCAAAGACTAGACGAATCAAATGTGGCGCTAAGGCAAATCGACAACGAACTTCAGTTACGGTTAGATCAAGAGCGCGTTGATCGTGCCGAAAGCGAATGGCTTAATACGACGGTTCGTTCAATCTCTTTAGAATTGAAGAGTTCTATCGTTCCCGACGTGATCGCCGAATCGCTTGTCGAGGGTCTTGGCAAGGCACTCGGCGTCGATGTTGTGCTATTTTATTCGTTCGCTGAACACCCAATGCCACGATTGTGGAAGCAATGGCATCAAAAATCCGAACCCGAGATAGATGAATCTGTGGTCACCGATCATGAGTCGGACTTGCTGCGGCTGGTCGAACATCTATGGAACCGAAAACGCAAAATCATCGTGAATGACTCGAAGATGGTCAACATTTCGCATGATCCAATACCCGAACTTGCGGCGATTACTCAGATGGGTGCCCGCAGTTGGATGCTGGTGCCGGTTGGTGCTGGTGCACAAGTAATCGGTTGTGCCGCTGTCGGAATGGTTGACGCCCCTCGGGTTTGGTCGGCTTCGGAAATCGAGTTGATTGAGAAGGTGGTTTCCGAGGTGGCCGACGTGTTTATTCAGTCGCGACTTTTCAGGCAGTCGATGCAGATCGCCGAGCACGATGCAGAAGTTAATCGTCTAGTCGAACTTGACAAGATCAAAAATGACTTGATCGAGAATATGAATCATGAATTGCGTACTCCGTTGACCTCAATAATTGGTTATTTAGAGGTAATTATGGAAGATGTCGATGCCGATGGCGAACCAGAAATGGCTTCCGCGCTTGCTGCAGTTCAGCGCAATGCGGTTCGCCTCCAGAGCCTGATGGACAACATGATGCGACCATCCAGAGTGAACTTTCACGATGTACGACTGAATGTGGTCAAGGTAAATATTGGCCATCTGTTGAGCGACCTTGCCGATTCGTTGCAACTTGGAATAGACGAATCCGGTGTGACGATGAAATTACGGATGGAATCACCGTTACGCGACCTAATAATCGACGGTGATGTCCTTCAATTAGAGCAGGTATTTGTAAACCTGATGTCGAACGCCATAAAATACACACCACGCGGGGGAGCAATTACGGTCTCAGCACGACGAGTAAATACGGCTGGAAAATTTGTGGAAGTGAAGGTGCGCGACAACGGAATCGGGATTCCACCCGAAGAGTTTCCCAATGTTTTCCAGCGATTTTTTCGGGCATCCACTGCGACAAAGGCGTCGATACCCGGTTTTGGAATCGGGCTTTCATTAGTGAATTCCATAGTCCAGGAACACCATGGCACGATTACTTTTGATTCGACTGTTGGAAAAGGAACGGTATTTACCGTGACGCTTCCGATTCAACATCTGTCCTCTAACTCTGTAGAGGAATCCACATGAATAAAAAGGTCGGCCCGAAAATTGTAGTCGCCGACGACGACCGCGACATTTGTGGACTGATTAAGATGCAACTCACTCGTCATGGTTTCCAAGTTTTTCTCGCAGACAATGGAGTTACCGCATTGGAACTGATCTCCGAGCATAAGCCTGCCGTGGCGTTGCTTGACATTATGATGCCGAAGTTGTCTGGATTAGAGGTAGCCCGAAAAATTCGCGACGATCCAACGAACTCCACCGTGAGCATAATGCTGATCTCCGCTCGAAGCAGCGGTCGAATCGAAGGTGATCTAGATGAGCTCGATATCGTGGATTACATCACCAAACCGTTCAGCCCGATAGATCTCGTCGAACGTATTAACGGAGCAATTAAGCGAGGCGAAAGTCAAGACTGAATCGATGGCGCCCGAGATTGACCCCAACGCACCGCGAACACAATCCGCGCCGGCGCCACTGTGGGTTGGTCCAGTTAGCGGTTTGCTTGCTGGAGGAGTTTCAATTTGTGTAGGGCTGTTGTTCGCGGCGATCATCGATGTCAAGTCACCGCTGGACTCAGTCGGTAGTGAATTCATTGATCGCACTCCGAAATGGTTGAAGATTCGCGCCATTGACTGGTTTGGAACAAACGATAAATCGGCCTTACGAATTGGAATGCTTGTCACTATCTCAATAATCGCACTCGGTGTTGGTTATCTCGCTCGACGATGGCCCAAGGTTGGCCCAGCGGCGATAGGACTATTTGGTGTGTTTGGGGCACTGGTAGCGGTTGGTCGACCCGATCAAGGTGCCAGCTCCGCTTTGCCCGCATTGGCCGGAGCGATAGTGGGTGCGGTGTTGATCTGGCGTTTGTTTGCTGTAATTCGAGATGCCGATCCCGCCCAGGAAATTTCTGGTGACTCACGAACCCCGAGAAGTTGGAACCGTCGGCATTTCATGACCGCAACTTTGACATCGGCGGCCGGTGCCGTGGCGGCCGCCGCCATCGCTCGCCGAATCGATGATCGACAATTAGCGAGCATTCGCGCTGCCGCATCGGAAAAGCTGCCTCCGGTATCACCCGGCCAGTTGGTGAGTGGTGAAATAGTGTCGGCCGCACCCGAAATTCCTGCGGATGCCACGCTTAGTCCGACAACTCCCTATATCACCCCAAACAATTCGTTTTACAGGATTGATACGGCATTGTCGGCGCCGCGAATTCAGATTGACACATGGGCGCTAGATATTGGCGGTCGTGTTGACAATCCGAAGCGCCTAACTTACGACGACCTCCTCGCCAGGCCACAAATCGAACGCGTGATAACAATCGCCTGCGTGTCAAACGAAGTTGGCGGTGACCTAATTGGAAACGCCGTTTGGCAGGGTGTTCTCCTGGCCGATTTGCTCGACGAAGTCGGGGTCCAAGGGGATGCCACCCAAGTGTTCGGCACATCCGTCGATGGTTGGACTTGTGGATTCCCAATCGAGATCGCGCGCGACGGTCGCGATGCGATGATCGCGATAGGTATGAATGGAGAGCGATTGCCGCTTAAACATGGGTTTCCCGCTCGGATGATTGTTCCTGGACTTTATGGCTACGTAAGCGCGACAAAGTGGATCAGCAAGATCGAACTCACAACTTGGGATGAAGCCGTGGGCTACTGGGTTCCGCGCGGATGGGCTCGGGATGCACCGATCAAAACGCAATCGCGAATTGATGTTCCTCGTCGTCGCGAAAAAATTTCACCCGGTCTAACCGCGATTGCCGGAATCGCTTGGGCTCAACACCGAGGAGTAGCCAAAGTCGAGGTTCGGATAGATGAGGGCGAGTGGATGGAAGCCCGATTGGGCACCGATGTCACGATAGACGCGTGGCGCCAATGGATATATGAGTGGAACGCCACTCCCGGAAAGTACACGATTCAGGTGCGAGCAACCGATGCCGACGGCGAAACCCAGACAGAAGATGTAAGTCGACCGGATCCGGACGGCGCAACTGGATGGCACACCCGGGCCGTTACCGTCACTGCCTAACACGGCCGAGGCTAACTCAAATTGCGGTGAGGTGATTGCCGCTGATCCAGTCTTGTTCCACCGCGTCAAGCCGTTGAGATGCGCCGCGACGTAGGTGAGTCGTCACTGAACCTACGAGAAGCGAGCAAAGAGCGAGTGTTCCTACATGGCTGTCGAAGGGAGTTTCGCTGCGCGCACTCACCGTGAAGTGGCAGGTAGCGAGTTTGGCAAATGGGGAGAGAATTGAATCGGTAACGGAGATCATGTCGAGGCCGTGATCGACAGCGTTCCTTACCAATTTGACCAACCATCGGTCGTAGCGATAAAAGTCAATGACGACTAGCAAGTCGCTGTCACTCGCTAACGCAATCTGCGCACTTAGGTTGACCGGGTTCCCGGAAAGCAATGTAACGCCATGTCTCAGCAGGCGTAACTCTTCACTGAGATGCATGGCAACTCCGGCAGAAGAGTTGCCGCTAGCGATGTAGACGCCAATTTCTTCATTCGAAAGTAGTTTGACCGCCGAAGACAAGACCTTTCGGTCTACATCGATCAAAGTCTGGGACACATTGCCTGTCTCGGTTTGAATCGCCAGATCAAGAGCGTCCCCTTTTGTTTTCGTTTTGATTCGCTCGGCGGCCGGCCGAAGGCGTTGCGAAATTTCTCGTTGGACCTGTGCCTGCAAATCACTAAATCCGCTGTAGCCAAGCTGTAGCGCCAGACGATGAATCGAGCCGACACCGGCGCCCGTTAATTTTGCAAATGAGGCCGCAGTCCCAAATGCAACGGCGCCCGGGTCGTCGAGGATGGCCCTCGCAATTCGACGATCGGTAACGGTGAGTCGTTCAATTCGTGCGCTAATTCCCGACTCCAGAGTTGGTTCTGCGGTGTTGGTCATGGCCGTCCTTGTATTGGAATATTTGTTCCATAATACGCTATATTGGAATAGATGGAGATGAGAAACATCGAGATGATTCGGGATCCGGCCATGGCGCTCGACAGTGAATCTTTCGTGCGGGCCGCCGGGTATGCCCGTCGCAGTCTTCCTGCCGAGATTCATGATCCGCTCATTGACTTGGCGGATCACTCTCCCCGCCAAGGATTCCTGCTACTGAAAAATATCGACATTGGGTACATTCCCGCCACCCCTGGCTCTCCCACCGAAGCAACTGGCAAGGATTTGCAGTCGGAGTTTGTTCTGCTCTCCATTGCTCGATGCCTTGGTCAACCGATTGGCTATTCCCCAGAACACAACGGTTCGATCGTGCAAAACATAGTTCCGGTACGAGGTACCGAGGGCACGCAGATCTCGACCTCGTCGAGAGTGGAACTGCAGTTTCACACCGAAACGGCTTTTCATCCGTTTAGACCACGCTATTTGCTGCTGTTATGCCTTCGTGGCGACCCGCAGGCAGGAACTCTGGTCGCCTCCGTTTACGACATTGTTGAGCATCTCTCACAAGGCGATCGCGCGATTCTTCGCCAGAGCCGATTTCGAACGGCGGTCGATGCAAGTTTCCTGAACGGAAAAACGTCGGGTCTTGGTTCCGCACAGCCAATTCTGTTTGGAACCGACTCTGATTTGACTTTTATCTACGACGCGGACCTCATGGTCGGGATCGACAGCGAGGCACAAGATGTGTTGGAGCGCTTGGCAAAGGCCGTTCGAGCATCTACCAAAAGCGTCGTGCTTGATGCAGGCGACCTGTTAGTAATCGATAACTATGTTGCCGTTCACGGCCGGACACCGTTTAAGGCCCGATTTGATGGTTCTGATCGCTGGCTTCAGCGAACGTTCGTTGCGAGCGATCTTGCGCCGAGCGCGAGCGATCGCGTTGGCCGAATTATCACAACGTCATTTGACTGAAGCCACCGCTCGCGAGGCCGCGTGACGCCATTCGTCGCCGCCGTAAGCGTGTTCTTCTTCCCGGCAACTGTCGACAAGTTTTACAACGTGCTCGTCATTGGATGCGATAGCCGCCTCAACGATCGGATCCCATGGTCTCAATTTCGCTTCGCTTGTTGTCACCAGGCCGCTGGCAATGTAACCAGCCGCGAAGGCGCGCCAGTACGAATGTAATGCTGGCTGAGTTTCGTCGAGAAACGGGAGCAGGACACGTACGGCGTGGCAACTCGTTACTAGATGAAGCACGGTGAAGTTGCCACTGGAAGCGTACAGTGTCGCGGCCAAGCGGCTCAAGCGTCCGAGCGTGTCGTTGTCCACTTTGAGCGGCATTATCAATTGGTCAAAGTCGGGACTTTGCGCCGCAACACGCATTCCCTCGGAGATCAGAACCTCAGAAGAAGAACTTATACGCAAACCGTGCAATATTTGCGCCGGGTCGGCTACACCATTGCCGTCGCCTTCGACGCCCAGTGGCAAATGGCAACACGCCCAGTAGGCGAGACCATCGACCAGTTCACGATCGTGGCCGCTGTGTGCGCCATAGGCGGTGCGAATGATGCCGTGGAATGCCGCCGCGCCACATCCTGTCATCAATCTCGGAAGCGCCTGTGCCAACACCGAATCCGTACCTTCCCGCCCCATCCAATCGGCAAACAGGGTTCGGTAGGACGGCCACGAGTCGCGTTCGCCAAGTCGATCTTGCCAAAGATCGGCAGATCGCCATGGGTCGGCCATCGGCGCGGGTTCGAGTCGGCGAACATAGCGCGCGGCGAAGTCATCGATCCGGGAGTCCGGTGCCCCCAGGCGGCGCAGCGCAAGCAATGCCATAGGCAAATGGTTTGACAATCCTTGGCGGTACTCGGGAGCGAAGCGGGCACCTTCGTCAAGCCACTCTGGCACGCTCATGTAGTCATCACGTCACAGATTTTTGAGGTGATACGACTTCGGCCGTGTGTACGGCTCGAATCCAAGTGACGAAAGAGCGATTCCACGTCCAGTCTCCTTGACACCCGTCCAGACCAGCGCCGGGTCGACATAGTCGCAGCGATTCATATACACCGTTCCGGTCTCGATCTGCTGCCCGATGCGAATCGCCGCATCTTGGTCGTTAGTCCACACCGATGCGGTCAATCCATATGGCGAATCGTTCATTAGGGCGATGGCCTCTTCGTCGGACCTCACCCGCATTATTCCAATCACCGGTCCAAACGACTCGTCGCGCATCACGCTCATCGAGTGATCGACATTTACAAGAACCGTTGGTCCAAGATAGGTCGTGCCTGGTTGGGAGGCGGCAAATTCAGATTCCATCACAAGCCCGACGGCACCGTCGGCGAGCGCATCCTTTACTTGGGCGCGAACGAATGCCGCGGCATTTGAATTCACCATGGGTCCAATCGTGGTCTCCTGGTGTAATGGATTACCGAGCACATATTGACGAGATATGGTCGCAAATCCGTCCACGAATTTCTCATACACCGATTCATGTACGTAAATGCGCTCGATGGCACAGCAGGATTGACCGCTGTTGAAGAACGAGCCGTCGACATTCTCGCCAATTGCATAGTCGAGGTCAACATCGGCGCGAATATACGACGGATCCTTTCCTCCGAGTTCCGTTCCCACGCCAATAAACCGCCCGGCCGCGGACCGTTCCATTGCTCGGCCGCCATCGACCGACCCGGTAAACACAACGGAATTCACCCGATGATCCTCGATCATTTTCTTCACTGAGTCATGGCTGGCGTGGATGAATTGAAAGACCCCGCTTGGCAATCCGGCGGCCCGAAAGGCGTCGCCAAGTCGTTCTGCGCACAACATTGTTTGGGCCGCGTGTTTGAGAACAACCGTATTGCCAGCCAATAGAGCCGGAACTACTGAATTGACTGTTGTGAGATATGGATAGTTCCACGGGGCGACGACGAGAACCGATCCCAAGGGTTCGCGGCGAATGAATTTTGTAAATCCCGGAGATTTGGGTACCGCAATTTCGGCGAGACAATCCTCGGCGATTGTCGCCATGTGGCGAGCTCGTTCCTGGAACCCGCGCAAGATCTCGTTGGGTGTGTATCGCACCGGCCGTCCCATTTGCCACGTCAGTTCGGTCGCAATGTCGGAAACACCTGCCTCCATGTGTCGCACCATCGCTTCGATAATTTGAACACGTTCGGAAATTGGGGTAATCCGCCACTGACGACCCGCAGCGTCTGCCGTGGCGAGCACTGTCTCTATTTGTGTGTCGGTCGCAAGTTCGCGTTCGGCAACGACCGATCCATCAATCGGAGAAATTATCCTTTGCAAAGTCATAATCCAACACTAGGTCTGACACTGGCACGCCAACCAATGAGAATTCTGAATTGAAGGCGAATAATTTGAACTGTCTATACTGAGCGAATGGGGTCACATCGAACTCTCACGCGCAAAGAATTAACCGCATCTATAACCGGTGGCGACATTGATACCGTCATCGTGGCTTTTCCAGACCTTCAAGGCCGAATGGTTGGTAAACGAATTACCGGCTGGTTTTTTCTCGAAGATGTAGCCGAACACGGCACGGAAAACTGCAACTATCTCATTGCCACCGACATGGACGACAATCCGATTCCGGGATACCGCTTCGCTAGTTACGACCTTGGATATGGTGACATGCTGGCGATGCCAGACTGGAGCACGATCCGTGTGCTTCCTTGGCAAGTCAAAACCGCGCTTGTGTTGTGTGATGTTCAGCATCCTGACACGCACATGCCCATCGGGGTATCACCGAGGCAAATGCTGCGCGATCAAGTTGCCGCTGCCGAAAAGGCTGGCTACACGGCAAAGATCGGCAGTGAAATTGAATTTTATTTGTTTCAAGATTCGTATCGAGGGGCGCACGAAAAAGGTTTCAAATCACTTACTCCACACTCACCGTGGATGGAAGATTACCAAATCGTGCAGACCACATTTGATGAGTACGTTCTCGGAGACATTCGTCGACATCTTGAGGGTGCCGGAATTCCGATTGAGTGCTCGAAGGGCGAAGCCGGGCGAGGCCAACATGAGGTCAACCTTCGCTATGCCGAGGCGCTTGAGATGGCAGATCGCAACTTGGTGTACAAGTCGGCGGCCAAGGAAATTGCGGCTTCCCATGGCCGCTCGGTGAGTTTTATGGCCAAATACAATTTTGGCGAAACCGGTTCATCGTGTCACGTGCACTCAAGTCTGTGGAATGTGTCCGATCAATCTCCAGCATTTGCCGGACACGACATGCCTGAGGTGTTCGAGCAATACCTGGCTGGCTTGCTGGCCACCGCACGCGACTTCAGTCTGCTCTGGGCTCCAACCATCAATAGTTACCGTCGGTTTCAACCCGGATCGTGGGCACCCACCGCAGTTGCCTGGGGTAGCGACAATCGAACTCTTGGCTATCGGGTAGTCGGCCACGGCGCGGGAGCCAGGGTTGAATGCCGAATTCCGGGCGCCGATGCCAATAGTTACTTCGCATTTGCCGGCACAATTGCCGGTGGTCTGTACGGAATCCGCCACAAATTGAAGTTGGAAGACCAATTCGTCGGTAATGGCTACGAGGCGACCGATGTGACGCGAATTCCGTCCTCGCTATATGAGGCCATCCAGTGTTGGGAGAGCAGTGCAATTGTTCGCGAGTGCTTTGGCGAAGAGGTACACCATCACATTTTAAATATGGCCAAAGCCGAGTGGCGAGCGTTTAATCAAACGGTGACCGACTGGGAGCTCGTTCGATACTTTGAGCGTGCATAACGCACCACAGGAGAAACATGGCACGGTTAACGGGGAAAGTCACCATTATTACTGGCGCGGCCGGCGGACTCGGTCGCGTTGCTGCAAAGAAATTCGCCAACGAGGGCTCGCATGTCGTGGTATCGGATGTCATCGATGGCCAGGAAGCGGTAGATGAAATCAAGTCGGCAGGTGGGTCGGCGGCATATATTCATGGCGACGTCACCAGCGAAGATTCGTGGAAGGATGTCGTCGCCTTTGCCAAGAAAACCTTTGGCAGCGTCGATGTGCTGTACAACAATGCCGGGGTCATGCTCGGAGACGACGACAATCCGGTGACGACGCCGATGACCGTGTACGACAAGACAATGGACATTAATGTCAAAGGGGTATTGCTCGGTTGTAAATTCGCAATTCCTCAAATGCTTGAGCAGGGAAAAGGCACGATCGTAAATGTTGCTTCTTTCGTTGCACATATGGGCGCGGCTACTCCACAGATCGCATACACCGCATCGAAAGGAGCGGTGTTGGCGATGACTCGTGAAATTGCCGTGATCTACGCACGCAAGGGGATCCGGGCCAACGCGCTGTGTCCAGGTCCGGTGATGACACCGCTGTTGGCCGCATTTCTTGACAACGACGCCAAGAGAAATCGCCGAGTCGTTCATATTCCGATGGGTCGCTTCGGCGAGCCAGAGGAGATTGCTAACGGGGCGTTGTTCTTGGCCTCCGATGAGTCGTCGTGGATGACCGGTCAATCCCTGATCATTGACGGCGGTATTACTGCGGCGTATGTCACGCCCGAATAGTCAGTAGCGACAACTCGGGCGCAACGTTTGCGTGTTGGACTTCTAGAGCTTCGAGTCGATCGTGTGCTTTGGTCCGGTGAACCAGTTCTTCACCGAGGCATGCCACCAGACCCACAGCACTATTAACGTCCCGCCCGTAAGAATCGGGGCGTAGTTGACGGCGGTCCAAGTGAAATCGGAGTTGAAGGGCACACCGGCCGGAGCGAACGGCAAGATGAAATACACGGAGATTATGGCAATCTCTGCCACCGCCACGAGATTCATCCACTTGTACCTGGCGCCGAGCGTCCATTCACCGGGAACAAAACTGTCTCCTGCCTTCCAGCGATACCAAATAGGTATGAGGAACGCTAAGTACAAGCCAATGACAGCCACCGACACCACCGCGTAAAACGCGGTGGGGGCACCGGACGGGCTCCGGTAGAGGGCGGGCAGCGTAATGATTACGCCGATGATCGACGATGCCAACACGCCATTGATCGGAACTCGATTTTTGTTGACTTTGGCAAGTCTCTTGTGACCGGGCACAACTCCATCACGGCTGAATGCAAACATCATGCGCGAACACGATGTGAGGCACGCGGTTGCACAAAACAATTGACCAACGATGGAGATAATCATGACCGCTCTGAACGCCGAGGTGGACAGCGCTGTTGCCAGTATCGCGATTGCAGATCCACCACCGTATGGGTTTACTACCGGATCAAACGAGCTGATGATGTCGACTTTTGTTGCCGCGTACAGGAGTGACATCAGTAATACCCAACCGCCTATTGCCGAGTAAAAGATTGACTTCCAGATACCCCTGGCCGCTGCCATATGTGCGCCGGTGGTTTCTTCGGACATGTGTGCCGACGCATCGAAGCCGGTGATGGTGTATTGGGTCAGCAGGAAACCCAGCGGCAATACGTAGAGAAGATACCAACTGTGACCAAAACCAGATTGGTTGATGGTCTTCGTGAACATAAACGACAGACTCTGGTGCTTATCAGGTGCAATTACGAGAATCAGGATGATAATTGCCGCTCCAAATACGTGCCACCACACCGAAATGTTGTTGATGATCGCCAGCAGATGTCCGCTAAAAATATTTGCGAGAGTGATTAGGACCATAATCACCATGAACCAAAAGAATTGCTGTCTCAAATAGTCGCCGCCCAGAAAGTCGGCTGCGTAACTACTGGAATACGAACCGATGAGGGTGTTGAGAAAGAAGCTCGCCCCGTATACGACTGATGCGGTGACGGCGAGAAGCCCCACGAGGTTCAACCAACCCGTGTAGAAGCCCGCCTTTGCACCACCAAGTTTTGCTGCCCACCAATAAATACCGCCGGAGGTTGGATATGCGGAGGCAAGTTCTGACAAGCAGAACCCGATGATGAGGATGAATGCCGAGATGACCGGCCATCCGATAGAGATTGCGACAGGACCGCCGTTGTTCCACGCCTGGGCGAAGGTTGTGAAGCATCCGGCCAAAATGGAAATGATGGAAAACGAAATTGCAAAGTTAGAGAAACCCGACCACGATCGGTTGAGTTCCTGTTTGTATCCGAGTTGAGCAAGGCGTCGCTCGTCGTCGTTTATCATTTGTGTAGACATGTACCCCCCAGTACGCACGGAACTGATTGTTCCGAATTGTCCCAAGTTAGTCGGTTCAAGGTGGGGTAAATGAAATTGAAGGGCGGTGGCGAAGATTACGATGCGGAATGCTGGGGGCTTGGTCGCCAGAACACGGCCAGTTGTGCAACCGCCGACCCAAAACCAAGCGCAATGGCGACAGAAAGCGAAGCCCAATTTGAATAGCTGAGATTAATTGCTGAGTCAATCGACCAATCGCCAGGTCCAAGAAGAGCGATAACCATCGCCGCCACGAGAATCGCCGCGCAATACTCCCAGCCTTGACCGGGCCTGAAAATGAAATATCCGTTGTGCCGATGAGCGACAACGATTGCCACGACCATCAGCGCAATGAGGGCTGCGGCGGCAATTGGCGTGGCCAAACCGAGAACAAGTGCCAGCCCAGAGCCGAGTTCCGTGAGCGAGGCCACTCTCGCCTGCAGTTTCGGTAACCGCATCCCAACGCTGGCAAACCACTTCGCGGTGCGTTCGATTCCGCCCTTGCCAAACATTTTGTTATAGCCATGGGCGAATATGGAAAGTCCGAAGGCAAGGCGCAATAGAAGGGAGGCGGCATCAATATGGTTCGCTTCGATATGTATGAGGTCATGCTAATGAAACGGGGGTCGTCTTCACCCACCCAAATCGTCGTCATGCGCCGCTCGAATGGTGCCTGTCATAGCAAGCAGTGCATTGTCCCAGATGCGCGTGAACTTGCAAAAGGTCGTATTATCTTTCACGGCGCGGTAGTGAAGGAACGTAGACTAGTTAATACAAGGGATGACCCGTGACAGATACCGTTAAGCAGTTAGTTGAGCCCGAATCCTTGCATCATGTGGTGATTCGTTTTGCCGGGGACTCCGGCGATGGCATGCAGTTGACGGGTGACCGGTTCACCTCAGCGAGCGCACTTTTCGGCAACGACCTGGCGACGCTTCCTGAATTCCCAGCCGAGATTCGCGCACCTGCCGGGACGGTGCCGGGGGTTTCAAGCTTCCAGGTACGAATCGCCGACTCCGATATCACCACTCCCGGCGACGCTCCGACCGTTCTCGTGGCGATGAATCCGGCAGCGTTAAAGGCAGATCTTGACAGACTTGAAAAGGGTGGCCTGTTAATTGTCAATTCGGACGCGTTCACCGAGCGTGATTTGGAAAAGGCTGGCTACACGGAAAACCCGCTCCTCGACGATTCCCTTCGGGGGTACCGCGTGGTCGAGGTGCCAATGACTTCGCTGACCAAGGAGGTAACCGTGCCACTTGGCGTCAAGGTGCGCGATGCCGAGCGGTCCAAGAACTTCTTTGCACTAGGGCTCATCTCGTGGATGTACACGCGTCCGGTTGATACCACCACCAAATGGATTGCCGATCGATTCAAGGACCCTCTCGTGCGCGCTTCAAACGAAGCGGCATTCAAGGCCGGGTACCACTTTGGTGAAACCACCGAGCTAATCGATCACCCATTTAAGGTGCCGCCGGCACATTTGCATCCGGGCGAGTACACAAACGTCACGGGCAATACCGCATTGGCGTGGGGAGTGATTGCGGCCGGACAGCTGGCGAAACTTCCAGTGTTTCTCGGCAGCTACCCGATTACGCCCGCATCCGACATCTTGCACGAATTGTCGAAGCACAAGCATTTTGGTGTTCGTACCGTGCAGGCCGAGGATGAAATCGCCGCAATCGGAATGGCACTCGGCTCGGCATTCGCCGGGCATCTTGGTGTCACCGCCACGAGCGGGCCGGGCATGGCTCTCAAAAGTGAGACCATCAGTCTGGCAATTTCACTCGAACTACCACTATTAATCTTGGACATTCAGCGAGGCGGTCCGTCGACCGGGCTGCCGACGAAGACCGATGCCGGTGATTTGCAAATGGCGCTCTATGGCAGACACGGCGAGTCGCCGTTGCCGGTCATTGCGGCATACAGCCCGTCGCATTGCTTCTTTGCGGCGATCGAGGCCGCGCGAATTGCACTTAAATATCGAACTCCAGTTATCTTGCTATCCGATGGATACCTAGCAAACGGCGCCGAGCCGTGGCTTTTGCCCAATATCGATGAGCTACCGGATATTTCGGTTCCATTCGCCACCGAACTTAACCATGTTGCACCAGACGGAAGCGACGAATTCTGGCCGTATCTGCGCGACCCAGATACCCTGGCCCGACCTTGGGCAATTCCGGGAACACCAAAGTTAATGCACCGAATTGGTGGGATCGAAAAGGAAGACGGATCCGGAAACATAAATTACACACCGCAAAATCATCAACTCATGGTTAACTTGCGGGCGAATAAAATTGCCGGCATCGCGGATGATATTCCGCTCGCCACTGTCAACGGAGATGCAGAAGCGACTACATGTGTGCTCGGTTGGGGATCAACATGGGGCGCAATCACCGAATCGGTAATGCGGCTGAGAGAAGAGGGAACGAAAGTTGCCTCGGTACATCTGACTCACCTCAATCCGTTGCCCAAGAATCTTGGCGATGTTCTGCGTCGGTTTGAGACGGTGTTGGTACCGGAATTGAATACCGGACATCTATGCCGCCTCGTGCGTAGTGAGTACCTCATCGATGCCCGCTCGATTAGCAAGGTCCAAGGCATACCTTTCACAGCCGGAGAACTGGTTACCGCGATCAAGGAGGCGATGTCATGAGCGACACGATCGTTCCACTCACCACCAAAAAGGATTGGTCAAGCGACCAGGAGGTGAGATGGTGCCCGGGGTGTGGTGACTATGGAGTCTTGCAGGCGGTGCAAACATTGATGCCCGAGCTGGGTGTGAGTCCCGCCAATACCGTGTTTGTCTCGGGGATCGGATGTTCAAGTCGATTTCCGTATTACATGAATACGTATGGAATTCACTCGATTCACGGTCGGGCGCCGGCAATTGCAACTGGCGTTAAGACCGCGCGACCAGATCTTGATGTGTGGGTAATCACCGGCGACGGCGACGCTTTGTCGATCGGCGGCAACCACCTTATTCACATGCTGAGGCGAAATGTTGATATCACATTGCTGCTGTTCAACAATCGAATCTATGGCCTGACGAAGGGCCAGTATTCGCCAACTTCCGAATTGGGAAAAGTCACCAAGAGCACGCCGCTTGGCAGCGTTGATCCGCCATTCAACCCGTTGGCCGTTGCTCTTGGTGCCGGGGCTTCATTTGTAGCTCGAACTCACGATCTCGACCGCAAGCACATGATCGAAATATTTCGAGCAGCCCATGCTCACCGCGGGGCATCGTTTGTTGAGATCTTCCAAAATTGCAACGTATTTAACGACGGCGCCTTTAAGGATATTGTCGGTCGCGAACAGCGCGAAGAGATGCTCATCGATCTGAAGCACGGCGAACAGGTTCGCTTCGGTGCAAATGGACACCTTGGTGTTATGGCGGCGCCAGATGGAAGTCTGAAGATCGTCGAAGTCGCCGATGTTGGCGAATCGGCAATTTTGGTGCACGACAAATATCGCCAAAATCCGGGACTGGCATTCGCCCTCGCCGGATTAAGTCACGACGATCACTCTCCGACACCGTTCGGCATCTTTCGGGAGGTCGAATCACATGAATACTCGGGAGCGGTGTCGGCCCAGGTTGCCGCTGCGTACGAGCGGGAAGGCCCAGGCGATCTTGGCGCCTTGCTGCGCTCGAATGGGACCTGGACGGTCTAATAATTCTGTTTCGCGAGCCAGAGCAAATATTGCCGTTTGACGGCAGTGCTTTGATGTATCACGGATTCATTGATGCCAAAGATGCCGCTGATGCGTTTGGGCGCTTGATCGTCGAAACCTCGTGGGAGCAACGTGACATCGTGTTGTTCGGCAAGTTGCATCGAGAACCACGGCTCTCCGCGTGGCACAGCGAGCCACATATTTCCTATACCTATTCGGGGGTTTTGCGAACTCCGCAGCCATGGACTCCACTTTTGCTCGAACTTCGCAAAAAATGTGCCGCCACAAGCGGCGCTACTTTCAATTCGGTGTTAGCCAATCTTTATCGCGACGGGAATGACGGCGTGGGTTGGCATGCCGACAACGAGGCATCCAATGGTCGTGAACCGACAATTGCCTCGCTCAGTTTTGGGGCGTCAAGGCGGTTTGACCTTCGCCACCGCGAGTCCAAAAAGACAATTCGAGTACAACTTGATCCGGGCAGCCTGCTGATCATGTCCGGCCTATCTCAGCAGTGTTGGGTCCATCAACTTCCACGAACAAAGCGCGTTTCGGATCCTCGAATCAATCTCACCTTTCGCCGCGTTGTCGGTGTCGAAGTAGTCTGAATTTGCATGGCACGCTGGGATCGGCAATGTTGACCGGTCTCACCGAATTGCAGAGTGCATTGGGATCAAAGGTCTCGCTCAACGTAACGGAACGCGAGCATCACTCCGGAGACGAAAGTTTCCACATCCGGGTGGCACCAGATGCGGTTGTCTTCGCCGAATCCACGGCCGATGTTGTGGTTGCAATGCGAATCTGCAACGAGCACCGAATTCCGGTTGTGCCATGGGGAGTCGGGACTTCATTGGAAGGCAACAGCACACCTATTCGTGGTGGAATTTCGCTTGACTTATCGCGCATGGACAAGGTGCTACGGGTGAGCGCGGAGGATCTTGATTGCACGATCCAGCCCGGCGTGCGACGCAAACAACTCAGCGAAGCACTGGCGCCACAGGGTCTGTTTTTCCCGGTCGATCCGGGCGCCGACGCGAGTTTGGGTGGGATGGCGTCCACCGGTGCGTCTGGAACCACCACGGTGAAATATGGGGCGATGAAACAGTTGGTGCTCGGGCTCAAGGTTGTCACCGCCGTCGGTGAAATCGTAACCACTTCGCGTCGAGCGCGCAAGACTTCGGCCGGGTATGACCTCACCCATTTGTTTGTCGGTGCCGAAGGAACACTCGGGGTGATATGCGAACTTACGCTGCGGCTGTTTGGAATTCCGGAGTCGATTGCCGCCGCCACCGTTGAGTTCCCGTCGGTTCGTTCGGCCATCGACGGAGTCATCGAGGTCATCCAAATGGGAATCGGTGTCGCCCGAATTGAACTTCTGGACAGCGATGCGGTTATGGCCGTGAACAGGTACTCAAATACGACACTGCCGGAACGAACGCTTTTGCTGCTCGAGTTTCACGGTTCGCCTGAGTCGGTTGTAATAGAAATTGCCGGCGTCCGAGAGGTCTTGGAGCGACACCACGGAGAAAATTTTCAACAAACAACCGACGAGCGTGAACGCCGCACACTATGGCAGGCTCGGCACGATACGGCCTTGGCGTGCCGCGCGATGAAAAGGAATGGTCGATTATTTGCAACCGATGTTTGTGTACCAATTTCGCGTCTTGCCGACTGCATTGAACAGACCCAAACCGACCTTGTGGAGTCAAAGCTCTTTGGGCCGGTGATTGGTCATGTCGGTGATGGCAATTTTCATGTGGCGCTGACGGCCGACCCAAGTGACGTCGATGAACTCGCGGTCATGGAGGCGTTTCATGCTCGTCTAGTAAATCGCGCTTTGAACATGGACGGCACTTGCACGGGCGAGCATGGGATTGGAATCGGCAAGATGCAATATCTTGTCGATGAACTTGGAGAGAACTCGGTTTCAATGATGGCTGCCATTAAGCAGGCTCTCGATCCGAATGGGATTATGAACCCCGGCAAAGTTATTGCCGAAAGATTTCTCGACTCAGTTTCGTCTGGTTGATCCGGCGACGACCCCCAACGCAATGAAAACAGTTCCGGAAACATAACGCTGGAAAATGGGGAGTGTGCGTCCACTCAACAATTTGTCGCGCAGCCCGCTAGCCACGAGGGCATAGGTGCCATCGCTTACAAATCCGAGAGTGATGAAGATTGAACCGAAGATGAATGACTGCAATGCCGGCGATCCATGCGACGGATTAATGAACTGGGGCAAAAAGGAAAGGAAAAATAGAGCAACTTTGGGGTTGAGCGTGTTGACAATCACCCCTTGGACAAACGAGCGACGAAGACTCGTTTGTGGTACACGGGTCTCCAGTGCAGTTGGCCGGCGAGTAAGAGTTCGAATTCCCACGTAAATGAGGTATCCGGCACCGAGCCATTTCACGGTGGAAAATGCGGTGGCCGAAGTCGCCAGAATCGCGGATAATCCAGCAGTGGCCGCAATTACATGAACAAAATTACCTAGTTCTAGGCCGCACACGGCGGCCAGTCCGACTCTTCGTCCATCTGCCACGCTGCGATTGAGAATATAAATGACGGCCGGGCCAGGAATGACAAGTAAAGCAATGGAGGCCAAAGCAAATGCAAGGAGCGAATTTAGTGGCGGCACATCAAAACTTTAGGCGATGTCAGGCAACCCTAACGCTCGATTTTCAACGATGAGGTGTATTATCTAGATGTAATAATTAATTGTCCGCATTAGTTGTCCGCAATAATTAGTTGGAGGTGTAGTTATGAGAGCACAGATTTTGAAAAGTGCCGTTGTGTCGGTTGCTTTGGTCGCCGCATTAGGTTCTTGCGGTAGCGATTCGAACGATTCTGCCGATGCCACCAGTAACGACATTTCCGGAAGTGTGAAGGAGTGGGTGGTGAAAACTGATGCCAGCACCGCCAAAGCGGGAGAAGTCGTCTTTACGATTACCAATGATGGAACGATCGGGCACGAGTTCTTGATCGTGAAAACCGATATCGCCTCGGGAGACATTCCGCTAGACGGCGATCACTTTGCCGAACCAACCGATGGAATCGAAGTCATCGATGAAATTGGCGAATTTGCCAAGGGAACTACCGAAACACTGACCGTGACACTTGATGCCGGCAGCTATCAGTTGGTATGCAACTTGCCCGATCACTACAGCGCCGGGATGAGCCTTGGCTTTACTGTGGTTGCCTAACTCCGACTCTGGTGCGCCATCGGCGCATGATTACTCTGAAGTCATGAAGGTTGAAGTAGACGCAGGTTCCTGTCATGGCCACCAAATGTGCGCAATTGCTGCTCCCGAAATTTTTGGCAGTGACGAGCTTGGAAATGCAGTTGTGCTCATCATTGATGAAATTCCCCAGCATCTCGTGGCCAAAGTTCGTCGCGCCGAGGCTAATTGCCCCGAGCGGGCAGTCGTGATTAAGGAGTATTAGCCAATGACCGGGGTCCGCCAACCAGTGACCGACATTCACACCGATTACGACATTTTCGATCCTGCCTTTGTTCGTAGTCCAAGCGAGGCATGGACAGAAATACGCGAGTCAAATTGTCCGATCGCCAAGACCGAGCGCTGGGGCGGATCATGGATGCCGACGCGCTACGAAGATGTGGTCGCCATTGCTCACGAACACGAAACGTTTACATCGCGCGGAATCATCGTCGTTCCACCACCGCCCGGGACGACTGAAGGGCCGTATGGCGGAATAACCGCACCGCCAATTACGTCGGATCCGCCCGATCACCATTGGCACCGCCGTCTGATTCTGCCGGCATTTTCACCTCAGTCGGTTGCCAAGTACGAGCAGAGCACCCTTGAATTCTGCAATTCGCTGATCGATGGCTTTTTTGACCATGGTCGCGGTGACGCCGCAGGCGACTATGCACAGCAAATTCCGGTGCGAGTAATTTCAACAATGCTTGGCGTGCCGCTCGACATGGCCGAGGAGTTCACCTCCTGGGTTCGAGGTGTACTCGAACAGGGACTGACCGACCCGGAACTGCGAGTCGCCAGTCGAATGAAGATTCTCCAGTTTTTCATTGGCCAGTTGGAGGATCGGAAGAGAAATCCACGGGAACATGACTTAATGACCGAGTTGATTAACTCGGAGGTTGATGGCAAAAAAGTTGATGACAATTACATACTTGGGGTGTGCAATCTAATGCTCGTGGCCGGCATCGATACGACTTGGTCGGCTATCGGTTCGTCGCTGTGGCACCTTGCCCAGCATCCGGAGCATCGACGTCAGTTGCGCGAGAACCCCAACTTGTGGCCAACGGCAGTCGAAGAGTTGTTGCGAGTCTATTCACCTGTCACTATGGCTCGAATCGTCGATCACGACACCGAATTTCAGGGATGTCCGATGAAGTCTGGCGATCGAGTGCTGATGTCCTTTCCTGCGGCAAATCGTGATCCACGAATGTTTGAGAACCCTGATGAGGTGATCCTTGACCGCGAACACAACCGTCATGTGGCGTTTGGCTCGGGCATCCATCGTTGCGCCGGGAGTAATCTGGCACGGCTTGAGCTCCGGGTCGCGCTACAGACATGGCTGGCCCGAATCCCTGAGTTTGAACTTGTGGATCCTGCCGATGTCACTTGGGCGGGTGGCCAAGTACGTGGACCTCGACGGTGCCTAGTGTCGTTCTAGATGAACCCTTGGAAGAATTCGATTTAGCCAAGCGGGTATCCACCAGTTGCGATCGCCAAGTAGCTCCATGGTTGCCGGCACCAGCACCATTCGGACGATTGTGGCATCAATAAATACCGCGGTGGCCAGACCGAGTCCAAATAATTTCAATTGTCGGTCATAGCCAAGCACAAACGCGGCAAACACGCAGACCATGATCAGAGCCGCAGCGGTTATGACGCGCGCGGTCGCGGCAAGTCCGTCTGCCACTGCTTCGGCGTTATTTCCGGTGCGGTCGTATTCTTCCTTCACCCGCGATAGCAGGAACACTTCGTAGTCCATCGATAATCCAAACACGATTGCAAACAGCATCATCGGTGCCCAACTTTCGATCGGGCCAGACTTGCCGACACCAATCAGACCGATTCCCCAGCCCCATTGGAAAATCGCAACGATAACTCCATAGGCCGCGCCGATGGACAGCAGGTTCATAATCACCGCCTTGATTGCCACAAGCACGCTGCGGAACACCGTCATTAGGAGGAGGAACGACAGCAGCAATACGCCTGTAAACAGCAATGGCATTCGTTGACCGATAACTGATGCAAAGTCGACGCCTCCGGCAGTGAAGCCGCCAACCTTGGCCTCGACACCGGTCGGTGGTATGACATCGTCGCGTAGATGGTGAATGAGCTTTGAGGTCGCTTCATCTTGTGGCGAAGTTGTCGGATAGGCGATAACGAGGACCAGACTTCCGTCGTCGGAAGCCGGAACGGATTGGGCGAACGCAATCCCATCGGTAGACGAAATCACGGACACGAAATCTTCCAGAGCACCTGGACTCTGGGTCGCATCTCCCTGCACCGTGATATACAGGGGACCGCTGAATCCTGGCCCAAAACTTTCGGCGATCATGTCGTATGCCCGGCGCCCGGTTGTACTTGTCGGCAAATTACCGCTGTCCCCGAATCCGAGCCGAATTGAGGTAAGCGGAGACGCAAGTAGAAGCAACAGCGCGGTTGCGCCGAGGGCCGCCGGCCATGGACGATGTTGAATAAAGCGGCTCCAGCGATACCAAAAAGTGAGGGTCTTTGGTTTTACCACGCGTTGGGGGATAGGCGTGCGCAACGGCCGAACGATAAAGCTCAGCGCAATAATCGCTGCCGCAATGGCAGTACCGCTGATGAACAGCGGCAGCGACTTGATGACAATTGCGACAACTGACGACAGCACAAATATCCCAAGTGCAATCAGAGCAGCACGGGAAGTGAAGTTAATTCGATATTTGGCCATCGCCAGAAGGGCCGGCAGCAAAGTAAGCGATGCCAGCATCATGAATAGGACACCAATCGCGGCACCAACCGATAGGCCACGAGCGAAGGCAATACCCATGAGAAACAGTCCGAGAATTGAAATGATGACGGTAAGTCCCGCAAAAATTACCGCTCGACCCGAGGTATCCACGGCATCCACTACGGCGTCTTCGACGCTCATTCCAGCCAATAGACCTTCCCGGTAGCGGGTGACGATAAACAGGGCGTAATCGATCCCGACACCAATACCGATCATTGCAACGAGAGACGTCGTGAAATCGGGCATTGCAAACACATTGCTGACGATTGTGACCACACTCGTCCCCAGAGCAAGCCCGGCTAGAGCGGTACCAACTGGCAGCCCCATCGCCAACACCGATCCAAAGGCAAGTACCAAAATAATGATTGCGGCGAACAATCCGAATGCTTCGCTTTGTGGAAGTTCGAAAGCCTCAAAGATATATCCGCCGTACTCGAGAGTCATGCCATCTAATTTGGATTGTTCGCCCAAATCCTGAATTTGTCGCGCAACTACTTGCACCGCTTCTTGAGATCGATCACTGATATCAAGTTGGGCAAATGCTGTGGTTCCTGTTCCATTGATTTGACTCGGTTGGTCATAGGGGCTGGCGACGCCGACGCCGTCAAGTAGCGCCACCTGACTAAAGAGTGTGGTCATTGCAGACTTCACCTCTGGGTCGTTGACACCGTGCGCGGAGCTGAAGACTATTTGACCGGTGAATCCTGCACGAGCGGGCGCATTCGCTTCCAGCAGGATGCGGACATCGTTTGACTCGCTTGCCGGAAGCGAAAATTCGGTGGAAAAATTTGATCCTAAAGTGCTGGACATAAATCCCATGGCGATAATCATTGGAATCCAGATTCCAAACACAACCAGCCGACGACGACGAACACAAAAACGAGCGATGCGCGAAAGCATGAAATACCGTCCGTGGGGGAAATATCGAGTTAGATGAGCTTCACAAGACTAGGCAAACGCACCGCTATTTCCATGGAACTCCCGGTGGCCAGTGACCCTTGCCACCATCTTGGACAAGAAATCCCGAAAGTGTTCGCTCGGTATTCCGTGAACGCCAGGTCAACATGTCTTGAGCCAGCGGCAGAACTTTGGCCGGGTCAGTCATGGTGGTGCGCCAGGTCGGATCTGCGGCCAAGTCAAACGCCAACCAGGTGCCGTCACCAAACTGAACATAGGCCGCATCGTGCGACCGCCGAACGGCAAGACTTTGACGTTCCAATCTTCGATCCCATGGCCAAGCGTGGCCTTCTTTGGTAATGAAAATATGCCGCCAGTCGAATTCGTACGAAGCCGCTTTTCTCCACCCGTCGGGGTGGCGCCCCTCGAGGAACGGTGTCAACGGCAATCCATCGCATTGCAGTGGTACGGGTTGGCCGAGCGCTTCGGCAATCGTCGGAACTATGTCGATATTTTCGGTGAATTCATCGACGGTGGAGCCGTGAAACTGGGAGTTTCGCGGATCCCTAACGATCCCAAGGATGTGATAGCTCTGTTCGAAGTATCCGAGTTTTTCTCGTAGTCCATGATCGCCGAGTTGATCAGCATGATCGGCGGTGACGATAATCATCGTGTGTTCCCACATACCTAATTCGGTCAACGTGTCTAAAACACGCCCGACCTGTGAATCCACCTCGCTGACCATTCCGAAGTACTGGGAAATCATGCGACGATTGCCAGCCTCATCTTTTGGCGCCGCAGACTGGGGCATGTTGAGAGCCGCCTCGTGAAACGGATGTCGATCTGCCGAAGGTTCGATGGGCATTGGCACGTCGGCGGGGTCGTATTCCTTACTCCACTTGCCGGCCGCCGCGTATGGAGGGTGCGGTCGGAGAAAACTTGTATGTGCAAACCACGGACCGTCCTGTCTTCGTAACCAGGAATTGAAATGGTCGGCAACGAACGCACCGATACTGAACTCTTCCGGTCGGTCCGGTTCGGTATTCAGCGACTGAAACGAGTTCATGGGAACATCGAATCCGCTCGCACGAAGGTGATTGATCCACAATTCAAATGGCTCAGGGATTAATAATTCACAGTCGAAACCCGGTAAGACGCCTTCATATGTGAACAGCCGAGGATCGGTCGGGCTTTGCGTGTCACGGGGATCGGCCGCCTGGTCGGTATAGCCAAACAATGTGGGTGCATATCCGGCTCGCCGAGCGAGCAAGGCGACGTTATCGAAGCGATGATCGAGCGGAGTGCCATTGGTGACCACGCGATGATTCATTTGGTACATGCCGGTGTACAAACTTGCCCGTCCGGGCGAACAAGGCGCGCATTGGCTGTAGTGCTGAGCGAATCTCACACCGTTGCGCGCCAGTCGATCTAGGTTTGGCGTCTTGACTAGCGGATGCCCGGCAATCGACAGGCAATCAGCTCGAAACTGGTCGAGTGTGATCAGGAGCACGTTCATTGTCACGGCAACCGAGCGTAGTGTGCAACGGCGGCGCCTTAGACCTGAAGCGGCTGGGGCTCGGACTTCGAGTGAATGGGCAATTAGCCTTATATATCTCACAAGTCAGTCGTTAGTTCAAGAGGAGATGTTGCCATGGCACGAATAGTCAAAGCCGCGTTGTTGCAGACTGACTGGACCGGCGACAAAGAGTCGATGATCGACAAACATGAAGTGGCGGCCCGCGACGCCGCCAAACAGGGCGCGCAGGTGATGTGCTTTCAGGAACTGTTCTACGGTCCTTATTTCTGTCAGGTACAGGAGCCCGAGTACTACTCGTATACCGAGCCGATTCCCGACGGGCCAACCACCAAGAGATTCCAAGCGGTGGCCAAGGAGTTGGGAATGGTAATGGTGATTCCGATGTACGAGATCGTGCAGCCGGGTTTGTATTACAACACGGCGGCCGTCATCGACGCAGACGGCCGCTACCTGGGAAAATATCGCAAGCAACACATTCCACAAGTGAAAGGTTTTTGGGAAAAGTATTACTTCACTCCGGGAACCGACGGCTATCCGGTGTTCGACACCGCCGTTGGCAAAGTTGGGGTGTATATCTGTTACGACCGCCACTTCCCGGAAGGGTGGCGCGCGCTGGGATTAAATGGTGCCGAAATCGTATTCAATCCATCGGCCACCAGCCGCGGATTGTCAGAATACATTTGGCGCATCGAACAACCGGCCGCCGCGGTGGCGAACATGTATTACGTCGGCGCAATAAATCGCGTCGGTATCGAACCGCTCGGGGACGACGACTTCTATGGGCAGAGTTACTTTGTCGATCCGGAAGGAAAATTCGTCGGTAATGTAGGCGATCCGCACAAACCCGAATTAATTGTTCGTGATCTCGACATTGACAAAATAAAGGCGGTCCGCGACCGATGGGCCTTCTATCGCGATCGCCGACCGGACGCATACGATGAATTGGTACGACGTTAGGAAGAGGGGGTAGTTGTGACGCGAACACTGATTACGAACGGCACAGTCATCAGTTCGACTGGGCAACATCTACAGGATGTCCTCATCGAAGGAGAAAAAATTGTCGCCGTGCTGGAAAGTGGCCAGGCCCAGAGGCTGAACATCGTTGCCGATCGAGTCATCGACGCCGCGGGTAAATATGTCGTGCCTGGCGGTATCGATGTTCATACCCACATGGAGCTACCCTTTGGCGGTACGGCGGCCAGCGACACATTTGAAACGGGCACTATCGCGGCGGCATGGGGCGGCGTTACGACCATCGTTGATATGGCACTTCAGCGTTACGGCGAAAACGTCCATGAGGGCCTAGCGCAATGGCATCGCAAGGCGGGTGGAAACTGTGCCGTCGACTATGCATTTCATCAAATCCTCGGCGGAGTCGACGAGCAAGCGCTGAAGGACATGACGTATCTGGTTGATCACGAAGGTGTCACCAGTTTCAAGCTGTTCATGGCGTATCCCGGCGTGTTTTACAGCGATGACGCACAGATTTTGCGAGCGATGCAAACGGCAAGTGAAAATGGCGCGACAATCATGATGCATGCTGAAAACGGCATTGCCATCGATGTCTTGGTACAACAACACATTGCCCGAGGCGAAACCGATCCGAAGTATCACGGCATTAGCCGACCAAGCCTGCTGGAAGGCGAAGCAACAAATCGGGCAATCGTGCTGTCGCAGGTGGCAGGCAATGTGCCTCTCTATATAGTCCACATGTCTGCGTCGGAGGCGCTCAATGCGGTAGCCGAGGCCCGACACGAGGGTTTGAATGTTTTCGCCGAAACCTGTCCGCAGTACCTCTATATGACGCTCGAAGATCATCTCGCCCGCCCGGGTTTTGAAGGTGCCAAGTTCGTTTGCAGTCCACCGTTAAGAAGTAAGTACGACAAGCATCATCATCATGCCGACCTGTGGAAAGGCCTGCGGATGAATGAATTAGCGGTCATTAGCACCGACCATTGTCCATTCTGTTTCAAGGACCAAAAGGAACTCGGGCGGGGAGACTTCTCCAAGATCCCAAACGGAATGGGTGGTGTCGAGCATCGAATGGAACTCATCTACCAGGGAGTCGTTCAGGGCGAACTCACACTTGAGCGATGGGTCGAAACCTGTAGTACCACTCCGGCTCGAATGTTTGGCATGTACCCGCAGAAAGGCATCATTTCCGCCGGGTCCGACGCCGACATTCTTGTTTGGGATCCGAGCAAGAAAACGAAGATCGGTATCAATGACAAACACCACATGAATATGGATCACTCGTCATGGGAAGGATTCGTGGTCGATGGCAAGGTAGACACTGTGCTCTCCCGAGGCATGATTGTGATCGAAAATGACAAGTTCACGGGTCGCAAAGGGCACGGTCAATTCGTCAAGCGCGGCTTATGCCAGTACCTAAATTAGAAAGTTTTCAACTAGTTAGAGTCAATTACACGCAGGAGCAATAATGAAACGAATCAGTCACTGGATAGGCAATAAAGTTGTGGCCGGCACCTCCGGTAACACGGCAAAAATCTGGAACCCGGCCACGGGCGAGCATCAGGCCGATGTAGATTTGGCAAGCGCGGCCGACGTAGATGTTGCCGTGGCGGCGGCTAAATCCGCATTTCCGGCATGGCGCGCGGTCAACCTATCGCGTCGCGCCGAGGTCATGTTTCATATTCGTGAGTTGGTCGATGCCAACCGCAAGGAAATCGCCTCGCTGCTGACATTGGAACACGGCAAGGTGCCAAGTGATGCGCTCGGTGAGGTTGCACGCGGGTTAGAGAATATCGAATTCGCCTGTGGCATTCCGGCCCTGATGAAAGGCGGATACTCGGAGCAGGCGTCGAACGGAATCGACGTCTATTCGATTCGGCAACCTCTTGGCGTGGTCGCCGGCATTACGCCGTTCAATTTTCCCGCCATGGTGCCGATGTGGATGTTTGCCAACGCACTCGTGTGTGGCAATACATTTGTCCTCAAGCCAAGCGAAAAAGATCCATCGGCTTCAATGTTCATTGCCGATTTATTGCGACAGGCCGGTGTTCCGGACGGCGTGTTCAATGTTGTGCATGGTGACAAAGTGGCCGTCGATCGCATTCTTGGGCATCCGGATATTGCTGCCGTGAGTTTTGTCGGTTCGACACCGATTGCCAGATATGTATACGAAACCGGAACAAGAAACGGCAAGCGCGTACAGGCACTTGGTGGGGCCAAGAATCACATGCTTGTGCTCCCCGACGCCGACCTGGACATGGCCGCCGATGCCGCCGTGAGCGCGGCCTACGGTTCGGCGGGCGAGAGATGTATGGCGGTTTCGGTGGTACTTGCAGTTGACAGCATTGCCGACTCCCTTGTGCAGAAAATTACCACTCGTGTGCCGAACATCAAGGTTGGATCCGGTGCCGACTCGGCCAGTGAAATGGGACCGCTTATCAGTCGCGAGCATCGCGACAAGGTGGCGAGTTATGTCTCCAATGCCGAACAGGAAGGCGCCAAAGTTGTGATCGACGGAACGACACCGAGTTCCAACGAAGGTTTCTTTCTCAATCCAAGCCTGATCGACAATGTCAAGCCCGGCATGAAGTGCTACGACGAAGAAATTTTTGGACCTGTGCTAACGATTATGCGAGTGAATAGCTACGAGGAGGGTCTCAAAACCATCAATGACAATCCCTACGGAAACGGAACCGCAATCTTCACCCGTGACGGTGGAGTTGCTCGCCAGTTTCAATACGAGGTAAATGTCGGCATGGTCGGGATAAACGTGCCGGTTCCAGTTCCGGTGTCGTACTACAGTTTCGGCGGTTGGAAGGCGAGTCTGTTTGGTGATCAGCACATGTACGGTCCAGAAGGCGTCAATTTTTTCACCCGCGGCAAAGTAGTGACGTCGCGTTGGCCCGATCCGCGGACATCTCGAGTTGATTTAGGTTTTCCGCAAAACCGATAATTGTCTAGGTTGTAGTCAGGCGAAAGGTTGGGGGATAAAAATGGACATCGGCGTCGTACTGCAAACCACGCCGCCTGCGAGTCGCGTGATTGATCTGGCAAAGAAAGCCGAAATGCACGGGTTTTCGCATGTGTGGACTTTTGACAGCCATATCTTGTGGGAAGAACCGTTTGTGATTTTCAGTGCGATTCTCGCCGAAACACGGAAGGTGATGGTCGGCCCGATGGTGACGAACCCGGCGACTCGTGACTGGACTGTGACGGCGAGTTTGTTTGCCACCCTCAACGAAATGTATGGGAACCGAACAATTTGTGGAATTGGACGGGGAGATTCTGCGGTTCGAGTGACCAACGGTCGGCCAACAAACCTGGCCACATTGCGCGACTGCATTCATGTTGTACGTGAGTTGACCAACGGTCGTGGTGTTGAATACAACGGCTCAACTATTCGCTTTCCTTGGGCGACGCAAAGCAAATGCGAAGTGTGGGTCGCTGCGTATGGCCCTAAGGCATTGCAACTGACCGGTGAAGTTGGCGATGGGTTCATTTTGCAACTTGCCGATATAGACATCGTGGCCTGGACAATTGAAGCGGTTCGCAAGGCCGCCAAAGAAGCCGGTCGCGACCCCAACGCTGTCAAGATTTGCGTCGCCGCACCGGCTTACGTGGGTAACGACATTGCTCATATGCGCAACCAGTGTCGCTGGTTTGGTGGCATGGTCGGCAACCATGTAGCCGACATCGTTGCCCGGTACGGAGAGGACAGTTCCGTACCTAAGGCGCTCACGGAGTACATCAAAAGCCGGGAAGGATACGACTACAACCAGCATGGTCAGGCAGGTAACACGCACACAGCGTTTGTACCCGACGAGATCATTGATCGGTTTTGTATCCTCGGCGACTCGGCCGAGCACATCAAGCGACTGAAGCAGTTGAAGGAATTGGGTGTTGACCAGTTTGCGGTTTATCTCCAGCACGATGGAAAAGAGCAAACGCTAGAAGAGTATGGCGAGACCGTATTGCCGGCAATTGCGGAGTTGGCAAAAGCAAAGCAATGAAACAATCGGTCCTTCGAGGTTTATACCGCACCGGTATGTTTATCTTGTCGATCGCGCTGGTGGCGGCATTGTGGGAGTTGTATAAATTCGTTGGCCCACAAGACGGTGGCACCTTGCTCGGTGGAAAAGTATTACCTCGCGCAAATGATCGAGCGATGCCTCATGTTTGGGACATGTTGAGTCGCTATGGCCGGCCGGAAGTTCGTGGATCAGACCGCAAGGTATGGTCGGTCGTACTCGCCGGAGGCTGGTACTCCTTCCGGCTGGTCGTTGCGGGTTTTGTTTTGGGCGCCGCGGTGGGAGTTGGATTGGCGGTCCTCATGGCTCGTTTTCGAGTCGTCGAGCGAGGACTTTTGCCGTATCTTGTTTTGTCGCAGACAGTCCCCCTGATCGCGCTTGCCCCGCTAGTCGTGAGTTGGGGTGGCAAACTCAATTTGGCAGGATTTGAGTGGCCGCGGTGGATGTCGGTGTCGATACTCGGAGCATTTCTGGCCTTCTTCCCCGTATCGGTTGGCACTCTGAAAGGTCTAACCTCGGCTCCCGCCGCGGCGCTCGAGTTGATGAACAGCTATGCATCGTCATGGCACCAGACCCTGCTCAAACTTCGATTTCCTGCCGCAATACCATTCATGGTTCCCGCATTCAAATTGGCCGCATCCGGCGCGGTGATCGGAGTGGTCGTGGCGGAAATCTCCACGGGACTCAAGGGGGGAATCGGTCGACTCGTTATCGAATACGCCCGTGAGGCCACTGGTGATCCGGCGAAGGTGTTTACGGCCGTCTTTGGCGCGGCCGGACTAGGACTTGTGATGGCCGGACTCATCACCCTCGGCGACGTTCTGTTGATGCATAATCGACCAAAGGAGACCACCACATGAACGCGGTGAATGTGGCGGCCGCCAGCAAAATCTTCAATAAGGGAACAGCAAAGCAAGTTGATGCGCTGCTTGATGTAGATCTCATCGTCGAACCCAGTGAATTCATTTCGCTCATCGGACCTTCCGGATGCGGCAAATCGACACTGTTGCGACTAATTGCCAACTTGCTGGAACCATCTTCTGGCACGGTA
The DNA here is from genome assembly GCA_039916865.1 of Ilumatobacteraceae bacterium. Lineage (GTDB taxonomy): Bacteria > Actinomycetota > Acidimicrobiia > Acidimicrobiales > Ilumatobacteraceae > UBA3006. Next base: position 30,503 of record JBDSKN010000109.1, read on the forward strand.
TCCGTCAATGGTAAGACCGCTTCACAGGCACGACTTGATCAGGATTACGGGATGGCCTTTCAACAGGCTGGGCTATTTGATTGGCGCACGGTGGCCAAGAACATTGAGTTACCTCTCGAGTTGAAGGGCTGGGACAAAGCGAGGCGAGCGGCGCGGTCAACCGAGATGCTCGAACTGGTCAAACTCCCGGAGTTTGCCAATCTCTATCCGTGGCAGCTTTCGGGCGGCATGCAACAACGAATTGCCATTGCTCGAGCGCTGGCCGCGCATCCGCAAATTTTGCTGATGGACGAGCCATTTGGGGCCTTGGACGAAATGACGCGGGAATACATGCAAGGTGAGTTGCTGCGCATCTGTGCCCAAACTTCGACCACGGTTGTGTTCGTTACTCACTCGATTCCGGAAGCCGTGTATCTCTCTGATCGAGTCATCGTGATGTCACCGCGACCCGGTCGAATCACGCACCGAATCGACATCGATCTGGGCAAAAGTCGTGGCGAGGTAACTAGGGCGGGCAACGAGTTCTTCCGCGGAATAACAGTGGTTCGTGAAGCGTTGCGTGGAACCCAGGCCGAGCACATCAATCAAGAATCCAGTTCGTAAGTGCGACGCTTAGTCGCCCCACTGAGCTTCGGAATCGGGTTCGTTGTGCTGTGGGAGGGTGCCGTTAAGGTTTTTGATCTCAAGCCATACTTTTTAGCGCCGCCGTCTAAAATTCTGAATCAATTTTTTTCGAATTTCAGCCTGATCCGCGAAGCCGCAATGGTGTCGGGAACTAATGCCCTGATTGGATTAGTCGTTGGCACGGTGGCGGGAGTCTTGATGAGCTTTTTGCTCAGCAGATTCCGTTTTCTCAGCGAGCTCGTGACCCCGCTCGCCGTGGCTTTGAATGCGATACCCATTTTCGTGCTGGTTGCGGTACTGAACAATATGTTCTCGATTGCGAGCGAAATACCAAGGCGAATCATGGTCACGCTCGTCGTGTATTTCATTGTCCTCGTCAATGTCGCCAAGGGCTTAACCCACGTTCGCTCAACGCACATTGAGCTGATGAAGTCGTTTGCCGCCTCGGATTTGGCGATTCTGCGAAAAGTCCGTATTCCAAACGCGCTTCCGTTTCTGTTTACTTCGCTCAAAATCGCTGCCCCGGCCTCGGTCATTACCGCATTTGTCTCGGAATATTTTGGTGGATCCCAAAATGGGCTCGGCAGTCGGATTACAAGCAATATTGCCAATTCGAAGAATGCGTCGGCGTGGGCCTACGTTCTCGGGGCATGTCTGCTTGGGTTACTATTCTTCGGCATCTCTATACTCTTGGAGAATGGCGCCTCTCGAGGGGCCTCAAAGGAATACAACAACACGTAGGGTGCTTCGGTGCCCGGGGGAGTACAACACATGAGGAAATCAAGGATCAAATTTGCAGTCGCGGGTATTTCCGCACTGTCGCTTTTCGCTGCCGCTTGCGGCAGTTCGGACAATTCGTCGGATACAACGGCTGCACCATTGGACACCACTGCCCCTGCTCCGGTTGAAGAGGTTTGTACCACACCGACACCGGTGAAATTGCAACTGCAGTGGTTTATCCAGGCGCAATTTGCTGGCTACTTCGCGGCAC
>JBDSKN010000110.1:0-3529 GCA_039916865.1 Ilumatobacteraceae bacterium
CGGTCGTCAATATGGGTTTCAAAGAAATCGAGGTTGGTTTTCCCTCCGCCAGTCAGACGGATTTTGATTTCATCCGCCAACTCATTGAGCAAGATCTGATCCCCGATGACGTCAGCATTCAGGTACTCGTGCAGTGTCGCCAAGATCTCATCGAGCGCACCTACGAATGTCTAAAGGATGCGCCACGGGCAATTGTGCATTTCTACAATGCGACCAATCCGCTTCAGCGCAAGGTCGTATTCGGATTAGATAAGCCAGGCATCATCGACATCGCCACATCTGCAGCCCGTATTTGTCGCCAACTTGAGCCAACCCTCAAAGGAACCGACGTCCGCTACGAGTATTCACCGGAGAGTTTCACTCTCACCGAGCCAGAGTTCGCTATTGAGATCTGTCAAGAGGTGATGAAGGTCATCGAGCCAACCGTCGAGAAAAAAATCATCCTCAATTTGCCCGCCACGGTCGAGTGCTATTCGTCCAATGTTTACGCCGATGTCATCGAGTGGTTTGGTCGCACAATCGCCGATAGGGACAAGATCGTGTTGTCGTTGCATCCACATAACGACCGTGGCTGTGCCATTGCCGCTGCCGAATTCGGCGTCATGGCCGGCGCCGACCGGGTGGAAGGCACGCTGTTTGGTAACGGCGAGCGCACCGGCAACGTCGATGTCGTCACTCTGGCGATGAACCTGTTTGCAAATGGCGTAGACCCGAAGCTCGACATCAGCGATATCGATGCTCTGCGTCGCGACGCCGAATATTGCAACCGTTTGCCCGTCCCCCAGCGTCACCCCTACGTCGGAGATCTTGTGTACACGGCGTTTTCCGGCAGTCATCAAGACGCAATTAAAAAAGGTTTCGACGCCTTGCCCAAAAATTACGACACATGGGGTGTCCCGTATTTACCGATCGATCCCAAGCATGTCGGTCGATCCTACGAAGCGGTTATCCGTGTCAACAGCCAGTCGGGCAAGGGCGGTGTTGCCTACGTAATGAAGACCGAGTACGGCTTCGATTTACCGCGGCGCCTGCAAATCGAATTTTCACGCGACATTCAACACATCGCCGAAGACTTGGGCACCGAGATTTCACCCGCCGTGATGTGGGACACCTTCCAGGCCGCCTATCTACCAACATCACCTAAGTATTTGCTATCCAGTCACGAGTTTCGCAGCGATTCAACCGGTGGTCGCACGTTAATCACCGCCCAGATCGATGTTGACGGCAAACGACACACAATTATCGGCGAAGGCAACGGACCGATCGACGCATTCGTCATCGCCCTGCGCAATGGGTTCAACAGCACCCTCGATGTTAAGGACTACAGCCAACACGCCATCGGTCAGGGCTCGGAGGCAACCGCCGTTGCCTATGTTGAAACCGCCGATAGCGAAGGCACCATTTGCTGGGGCGTCGGTGTGGATCCCAACACGATCACCGCTTCGCTGCGGGCATTACTCAACGCGCACGAGCGTCACGACCGCTAAATCAAAATGCTCTACCACCAATGACTAGATGGAAGACGACTCCAGGTCCTGGATTGGCCAGCACGAGGCGCATGTCGTCGGCTTCGGCGAGTCGATGCGCAAGTGCCAGCCCTATGCCGGTACCGATAGCGGCCGAATGTCGCCGAGTGAAGATGGTGTTGGAGTCGAGAATTACTTGACCCTGGTCGGCGACGCCGAGCACGATTCCGTTTCCAATTTGGCGACCAGTGATCGTGACGTCACCTTGTCCATGGTTCAATGCATTGTCAATCAGTACGTCGAGGATCTGGCGGATCGCGGCGGATCGTACTTGCGCCCATGCCAATTGATCTTCCATAACGAGTTTCAACAGCCGTCCGTTGGCAGCGGCTTTGGGTTGCCAACGGTCGGCAGCGTCACGCAGGAGGGTTGCAATGGCATGAGCCTCGCGACCGTCTTGAGTGTCGCGGGCTAGGTTAAGCAAGTCGTCGATGGTCTGTTGCAGGCGATCGACGTCAACAAGTGAATCTTCAATCAATTTGGTATTCGCCGTGTCTAGGAGTTGCTCGGTTTCGAGGCGCAGACGCATTGAAGCAAGTGGGGTGCGAAGTTGGTGAGCGAGATCTGAACCAAATGATCGTTCACGCGCGAGCGCTTTATTGAGACGTGCTGCGGCCGCGGCGAGAGCATTACGAACCGTATCAATCTCGATGATTCCGCTGGGCTCACGAAACGGGAGTTCACCGCCGTCGCCAATTACGTCGGCATCAGCGCGTAATTGCCCAAGCGGCAGCACGAGACTGTGGCTACGCCGTGCGGCCACCACGCCTGCTACGGCGAGAATCAATAGCGACCACGCCGACATTAGGGCCCACGTCTTGAGGGTCTTGGCGGTGACGGCGCTGTTGGGACTGCTTGCCCGTATCGCTCCGACGACGAACTCTTGGTCGCTGATCGGAAACGTGACAATAAGGTCGTTGCGGATGCGCTGTGCGGTTCCCGTTCGCAACGTATCCGTGACCGGACTGTCTGCCAATTCTGGGCCGACTCCAACTACTCGCCTACCGTGGATGTCATACAGCGCGATGTCAACATCCGATTCGAAGATCGGCAGTTCGGGAGTATCGCTTTGGCTGGCAAAAGAACCAGGAACGGCGACGGCTGACTGCGCAGCTGCCTCGGATAGTTTCAGCAAGGCTTCGTCACGGTATTGGTTCTGGACGGCAAGCGCGAGCGGTATTCCAAACCCGATTACGGCGAGGGCACATACGGACAGAATTGTGAGAAAGAGTCGCCATCTCACGATTTTGAGTCGCGTTGTGATGGGAGTTCGAGTCGGTAGCCGACGCCGCGAAGTGTGGTGATGCGACTGTCGTCGGGACCGGATTCGCCAAGACGATGGCGGAGCGAGGCAATGTGGACATCGAGTGTTTTTGTTGACCCGTACCAGTGTTCATCCCACACCGACTCCATCGCTTCCGTTCTTGTGACGGCATTGCCGGCGTTACGAGTGAGGAGGACGAGAAGGTCAAATTCCTTAACGCGCATCTTGATCTCCACGCCGTCGAGGTACGCGCGGCGCGTGGCCGTATCTACGGAAAGTCCGCCGACTACAAACGTGGTCGGATTGTCCTGCGGGGTGAGGTGACGAGTGTTGGCACGGAGTCGGGCGAACAACTCGGCGAGCCGAAAAGGTTTGACAAGGTAGTCGTCGGCACCCGCATCTAAACCGACGACAATGTCGGTCTCTGATCCGCGTGCCGTGAGCATGACGATCGGCGTCGTCGGGTTCGTGCTCCGCAGCATTCTGCAGAGGTCGAGTCCGTCCATGTCTGGCAGTCCCAAATCGAGAAGGATGACGTCGAACTCGGAAATTGTTTGGCCCAGTGTTTCGTTTGCAGTGCGGCAGCGGTGAACTCGATAGCCGTCCCCGCTCAGCGCGCGCACGAGTCCGTCGCCGATGCCATCGTCATCTTCGACAACGAGGACTGAAACAGAGTCGGTTGGAATCACTTAGTAAAGGGTAGGGGTTGCGATTAGAGGGTCAGTCGGCTGCTTCGGCT